>JBFLZC010000007.1:0-42296 GCA_040756375.1 Thermodesulfobacteriota bacterium
CTCGCGAAGAGCCAGTCAGGTGGAACTCTCACGCACAGTCGCTCTACCAGGAAGTCGCTTCTTGTCCAAGAAGTACTTCTATCTGGAATATACAAGGGGAGATGAGTCTCCCCTCCAAATTATTGCGCAGCGATGCGCTCTTGCCGCCTATCTCCGAGGCGAAGCCCCGGAGTGCTCGCCGAAGCCGAAGGCTTTCATGACTCGTTGTAGCTCTCTAGCTACGACAGTTGATTACGCCTTTTTGTAGAGCTTTTTCAGCCTATTGATATGACCGCGGCCGAGCCCTTTCACTTCGCATCCGAGTTCGAAGTATCTTCGGATCTTGTTGTCATCCAGGATGCCGAAGCAATCAATAACGGCCACTGGTCCGCCCGCGGCTTCCACCACCTGATCCGGCACCAATTCGAGGAATTGCTCATGTTTTACCGCGAATATGATCACGTCCGCGTCGCGGAGTGCGCTGTTCAGGTCGGGTTCTATGCGTAACGATTTGAGCTTGCTCTGGTGCCGGAAAAAGCGGGCGCGGCTCTTGCCTGGGGCCGGGTACGTGTCCTGGGCCTCGAATTCCCACCAATTGTCTACATACGGGTCGTGGACACTGACTTCCGCGCCCATGTCCACCAGTCGGCGAACGATGAGCTCCGAGCCGCTATATCTCGTATCTCCCACGTCCTCACGATATGCCGCACCCAGGAGCGCGACCTTTGACGCGGCGATGTATCGTCCCATGTTTCGCAGCGCATCCCGCGCGAGCTCCGGAACGTGCAACGCCCTGGTGTCGTTAATATTGATGGCTTGGGGAGTAATCTGGAACAGGTCGTCTTCAAAACCCATAAGATGCTTGTATGCCCAGACAGCCAGAGCGCCGTCCTTGGGAAGGCAGTATCCACCAATTCCCGGTCCTGGAAATATGATGTTGGAATGGGTGGGTCGCACTTTAATGCAGTTGATCACCTTCACGAGGTCCACGCCGTTGCGTTCCGCGAAGAGGCTCCACTCGTTCAGGAACGCCAAAGTTGTCGCGCGGTAGCTGTTTTCCACGATCTTCGCGGTCTCCGACTCGATGGGTCGATCGAGCACAGTCAGCGGGAAATGCTCCACGTCTATGATTTCCGAAAGGAACTTCACCACTCGCTCGCGCGATTCCGGATTGATACCGCTGCAGACCCGCCAAAATTTGCGAATGGAGTCCACGTACTGCCGGCCGGGCATGACCCGCTCGTAGCTATGCGCCAACACGGGCTCGGTCTCAATGCCTCGCTTTCGGAAAGCCTTCTTGATTAGCGGGTAAGCGACTTGTTCGGTGGTTCCTGGTGGGACCGTGGTTTCGATGAGCACCAGCGCGTGCGGTGGAATGGTGTCACCGATGATTTCCAGGGCCTTTTCCAGGTCCCTCATCTGCACGTAACCCGTGCCCGCATCGTTAATGCTCTCTTTGATAAAGTCGCACTGAACGTCCACGACCACGACATCTGCAAGGCTTAGGGATTCGTACGTAAATGACGCAGTGAGGTTTTTCCTTTCGTTCACGCACCGGTTAATGATTCTGGGAACTTCAGGATCTTCGGACTTCATAGGCGCCACGCCCCGATTGATCAAAGGGATCTTCCAGAAGCTGCGAACACTGGGGCGTTGCATACCAATGACAAACTTCAGCGGTTTTCCTGACGCGTCGGTGGAGTCCGCGATCACTGCGGCCATCACTGCGCCTACAAAACCGACGCCGACCACCACCACGATCTCGCGCCCGTCGTCTCGTTGTTCCTGGACGAGCTTTTGCAGTCGCTGGAATTCCGTTCGGTAATCCGCCTCGGTCGGCAGCGGGAAGAGTTCCCCTTCGGGACTGACAGAGTATTCTTGCGTCATGCTGCGGCCTCTAGGTTGAGCCCTTGATGGGCTTGTATACGAGCTCTCGCTTTTTTGGGCCAATGGCCCGTTCGTGTGGCCGAACCCGAATTTATAACCATAGAATGCCGGAGCATAAGCGTCAAGCTCGAAAGCCGTTGAACAGCCTCAATCCCTGTGTTAGAAGAGAGCGATTGCCGCGCTCGCTCAGGCGGGCGGAGGAGCTATGGAAAAAAAATACAATCCCGAAGCCGTCGAAAAGAAGTGGCAGGAATTCTGGGAGCGAGAAAAGCTCTTCAAAGTTGAAGTGGATCGTAACCTCCCGAAGTACTACGTGCTGGAGATGTTCCCCTATCCCTCGGGCAGCTTGCACATGGGCCATGTGCGCAACTATTGCATCGGCGACGTGGTGGCTCGCTTCAAGATGACGAGGGGTTACAACGTGATCCATCCCATGGGCTGGGACGCGTTCGGAATGCCTGCGGAGAACGCCGCGATAAAGCACGGGGTGCATCCTGCGGTCTGGACCATGCAGAACATCCGCGAGATGCGCCGTCAGCTCAAACGCCTGGGCTATTCATACGATTGGGATCGCGAGCTTGCGACGTGTCATCCTGAGTATTACCGGTGGGAGCAGTGGCTATTCATCAGAATGATGGAAAAGGGGCTCGTGTACAGAAGGAAATCGATCGTCAACTACTGCGAACCGTGCGCGACAGTGCTCGCCAACGAACAGGTTGAAGCAGGCGCGTGCTGGCGATGTGGGACCCCGGTAGTGCAGCGCGAACAGGAGGGCTGGTTCTTCAAGATCACCCAGTACGCTCAGGAACTACTGGACTGGTGCGATAAACTAACCGGCTGGCCCGAACGGGTCCTCACCATGCAACGCAACTGGATCGGTCGCAGCGAGGGGGCTCGTATCCTCTTCCCCATGGCCAACGGCGATTCCGCTATCGAAGTCTTCACCACCCGACCCGACACCTTGTACGGCGCGACCTTCATGAGCCTCGCGCCGGAACATCCGCTCTGTTTGCAGTTGTCGAAGGGCACGCCGCAGGAAAAGAAGGTGCGGGACTTCGTCAATCGAGTGCTGACTCAGGATTGGGATGCTCGAACCGGCGAAGAAGCTGAAAAGGAAGGGGTGTTCACCGGGGCGTATTGTGTTAATCCGCTCACCTCGCGCAAAATGCCCATCTGGGTAGCGAATTTCGTTCTGTACGATTACGGAACAGGCGCGGTCATGGCAGTCCCTGCCCACGATCAGCGGGATTTCGAGTTTGCCAAAAAATACGGTCTAGACATCGTGGTAGTCATCCAGCCCGATGGAGAGAAGCTCACTCCTGAAATCATGACCGAGGCGTACGTGGACCAGGGCACGCTGGTCAATTCCGGTGAGTTCAACGGCACGGCCAATGTGCAGGCCATGAAAGGGATCTCGGAAAAGCTCGCAGCAGAGGGCAGAGGCGGCCCCACCGTAAACTACCGAATCAGAGACTGGGGCATATCCCGGCAAAGATACTGGGGCGCTCCCATCCCTATCGTGCATTGCCCGGATTGTGGAGCGGTGCCGGTTCCGGATGACGCCTTGCCCGTGGTTCTTCCCACTGACATCGAGTTCCCTGAAAGCGGGCGTTCGCCGCTGCCGGACTTGGATTGGTGGGTCAACGTACCCTGTCCGAAGTGCAGGAAGCCTGCTCGCCGAGAAACCGACACCATGGACACCTTTGTGGAGTCTTCCTGGTACTTCGACAGGTACGCGTGCCCGCGCTACGACAAAGGCATCATTGACAAGGAAGCGGTCGCATACTGGCTGCCGGTGGATCAGTACATCGGCGGGATCGAGCACGCGATCCTGCACCTGCTCTACTCTCGGTTCTTTACCAAGGTACTGCGAGATTTGCAGATTAAAGAGAGCGACGAACCGTTCACCAATCTGCTCACCCAGGGCATGGTCATCAAGGACGGCGCGAAGATGTCCAAGTCCAAAGGGAACGTGGTGGATCCCGAGGAGCTGGTAGATCGGTACGGCGCGGACACGGTGAGGCTCTTCTGCCTTTTTGCGTCTCCGCCGGAGCGCGATCTGGATTGGACCGCAGAAGGCGTGGAAGGTGCGTATCGCTTCCTCAATCGTGTCTGGAACCTCGTTCAGCAGCACAAAGACCGCAAAATCGTGCCACACGAGGGTTCGTACTCTGAACGGGCCCGTGCGGTCAGGCGAGTCACCCATAGGACCATCAAAAGAGTTACGGAAGATATCGAGAACCGGTTCCATTTCAACACTGCCATCGCTGCGATCATGGAAATGACCAATGAATTGATGAAGGTCACGTCCGAAGAGGCCGACCAGGCGCCTGACGTAGCCGAAGCCCTGATGGAGGCTCTGCGAACCACCGCAGTGCTGCTCTCGCCGTTTGTGCCTCACGTAGCGGAAGAACTCTGGGAGGCCCTTGGTGGAGACCCGGGCATGGTTCGGATTACCTGGCCCGCCTTTGATCCGGAGTTTCTGACAGAAGACGAGATGCTCATCGTTGTTCAGGTCAACGGCAAGAAACGGGGTGAGATCAGAGTGCCTGTGGACGCGGCAGAGGGCCTGGTGAGAGAAAAGTCCCTGGCTGAGCCGAATGTGCTGAAATTCGTCGAAGGAAAGACACTGCGCAAAGCAGTGTACGTGCCGGGAAGGATTATGAACCTGGTCGTCGGCTGAAATTCGACCCGGAAGCGACCGGTGCACCTATGATTCTTTTGGAAGAGATGCCGAGGAGGTCCTTGCTGTGGGGGCGCGCGAGGCAAAGGCTCCTTTGTTCCGCACTGGTGGGCCTTCTGGCGCTGGGGGGCTGTGGCTATCGATTCAGCGGCGCTCCTGACGACACGCCCTTCCCTCGTGACATCCGGACCATCGAGGTAAGGAGCGCAATAAACAAGACAACCATTACCGGGATAGAAACCGAACTTACCAACGATCTCCGAACGGAATTTGCCGTCGGAACCAGGCTCAAGCCGGTCCGGAGCGGCGGAGACGTGATCCTCAACACGGTCATCTCTTCGTACGAGGAGACCCCACCCGCGTACACCGCAGAAGGGAAAGAACTCACACGCAACGGTACCCTGCGCATTGCGTGCAACTTGGAGCGCGCGGACAACAAGAAAATCCTGTGGGAAAAGACTCTTTCCTCATCTCTGACGTACCTTGTTTCGGACACTGTGTCAGAGACGCTGACCAACAGGCGTAGAGCCATATCTGAAATGATTCGCGACCTGATTACGCACGTGCAACGGTCGCTATACGAGAATTTCTGAGGTGAGCCTTCAGTTTCTCAGGGGGAAGAGGCCGGCAAGGTTGGTTCAAGAGAAATCCCGCGGCCTAATGTCGTCACCCCGGCGAAAGCCGGGGTCCAGGAAATATTGAAGAACCTGGATTCCTGCTTCCGCAGGAATGAAGGGTTGCTGCCTTGTGCTTGTTGCCTCCGCCGCGTACTGAATAGTTGCTATCTGAGGCTGTGCGCACCTTGACATGAGCACCGGAAGCTGCTAAACAACAAAGTTTACGTATGCAAAGAGGTGTCTCATGAAGACCTGGACCCCGCGCCAAGGGGAAGTGGATCGAAAATGGCTGCTCATTGACGCCAAGGACATGGTTCTTGGCCGCGTCGCGGTCGAGGCCGCGCGATTGCTCAGGGGCAAACATAAGCCCCAATTTGCAACGCACATGGACTCCGGAGACTTCGTCGTGGTCATCAACGCGGCCAAAGTGCGTCTCACAGGAAGGAAGCTCCAGCAGAAGACCTACTACCAACACAGCTTCTATCCTGGGGGCCTGAAGTCCACCAAGGCGGAAAAAATGATCAAGGAGAAGCCCGAACGCATGTTCTGGCTGGCCGTCAGGGGAATGCTCCCCAAGAACTCACTCGGTCGAGCGCAATTAAAGAAGCTCAAAGTTTACGCGGGCGACCAGCACCCCCATGAGGCTCAACAGCCTCAAGTTCATCGGTTCTAATCCTGGAGAGCGGAATGGAACAGCAATACTTCTATGCGACCGGTAAGAGAAAAAGCGCCATAGCACGTGTGAGGCTGAAGCCGGGAAACGGTAAGATAGTGGTTAACGGGCGTCCCGTGGACGAGTATTTCGGTCGGCAGACTTCCCGCATGATCATCCTGCAGCCCTTTGAGCTCACGCAGACCGCCGGCCGCTTCGATGCATCGGTAACGGTGCATGGCGGAGGCCTTTCGGGCCAGGCAGGCGCGTTGAAGCATGGAATCAGCAAAGCTTTGCTGGAAATCGACCCGTCCTATCGCTCAGTCCTGAAATCCGCGGGCTTCCTCACTAGAGACGCGCGGGTCAAAGAGCGCAAGAAGTACGGAAAGCGTGGAGCACGGGCCAGCTTCCAGTTCTCCAAACGTTAATCGTCGCCGAATCAGCTCCCCCCGTTACAAGACATTCTTCTGATTGCCCCTTCACTCCTTGGAAACGAGGAGAGAGGGGCAATCTTCTCCGTGTCCTCCCTAAGGATTGCGAGAACCTTTCTTTCCAGCGCGCGGATGGAACCTCACGTCATTCCTTCGGAAGCAGGAATCCAGCCGTAGGTCGGATTGAGTCCCGCGTTCTGCGCGGGACTCAATCCGACATCATGCCCGAAGCAACTTGTCGGGTTTCGCTGGGCTCAACTCGACCTACTCCTGAAGGCCTCATGCCCTTGGAACGACGCCGGCCTTAACCTGTTCCAGCTTCCGGAACGCCTGCATAACTGCTTCAACTGTGGGGCCGGCCAAGCCGTGCAGGATCACGTCCATTATCCGGTCGTAAGGAGTCTCGGAAAGGTTTATCAGAACAAGCCGCGCTCCGCTGCGCTTGGCCTCGATCGGGAGCATGGCCGCGGGCTGTACCACCAGCGACGACCCAATAGTGAGAAAAAGATCGCAGTTTCGTGCATGAAGAAACGACTGCTCCAGAACGTCCGCGGGTAAAGACTGACCGAACGCGATAGTGGCGCATTTGAGCGGGCCGCCACAGTGCTCGCAGTAGGGAACTTCGATTCCGTCCGCTTCCATCTTCCTGGTGATCTCATCCCGATCCCAACGACGATGGCAATCGAGGCACGTGACCTCCTTCACCGTGCCGTGCAGCTCAAAAGTCTTCTCGCGAGAGCTACCCGCCTTCTGGTGCAGTCCGTCTATGTTCTGAGTAATCAGAGCTGCTAGTTTGCCTGTCTTCTCGATTTCCACTACCGCGCGGTGAGCTGCATTGGGTTCCGCGTCGCGCATCGCCGGGTATCGGGCTCGATCGTATTCCCAATACAGCTTGCGGTACTTTTCGTGGGAGCGGAATTTCTGGTAGGTCAGGTCGTCTTGGTTGTACCGCGACCAGATGCCGCCAGGGGATCGGAAGTCGGGAATACCCGATTCAGTGGAGATCCCCGCGCCGGTAAAAACCACCACCCTCTGAGCTTCGTGGAGCACTTGTGCCGCGGTAAGGATATCTTCCTCGCCCATCGCTCTCTCCGATTTCGACAACTAGCTCGCAAGCCGTCACGGCCACAGCAGCCTTCTATCGCTTTGTCTTGATGTCCTGTTTTCTCGGCCGGATCTTGCAGTCCGTGTCGCGCATTTCCTGCTTCAGCTTGATTATTTCGTCGAGCATCTCGGAAAGCTTATCAAAAGAGATCTCGCCGGACGCTTTGTCCGAGCCTGAAGCGTATTCGTGGTACTCGGTCCGGAGACGGCTCAGCTCCTTTTGCATAGCCGCGCAGTTCTTCTTCTCTGCGGCGTACGCGGGGATAGCCATGAGGAGCAATGTCATGATGACGAAGAGCTTTGCCACGAAACCGGCCGACCTCCTTTTCTCGGTGGCCGGCACTATAGCATTAAGTCTCGCGTGTAGTCTTTGCCAAAAGTAGGCTGGCTGGTGAAGAGAAATCTCCCATAGCAATTGGCGCGACGGTCGGTCTCTTGCACCGCCCGCGCTCTGAAAACACCGGTAGCGGCCGGCGTCCCCCGGATCGAGTCCGGGGCAGGCTCTGCCGGCCCGAGCTATTTGTTTGCTAAAAATGTGCCGGCACGGAGGCCGGCACCTACCAAAGCCCGATGGGTGCCTTTTCGCAATCGGACATTATTCTTGACACTTACTATAGACCTGGTGGCCGCCGAACTTCCTGGCCGCGGCCTGTACGCAAGTGATTCAGAGAGCAGGCCCTAGCCTTTTTTCCCTATCTGCTGAGCAACTTCCTCCAGGTAGAGAGCCCCTGGAATCTGAGGTTCGAAGGATCAACCTCTTCCGGGCGAGGGGGAACTGTGACCTGCCATTTGCCCACGAGGACAAAAGGCGCCCAATAGTACGGATGGCTGGTGGCTTTGTCTTTGAGCAGCTTGAGCTTGGCCTGTCGCAGACCGTCAGCCTTGGAGCCGTCTTTCAGGCCTTTGTACATCTCGATAAAAAGGTTGGCCGTACTCTCGTCATTTGCCTGCCACATGCTCAGAATCACCGAATCCGCACCGGCAAAGAGGAATGCTCGTGCGAGTCCTTCCAATCCGTTATTTATGACCGCCTCCTGATCCGTTGGGGAGAGGCATGAAGAGAGCACGACCAGGTCCGCGTTGAGCTTGAGGCCGAAGACTTCGCCAAGCTGCAGGAAGCCATCGTTGTCTTTGTCACCATACAGAGAGAATACAATAGCCGGCTGCTGCCACAGTTTGCTCAGACCGCTGAGGAGAACTCCGTGAGTAGCCAAATGCACGTACCGGTACCGCCCGAGATCTGCCTTCTTGAACAGACTTTCCGTGGCTTCAGCGCCCAGGTAAACCTGGACCGGCCCTCCCATGAGCCGTGCGATCTCGGAGATTTCTTTGCGCGCGCCGGGCAACGGCCGCAAATTGCTGCTACGCACGGTCTCGGACTTGGTGTTGAACGCGGCCAGGAGCCTGTCTGCGCCGGTGTTCAACTCCTTCTTGTGCTCTGCATCCTGATAAACTGCGTCGCCAAACGCTACCAGGCTCCAGCCGGGCTCCCTTCCCCGTTGCCTTGTACGGAGCCACGACAGCACTGACGCTGAAGGCGCGTAGCAAAACGCGTACTTCTCCACCAAGTAGCTCGGCTGGTCCGTGGGCGACCAGAAGCGTTTACCTGCGTGCTCTTTGGAGGACACGAGCATTTCAAACGGGAGCGATACCAGGGGACCGTGGGGAATTACGGTTACGGTCTTCTTGGTTGCCAGGAAATACTCCACCGGGCGTATCAGGCGATCGTAGAGCCTATAGGCGACAGACACGTCCCAGTTCGCCTGAGTGTCGGACCGGTGAAGAGGTTTGATGAGCGTGCTGACGTCTCGTTCCAAGTCTTTCTCGGAGTAATCAATGGAAAAGGTGTGGAACCGGGTCTTGTCCATTGCGAAGATGTAGGTGTTACTCCGAGTCACCATAAACGCTATGACTGCTTCGTGGGGATCTATGGTCTCTTTTTGGAGCTGCTGGACAGACACCGGCCTCGGATAACGCAGACCGGCATACGCGGGGAACTCTTTGTTGAGCCTGTCTTTGAGTTCTCTAAATGCCTTTTCTTTTGCCCTCCGCTCTTCAAGGAGCTTGTTGATCTGTCCTTGATCGGGATTCGAAGCGGAGAGCTCCGTCACCAGCTTGCTGTCGAGTGTTCGGAGGGTCAGTCGGAGGCTCTTTTCCCGGATCAACAGCTCGTGGGGCAAATCCGAGAAGCTCTCCACGTTGATCCGTGAAAGCGTATTCTCGAAGGACGCGGCCTTGAGCCGCTCTGCAATCCGCAGAGCTTGATTGTCGTAAGCGCCTTCCGGATCTTTGCGCGCTAGCTGCATCAAAACCTTGAGCGTGGTCTCGAACAGCGCTCGTTTTCCACCAAAGATGAAGTTGTCCTCATCCGATTCCTCAGCAATGTCCGCTTCGGTGGACTCGAGAATGGTTATGGCTTTGCGATAAGATTCGAGGGCCTCTCCGTAACGCTTCTTGCTCTGGAGCGCCCGGCCCATGATGAAATAGGCTTTCCAGAGCATTCCCCGGTCTTCTGCGCACTGGGATATTTCCAGGGCTTCCTTGAGGTGCTCCACCGCCTCCTCGAAGGAGCCAAGAGTCGAGGTCACCAGTGCGATCTGAAGCAGGTTTTCGTTTACGCCTCGTTTGTCCTTGATCTTCGCGCGCTTCTCTTTTGCTTCCTTGTAGTATTCCAGGGCGACCCGCGGGCGTCCCAGCATCTGGTTGAGCGTGCCGACGCGAGTGAGTACTCGGGTTTCTTCTCTGGCGTCGCCGGTCTTCTTGGTGATGGCAAGCGCCTCCATTTGCCGCTTAAGCGCCTGCTCAGGGTCCCCTAACTTGCTGAGGATGTCCCCGAGCTGGATCAGTTCGCTCTGCTGCATGTGGGCATTGCGGATCTCCGAATGGACCCTAAGGGCATCCTCAAATGACTCTTGTGCCTTGGCATATTCTTCCAGTTGGTAGTAGACGCTGCCGATCCGGTGATAAACCCGGCCAAGCGTGCTGTTGGTCCCGGCAACCTGAGCCATGGACAGGGATTTCTGGTAATGCTCCAGGGCCTGTTCGTAGTCCTTGAAGCCTTCGTAGATCTCACCCAGATGGAAATCGAGGTCACGAGCAAGGGACGCGGGAAGACCAAGCTCCGTTCGCAATTCCGTTGCTCGGCGGAGATGCGTGAGAGCACTCTCGTAATCACCCATTTTGGCCTGAGTAATGCCAAGTTCACCAAGAGCCCACAATTCTCCCTTGCGATCTCCCTGAGCCTTCATGATCTCCAAGGTCTGCACAAGCAGCGAGAGCGCCTGATCGTATTGACCGGCTTCCTGGAGCACCGTCGCCATCTTCAGGCGAACCGCGGAGACGGATCGGGAGTCGTCAATTTCCTGGGAAAGCTTGAGAGCCTTTTTCAACAATTCCATTGCCTTAGCACTGTTCCGCTTGGCCCGCTCCAGCATTGCCAGTTCCGAGAGGATTGCTACATCCCCTCGGGGATTGCTGATCCGTCGGTTGACCTTCCATGCCTCTTCCAAACTGGAAGCTGCGGTTTGCAACTCACCTTTGCCAAGATGCACACGTCCTATGCTCGCAAGGTCCGTGGCCACTCCGCGAAGATCCTGGATCTCACGATGCCGAGCCAGCGCGGTAGAAAGCTTGTCTAGGGCCTCAGCTTGAGACCCTCTCGCCGCGAGGACATTTCCCAGATTGGTGAGGATGTCGGCTTCGCCTTTCTTGTCGGAAAGCTCACGATAAACCTGAAGGGCCTGCTCCAAGTTTCGCACGGATTCGGGAATGCTGTTCTTGTGCTTGAGGATGTTGCCGATATTAGCCAGATTTGCCGCATATCCCCGGCGATCCTGAATTCCTTGGAGAAGATCTTGCGCTTCGCCGAAATACTTGAGAGCTTGCTCGTAATCGCCCGCGTTTTTGTGGTGAACCCCGATCGCGGTCAGAACCTTGCCTTCGCCCAGCCGGTCCCACGTTGTGCGATAGGCTTGAAGGGCTTGTTCGAACATGGCAAGGCCCTTTTCACGCTCACCGCGCTGCTCCAGCACCTGTCCGATCACCAGGTCGCAATCGGCCATGCCGCGAGTGTCATCAGTCTCCTCGAAGAGCTTTCGGGCTGCCTCGGCCGTCTTGAGCACCGGGTCGGACGCGTCCCTGGCCAGACGGAATCGGGCAACGGCAAGCCTCACCCGCGCTTTAGTTCTGCGGTTCACGGTTGCTGAGGAATCTTGAGCCGCCTCTTTAAGCAGCTTCCAAGCGAAATCCACATCTCCCATGATTGAGTGGATGTCCGCCAAGAGAATGCGCGATTCAGTCATCTGGGTCGCGTCGTTGATCTTCTTGGCAAGCGCTAGGGATTCCTGCGCATACTCCAGGGCTTTTTGGGCGTAACCCTGCTGGAAATAGACTTCACCGACCAATAGGATGGCCGCACACTCCCCACTGGGATCGGAGAGCGCTCGAAAGTCGTTCAGTGCAGTTCCTGCCAGTCTCAGAGCCGCGCTGAAACGAGCTCTCGCTTCCTCGATCCTGGCCAGGGCGAGCAGAGCGCGAGCGGCCATTATGCGATCCCCGGCCTGATTGTAAGAATTGAGCGCAGCCGAGACGCTCTTGAACGCAGCCACCATGTCTCCTCGGTTGAACGCGACCTGGCCGTTCACCAGGAGCGGAAGCGCGTCGAAATCGCTTTCGGTCTGACCGCTGAGAAAACTTTGGCCTTCTTTGACCTCCTTCTGCGCGGCTTTCAGATCGCCATTGAGCTGATTCACATATGCAAGTCTGAACAGGGTTTCTCCCAATTCCTTGCGTTGGTTCAATTTGCGGTAAAGAGCTTCAGCTTTTTGAAAGCTCGCCTTAGCGTTCTGGTAATCGGACCGGGAAACTTTCATATTTCCGGTGAGGACATGAATGCGCGCTGCCTCCTTCTCATTGCCTTTCTTTACATAGAACGCGATCAAACGATTGTATTCGCCCACAGCCTCGGCAAAGTGATTCAACCGCAACTGACACGTAGCCATGTCCTCGTGCAAACGCGGCCGCTCCGCATCCTCGGATTCCGGCAAGATTTTAAGGGCTTCCTGAAAGGCTTCCAGTGCCGGCTGAAAGCGATTTTGTCCCATCAGAATGCGGCCCATGAGCAAGTAATCGAGGCTTCTGGCCTTGGCATTCTTCAGCACCTGATTTAGTTGAATCGAGCGCTGGAGGCTTTTGAGGGCTTCGTCATCCTGGCCAAGCTTATTGAACGCCTGCGCCATGCCGTACAGTGCAAGTGCTGCGGTCTTCTGATCGCCGGCCTTCTCGCTCTTCTTTAACGCGGCCCGAAACGCCTCAAGAGAAGGGGCATATTCTTCCTTCTGAAAGAGCGCCCGTGCGCTCTTGAGTGCGTCTCCCGCGTCACCAGGATCTGGCTGTTTGGGCTCAGGTTGCGGCGCTGGTTTATCCGGGGATGGGCCGCCGGTCGTCTGAGAAGCATCGGTTACGGATGTTTCCGGCGCTTGTGGCGCGACAAGCTGCGGTTTTGCGTTGCGATCTTTCTGTTCTTGGCTTGGCGTTGGCTTTGGCGCGACCTGCGGCTTGGCGCCTTGGGAAGTGTCGGCATTGGCCAATCTCGCCGCTCGACCGCCACTTAGGAGTGCGTCAATAGGCGCGCCAACCGAAGGCCGGATGTCCTTCGGCTCAGCCCAGGCGATACTCGGTAGCCCGCACAAGGCCTGAGAAATCAACGCGATTAAGGCGGCAGCTAAATATATGCTCGCCCTGCTCAACTGTCGTCCGTCTTGATTCATCGTGTTTTCACCCTCGCCGGAGAGTGCATTTTCTGAGGCTAGGAACTCGAGGCGGGACCCGCTAGCCCGATAAGCCTGAGTTCGTGAAAGCTCACGAGTCGGATGCACTTCGACCCGCTCTCGGAGGCGCCGGTTCTGTGGAAAACCGTATCCGAAGGAAGATCGCGGCTCCGAGTGCGATCATCCCCAGACACAGGAGCTGGCCCATAGTGAACCAGGTAAAGAGGTAGCCCACCTGCACGTCCGGCTCTCGGACGAATTCCACGGAAAACCTGAAAATTCCGTACAAAATGAGAAACGCCGCACTTAAATAGCCGGTGTGACGAACCCTGGTTCGGAGCCACCAGAGAACGCCGAACAACACCGGACCTTCGAGAAATGATTCATACAATTGGGATGGATGGCGAGGCGCGGGCCCGGCTATGGGAAAGACTATCCCCCAAGGAAGGTCGGTTACTCGACCATACAACTCACCGTTAATGAAGTTTCCGATCCGCCCGAACATAAGGCCTATAGGTGTGGCCAAAGCTGCGATGTCCGTGAGCTCGAGGAACGGAGCCTTATACCGCCGCATGAAGAGTACGCCTGCGACAATAATTCCTATCAAACCTCCATGAAAGCTCATTCCGCCATGCCACAACGCGAAAATTTCCCAGGGCGCTTCCAGATAAGCTCTGAAATTGTAAATGAGCACATACCCGACCCGCGCGCCGATCAACAGTCCCAGTATCATGTAGAAGAGAAAATCGTCCGCTGCTTCTACCGGAATCGGCCCCTGCCTACGCTTCAACTCGGATCGAATAATGAAATAGGCCACAATGAATGCGATCAGGTACATCAGGCCGTACCATCTGAGTTCAAAGGGCCCGATCCGCCAGAGCACCGGATCGATGAAATGATAGGGCGCGTCAGATGGACTCATGCAGGTATCCGATTGTGGCGATATCGGTGCATAAACACCGCTTCAAATCCATCAAATAGACTTTTCCCAGAGCAGCCGCAGTCGCTGCTTTGCGTAGCTTACGAGCCCCCGAATTGCTTCTCGCCGAGCAATTTCTCCAGCTTGCAAACCTTCTCGTCCGCGATGCGGACCATGTTGCCCATCTTGCGGAAGATGCCTCGGATAATCTTTGCGTCTCGATTATCCATCTGCGCGCTGTTCAGGATGCGCCTGATGTCACGCATCATGCGCAAGGGACCGGTTTTCTCCAGAAAGCCGGCTCGGGTCAGCACAGTCTGAACGTGCTGGAACATGGCTTCGCGCTCTTCTACCGAAGCAGGCTGGAATGCGCGCATCTGGACGCCCCGAGGGCGGCATGCACGCTTGAAGATTTCATAGGCCGTGATCGCGCAGGCATGGGCGATATTCATCGACGCGAAATCCGCGTCCGTGGGGACCACCATGTGATGCGTGCACAGCTTGATCTCCTCATTGGTAAGGCCTCGGGCTTCCCTGCCGAACACACAAGCGACCGGCCCTACTCGGGCTCGTTCCATGAGCTCAGGGATCGTATCTTCGGGTGTACGCGCGCTTGACCTCTTTCGTCCCAGCCTGGCCGAGGTTCCTACCGCCATGAGGCATTGGCTTAGCCCTTCCGCAAGGTCAGAGGTTCGACGGGCTTGCTCCACCACGTCATAAGCTCCGGATGCCATAAAGTCGGCATCGGTCTTAGGTCCACATTCGGTTGAAGAAACCAACACAAGGTTCCTCAATCCCATATTTTTCATGACACGGGCTACCGACCCGATGTTCCCGGGATGGCTGATTCCTACCAGAACGATCCGTACATTTCCCAGAGCCACAGCCCAGTCAGGATGAACCGCGAAGCCTCGCTGAACCTTTTTCGACACACTCATATGATGAGTAGCTCTCGTGCTCCTGTTCAAACGATTCAGCGGCCCGCCTTTGCCCCGTACGGCTCTTCTTGCGATGCTAATCGTACCAAGACGATCCCGCGCGCTTGCGTCTGAGGTCAGAGCCCGCCAAGATGCGATCGGAGGGCCGCTCAGGCCGCTGTCCGGCGCCACGGAAAATAGTATTTCAATGGATGATTGTCAAGCAACATCAGGTAAAAAGGTGGATTTGTTCATGTAGTATATCTGCTTTAGCTGGGGAGAGGCTGAGGAAGGTGTCGAGTTCTACGGCAGAGAGACCTGTGAGACCATTTCTGAGTTGAGAGGGTTGAATGAGAGATACCTGCCGCGTACCGCGGCGAACTGAAATCGGGGACCAGGCTACTTCACCAACGGCTCCCAAACCGAGAATCCATTAAGGGCATACCAAGGCGCCATTATCAGGACGCTCCAGAGTATTGCAGCTACCATTGTAGGAATACCTACCTTCATATAATCCGACATGCTGAAAGCGCCGGTGCTGTATGCCACAACGCCTGCGACCACCTGCGTCGGAATGATGAACGCGAATGTGTCCACATTTGCAACGAGAAGAGTAAACGCGACGGTATTCATCCCGAGCAGCGGCGCCATCTCCATGAGAATAGGCGCGAGCAGGGCAACGGCCGCTATGTTGCTTAACATTCCTAGTCTGATGAACTGAGTGGCAGCCATCATCATGAACAGAACAACGATCCACCCGTTGCCTTGAACCGCAGGAAGAAGCAGTAAGGCAAGATGCTTGGCCAGGCCTGTGGATGCCATGGCAGCGGACAGCGACAGAGCGCCTCCGAGGAGGAGCCACGTTCCCCAAATTGTCTTGCTTTGAATCAGACGCCAATTAAACGGAAACACCCCGGGTATGAAAAAGACTCCTACGGCAATAAGGGCCACCATTCCGGTTTTAATCTTGTGGAAATCCTCAAGTGCCCACATGATCGCGGCAAAACCGAAAATGCCGAGAATGACCCATTCATGAGCCTTGGTGGGGCCAAGCTCGGCATTCTCCTTGGATATTCTCGCGAGTCCTCCAGGGACCTCAACCGCACTACACCGGAAAACGGAGCTGACAATCCAGTACATGATCGGATAAAGACCGATTATGGGAAGGTGCAACCAGAGCCATTGGATCCACGAGATCCGTACCCCCAATTGCTTGTCAAAAAGCCCGACCATGAGCACATTCGGCAGATGAGCCGTGAGAAACAGAATGCCCCCGACCATGGTGGCATAGACAATACAAGAGATCACGATAGCTTTCTTCGCGTTTTGTTCAGCCGGAGTATCACCAAACAGACCGATGACGCCATTGACGATCGGTAAGACCGTAGTTGATCTCGCATTTGCAGCGGGAACTACCAGCCCGAGGGCCATGTTCGTTGCGAATAGCCCCATTATGATTTGCTTGGCTCGCGTAGCCCTCATTTTGGAAAGTATCGTCAAAGCAATTCGGGTGTCGAGTCGTGCGGCAGACAAAATCGCCGCAAAGAGAAAAGCACCGAGAGTCAAGAAAGTTACGTCCAGGACGAACCCTCCAAATGCTTCGGGTATCCGAGGGATAGCCTTTGTCACCACGAGAAGCATCGGGATCATCAGCCCTGTTACACCGACAGGCATGCCCTCGCTCACCCACATGATCGATGCCCAGACAACCACTGCAAGAGTTGCCTGAGCAGGATACGAGGGAATCACTTGTCCAAAATCTACAAGCCACAGGATTGCGGCCCAAGCTGCCCACGCGGCCACGTACCCGATGACCGTTTTGTCGGGGTGCGTTCCTTGCGTTCGGATGTTTTCGAGCCAATAACCTAACGGGCCCCTTGCCGAAAGAATTGCGTCGTCCGCGCTTATGCTCTTCGTTTCTTGCATGTCAGGCCTCCCCGTGTAAGGGGTCTGCGGGACACGACCCCATTGGACGATTCATGACATTTCAGCTCCCATACCGCCGTTTGATGCCAAAATGCTCTTTCCATTTCTTCGGCGCGCGAAAACCGACAATATATTCTTCGTCAGGATTTCCCTGGGGAAATTCATGGGTGACATCTTGATCCGTCCAGATTCCTTTCTGCTTGCGCACCAGCCTTTGCTCCACAAGCCAGTCACGATAACTATCAAAAGCAATGTGTCCCCCGGGTCCGTCGAGGCGGGCTGCCCTAATCCTGCCGTCCAGTTCGTTCCAAAGCGTGCGATCAGGTTCTGATATTTCTATCGGGTCCACGTCCAACTCATATCCGTATTCCTTGTGGGTTTGTCCCGCGACCGCCGCGTAAATCTGCTGATCTCTCACACTGAGCAGGTGTTTATGAATGCCGACATATCGGTCTGATACGGGATGTCCTAACGGAGCATGGTCACGCTGTTTGCCACGCGCGTTCGCTAGAGGGGTGCGGTGGAATTCAAGCATTTCAGAGTGATATGTTTCGCCCAAGAAGTCGCACACGGCTTTGAGTACTTGTTCCGGTTTTCGCACAAGTTCTTCATATCTGACATCGAACCATGTTGAGGAATCGAGACAGCTCCTGAACGGTTTCACGAAACTGTTCGCCAGATCCCACGTGTGAGCCGCACCGTAGATATGACCGGCCCCGAATGCAGATTCGAGACTCGTTGCGCTCGCATCCCGGCCGTCCCGCACGATAAAAACAAATTGGGCATTCGGGAAATTCTCCCTGATTTGTGGAACGAAGAAGAGGTTGTTCGGAGTCTTTTGCCCCCAGCGGGGCTTCCTTCCATTTTCCTGGGTATACCGATAGTGCATAGCAGCATAAATTCCAGCAAAGCTCCTCTCCAACGCCAACGAGATGATTGTGTCTACCGCGTTCATGGGGTTCAAACTCATGCCCCACATTGGCTGGTTCAGTCCAAAGAGCATCTCCGCCGCCAGGGTGCGGAGGTTCCCGGCAATGCCAAGATCTCCGTACGTATACCTCCAGGGGTAGATGCGCGGAAAAAGCCAACCAACTTCAGGGAATGCTATCCGTGGATGACAACCCAGCATTGCCATGAGGAGCGTGGTGCCGGACCGTTCGTACCCGACCACGAATATGGGGCGCTCTGGCAGCTCTATTGCCATTTCTTTCTCCTCTCTGCCACGCGTTTCTGGCAAATCATACCGAACGCGCAATCGAAAGAATGTCGGCCAGGCGACAACGGTCTATTTTTTCCGGAAGAGGGTACTGATAGGCCGCGAAAGCTCAGAGAAATCCCTTGCCACCGCCTTCCGCGGGGTTCAGGCCGTGTATGGAGGAAACCGGCTATTTCAAAGCGATGGAGGCAGAGGAAATCTGTGTTGCGGATACCGTTACGAGGAAGAAGGAACGGTTTTGCGTAGGATCAACTGGCAAGAACCCAGCTAATCGGTGATGACATCTTTCAGTCGTTGGCAATCGAGAACAACAATTGTCCGTGCCTCAGATTTGACGTATCCTTGTCTTTTGAATTCATTGAGAATTTCCGTAACTGTCTGGCGGGTCGTGCCGATCATATCCGCAATGTCCTGGTGAGTCATCTTTCCCTTGAGTCGGACAGGGGCTCCGGGGTGGCCGCCGCCTTCGATCTCGGCGAGCTTGATGAGCAGATGGGCAACTCGCGAACGAGCATCGCAAAATACAAATTCCCTGATGGCCTCGTGAGCCTGCCTGATGCGGCTGGAGAGGACCCGAATGAGGGACATGGCCAGCGCCGGGTTTTCTGAGACAACTCGCTCGACACTGGCACTATTGATACTCATCACCTCAGTGTCTTCTACCGCTTCAGAAAAAACATTTCGTTGTCCGGCCCCGAAAAGCCCGGCTATGCCGAAAAAGGAATTCGGCCCGCAAAATCGGAAAATGATCTCGTTCCCGCAGGCGGAGAGACTGTAAATCTTGACCCTTCCCGATACCACGAAATTGACCGAATCATTTTCGTCGTCGGGGTCACTTATGACGGTTCCCTTCCGGTACGTCCTCTTAACCGCATCTTTTTCGAGAGAGGCTCGCTGCGCCGGAGAAAGCGCGGACATGATGTCGATATCCGGCATGGAAACTCCCTATTCGTTACCCAATACGCGGGGAATGGCGGAAGTCATCACACTGAAAGCGTAAGCCTCGTGTAGGGGGCCTCATACTGAGGCCAGGGCCAATCCGATGGCAGAACCGAGTCCGACCGCGATCACCGGATTGCACCAGAGCATTCATCCTGAGCCTGTCAGGGAACTCGCCAGGTACAAGCCGAAGCCGACCAGAGCACCCAACAAAACTCCTAAGACGTATTTCATCAGTTCCTCGATTCAGACATGGTTGTCACAGTATGATGATGCGGTCAGGCAGATGTCAACCGGGTACGCGTTCCTGGTAATCGATCAGTTTGGCGTGGGGGGAGAGTGTCATTGCGAGCGCAGCGAAGCAATCTCCTAACCCTTGAAAGAGAGGATGGCTTCGTCGCTTCACTCCTCGCAATGACAGGTCATATGCGCTTGACTCTCGCACGTAACTGAGTCCTTACCGTTTCTGGAGAATCTCGGTGCGTGATTCCTCCCGGCTATGATAATGAAGGCTGATAGGATCGAACGCGCGGCGGAGACCATTTCTCGGAGGTGCTTGGCCATGGCAGAGCAATGGAGCAAGGAAAAGCTGTTGGAATTGGGCGCGGGCTTTTCTCGGCCGCGTATCTTTCTTACTGCGGCTGAGCTGGACCTCTTTACCAAGTTGCGTGGCGGTCCATACACCGCGGAGCAGCTTTGCGCGCAGGAGGGCTGGAATCCTCGCGCTCTGCGAATTCTCCTGGACGCGCTTGCGACGATGGGCCTAGTTCAAAAACCGGATAATAACTCGTATTCGGTGGACAAAACGGTGGCGCGCCTTCTCTCACATGAGGGCGAAGAAACCGTGCTGCCCATGATTCTTCATCGCACGCATCTTTGGCGGAGCTGGTCTGCCCTGGGAGAAATTGTCATCACCGGAAAGAATCCCAATATAGAACCGCTGGAAGATCGCCCGCAAGAGGATCTGGAGTCCTTTATTGGCGCTATGCAAGTGATCGGCCGCATGGTTGCCGAGCGGATCGTCGGTTCGCTTGACCTTTCAGTCTATCGGCGTCTACTGGACGTGGGCGGCGGATCCGGAATCTACACGGTGGCTTTTCTTAAGGCTGGTCTGCATCTCACCGCGACGCTCTTCGATCTGCCGCGGGTCTGCAAGATAGCTCGAAAGTTTCTTGCCAGCAGCCCTGTGCGAGATCGTATTGAGATCGTGGAAGGGGATTACATGGTGGACGATCTGCCCAAGGGGCATGACGTGGCGCTGCTCTCCGCGATCATCCACAGCAATACTCGCGAAGAAAACCTGCGCCTGTACCAAAAAATTCTTCGCAGCCTCGAACCCGGAGGAACCATTCTCCTGCGAGATTTCTTCATGGATGAAAGCCGAACGTTACCGCCCGAAGGAGCCATCTTCGCGGTGAACATGCTGGCAGCCACTACGGGCGGGGACACGTACACGTTGAGCGAAGTTAAGGAAGACCTGGAACGGGCCGGCTTCAGAGATGTGCGCCTGATTCGAGACGGAGAGCGCATGGACCAGATCATTTCCGGTGTGAAGTGAACATCCTGTCGGCAGCCTGCAATCCATGCTAAGCTGGCGGCACGAAAAGTTTCCTGAAAAATACCGGGGGGAATCCCCGAAGCACCACCCCTCGGAAATATCATCTTCTTGAACGTAGATTTCGTCAACAAAAGAGCAAAGCAACGCGAGTCTCGAGTTGTCCGAATTCTGAAAATTTTCGCTGACCTGGAGGTAGCTTTATGCTGGTTAAGGATTGGATGAGCAAGAACGTGGTGACGGTTGATGTAAACGATACCATGCAACGGGCCATCAATCTCATGATGGACCATCGAATCAGCATGGTGCCGGTAATGGATCAGGGTAAGCTCGTCGGTGTCGTGACGGACCGTGACCTGAGAAGGGCCGCGCCTTCCGACGTGACACTGATGGATGTGCGGCAAATTCTCTATCACATTACGCGGCTTAACTGCGAAGCCATTATGAGCCGCAATCCGATCACCGTGCCCTTTGATTTCACCATGGAAGAGGCTGCGGAGGTGCTGCTCCGGAACAACATCTCCGGCGCGCCGGTGTTGGACAAAGCGGGTGCGATCGTCGGTATTATTACGAAGAACGATATGTTCAAGGCCTTCATTGCCCTAACAGGGCTCAAGAAGCGAGGCGTACAATTCGGGTTCCTGCTGGAGGATCGTCCAGGTTCAATCAAAGAGGTGACCGATGTGATCCGGAAGTACGGGGCTCGGCTCGTGAGCATCCTCAGTTCCTATGAGAATGCTCCGGAGGGACATCGATACGTGTATGTGCGAGCTTTCCACATAGACAGGAACTCGCTTCCCCTCCTGGAGCAGGAACTGAAAGAGAAAGCTAAGTTGATCTACATGGTGGACCACAGAGAGGACAACAGGGTCATATACGAAGGGTAGCGCTAGAGCAGCGCCCTCCTCTTTACGTGGAGATACTGTTCGACCACGCCCACTGAGAGCCGTTCCGGCGGCGCATCGAGTACCATTACGCCTGCTGAGGAGAGCTTAGCTAAGAGTTGCTCCCGTCGAGTCAGTATCTCGGAGGCAACGCCCTGGCGATAGAGATCCTGCACGGTCACGGGGATAGAGTCCGCGGTTTCCACGACCTCGCTATCCGACATGGCTATCACGAGCGGAAGATGTCTGGGGAGCAGCCCCAGGCTGTGGCGAACCAGGCCCTCCGATGCCCGTTCGTCAATCAGATCGGTAAACATCATGACAAGGCTCCGTCTTTTTGTGCGTGCAGCGAGCAAAGCGAAGGGCACGTGAAATCGGGGCTCCTCCATCTTTGGTTCCACTCCGTACGTCGCGTCCAGGATGCGCCCGAACTGCGCCGATCCCCCTGATTCGGGCACGTAACAGACCAGCTCATGAGCAAATACAAGGACCCCCACTCTGTCGCCTAGCTCAAGCGCGCTGTACGCGACCATCAGGGCCGCGTTGAGCCCATAATCAAGCTTGGTTTTGCCCTTCACCCGCGCTGTCATCATCCGTCCCGCGTCCAGGACCAATAGAATGTTTTGGCTTCGTTCAACACGGTTTTCGCGCACCATGAACTTGCCTGTGCGCGCGGTGGTGGGCCAATGGATTAGTCTGGGGTCGTCCCCTGCCACATAGTCTCGCAAGCTCTCAAATTCGGTGCCCACCCCTTTTCTCAGTTGTCGCTGCGCGGCGTCTGCGACTGTGGATCGCCAAAGCCCCATCTTCTTCTTCTCGATAGCGGAAAGCCACGGGTAGACTCGCACCGTTGCCGCTGGGCTTCCCTCACCTCTCTTCCAAACCAGTCCCAGCCGGCCCCGAAACCAAAAGTAGAGCAGGCCGAACCGAGCATCACCGCGCACCCCGAACCTGATCCCATATTCGGCTTTGGCCGAGCCTCGAGCAGGAACTGTTGACGAAACTGGGAGACCTTCCGCGGCAGCCTGCGCCGGGAGGTCGTCTGTAATGATTAGTGAAATCGGCCGGTTGGTCCTATTCCGACTTTGAATCGTAACCGAGTGCCGACGATCGACAGCGCACGCGCGAGGAAGAACCCGAACAAGCTCCATATCCTTTGGACGAGGAGCAAAGAAGAAGTCCAGAAGCGCCGCGAGCACCATCAACGCAGCTGCAATACCCAGTAGATACAATGGAGCGCCATAAGTGGCCGAGAGCCACACCAATCCTGCTGAAATAAGCGAGAAGAGCAAGAAGAACCTGCGAGAAAAGTAAAACGGCAGGCTCCTTAGCATTTGGTCTCGTCGGGAATCACTCTGCATCGTGGGCTCTTCGTCTTTTGAATGAGGATGTGGCCTTGGCCGGGCTACCGTGGAACCGGCACACGGCGCAGCACGTTGTCGAGGTAAAAATCGGGAGTGAGCCCGTCGATAAGCGCTTCCGGTTTGAGTATCACTCGGTGGCGCAGCACTGGGAGCGTCACGTCCTTCACATCTTCGGGCGTGACAAAACTCATTCCTCGAAGCGCTGCGAGACCGCGCGCAGCTTTGAGCAGGGCAACGGCGGCGCGGGTGGATGCTCCGAGCTGCACGTGAATGGGATCTCTGGTCTCAGAAACGATCTGCCTGATGTACTCTTGCACCTCCTTCCGAACCACGATCGCGGCGAGAGCTCTTCGGAATTCGAGGACCTCTCCCTTGGCAATCAATGGGCTTTGGATCAGAGATTCCACGTCCTTGAGCTCCGTGCCGTCCGCGTAACTCTTCATCACCGCAAGTTCAGCCTCCGGGGACGGGTAATCGATGGTAATCTTCATCATGAACCGGTCGAGCTGCGTTTCCGGGAGGGGATAGGTTCCTTCGTATTCAACCGGATTCTGGGTGGCGATCACAAAAAAGAGCTCGGGAAGTGAATTGCGGATGCCGTCGATCGTGACCTGCGCTTCTTCCATTGCTTCCAGGAGCGCAGCTTGAGATTTCGGCGGCGTGCGATTTATTTCATCCGCAAGCAGTATCTCTCTGAATACCGGCCCTCTCCGAAGGACGAACTCCGTCGTCTTGGGGTTGAATACGAACGTTCCCACAATGTCGCTGGGGAGTAGGTCCGGGGTAAACTGGATGCGGCCGTAGTCCGCGTCAACAACACGAGCCAGAGTGCGAGCCAACAGGGTTTTGCCCAGCCCTGGGACCCCTTCTACGAGAACATGTCCTCCCGCAACCACACAACAGAGCAGTTGCTCCAGGACCGTCTCCTGGCCAAGGATTACTCGACCTATGGCCTGCCGAACCAAGGCCATCTTCTTCTGGATGATCTCAACTCCTTCCATGCATCCCCTCCCTCGAAAATCGAACCTCAATGGCTTGACTACCGTTATCCGGGTGGCTGGCCGTTCGTTGCTTCGTTCCAGGCCGCCGGTTCAGAGGCGTCGTTGCAAGAGCTGCCTTCTTGCTTTTGCCAGCCGGTGGGCAAGAACCCGGGCCTCGTCAGGCGTCCCGCCGCTTTCGGCTACTCGTTGGCACTCTTTTACGAGCCGATCCACATCACGGTCGTCAGTAGCGGATTTCGGATGAACCCGGAGGCCCGCGGCCTGCTGATCGTTGGCCAAACGACGAACCGTCCGTTGGGTCACTTGGTTTTGAAAACGTTTCAGCACCGCTGCAAGCGCGACCGGTGCAGCGTCGCAGGACCGAAAGATGCCCGCCATGGAATCAACGTATTCCAACGTGGATCGACCCGCGGGCGCGGCCATGGTTCGAAACCTGCCCGCGTATTGAGCCCGCCGGGAATAGAAGAAGAGCCCCAATCCGATCGCTAGCTGCAACCATATCCAGGCAAACGACGACGTGACCACGTAGTGCCAGATCGTTTCGGGCTGGATGTAACCGTGATGGTACTCGTCGAATAGAATTGCCGCGGGCCGCGGATCTTGGAGCATCAATGCCAGAGCCAGCTTCAGATTCTGTTCCTCGGAGACATGCCGATTGCCCAAGAAGCTGGGATCGCTAATAGCCACAACTTGGCCGCGACCCAATCGCTTCGAGAGGATCAGAGGCCCGTCCTCGTCCGCCGCGAGGTTCTTCCACCCCGAGGGCGTCTCTTGCCATCGCGAAACGGCCGACGCGCTTATATGCCGGACATACGGAAATGCTGCGTCAGTCAGTGGTATGGTTCGCCTGCCCTGGGACGTGCCCCTCTTCAAGCGGAGCCCGAAGCTCCTCGCAAGCGCAACTTTTCCGTCGTCAGGTTTAGGGGCAGGGAGCCGTTTCATAAGCTCCGCGTCTACTCCCTTCTCAGAACGAACAGGTGGAAAGCCTTCGATGATGATCAAGCGGTTTCCGTTGCGCACCCATTCCTTCAACCTCGCCGTTTCACGCTCGGAATACTTCACTCGGCGCGGCTGGATCACCACGAGGACTCCCTCGTAACGCCGCAACTCGCTCAACGAGCGCCGGAGGCGCTTCACCGGAAGCCCCAATTGATCGAGCACCATGTACAGCGCTTTACAACCGGTGGGTTCTACCGAGTACGTGGAGGCTGCCGTGTCTCTGGCCGACCATGAGTCGCTGACCAACACGGATGCCGCTGTCACGGCCACAAACAGGGCTCCGCATCCAATAGCGATCCAGCCTCGCCTAGTCATGGGCATCACGATACCTTGGTTGCCCTTTCGCAGAGGGACAGGAAGTCCTTGTACTGGGTGCGCGAGCAGGCACCGCTGCCATATCGCACCCGATTGAATGCCGAGACCATGTCTCCCAGCGTGCGCCGAAGATGTCCCTCGGAACGGACTTGTTCCAGAATTTCCCGATTGGTCCTTTCAGGGAGCACAACCAAGTCGCCCCTCTCATCCAGCTCAACGAGCACGGACCGAAACAAAAAGATCAAAGCGAGGGCATAGTCTCTTTTTCCCGCAAGCCGTGTGGCTTCTTCCCATAGGCTGCGGGCATCATTCTTGGCATCTCTTGTTTCAGATTCGAGGATTGGTTCCCGCTGCGATCTGATCGAAATTCCTCGCAGGAGGAACACCAACCACACTGCAAGACCAATGAAAGCAGCCACCGTTAAAGCCACGAGAATGACTTTGACCGCTGCGATTGCTTCATTGGAAGGAGCTTTTATGGAACGAGGCTTGGGGGAGCGTTCTAAAAGCCAGATTAGCAGCCGCTTGATCATCTCATCTAGCCACTCGCGGAGGCGGGTGAGCAGAGGGATCTCGGGCGTTTCGCGGAATTCGGAGCGGCCCAGAATCTCTTTGAGCGTGGCGTCCGGGTCTCGGGGCAGCTCGTACTTAGCTTGAAAGTCAGCGGCAGCGAGGACCGCGCTCGGTAACGCAAAGATGGCGGGTGTGATCAGAAGGATGGCTACAGCCGGGATGAGCCGTGTAGATCGCATTATACAGACCAGGCTCGGCAACTGAAGTGTTCGCGGCCGGCAAAGTGGTCGCCGAGGGTGCGCCCAATGGTAACCCAGCCTGAATCGCTTTTGAAGAATTAACGGAGAATGACCTCTCCGCAAAGCTCCTATCAGGCGCTCCCTGTGCTGTGGCCGCATGAGGCATCGTCACCCTCACAGGCATCGCACGAGCCGCACATGGCCCTTGCCATCGATTGCCCGCTGGAATCGAAGGCAACTCCGATCTCAATCGGATGTTTCGCGCCGCAAACAGGACATGCACGAGGCGCTGCTTCCGGATTAAAGAAGATCTTCGCGAATTCTTTTCCACACGCGCTGCATCGGTATTTGAGTATAGGCATGGTCGTTCCTTATGAACCGGATTGCTGTTAAGTCCCGTCCCCGTCCGCAGGAGCGGATCCATCTTCTCGCTCTTTCTTCGCCTCGGCGATTGCCATCTCATGCCGCGCAGTTATCTTCAAGCGTTTCTTCCACTTGGGGTCCTCGTCGTCCAATTCGAGGTTCGCCGCGAATTCCATGAGCGTCTGGCTGTCAGGTTTTCCCAGCTTTTCCCAGAGCGCTACATTGATGAATTCCCAGGGCTTCATGCCGAGCTGATATGATTGCTCCTCCGCATACGCGTAGAGATAGGGGTTCATGGTTATCTTCGCTGAGATAATTCCTTCGGGCCAATGTGCGGCCGCTTCGGAACGGGTCAACGAGCATGACGTCATAAGTGCCTCCTTTTGTACTCGCCGGATAGGGACTTATCTTCCACAGTTTTCTAATGCACATTGCTCAGTAAAGAATCAAGAGCGTGTGTAATCCCTACGCTGGTCCATTTTGGGACAGAAAACCAAAAATACTGGTGCGCTTGACCATGAGTGGCATCAGTGTAGGGGCGCAATTCATTGCCCCGAATATTTCAAGGGCGTGATGAATCACGCCCCTACCCCTCATGAAACGGGTTGGTCCCAGGAGACGATTTTCGCGTCGTCTTCGGACAATTCAGGAAGGCCAATGCGAATGTTACCCACCACCGATTCCCGGGAGCTCTTCTCATCGCCGGCTCCTGAATGGTATGCTCGACCGATCTTTGGTCTCCGGCTGCTTGACTCACGTACAAGCGGGGAGTAATAGCGGCATGGTCTTTCCACCCGTTCTGTCATAGGTGAGCGGAGGTCGTGGTCCAGGTGATGGGTTTGAGCATAATTGATCGTTACGTGTTTCGCGAGTTGGTCGCTTCTTTTTTCTTCTGCCTGGCGATCTTTCTCGTCACCGGGCTGATCGCGGGTTTCTTGCCTCTTTTGCAGAAAGGCATAGAACACGGTCTTACCCTCACCATGATTCTGTTCCAAGTCCTGATAAACGCGTTGCCCAGCACCCTGGTATCGGTACTGCCGCTTTCCATAACCATCGGCGTTCTGCTCGGATTGGGTCGAATGTCTGCGGACAACGAGATCGCGGCGCTCAAATCTGCGGGGATTTCGGTCGTCCGTCTTCTTCCGCCGGTGATGCTGCTCGGGATCATCGGTTTTGCCCTGAGCCTGGCGTGCACGCTGATCTTGATTCCAGCCGGGATTTCTCGCGGACATGAGCTTATGCGTGAGGCGCTTATCGCGCGTCCAATTGCCGGCATTGAGGAGCGCACGTTCCACGACAATTTCAAGGACCTCATCCTGTATGTGGAGAAGATCGAGCCGGGCACAGGGCTCATGAAGAATGTCTTTATCCGGGAATCCTCCGATCCGGACGATGTGAAGACCATTCTGGCCAGGCAAGGAAAAGTGGCCCCTGATCCCCAGGGCAAGGACTTGGTGCTGAACTTAACTGACGGCGTCATCTTGAGGGAAGATCGTCTTGGGGACTCGAAGCCCGCAATTGAATTCAAAAACTACGTCTTCCGTTATGCTCGGCCGAATCCGGGTCCGGAAGTGGCATCGAAAAGCCTGGAGGAAAATACCGTCTCCGAGATCGTCCAACGAATACGACGGGCCAGGGCGAAACAGAAGACTACGACCGGCCAGGAGCACGAGCTTTACCAACGAGAGGAACGGCTCGGCCGCATTTTCCTCACGCAGCGGTTCGTGCATCCACTTGCCTGCATGGCGCTGGCGCTCATGGCCTTTCCCCTTGGAGTGCTCGGCATGGGCAAGAGTAGACTCAACAATGTTGCTCTGGGGCTCGGAGCCATTTTCGTTTATTACGCGTTAGCCCTTGCCACGGAACGCTTGGCTCGATCCGGGCTGGCTCAGCCTGAACCGGTATTGTTCCTGCCGCCTGTCTTGTTTGTCGCTGCTGCGGCGTATTTCATCCACTGTGTGCGGCTTGAACGCGTGCCGGGCCCGCTGCTGTTTCTCAGGAGAGGGTTGCGCCTCCTGAGGGGTTCAAAATTCTAGCCGTCGGCGCACCTAGAGATAAAGCACCATTCTGATTACAATGGGTTGTGATATTTTGCGAGACTCTCCTTTTCTCTCAGGGTAGCGTCTTACGTAGGCTCTCCTGAGTGGACGCGGCTGAGTCGAACCCTAACCCCGCAATTCAATTTAATTGATCTTGATTTCGGCTCGTTGTACGTGATATGGTAACTCAGATTTAGACTCAACCCATAACAGCTAGATGCGAAATCTATGGTGAGCTGAGCCCTTCTGGGCTTTCACCGCATTGGTCTCGAGCGGGTGTCGGCCATGACCTATCCGGGCTCCCCGTTGGGCATGGGTCGCGGGTTACTTCCGGGCGAGAGAATGCTTTTTCGTACCGGCATGTGGAGGCGCCACCCTCACAATGCCTGTGTGCGGACTAAATCCCTTGTGGTGTGGATGGGTATGACTTCCCAAACATTACAACGATCCTCCGAAGATAAGCCGCCTGAGGATGTTTCGGAGGTAATAGATTATTCCAGCTACGATCTACCCACGACCATCCACCTGATTGTTTCAGGCGGAGAGTCGCGGCGCATAGATGTGCGAAAGGGTTCTCGCAGCGGGTCAATTTACATCAAGGCGGGAGAGATCTACTGCGTTGAGGCATCTGAAGGCTCGGGCGACGAAGCGTATTTTGCGATTCTTTCGTGGGAGGACGCTGTGCACACTGATGTACCTGAGACCGTCGTCCCGGAAAGGAACATTCGTGTCCCTACCGACGTTCTCCTTGAGATGCTGAGCTCGTCGAAGTGAGGCTGCCCCCTCTTACTCGGTGCGCTCGGGAGACTAGGGATTGGAATTGGGCATCTAATGGCGACAAGGTCAATATCCTCTAATTCCGAGACTCGATTCGCTGTGCACGATGATCATTCACCCGGATCCCGCATCCGGTCGTTGACTATCGAGCAGGGCCAGGCCCGCTTGAGTGCGCGGGCAAGCTCACAGGAGTAGCTCTTGGCGCCGGCTAGCATACTCGTCATAGGTGAAACCAACGGCTTGGCCGAGTCTGTCAAAGCTTATATGGCACGGGTCTACTCCTCGTGCGAGGTCTTCTGGGCGGGCTCCATTGCCGATGGGACGAAGATGGCAGCTCGGCCCGGCGTACAAGTGGCAATCGTGGAGCACCGCGGTTCGGCAGCTTGGGACGGCCTGAGGTTTTTGCGCAGTGTCAAGGGATCGGACCTGCCTGCTCGCGTGGTGATGATCGCCGAGCGCGGAATGGAGAATCATCGGTTCGACGCGCTCTCCCTCGGATGCGACAGCTTTCTCACGCGACCCTTCTCGGTGGAGAAGCTGTGCGAACTCGTCGCGGGAATGCTCCGGGCCGATCACGGCTTCAGCGGTCGTCTTGTCGGCATGAAGCTGGAAGACGTGATCCAGATGCTTTGCTACCGCAGGGACAGCACGCTCGTGTCGGTCGCCAAGAATGGAACGCGAGGAACCATCTACATCAACAACGGAGAGATCGTGCACGCGGAGGTCGGGGCTCTGTCCGGGGTTGAAGCGTTCTGCGAGATCATCAGCTGGCCCGACGGTGAATTTCTCTCCCAGGTTGTTCTCACACTTCCCCCCCAGACGATCTTTATGGACTGGCAGAGCCTGCTGATCGAAGGATTACGAGATCGGGACGAGATTCGGCACGCCCTGGGTCCTGCACCCATGTCCCCATTTCTGTGGGAACCTTCACAGCAGCCCGGAAGCGAAACTTTCCACGATCAATTGGATCAGTCCGGGATCCAAAAAAGGATCATGATCGTGGACGACTCCCGTTTCATTCGCAAGATCGTTCACGAGATCGTTCAGGGAGACCCAGAACTCAGCGTTGTCGGGTACGCGTCCAACGGTCAGGAAGCGCTTGCGAAGATCGACGAGCTCAAACCGGATCTCATCCTCCTCGATTGGGACATGCCTGTGATGAAAGGGAGCACGGCTCTGATGCACATCATGATCAAAAGCCCGTGCCCGGTGGTGATCTTGAGCGGCTTTGTGGGAGGTGTGGGCGCGAATCCCTTTGACCTGATATGCCTCGGGGCAGCCGACTTTCTGCGCAAGCCCCAGAGTAACTGGCGCCGGGACGGCCGCGCTGAAGACATGATCCAGCGTATCAAGAAAGCATGTGAAATCAAGCTGGAACGGGTGCGCCGGCTCAAGATCCCTTGCGTCGTGGCGGAGACTGAGTCGGAAGAGCGCTCCCGTCCTTCCAGTACGTTTGTAATCGTCCTGGTGTCGTCCACGGGCGGTTGCGCCGATCTGATGCGCATTATTCCCACGCTGCCCGACACGCTACCGGCAGCGGTGGTCTGTCTTCATGATATGCAGAGGGAAGCCCTGGACCCGCTGGCAGAGTATCTCAATGCGAGAAGTTCCGTTCGCGTCGCCAGCGCGCAACCCGGAACCGTACTGGAAGACGGTGTCTGTTATCTCCATCCGAGTGTTATCGCGCTGGAACTGGAACGACAAGGAACTCAATTCGCGTTCAAAATGCCATCAGGGGCACTGACGAGAGAGTCTTCGGACCATTTCCTCGCTTCGGCCTCAGCAGCTCTGGGAGATAGACTTGTGGCTGCCATTCTCTCCGGAGACCCCGGACAGGGCTTGGGGGGTCTCAGGGCCGTTAAACAGGCTGGAGGGACAGTGCTGGTTCAGGATCCGGCCTGGAGCCTGGACCCACGATTCGCTGAGGCCGCGTTGAAAGCAGGTTTGGTCGATCAGACCCATCAAGCGGGCCAAATGGTCGGCACGCTTCAGTCGTTGATTAAGTGACGTTGATAGGAGGCGCAGCCTCGACATCCCGAAGAGGAGCACGCTCATGAACCGTAGGGGACAGCCGAGGAGACCGACAGTCGAATCCGAAGAAATGGCTCAGATGATCAGCTTTTCAATCGGATCTGAGCAATTCGGAGTGAGCATTCTGGCCGTCCAGGAAATCATCATGATGTCCGACATAACTCCGATTCCCAACGCGCCGGAGTTCGTGGAAGGCGTCATCAATTTGCGGGGGAACATCATTCCTGTGCTGGACCTCCGCAAGAGACTGAAGATTCGCGGGCGACCTTTCGTTGACGCTCCCAAAGCTACCACCCGGATATTGGTGGTGGAGATTGACGAGAACGTAACGGGATTCATCGTCGACGGGGTATCCCGAGTTCTCACGTTGCCCGCTTCCAAGATCATGCCTCCGCCGGACATTCTAGTGGCCGGGATTCAGAGCCAGTACATCAGCGGTGTCGTGCACTTGGACGAGCGCATCATGGTGGTACTGGACTTCCGAAGAATCTTGACCATGGACGAGAGAGACCGCCTGGAACAGGTTGCGCGGGAGCTGCCGGAAGATACGGAAGCCGTGGAGATGTGAGCGGCCCGGCGGTCCCGTTGTGTAATCCGTGCGGAGTTCCCAGGATGGGACTCTGCAACCAGGCATAAGCTGATGAATATACAAGGATGCAATACCGATATGGTTTACCACCCATCTTCTCAGGAGGCAGGGTTATGAGATTCTTCCAAAGACTGGCATTGGGTAGACGCATGAGGAACAAGATGATTTTCTACTTCCTCGTGATCGCCATCGTTCCACTTGGAATCACGGCATTCGCGGCGTGGTGGAGCATCACAGCTTCAGCTCAAGAATCGGCCGTTCGAGAGATGCAGGCTATCGCCAAATCAAGCTCGGACACGATTAACGAGTTCTTTAACGAGCGCGCCAGCGACCAGTTGGCCTGGGCCGAGCTGCGGGTTATCAAGGAAGGCATTGAAATCGCCGAAATCCGTGAAGACACTGCCGCTACCCTAAAGGAATTCGTCAGGGCGTACGGCGCGTACCATGCCATTGCCCTCACCGATTTGGCAGGTAAGGTTCTGGCCGCGAGTTGGCCGGGATTGTCCGGGGCGGACCTCTCAGGCATTCCCGCCTTCAAAGGAGCTGTTGCAGGCAAACTGCAGGTCACGGATCCGTCCGTTTCCAAGATTGTTGAAAGGATCGATCCTGCTTCTAAGGGATGGTCCTCCACCCTTGCCGCGCCGGTAAAGATTGGCGACAAGGTTTCCGGCGTCCTCGTCTCCTTCTTGCGCTGGAAACCTCTCCAAGACCTTATGAACGCCGTGCCGGTCGGAAAAACGGGCTACGTGTGGGTAGTCACCAGCAAGCAGATGGTAGTGCTTCATAAGGACCCGAATCGTTACGGGCAAACGGTGAGCGGACCTGAGATCAACCTGCCGACTTTGGACGCGGACATCAAGGCCGGCAAAGGATCCAGTTTCTACTCCTTCAAGAATCCGCAGACCGGTAAGCTAGATACAAAGATCGCGGGCATCGTCTATCCCAAGGGATTCGGGAACTTCCCGGGCCTGGGTTGGGCGGTCGGCGCGGCCGCGGACAGGCCCGAACTCATGGGTTACGTGGACGAGGTTGTGATCAACCAGTCGATTATCGGTTTGGTCGTCGTGTTCCTGGTTATCATCGCGGCCATCTTAGTGACTCGTACCATCGTGCGACCTATCGCGAATCTTTCCCAAGCCATCACGCAGGTCGGTGAAAACCTTGACCTCACAGTGCGAGCGCCGGTGACCACCAAGGACGAGACCGGTGTGGCTGCGGAGGAGTTCAACACCACACTTGAACGGGTCGAAGAGGTTATGGTGTCGGTGCGTTCCGCTATGGAAACCCTCCGAGCATCTTCAGCGCAGGTGGATGAGCTGACACGCAACATCGTGGTGAACGCTACAGCACAGGCCGAACGAGCCCGCGCGGTGCTCGACCGAGTTGCCGCGATGGGTACCACGGCCGGAGAAGTTTCACAAAACGTTGCCGAAACGCACACCTCTGCCGAACTCACTTCCGGGTATCTGCAGCGGATGGCTGAAGACCTTCAAAACATGGCCAAGAGCGCGCAGGACCAGGACAAGCAGTCTGAAGAGGGCGACAAGATCGTTGACGCAATGGGCGAAACCGCCCGAACGGTTTCCAGCAGAGCAGACGAGCAGTTCTCGGATGCGCAGCTCGTGAGCGATGCGGTTCAGCGTATGGCGAAAGACATCGAGCAAGTGGCCGAAGGTTCAAGAGAGGCCACCCGCCAGTCCGAGATCTCCGACCGATTCGCCAGAGAAGGACGTGATGCGGTGGAAAAGGTGGTGCAAGGTATGCGGGCCATCGCGGACAGCTCCGAGCAGATCAACGAAATCATGGTCGTGATTTCATCCATCGCCGAGCAGACAAACCTCCTGGCCCTTAACGCCGCCATCGAGGCCGCGAGAGCAGGCGAACACGGCAAGGGTTTCGCGGTGGTCGCGGACGAAGTGCGAAAACTCGCCGAACGAACTGCTGAATCGACCAACGAGATCGGGGACCTTATCAAAGAGAGTAACAAGAGAGTGGACGAAGGAGAAAAGCTGGCCGCGACAAGTCGAGAAGCTCTCGTCCAGATTCAGGAAGCGGTCGCTCGAACCAACCAGCTCATTGCTGCGATCTCTGAAGGTACTGTTCGTCAGACCCAGGAAGCTCGATCGGTGCAGGAAGCTATGGAGCGCTTGACCGCAGATGCGCAGCAGATTATCGGCCTTACCGCTCAGCAGGCTGAACGTCGAGGCGTCGCAGCGGGAATTATGGGCCAACTGCGAGAGCTTAGTCGCCTGATTCTCGACAGAGCCGGCTCCGAGGTGCAGGTTTCCGCGGAGGCCACCACTCAGATGGGCGAGGTGATCGCACGAGCCGACAACGTCAATAAGTTGACGGCCCTGCAGAGGGAAAGATCCGCAGCCCTACAGCAGATCATGCAGGAGATGGCGGATGTTGCCACCAGAAACGCGGACGCGGCTCGAAACGCATCAGCGACGGTGGGCGAGCTGGATCAGTTGCAGAATCAGCTCGGCGCTCTGGTCCAGCAGTTCAAAATTGGCGCCTAAGAAAGGGTTCCGAGACAGGCCTGTCAAATCAGGAACCCATAGTTTGTTGAGAGGTACAACATGGCATTGCGGGTCCTTGTAGTTGACGACTCCGGATTCATGCGAAAAAGGATAGTGCAGGAACTCCAGGGTGAAGGTCATACGGTGGTCGGAGAGGCCAAGAGCGGTGGAGAGGCGGTCCGCATGTACCGCGAGTTCAAGCCCGACGTAGTCACCATGGATATCACCATGAGGGACATGGACGGGATCACCGCGGCCAAAGAGATACTCAATGAGGACCCCAACGCCAAGATTATCTTCCTGACCATACTCAAGGAGGACAAGTACAAGGCCGAAGCCGAAAGGCTGGGAGCAGTCGGGTTCTTCAACAAAGCCGGCCCGGTCTCCATTGCCGAAATGATTCGCGGGATGGAGCAGCGAAAGTGAAAAGCGCTGAGCTCAGGTTCACCGCCGAGGTAACCACGGCGCACCCCGCTCGCCGGAACAGGGAGATCGGGACCTGTTCCAGGGGCGTTCCCGGCACTCACGTGGAACATGTTGGATAGGAACATCACCATTACCTTGGCCTTGCTCGCGGTGGCAGCGATTGCGCTCAGCGTCTTTCTGGCGCTGGATTTGACCGCCGGCGCTTCCAGCCGTCAAAGCAGCGAGAAGTTGGCCGCGCAGCCATCATCCAACGCCTCAACAAAGAGTCATGGTCCTTTTGAGGCGTTCCCGGGCCTCGGGGTTCGTCCCCTTGTGACGATAGGATTGCTGGCTCTGTGCCTGGGCATGATGCTTCACCTGACTATCAGCAGGGTGTTGAGACCTCTGGACATCGTGGCCCAAGCTGCCAACGAAATCTCCAGAGGTAACCTCGGTGTCTCGGCAAAGACCTCAGCCGATGGATCGGTGGGCGAACTCGGGCACACGCTGAACGACATCGCGGCAAATTATCAGGAATTCATATTGGTCACCGGCACCAGGGTCGGCGCGTCGCTTGAGGCAGTCGATAAGATCCAGGCCAAAATAGATCAGGCATCCGCTGCCGGCTCTCATCCCGACCTCCGAGATGAGATCCACGTCCTGAGGTACAATCTGGATCTTCTTTCGGAGCTCATTCGGGAATTCCGCTTCTTTGAAGCGCATTTCGACGGAAGGAAAGTGGTTCGAGCCGCGCATTCAAAGGATGGATAAGGCGCGGCAAGCTTTCCGCCCCATCCTCGCCATGCGGCGCGGATGGCCCATTCCAGGAGCAGAAGGCGTCCAAGGGGAACGGACATGGTAGACATTGAAATCCTTCAAGACTACAGCGTCGAAGCTCGGGAGCTTCTTGAAGAGATGGACGCAAGCTTGATGCGCCTGGAAAAGGAAGGTGGTTCGCCGGAGCTTCTCAACGACCTCTTCCGTTCGGTACATTGCATCAAGGGCTCTGCCGAGTATATCGGCCTGGAACATTCAAGCTCCCTCACCCACCGGCTGGAAACCCTTCTGGATCGTCTCAGAGAAGGGGTCATTCAGTTGGACCGGCCCATCGTCGAACTTCTTTTCCGCTCGAAGGACCGCCTGTCCAAACTGATAGAAGAAGTCGCGAAAGATCACGCGGAGACCTCGGAAATAGTCGATCTCATGAACGAGCTGGAGGGATTTCTTGGACCGGCGCCTCGGCCACCCGCTGTTCAAGCGCCGGAGCCGCCCCCCACCTCAGTGGCGGACCCCGGCGAAGAAGAGGCCGAAGCTCCCGAACCCGAGCCGGGCCCGGTTGCCCCTCCACCTGAGCCAACCGGTGTGATCGCAACTGAGACCACTACGACAACGGGAGAAGAGCTGATCGCAGGCTCCACCCTCGAAGAGACAGTGCCTCACGTGCTCAGCGTGTCTCTGTACCTGGACGATCTGGAGGACGGGGTGAGCATTGACATGGTGCGCCCCGCTCTCCTGGAGACCATCGTCAACATCGCACGATCCCTTGAGTACATCGGGATCACCGAAGCAGTCGAAAAGCTCGATCAGATGAGGGCATACCTTGAGTCTCTTCCTGGCGGCGAAGGAAGGGTCCCGTTCCACGACATTCGCGATCTCCGTTCTTTCTTGCGCAGTGTTCAGGACCAGTACCCTCCTGAAACGTTCCCTCTGGAAGAGCCGACGCTGCCGGAACCTGAGCCCTCACCCGTAGATGAAACACCCAGAGAGAAGCTCGCACTGGCCGAGGCTCTCAAGGACGTTCCCGGAATAAGCCGACAAATCATTGACGCTATCTTTCAGGCCGGCTTTTTCTCGCTGGAAGACCTTGTGCGCGCGGACGCGGTGACGCTCAATACCATTCCCGGTGTAACTCCAAGCGTTGCCAACGCAATTCTCAAAGTGGCCCAGGCTCCACCGCCCGCGCCGACCAGGCAACCCGCGCCGCCTAAAACAGACCCGACAAAGGAGAAATCGCTGCTCGCGGACGTGGACGATGAGCTGCTCAGCGAATTTGAGGGAATCTTCGGAGACGAGATTCTTCTAGAAGAGGTAGCAACTCCGGTCGAAGCTCCACGCACCGAATCCGCGATGGAAGCCGACCTCTTGCAGGATCTGGAAGAGGTTGCAGAAGAGACCGACGCGGAGCTTGTCGAGATTTTCGTATCGTATGGATGGGAAATCATAGATCGAATCAAGCCGGTGGTAGGCAAACTGCGCGAGGGCCGCGCAGAGGGTGAGGATCTGGAACGGTGCGCTGAATCGATCAAAGCTGTGCGTTCCTCTTCCGCGTACATGGATTACCAGAAGCTGGCCTCATTCCTGGACGAGTGGTACGAGCGAACCGCGTGGGCCTCAACACGGATGAACACGCTGGGACCGGACGATCTCGCGTTCATGGGCCAGTGCACCCGGCGATTTGAAGAATTCCTTAAGAGGCTTGACGCGACTGTACGTAAGCGAGTTGCCGCCGGACGGGTTCAGCCCGCTAGGGAAGAAGAGATCGAGGCTCAGTTACCTGGCGAGATGCTGGCGCCCAAGGAAGTTCCGGCGCCGCCTCCTCCGTCTCAACCGCCGCTAGAAAAACTGGCAGCCGCTGCGCCGCCTGACAAACCTCCACGGCAGCCTGAGGCGCGTCCGATTCCGCAGGCAGCCGCGCCTCCTGAGGTTCGCCCTTCTGCTCCTTCGGCTGGGCCGCCAACCCCTGAAAAAGTGGCTCCAATCGAGGCTGCAGCCCCGCGACGGGCCCCCGCGGAGGGAGATCCTGGGGCTGAACCACCCCAAGTGGGACCGGTGGTCCGCACTATGCGGGTGGACGCGATAAAGGTGGATACGCTCCTTAACCAGGTTGGGGAGCTCGTAGTCAATCGCTCGTACGTGGAACAGCTTTCTACGCAATTGCGGAACCTCCAGAGAGACCTTGCTGCTGTCGGTCAACTTGGCAAGAAGGAACTGCAAGCGGTCAAGAGCATCAACCTGAAGATTGCCGAAGCCAGCGTCTCCCTAGGTCGCGTAGCGTCAGACCTCCAGGAAGGAGTCATGAAGCTGCGCATGCTTCCGGTGGGCCAGCTCTTCAACCGGATGCCGCGCCTGGTGAGGGATCTATCGAATAGAGTTGGGAAGAGCGTCAATCTGGAAGTGCAGGGCGGGGATACCGAGGTAGATAAGCGGGTGATAGAGCAGATCTACAATCCCATGGTTCATATGGTCCGAAACGCGGTGGATCATGGCATCGAAGACCCGGAAACCAGGAAGCGCCTCGGCAAGAATCCCGAAGGCACCATCCGCCTCAACGCGTATTCTCAGGGTAGTCAGGTCATTATCGAAGTAGAGGATGACGGAAAAGGGATCGACTCGGATGCGGTCCTGCGCAAGGCCGTAGAGAGCCGTCTGGTGGGGCCGGAAGAGGCGCGCGGCCTTGGCGTCGAAGAGATCTACTCATTCCTCTTTGTCCCCGGCTTTTCCACCAGCAAACGGGTGACTCGCACCTCGGGCCGCGGCGTGGGCATGGATGTGGTCAAGAAGGACGTGGAAAAGATAAACGGGCAAATAGAGCTGGAATCGTGGAAAGACGAAGGCACCAGGATAACGATTAAGATCCCGCTGACCCTGGCCATTATTCAAACCCTTTTGATCCGGGCCGGGACACATATTTTTGCCATACCTCTGGTGGCTGTGCGAGAAATTATTCAGATTGCTCCCGAAGAGATCTCCACCATCGAAGGCTTCGAGGTGATAAAATTCCGAGAGGAGACCATCGCGATCCTCCGCCTTCGGGAAATCATGAATTTGCCTCGGAGGGCTGCCGGACGTGAACCCTCGTTCGCGGTGCTGGCCACGAGCGGCGCACGCACGGTCGGGCTGTTGGTGGAAGAGCTGATCGGAGAACAGAACGTGGTGATAAAGCCGTTGGCCGAGCACGTGTTCCGAGGACGGGGACTGGCAGGCTCTACAATCCTCGGCGACGGCACAATCGCGCTGGTGATGGATGTGGGCGAGCTTGTGGAAGAGATCATGGCGAGGCAGCGGCAGGCCGGACAAGCCAAGAATCACTCGACTGAAGCCGGTGGCCGGAAGTCCCCTAAGAACCATGACTGAAAGGTGCTGACGCTCAATGGGCCAAGTCATATCTATAGTGAGCCAGAAGGGCGGCGTGGGAAAAACATCGACCGCCGTGAATCTGGGCGCGTGCCTCTCGGCCATGAAGCAAAAAGTGCTCCTGATGGAGCTTGATCCTCAGTGCGGCCTCGCGCGCTGTTTTCGCTTGGACGCGCCGCATGTGCAGTTTGGGCTGCTGGATCTTCTCAGGGATGGGGCTGCGCCCTCTGAAGTGGTGTATCTCAGTCATCGTCGATTGCCCAACCTGGACGTGATTCCTGCAAATGTGCAGTCGTCCGCGGATGAGATGGCTTTCGTCGGCTTGCTCCAAGACCGGCGGGACCTTTTCACCGAGACCCTGGACCAGATTGCAACCGGTTATGACTACGTATTTATCGACTGCCCTCCCCGGCTGGACTATCCCACCACCACAGCGCTCGTGGCCTCAGACTTCTATTTGGTTCCCATCCAGTGCGAATACGCGGCCATGGCAACCGTGGGACGGGTGTTGCGAGCAGCCCTTGAAGTCAAGCGAAGAATCAACCCGTTGTTGGGGATCTACGGCTTCCTGATCACGATGGCGGACAAGCGAGCCTCGTTTACCATCAAGATTATCCAGGAAGTGCGCCAGTACCTGAAGGAACGCGTCTTCAAAACCGTCATACCGCGTGATCCTTATTTGGCTGAAGTACCCAAACGCGGAGAGCCCATCCTGGCCTACGAGCTTGAATCGCCCGGGGCCAAAGCATATATTAGGTTAGCCAAAGAAATTCTTACCGGAGCAGGCCACCCTTAGAGATCACCTGAATGAACTATACACCGAGCAATCACCATATCCGAGTCCTCGTAGTCGATGATTCGCCTCTCATGGTTCGCCAAATCACCACCTTCCTAAGGGAAGCAGAAGGCGTGCAGGTGGTCGGGCACGCGCTGGACGGGGAACAGGCACTGGCGAAGGTCGCACAACTCAAGCCCGATGTGATCACCCTTGACGTGGAAATGCCCCGTATGAACGGCATCACCGCGCTCAAGCACATCATGGTGAAATACGGCATCCCCACGGTCATGATCAGCGCGCTGACCACCGAAGGGGCCAGAATCACGTTCGACGCACTCAAATACGGCGCAGTGGATGTGATAGCAAAACCTTCTCGTCGAGCGGATGAGAGTCTCGACGCACAGAAGAACGATATTGTTGCGAGAGTCAAGCGGGCCGCGGCCATAAGGATCGGAAGGGCGCGGTACGTGAGAATGCCCGATCAGGCTGTTCCAGCCGAAACGAACCGAGGGCCTATGGACGCCTCGTCTCGTCTCATCGGCGTGGCTGCGGGAACGGGCGGGTATTATTCCCTGCTCAGAATCGTGCCCTGCTTGCCTTCTGATTTCAGGCATGTGCTCGTCGCTATGGTACAGCTCACACCCAAGTATCTGGATTTCTTTGCAACCTACCTCGCGGAGCACGCTTCGATCCCGGTTAAGTTCCTCAGAAAGGATGAGGTTCCACTCAGAGGTTCATGCTACCTGTGTTCCGCAGATGACCGCGTGACCTTCGCTGAAGATGATGACGGTGAGACTGCCCTGCGTGTCGACCCGGTAGGAAATGACATCAGGCAAGAGGGCACCGTCGATATCCTGTTCAGGTCGGTAGCAGAGTCCTTCGGCGGCCGAAGCGTAGGACTGGTGTTGTCCGGCGCAGGGCGTGAGGGCGCGGACGGCATTCACTCGATCCGTAGCGCAGGCGGGACCACGGTTGTTCAGGCTGTGAATAACTGTCTCGATCCTTCCATGCCCCTCGCGGTTCTGGAAAAAGGCCCGGTGGAAAAGATGCTCCCCGACCATGAAATTGCTCAGTTTCTCACCGACCTGGACTATAAGGTTCACTAGCAACATGTCGGGTTTCGCTGGGCTCAACCCGACCTACCCCTAGCGCGGTTGCAGGGTCGAACGAGAAACAGCTCCCTATCAGAACTTGCCGACATTGCCTGCATAGACCGCGGCCCTGGTCATGAACGACCAGATCAGCCAGGCAGCCCAACTCCAGCCGAAGAACACCCAGCCGCCAATGATCGCTGCGCAGCTTTTCGTCGTCACTTGAAGCATAGCTTGCCGCGAATTGACCACCAACCATGCCAGGCCCGCGATGAGCATGGGGTCGCTGGGGAAAGAGTACCGAGGCTTGGAGATCGCAACCGTGCAGAGCGCGGACGTTCCTACCAAAACGCCCAGGGCAAACAATCTGAATTTCTTCTCTCGGTCGGCCGGTCCACACAAGATGATCCCTGCCCATCCCCCGAATAGAGCCAAACCGTAAAGTAGATTGGAAGAAACAAGCAGCGCAAGGCTGGGAGGGGTGAACCAGGGATTGTCGCTTTCACTCCCGAGCAACTGGAGCTGAGCAGTCTTGGGCACGAACACCCGAGCGAGCCTCCCCAATGCGCGTCTCGCAAAGAGGAGTGGATTCTCCGCGATAAATGCCATAGCTCGGGACTGCATATCTTGCTCGGAAACAAATTCCCTTTCCTCCGTCACTTCTCCCTTGAGCAACTCTTTTCGATCTTGAATTTGTGCTTGTGTCGGAAACGGATGGAACAGGTTCAAATCTTCCGAATAATGAGGCTGGTTGCCAAGGTAGAGATTGTACGCCACGTTCGTGGCAATGGTGAGGACTCCGTGCGCCAGGTAATTTCGCGTCACCCAGGGTGCGACCACGCTGGTGCTCAATATCAACGCCATACAAACAGATAACGCGCGGCTGGGAGTCTTACTCGCGCTGATTGCCGTCGGCGACGCCAACAGCGCGACCCACAGCGCCAAGATAGCGAGCGACGACCGCGTGAGCACCAAAAGTCCAATTAATATCGCACCCGCCAGAACACGACCGAACCCGATAGGCCCCCGGGGATCGACCAACAAACACGCGCTTGCAAGAAGGAAGAGCATCGCAGGTATCTCGCTGGTGGCAAAGGAAGCAAACGAAATTGCAGGAACGTATATGGTGTAGAGAATGCCCGCAATAAGGGGAACCGGCCGCTCAAGAAAACGAGACAGCAGAATATAGAGCAGTGCGATATTAGCCACATCCGCGAGGCTCCAGAGCAAACGCGCCTCATTGAGACTCCATCCAAGGCTCGATATGCCAAGCAACAAGGCACTGGTGACCGGAGGCCAGGCGATATCGAACGCTCCCGTCTCAATGTACGACTGCGCAATCGACCAGTAGCCATATTCATCGTTGGTGAACGGCGCAGATCGCGCCCAGATCCAAAAGGGCACCCTTATTGCCGGCACACATGCAAGTAGAACAATCCAATCGGAGCGCGGCAAGTGAAGCAGGCCCATATGTCTGGGGTGGGATGCATCGCCCATCTCGGACACCAGTTATTCGGACATGCGGTCTTTTTCCGGTTTGCGTCAAGTAATCTGAGGGTTGCTCCCGATGTCCTGTCTCGCAGGCACTGGGAGCGCTTACATAAGGCGAGAGTTTTTGGGGGAGGGGTCCGGGGAGGGCCCTTTTTCGCAAAAAGGGCC
>JBFLZC010000007.1:42306-76011 GCA_040756375.1 Thermodesulfobacteriota bacterium
CCCCCCCCCCCCCCCCCCCCCCCCCCCCCCCCCCCCCCCCCCCCCCCCCCCCCCCCCCCCCCCCCCCCCCCCCCCCCCCCCCCCCCCCCCCCCCCCCCCCAAACTCCGACTAAAACTCCCACGCTTTGAAGCCGCTTTCATGGCCTGCGTCAGAGCTGGCCGGCCATGGGTTTCGCGTACCCGGTCAGTTCGGTGTAACCTCTCCCTCCTATTGCCTTTCCCGCTCGAGTCCCGCGTATTGTTACCGCACCTTCCCAATATGCGACATCCGTTGTTCGTTCGGCGGAAAACTCCTGATCTTTCAGTGCAGGATCCACATTTAAACTCAGGTCCAGATGTGGAATCCGGATGCTCCAGCCCGAGGGATAGGTTGCCCGAGTGTGGGGGCTTGGCCAGGCACCAGTGGAAGTCACAACAATCTCACGACCTTGCAGATCCTGCGCCTGGCCGTCCTTTTCCACAAACGTTCCGAACACGGGCTCGCGACTGCCGTCTTTCCTTCTCAGGTAGAAGATCATGAGCTCGGTTCCGTCGTCCAGTTGCAGGCTGAACCAATCCCAGCCTACTTGATCCGACTGGAGAAGGCTGGACCCGAATTCGTGGTCCATCCAGGCCAGGCCCTCGACTTTGTAAGCAGTTCCTCTGAACAGGATCGATCCCTTGGCGGCCATCCGCGTGAAGGAATAATAGTGTGACGCCTGCCCCTCTCCGGCAGCTTTCTTGCTGTAACCGGCCTGTCCGTGAAGAACCGGCGGTTTGACCGGAACAAGGGTCACATTGATGCCATAGCCTGCCTCCAGCACCTTGAGCTGGATCTTTTCATCCTGCCCCTCCGCGCTCCATCCCTTGACGCGGACGTGCAGCTTGTCCGGCGCTGCAGTGGCAAGGTCCGGGCCCTCCCGCGATATTATTTCCGTATGGAAGTATTGGTTGTCGGTCAGATCGGAAATGGCAAAATGGGCAGGATACAGGTCTCGGACTGCCCACCTGGATTGCCGCTGCCTCGTGTCTATGAACATGCTGCGCCTAAAGAAGGTGAGCTGAAAGCCCCACCGTCGGCCTTCACTTGAAACCAGGTTGCCTGTGAAATACCACCATTCAGTCTGGAAATCCGGATGTTTCCCATGATCCTGGGGAAAGGTCAAAGTCCGACCGGGAACGGCTTTGACGAACTCCCGGTCCTGGCCCACTGCGGCACATAAGCCACAGATGATGAAGACACATGCCAATAGGGCAACAAACCTAGTCACTGTGCCTCCAGGCAAAGTGTGAAGTCTGGGCGGCCTTGAGCCTAATACGATTTTCTCCTCTGGACAAGCTGAACGTGGAAGGATACAACTTCCCGCGGCAAGGAGGATGCCTCGCGGGGCGCACGCGCCGCGTAGAGGTTCTTCCTCTGAAAATGCCTGTCTTTTCCTAACACCATGCGTCCAGTCACGTTCATTCATGCTGCCGATATTCACCTTGGCAGGCCGTTTAGCGGTTTGCGAACTTCTCGGCCCGCGCTGGGCGATCTCTGCCTGCGCGCAGGTTACCTAGCCTGGGAACGGATCGTTAGGACCGCGCTCGATGAACACGCAGACTTCGTGACTCTGGGTGGGGATGTATTTGACGGCTCGAATCCGCCACTCAAAGCTCGGCTTGCATTCAAGGAGGGTGTCGAAGCGCTCCATGAGGCAGGAATACCTGTGTTCATGGCTCTGGGGAACCACGATCCCTTGGACTCTTTCCCGGAGAATCTGAGACAAATGCCTGGGCTGCATATCTTCGGTCCCGCGCCTTCCGGCGCGTCTCCGGATCTTCCCGAACTCCGTGGGAACGTAGTCGTTTACGGTGCTAGCTTTCCTACGTCCGTGGTGAAAGAAAACCTTGCCCGGGGCTTCAGGAGGGAACCTGGGGTGACCCTGGCAATCGGCCTTCTGCACGCAAACGTTTCCGGTATGACCGGCCATGACGATTACGCGCCCTGTTCGATGCATGATCTTCGGGCCTCGGGCATGGATGCATGGTGTCTGGGTCATGTGCACAGACAGGGAGTCCTTTGCCAGGAGCCTTTGGTGCTTTACGCCGGGGCAAGTCAAGCCGCACACGTGAACGAGGCCGGCCTGGGAGGCTGCTCGGTGGTATCTGTCGAGCCGCACAGTCGGCCTGTGGCGCGGTTCGTGCCGGTGGCTCCGGTCTTGTGGGACAGGATGGAAATGGACGTGAGCGACCTGGGAACCGATGAAGATGTGGTACGCGCCGTGGAAGAAGAAAGCATCAGCCTTCTCCAAGGCCACCAGGACGCGGAAGCGCTCGTGGTGAGGATCAGCCTCGTGGGTCACCGAGACTCCCGGAGACGCCGCGATCCGGACGTGATGGAAGAGCTCAGCGAGACCCTCTCAGAGCGGCTGGAAAAGCTATCGCCGCCCGTTTTTCTGGAATCTCTCCGTGACGGGACTCGGGCAGCCGTGGATCTGGATACCCTAGCCCAGGAGGAGGGAATGCTGGGAGACTTCCTCAGATTGAGCCGGAGCGCATCTTCAGATCCGGAACTCGCGGAGGATTTGCTCCGCGATCTGGAAGCAGAGCTTTCCAAGCGGCAATGGAAGCGCCACCTCGCGGCGGACGTGAATCCGCAACTCTGGCGGGATGATCCCCATGCTTTGGAAGAGGTCCTTCTCGAAGCCCAGCGCCTGGTCGCGTCTATGTTCCTGGACGAAGCCTCGTGAGCCGAGATACTGATACTGCGCGGCGAGAAACTTATCTTGAGGAGCTTTGAGAAGTGTGGATTGAACGGATCCACATAGAGCGTTTCGGCGGGTCCCAAGACCTTGCCATTGACGGCTTTGGGCCGGGGATGAATGTCGTTGTGGGTCCTAACGAAGCCGGCAAGAGCACGGTGGCTGAATTTGTGCGCGGAATGCTCTTTGGTTTCCGCCGTCGAAACGCACGGAACAACGTGTACGAGAGCCCCGATGGGCTCCCGAGAACGGGGTGGCTTACTGTTAGCGCAACCGATGGCCGCCGATATCGTATCCAAAGAAAAGAGGCCCCGAAACGCCGAGAAGGCATTCCGGCTGTTTATGACGAAAAAGGGACTCTGTTAGACCCCGCTCTGATTCCGGCCATTGATTTAGATGCGAGCAACACCCATGGAGAGCGTCTTTTCGCATTCGACCTGGACGCGTTGCGAGATCTCGACCGTGACACGCTCCGAAGCAGGATCGTAGGAACTTCCCTGGGCTCGTCCAAAGTGAATCCCTCGGAGATCGTGAGGCGGATCAGCCTCAGAATGAAAGCGCTGACGACCCGCCCGGGCAGAGATTTCGGCTCGCTTCCTGCAGTGCTTGCTCGCTTGCACGAAGTGCAGCGGGAACTCAAGGTTCGCAGCGAACGACCGCAAAGGCACAGCGCGCTCGTCAATCGCCTGGGAGAACTCGAACGCAGGGCTGAACAGCTCACCGCGGAAGTTGTAGAGGCGGAAGCGAAGCTCCGGTCCCTGCACGACATGCTCCATTACGAAGAGGATTGCGCACGCCTGAACGCACTGGATCACGAGATTGCAGCCCTGTCGGATGCTCGTGCTTTCCCTGCCCAGGGCCTGGCAAGGCTGGAGCAGCTCATCGAGAGGCTCGCTGAAGCTAAGGAAGCCTTGCAGGGCTCCGAGAGCCGAGCAACGGGGCTAGCCGAAGCTTTCAGGGGATTAGATGATGAACTGACCGAGCTTGGGACTGACTGGACCAGAGAACGCCTGAACGCCTTTGACCCATCTCCAGCTCTCAACCAGGATATTCACCGGTTCAGCCTAGAATGGGTCGCGCGCCGCGACGCACTGGTCCAAGCAAGCCAGGAGATGGCGGATACAGAAGAGAAATGCCGGCAATTGGCAGCCACAATCTATTCTCAGACAAAGGCTGTCCGAGACCTGAGTGACTCCTGTCGCGACTTCCTCGCTCCTGAACAGCGCGCGCTGCTCTCCGAATGGAAAGATCACCAGGCCGCTGCGAAGCATCAGGCTCTCCGATTTTCCGAGGCCAAGGCTGCGATACTCAAGCTTATCGACGAAGCCAAGCGGCTCACCGAAACGCGTGAAGCGTTTGCTTATGTCCGCGGAGCAGGCTGGGCATGGATTTTGGTGGCTATCCTGCTGTTCGTTACTACTGCCGCAGGCGTATCGCTCATCATCGGGGCAGGCCCTTGGTCGGATTTCAACAACTGGCTCTTTTTTGCCGTGGGCCTCTTCATGGCGATTGCCGGTCCTGCAGGCGCTCTCGCGATTCTCGGCAACAGACGCGCGCAACAGCGGCGCATCTTGCGCGAACACCAAAATGTGCAGCATCGCATTGCCGCAGTATCCAAGGAAATCGCTGCGATCCGTCGGCTCCAGCAGGAGATGGTTCGAGGTTGGAAAGGGTCGAGAGAACGAATGGGCGCGATCGCGGGGACCGTTCTGGCAGATCCTTCCGCACGAGCCCACGACGTTGCGGCTGCCATTCGGCGATCGATAATCGCGGAAGATGCAGTGCGAAAAAGAGACGCCATCGAGAATTCGCTGAAACAGGCCAGCGCTCAACTACAGGCTCAGCGGGCCCGGATGGCGGCTCGGCAAAAGACTCTGGACGAACGTCTGGATGAGCGTGTTCAATTCGAAGCCCGATGGCGCCGGTTCCTGCGCGAGAACGGATTGGAAGAGGACCTGGAGCCGGAGGAGGCCGCGGAACTCAATCGACGGCTGAGCGGTCTCAAGAAGGACTTAAGGAAAATTTCCGAACTTCAGACTGAGCACGAACTCCTCACTCGTGCCGAGCAACAAAAGGTCGCGGACCTGGAGGCTCGGATGGTGGCCCTCTTGCAGGAGAGCGGCGCTGAAGATGAGGAATCGTTCAGAAAGCAAGCGGTTCGATACGATCGGCTGAGGGCGCTGGAGCAGGAGAAGACTTTCCTGGCCGAAAAGCTGAACCGGTACCAGCCCGCAGACGAGGACCCTCTCCAGTGGTTCGCGGCGATAAATTGGGCCGAATCGAGGGCGGAAGCTGAGCGCCTTGAGCAACGGCTCGCTCTCCTAAAGGACGAACTCGAGCAGCTCGTTGATCAGCGGGGCCGAGTTATCGGCGAAGTTGAGGCTCTGGAAGCCGGTGACGACACCGATAAGTTGCTGGCTGAAAGGGAGCAGCTTCGTGCACGGCTCAACGATGTGGCTCGAGAATGGATAGTGCTGAAACTGGCCGAACGTCTCCTGAGCAGCACTGTTTCGATCTACGAGTCGGAAAGGCAGCCTCGCATTTTGGAGCGAGCTTCCGAAATATTCAGAGCGATTACTGGCGATTCCTTTTCCCGGATACGTTTTCCGTTGGAAGGGAGCAGAGTGAACGCAGAACGTCCTGACGGGACCATCGTGCCCGAGGAGTACTTGAGCCGCGGCGCTCTGGAGCAGCTCTATTTAGCGCTCAGACTGGCTCACATCGAGCTCGATTGCGTCGGTGACGCCCCTGCACCTTTAGTGATGGACGATGTGCTTGTCAATTTCGATCCCGAGCGCGTGAGGCGTTCAGCCGGTGAGCTAGAAGAATTCTCGCGGAGGACAGGCACTCAGATCCTCTTTTTCACTTGTCACCCGCATGTGGCGGCCTGTTTTTCGCCGGAAACCGAACGGATCTTTCTTGGGCAAGTAAATGACAGCCCTCACGCACTTCCATCTGAAGAAAGACCGGCCTGGTATGCAGGAACCTGATTCGGATGCAGACGACCTAAACTAAGAGGTTCGTTGTCTATAGTCAGAGAGATTGGTCGTGCTCCTTGCGCGTCCGGGCAAAACCTCGCTGAGAGCTAATATAGTGCAAGTCTTTATCGAGAAGGTGAACGAATGGCATTGATCCCACACAGAAACACGACAAACCATCCTAGACAAAGCAGGTATCCGGCAAATCGCTCGGTATGGTTATTCACCGCGTTTTTCGCGATCGGATTGGCTCTACAAGCCCCGGCCGTGTTCGGGCAAGCCGGCCCTGTTGGAGGGCTGAGGAGCCTCCAGGATTCGTTCCGCCAGATCTCTCGCGGGGTCAAACCCGCTGTGGTCAATATTTCCGCAGTTCGAACCATCACAACGCGCGGGTCGAGTGTGGAAGAAGACCCCTTCTTCATGAACGACCCGTTCTTCAGGCATTTCTTCCAGGACGAGCTGCTCAGGCGGTTTTTTCAGCTACGGACACAGCCCCGTGAGTATCGACAGCAAGGGCTGGGGTCAGGCTTCATATTCGATCCACGCGGGTACATTCTGACGAATCGGCACGTGATTAGAGGAGCGGATCAGATCATCGTCACCCTGGCGGGAGACAAGAAGTACAACGCTCGGCTCATCGGCGCGGACCCGAAGACCGATGTTGCGGTCCTGAAGATCGACGGCCAGAACCTTCCCCACGCAAAGCTTGGCAATTCCGCTGCGCTTGAAGTGGGCGATTGGGTGCTTGCCATCGGAAATCCCTTCGGTCTGGAAAAAACAGTTACCGCAGGGATCGTCAGCGCGAAGGGGCGATCGAAAATGGGCATCCTGGAAGATGAGGATTTCATTCAGACGGACGCGGCCATAAATCGAGGAAACTCCGGGGGGCCGTTGGTCAATATCGACGGGCATGTGATCGGGATGAATACCGCCATCGTCACCGACAATGATAGTAGAGGCTTCCTCGGTATCGGCTTTGCTATTCCTATCAACGCGGTTAAGAAGTCTGCTGAGGCAATTATGGCAGGTAAACACGCGCCGCAAAATGCAGTCCAGCGAGGCATCGGCGAGAGACAACCGCAACCTGTAGCGCCCCGCGCGCCGCAGGATCCCATGAAGCAGATTTATCCTCCGGGAAGGTCCCCAGGAGGAAGTGTGTTATAGCCCGTGGAATGTAGTGACGTCGCGGAATCTGGGGTACCGTACTGGACGCGTGAGCGTAAAGTTGCGCCGAGCAGGGGCTAGCTAGTAGGGGTGGACCCGCGTGTTCGCCCTGTAATGAGCTTTTTCCAATTCGGGCAGGCGCGCGGGCCTGCCCCTACACTTGCGGGGCTGTTCCAAACAAGTATTTCGGCAAAGGGATTAAGCAATCGCGTGCATGAGTGAACGGACACTATGAGGCACGCGGCGTGTCGATATCCCGATCCAGCTTGATCTCTCTTCTACCCCATTTCCGGCGCGTTCTCTGTGATCGACTCAATCAAATGCACGAGGGGAAGCGTCTCAGAATGGTGGGCGAGAATGCGTCGCGCTTCCCGGTGGTGATACACAGTTCCCATGACGATCAGGTCGGTGACAGCCCCTTCCTGTTCGTGATACGCGTCGCTGCTAATAGCGACCTCCGCGCCGATATCGTTGTAAACCCGTTTCAGTGACCGAGCCTTCTCTCCGGGTACGTTGCGTATCAACACATTAATGTGGACCGCGCGCGTCGCCATAAAAGCGCTGTTCCCGGAACCAACTCCGTCAATGGCCTCAGTCGCCTGCCGGATGTTATCGAGCCGTAATCGTTGCCCCTCCATTGGTTGGCCTCCTCTAACTGCCGTAGCTAGAGAGCTACAAGGAATCATGAATGTTGTTGGCTTCGGCGAGCACTCCGGGGCTTCGCCTCGGAGATGGGCAGCAAGAGCGCATCGTTGCGCAACAATTTGGAGGGGAGACTCATCTCCCCTCCAAACCACCCCATACGCAGGCCCGACCAAGGGATACTGGATGGCGACGGCTTTCATGGGAACCGCTCTCAAGAAAGGGAAAGAGGCGGCCGTGGCGGGCCGGGGATGTCCTGAACGAAGGTCCGACGGCCTCGCGTCGTCCGGAGAGAAGGAGATCCCCAGCCCGCCACTCTCGAATCACGTTTTTGAAAGCGCATTGCTATTATTGTGCATATACCGGTCGAATACAGTTGTTTGTGCATGTTGATATTCTTGACCGATCGACTAAGAAAGAGTAAGCTCTTTCTCCATGCCGCAATACGGGAATAGCCCGCCCCGGAGGTTCAGCATGGCCGATTTCCAGGTTAACAAAACGATTGCCGAGATCAACCAAAAGATCAAGGACGGCAAGGCCGTGGTTGTCACGGCAGAAGAAATGATCGGCATCACCAAAGAAGTGGGACCTGTGGAAGCCGCGCGCAAAGTTGATGTGGTTACCACCGGGACGTTCGGCATCATGTGCTCTTCCGGGGCTTTTCTGAACTTTGGGCACACCAAGCCACGCATCCGCGCCAGCAAAGTCTTCCTGAACGGCGTAGAAGCCTACTCTGGAGTGGCAGCGGTGGATTGCTACATCGGCGTGACACAGACTCGTGAAGACGACCCATTGAACAAGGTGTTCCCCGGTCGCTTCCGCTACGGCGGAGGCCATGTGATCGAGGACCTGGTGGCAGGCCGAGAAATTCAAATGACGGCCAAGTCCTACGGCACAGACTGCTACCCGAGGCGTTCGTACGAGGTAACCATGACGTTGAAGGACTTCCCCAACGCGTGGTTGCTCAATCCCCGGAATGCGTATCAGAACTATAACTGCGCGGTAAATTTCTCGAAAAAGACTATTTACACGTACATGGGCATACTCAGGCCGGATTGCATGAACGCGAATTACTCCACCTCCGGGCAATTGAGCCCGCTGCTAAACGATCCGTACTACCAGACTATCGGGATAGGAACGCGGATCTTTCTTGGCGGAGGTGTGGGCTACGTGATTGGAGCAGGCACGCAGCATAACCCGGGCGTTAGGAGATCGGAGAATGGTGTAGTGATGGGAGGAGCTGGGACCATAGCGGTCCGCGGTGATCTGAAAGGTATGTCTCCAAAATACCTTCGTGGAGCTTCGATAACAGGGTACGGCACGTCCCTGAATGTGGGAATCGGCATCCCAATTCCGATCCTCAATGAGGAATTGGCCCGCCACACGGGCATATCGGATGACGAGATTCAGGTCCCGGTGGTGGAGTATGGTCTGGATTATCCTGATGGTGGTGGATCGCCCATCACGTATGTGACCTACGGCCAGCTCCGGCAAGGGGAAATCCAAGTTGACGGCCGTAAGGTTACCACCGCGCCCCTTTCGAGCTATGCGATCGGGCTGGAAATTTGCGAAACCCTAAAGAGCTGGATAAAGTCCGGGAGCTTCCTCCTTGGTGAGGCCCAAGAGACACTCCCGTCGGTGCCTCGGTAGGATTATAGGAATAGCGCTGGGCTTGTCGACATAATATGCGGCAGCGTATTAGGCTTGGGCCGATCTCACCCTCCCCTATCCCCTCCCGTCAAGGGAGGGGGACTCATTCCCCTCCCCTGGTGGGAGGGGCGCAGGAGAGGGGGAAGGCTGGGCACGGACAAAAGGCTCGGATTCAACACGCGGCAGTATAATAAATCGTTTATGCATGGAAACCGCAGGTCGAACAGGGCTAACAACGCGTGACCGGAATCACCCTCTTTGAGCCGAGAACTTATCGGGACTTTGGCAAGAGCGGCCGATTTGAAGCTTTCCGTGTGGTCGTTGACCAATCCGACCTGTACGTGAAGGCTCACCGGAAGTTGGAAAAGGAAACTTACCAACTCCTCCGCGAATGCAGGGCCCAAGTAGAAGACGCTATTGCTCGGCGCAAGGATTTCTTGACGAGTCTTGTTCCTATTGACGAGGATCCGCGGGACGGCCTTGTGGCTACTCGCATGGTACGAGCCGGAAAGAAAGCAGGGACGGGGCCGATGGCCGCGGTGGCCGGCGCGGTGGCCGACTTCGTGGGACAAGGGCTCCTACAATGGTCGCCGGAAGTGATCGTAGAAAACGGCGGGGATATCTTTGTCAAAGTGGATGAACCAATGGTGGTTGGCATCTTTGCCGGGCCGTCACCATTTGCGAATCGGATTGGGCTGCAAATTGAGCCGACGGTGCTTGGCTTGGGTCTCTGCACGTCATCCGCGAGTGTGGGGCATTCCCTTAGCCTGGGAGCGGCAGACGCAGCTACGGTAATTTCGCGAGACGTGCCCTTAGCCGACGCAGTGGCCACTGGGCTGGCCAATCAGGTGAAGACCCCCAACGACCTTCAAAGAGCCGTGGAATGGGCAATGAGCATCCCCGGAGTGGATGGAGCCCTGGCAATTATCCGCGACCGTATCGCGGCGCAAGGAAACGTGGAGCTGGTTGATCTTTCCGCGCAGGATAAGGAGATGAGCAAATGAAGTCTGACAATGTGCTTCTCATATTTAAATCCAACATTATGTACAAGCCCGTGATCTATCGTTTGGCCAGGGACTTCGATCTGGTCTTCAACATACTGGAAGCCAAGATCCTCCCGCGTCGTGAAGGCAGGATACTTCTGGAACTCAGGGGCGACCAGGACCAGATTGATCGAGGGATCAAGTTCCTGGAAGATCATGAGGTCGTGGTCGAGCGTCTTGCGGATAAGGTTTGGCGGGAAGAAGAACTATGCGTCCATTGCGGCGCGTGCACAGGGCTCTGTCCGACTCACGCACTGAGCATGACTCCACCGAGCATGCGCGTGACATTTGACGTGACCAAGTGCGTGGCCTGCGGCATGTGCGGCCTGGCATGTCCCTTTGGCGCGATGAGAGATATAACCCTCTTCGACCCATTTGCAGAAGGCCGCACCGACCAGCAGTATCAATAATACCGGGAGCCTTTTGGGAAATGATTCCGGGGAGACCCTTCAACCCCCCAACCCTTTAAAACGTCTCGCGATTAGTCGGGCAAGCCTCTTGGTGTGGCTACGGATTTCGTCCGGGCTCCTTCCCGGGTACCGCGCGTAGCTGATCATGATGCCGTTCAAGGCTGAAAAGAGCGCGTGGGAATGCAGGCGCGTTTCGCTCTTTACCCCTTCGGCTATAAGAATCACGTCGATCCGGTCCATTAGCGCTCGCATGACAAGGTTCAGCTTTTCGGTAGCCCCTGAAGCGAGCATACCTCCCAGCATGAAATGCCCGATCATCTGGTAGAAGGTCATGTTTTCGTTCAGATACTCAATGTAGATCTCACAGAGACGATCAAGGGAGCACGGCTGATCTCTTTGGTGCTCGATCTCTAGGCGTTCCGTTATCTCCTCGGAACCCTTGAGAAAAATATCGAACAGAAGGTCGTCAAGATTCGCATAATAATTGTAGATCGTGCCTATGCTCACTTCTGCAGTTTTCGCAATTTCTCGGACAGTGACGCATCTGAAGTCTCTTTCCGCAAAGAGCCTTTGTGCAGCGGCAAGAATCAAGCTACGTCTCGTTTCCCGCTCTTGCTGCTTGATTTCAACCAGTCCCGCCACGACGCTCCTCCATATTTCTAATCAAAGCCTGGGCCGCAGAGTTGAAATTGCATACCAACTCCCATGGCAAGAAGCCACAACGAATCATGAAAGTCCTCGGCTTCGGTACGCACTCCGGGGCTTCGCCTCGGAGATGGGCAGGAAGAGCGCCTCGCTGCGCAATAATTTGGAGGGGAGACTCATCTCCCTGCCAAACCACCCCATACGTCGACCCGGCCCGGGGTGCTTCACATCGAGAACTTCCATAGGAATTGCGCAAAGCCGTCTTTTCTTTATTGATGTGAAGGCCCTTGATTGTGCACATCCCACATATCTTCATCGGTGTAGCAGCGCTCACTCTCGTCGGGTTTCATGGCATCCTTTTCCATCTTCCGGAGGTCGTAGGCCGGATCTAGAACTTCACTGTAATATTCGTGCTGTATGAGCAGGTTCATGATCTGAGTGGTGCCGGTCCATATCATACAAAGTCTTGTATCTCGTAGGGACCGTTCTATCGGATATACATCCGTGTAACCGATTCCGCCCATGATCTGCATGGCGTTGTTCACCACATTCCAAGCGGCTTCAGTGGCGAATCTCTTGGCCTCACTGACAAGACGGCGGACATTGGGATAATTCTCATCCACAGCCCGGGCCGCCAGATAGGTAAGCGCCCTGGCTGCATCCAGTTGAGTGATGGAATCGGCAACCATAAAGCTGATAGCTTGAAAGTCCCGAATTGGTTTGCCAAAGGCCCTTCGCTTATCGGAATACCGCACCGCCAGATCCAGAGCGCCCCAAACCCCCAGACAGCCGGCCGCGGAAGTGAGACGCTCAGGAATCATCATCTGGTTGAAACAAAACGCGCCCGCGTTCAGTTCTCCGACAAGATTTCTTTTCGGCACCTTGACATCTCTGAAGACAAGCCTCCCGGTACCGCCGCCTCTGCATCCCATCAAACCATAGAGATACTCTGTTTCCACGCCCGGTCCTTTGTCGACGATCAGCAGGCTCAGGCGATTATACTTGTGGCTCGTCGGGTCAAAATTCGTTCGACAATACACCAGGAAGAAATCCGCACCCTCGGCTCCCACCACAAAACGTTTTTGCCCGTTAAGGATGAAATGGTCGCCATCGAGAACCGCCTTGGTAGTGGCTCCGAAAAAGTCGGACCCCCCTCTGGGCTCCGTCAACGCTTCAGCCGCGACAAGTTTTCCTTCGAGATACGGTTTCAAGTACGTTTCTTTTTGCTCTTGGGTGCCGAACATGTTCAAGGCTTCCCCGACAATGGAGGGCATGACAAACGCGCAACCAAGAGCGATTCCCAGGCAACCGATCTCTTCCGTGGCCGCCACCTCTGCTACCCAGGTCATTGCTCTTCCACCGTATTGCTTGGGGAAGCGGATACCTCGCAAATTCCGTTTGGCCAGTTGTTCCACAAACTCGCGCGGATAGACGATTTCGTCTTTGTCCATCTTCCGGAGAAAATCGCTAGTGATCTCCGTTCGTACAAAATCCCTTACCTCTTTTTTCAAAGCCTGCTCTTCGGGTGACAACAAGAAATCGTACATGGCGGCCTCCTATTGGACTTTTCAGACAAAACCCGTTTGCGTGCGCGTAATCGAGCTATTTTGGAACAGCGCTCATTCTTCTGAACATTGTTCATGTTGTCAAGAGATTTCTCTTACTACCACCTGGAAAACCGCGAAGCCTGAGTTTCGGGGAACCGTTCCCACTCTGAACGCGGGGTCACCGCATCCCAAGTACAATGTCTCACAAGTTTGATGACATATCCGGGCGCCACTGATACCGGTTCGCTTCCGGACCGTGAAGATGGCGTTGAAGGAAGAGCGGCCGTAGGTCCGATTGAGTCCCGCGTTCGCAGGTGGACGAAATCCGACATTACGTCCAAAGCAACTGCTCCGCAGCGCTCCGAGAGTTTGCACGCAGTTACTCGTCAGCGGTTCCAAGCTACAAGAATTCGTCGACGGGCCGTGAAAGCATCGGGTGCCACTGACCTGCCGTGGCAGGTCAGTGCCGCGATAGGTGCGTCCGAATCAGCCATCCCCCCAGTGCAACATTAGGTGAAGCAAAACGGCTATGAAGACCAAGTAGCCCCAGTAAATGAGACCAAGGCCAAACGCAAGAAGCGCCCTCTTCCATAGCGAGTAAGGCGCGCAAGCAGGCCGATTCGTTCCCGGAAGAACGAGCAAGTTGGATAGCAGACCGAGCGCCCCGCAGATGAAGACAGGCATCACTGACAGAGGAAAGAAGTAGATGCGATCAAACCCGACGAAGGCCGGTGCCACCGCTACCACGAAGACATAAGAAACCTCAAGCAATGCCACCGCGATTAATCGCCGAATCTTCGGCCGAGCTTCTTTCTGCAGCACTAGCCGGAGAATCAGCCATTTGGTGATGGCGGCAAGGATGGCCGGTATCAAATATGGTATGAGTCCCCCTAGCATCAAACCGATGATTATCTTGGGGTGGCTTAAATCGAAGTAGAGCGGCTTGTCGAGGGTGGCTGACGCAAAAGTAACGGCCGGCATCGCAGCTTCCGCCACGATCATGCTCATCATAGCCTTAGGAAGGCTATGCATTGCGCCACCACATACGAAAGATGAGAAAGTAGGAAGCCATGACTTCGGCTCTTAGCTGAGAGTGGTCCAATCTCAATAGCCGAGGCAACTCCTGCCTGAAGGGCACGCACCCGGGGCCAAAGTCCTATCTCAGGCCTATCACTGGCCCTTCTTCTCAGCCACCCGTTGTTCTTCGAGCTTTCTGAGTTCCCGGCGCATGATCTTGCCCGTAGCGGTAAGCGGTAGTTCGCTCACGAACTCAACTTCGCGAGGGTATTCGTGAGCGGCAAGTTTGGTCTTCACGAAGTTCTTGATGTCGTCTCCCAGCTTGGTTGAGGGCTCTGTTCCCGGCTTGAGAACTATGAAGGCTTTCACGATCTCGGTCCTTACCTCGTCCGGTTTGCCGATCACCGCAACCATACTCACACCCGGATACTTGAGGATACAATCTTCGATTTCAGCAGGTCCGATGCGATATCCCGCGCTCGTGATTACGTCGTCCTTTCTTCCCACAAACCAGAGGTACCCCTGCTCATCCTGTCGGCCTAGATCTCCTGTCAGGAGCCAGTCATTGACGAATTTGTCTCGTGTCGCGTCCGGATTGCCCCAATATTCGAGGAACATCACCGGGTCAGGGCGCTTGATAGCCACTTCGCCCACGTTTCCGGGTGGCACAGGCTCACCCGCTTCGTCCACGGGCGCAACCAGATGTCCTGGCACAGCCTTGCCCATCGAACCGGGCCTGATGTCCATCACTTCCCAGCAATTCCCCACTACAAGGTTGCACTCGGTCTGGCCGTAGAATTCGTTGATCGTGAACCCGAAGGTCTCTTTGCCCCATTCGAGCAGCTCTTCGCCCAGCGTCTCGCCGCCTGAGCCGATGGTGCGCATCTGGTACGAATAGCGTTCTTGCGGGCGGGAAACCTGACGCATCATCTTCAGCGCAGTCGGCGGAATGAAGGCGTTCTTGATGTTGTGTTTTGCAATTAATTGGAACGCTTCTTCCGGATCGAATTTCTTGGCTCGGTAAGCGACGACCGGCACGCCATGATGCCAACTGGGTAAGAGCACGTCGATCAGCCCGCCGATCCATGCCCAGTCCGCCGGGGTCCAGAACAGATCGTTATCTCTAGGGAAAAAGTTATGAGGAAATTCCACTCCCGGGAGATGCCCTAACAAAACTCTGTGCGCGTGCAACGCGCCCTTGGGTGGCCCTGTGGTGCCGGAAGTGTAGATGATGAGCGCGGGATCCTCCGCATTGGTTTGCACGGGCTCAAATTCGTTGGAACCCTTTTCTACAAGGCCCCAAAAGTCGATGAAAGCGTCGGAACCTTTTTTGCCGCCGACCACGATGACGGCTTTCAGGTCAGGCAAAGAAGCCCTGATCTCCTCAACTTTCGGGTAATTTGCCTCATCGGTGATAACCACCTTGGCTCCGCTGTTTGACAGCCGATACTGGAGTGCGTCCACGCCGAATAGCGTGAACAAAGGGATTGCGATCGCGCCGATCTTGTATGCCGCAATATGGCTGATTGCTGTTTCAGGGCTCTGGCCAAGCAGTATGCCCACGCGGTCGCCTCTCTGAATGCCGTGAGCTATGAGGCCATTCGCCAGCTTGTTGGAGAAGTTCCTGAAATCCCAGAACGTGTACCGCTCCACGCCCTCACCAGGGACCTCGGAGATCAGAGCCACCCGGGACCTTTCAGAGGCCCACTTGTCGCAGATATCCACGCCTATGTTGTAGGATTGCGGAACTTTCCAGCGAAACGCCTGGCGACATTCGTCATACGTTTTTTCAGATTCGAGCATGGTCACCTCACCAGTGCGCGTCTAAAGCGGCTTGAATGCTAGGAAGGTGGTTCCACGGTCGCCCTCGCCTCTGTGGAGGTATTTCACCTTCATGGCTGTGCCCACTTTGATCTCCTCGGGTCTTTTCGTGTCAATGTCCTCGATGCGAGCCGTCACTCGTGGCCCCTCGTCGAGTTGTATCACACCTGCGCAGTACGGATGATCGCGAGTGTATCCTTCCTGTTTCATGAATGGCGGTCCCACCGCGATACAAGTGAACGCGCTGAGCTTGCCTTGGCCCTTCATCTCAACCCAGTCCATCTCAGACGCGCCGCACTTTACGCAGATCGGACGAGGCGGCACAAAAAGCGCTCCACACGAGCGGCATTTTGAACCCATCAGCTTTTCTTCCTTGAGATAGGCTTGATAAGAAATATCGTTGAAAGGTTTTTGTTCCATGACGCTCACCTCCGCTCGAAAATCGTGAACGTACACGTGCCACCTGTGCCGCCCAGGTTGTGTGCAGCCCCGATCCGCAGGTCCTTGATGGGCAATTGCCGCTCACCGGCTTGGCCGCGCAACTGTTCCCAGACTTCCATGAGCTGTGCCACGCCCGTGGCTCCCACCGGGTGGCCCTTGCATTTGAGGCCCCCGGACGTGTTGATCGGCTTGGAACCATCCAGCCTGGTTGCGCCATCTTCCACAGCCTTGTACGCTTCGCCCGACTTGAAAAAGCCCAAGTCCTCCATATGGATCAACTCTGCTATTGAAAAACAATCATGCACTTCGGAAAACTGGATGTCATCAGGCTTGAGCCCTGACATGGAATAAGCTTCTTCCGCCGCGTACTTGGTCGCCTGGAATGTGGTCAGCTCGTCTGCTGCATGGAGGCCGCTGCCGCTCCCCTGCCCCATCCCAACGACGTACAGCGGAGCGTCAGAGAATTGCCGCGCCATTTCTTCGCCAACCAAAAGGGCGCAGCTCGCGCCATCGCTGATAGGACAGCAATCAAAAAGGTGCATAGGCCAGGCAACCACCGGATTGGCATCCTGATCGCGTAGGAATTCCTTTTCGTCTTGCCAAGTCGGCTCCGGCAGACCTTTTTCACTTGCACGGCGACGCTTGGCTTCCATCATGGATCGAATGGTGGCTTTGATCTGAGCGCGCGGGTTGAGCGCGGCATTGTTGTGGCTCTTGATCGTAACGTTCATCAAGTGCTCACGGGAGGCCCCATACCTGTCAAAATAAGCCGTAGCTACAGCTCCGAATACTCCGGGAAAGGTGAACGCAGCCTTCCCTTCATAGGGAACCGTGGCCAACGCCAATCCCTCAGCTACTTCTTCGGTGGAACGCTTGGACATCTCTTCGACGCCGCCCACCAGAATCATATCGTAGAAGCCGGATGCAATTGCAAAGATGCCTTCACGTAGCGCAAGCGCGCTTGACGCGCACGCGCCTTCCGTACGAGTGGCAGGCTTTGGCACATGTCCGATCAAATCGGAAATAATCGGGCCCCAATGTGCCTGGTGGATGAAGAAGTCGTTGGAAAAATTGCCGACGTACAGGGCATCGATCTCTTTGGGATCCACCCCTTTGTCCACCGATGCAATCATGTTGCGAAAGGCTTCTGCAAAGAGATCTTTTGAATCTCTGTCCCGGAACATGCCGAACTTCGACATGCCCACCCCGACGAGCGCTACGCCTCGTCCCAGCTTTCTGGGCCTCTTCATGGCGCACCTCCGACAGACACAAGTTTTCAGGTGAATGCAGTGGTTCCTGAATAGTACGCGAGCAGACTGGAAGTGTAAAGCAGCGGTTGCGAAGAAAACACAGCGACGTGCGATGCGGCCATCAAGCGGGTGCCACTCCTGGGACTGTCTCAAAACCACGATCCCAATCGAGATCGTATCACTATCACTGAAGCAGGTTCAAAATGGGTGGCCCCGACGTCACACGTCGGGGTCGCGAAGCGACAGGAGGCGACGACCGTAAGGCATCGAAGCTAATGACAATACACCCGACCCAGTACTTCACAACAAGAACGCTTCTTGTGCCTTCGGCACCGGGACGTATGACGTCCCGGCCACCCAACGTGGCACGATCTGTTGTGTTACAAGACTCTTGAGACAGTTTCTGCTGGCTCGTCCGGCAGTGCTCTTTGCGTTAACACTGCTGGGCAAGCCAGCAGCGCCACCCTAACAACCACCCTCGGTTCTCGAATGAACTGCGGCCCAAAAGGAAAGCTTTAGAAGAGCGCCTCCAGAACCGCTCCCGGTCAATCCAGATTAACAGGGGTCTTGCAGGAACGACACCGCTTGGCGCCCCGAAAGAGCTTGTTTCCGCATTCGGGGCAACTGTACCGTTTCTCCTCGTCCTCGACCCACTTCTCGGTGCCGAACGAGCGCCGGTAAGGAATGGCCCGCATGATCACCTGCTTGCCTACTTCGACCGGGAAGTTTTCGATGAATTGGCACGGGAAATCGTTACACTGGTGGCAACCTTCGTAGCTCTTTCCTTCCGCGCATGACCTTATGGGGCAGGTCTGGCAGTACTTGAATCGCGTCGTTCCAAGGCAGCCTTCACACGCGATCTCCTCAGGTGTGCATCCGTACACGGGCGCGAGCTTCTCCTTGAATTTCTCGTTTCCCTCACGGTGCGCCACGTAGATTCCGCACACCCCGCAGTACAAGCCACACGGCGACAACAACGCCTGGTTGATCATAGATCCTCCTCGTTTGGTTGAGTGAAAGCCGTTCGGGGTTTTCACCGCGCTGCGCCGCTGGGCACCCCGTAGGCCTTGTCCCAGTGTTCCTGGTAGTCTTTGGACTCTTGTTCCCACCGGGTTGTGACCCACGGAAGAGCGGGCTCGCAGAGCGCACGAACCCGTTCCTGGTAATCCGCGGCGCCGTGAGGGGTGAGCAAACCGATGCGCACGCGACGGAGAAGCAAGTCGGAGAGGTGTCGGACCTGCTCGAATTTCGCAGCAAAAGGCAATTCAGCCCATAGGGTGTGCGTGCCTGGTATTGGTTGCAAGTCATCGGGATGAGCCATCTGAAGGAGATCCAGGGTATCCATCCCGTAGCGGCCGAAGAGCCGAGTTCTGATTTCTTGGGGAATTCCTACCGAACCAGGAATCGTTTCAGGCGCGGGCGTGAACAGAGGTCCCTTTGGCGGTTCGGCAGCCGCGACTGCAAGGAAGGGCTTAGCAGCCGCGAGCGCGTCCCACGCCAATCGATAGAACGTGGTGAGCTTGCCGCCTGTGACCGTCACGAGCCCATTGTCCACCCAAACCACGTGCTCACGAGATTCCTGGGACGGCGCACGCTTGCCTTCACTGAGCACCGCCCTTATCCCAGCAAACGTGGAGATGCAGTCAGCCAAAGAGATGCGGAGTGATGGGAAGAATACCTCCAGCGCGTGCATCAGATACGCGGCTTCCTCAGGGGTTATGGCAGGCTCGTAGGAGATGTCTTCACGGTGATCCACATCTGTGGTGCCGAACAGCACCGCGCCTTCCCACGGCAGCACATATACCGGGCGCCTGTCCGTGGGATGCGTCAGAGCGATGGCCCGATCGACCGGCAAGACAGAAGCAGGAAAGACCAGATGGCTTCCACGCAGGGGTCTCAAGTGTTTCCCCGGTTCCGGCGAAGGGTGCAAGCGCTCGGCCCATGCGCCCGTGGCATTGATCACCGCGCGGGCTGAGACTTCTCTGGTCTCGTGGGTCTCTGCGTCTTCCAGGGTTGCTCCAACCACCCGACCTCGGGCGTCCCTCAAAACCTGAACCACCGAGGTGTAATTCAGCGCACAAGCCCCATCTCTGATCGATTCGCGTATGAGTCTCAAGACAAGCCGCGCATCATCTACCTGCGCGTCCACAAAACGAAACCCGCCGGTTAGACCGTCTTGCTTGATGCCCGGCGCCAGCGCGGTGACTTGCGGCGCCGACCGGTAGCTGTGGCGCTTCTTGCCCGCCATAAGGTCGTACACGGTGAGGCCGATTCTCATGGCCCATTTGCCGGGTCCACGGCCTGCATACATGGGCATGAGGAACTCCAGCGGTTCGACCAGCCCTGGAGCTTCCCTGAGCAAACGCTCTCGACCCACGACCGATTCGTGCGTTAGCCGGAGCTTGCCCTCTTTCAAGTATCGGAGGCCGCCGTGCACCAGCTTCGCTGACCGGCTCGACGTGCCCCAGGCAAAATCTTTTTGCTCCACGAGCAGCGCCTTCAGGCCCATACGGCCGGCTTCCCGCAGAACGCCCGCGCCGGTTATGCCGCCGCCGATCACAATTAGGTCCCAATGCTGGTCTATGCCTCTCAAGGTCATGCGGTTTTCTGTTTGAGTATTCATGGCCCGCATTGTACAGCGCGTCTCAGGAATTTCCAAATCCATGCGCAAACTCGTGCAGTCTGATCGTGGATTCGGGACGCTCTTCGTGCTATGTCTGTCTCACTCCATGACAACGCTTCGCTTGCGTCAAGAAAGGCAGGAAGGGGGTGGCCTGTGAAGGACGTGATCCTCTCGATCGATTGCGGCACACAGAGTTTGCGTTCCTTGCTTTTTTCCTCCACCGGCGAGCTTCTGGACAAAGCTCAGTCGCAGTACGAGCCCTATTTCAGTGTGAAACCCGGGTGGGCCGAACAAGACCCGGAGATATTCTGGCGCAGCGTATGCGAAACCTGCCGGACCATCAAAGAGCGCAACCCCAGTCTATTCGAGCGGATCGTCGGGGTCGGGGTAACGTCTCAGAGAGACAGCATGATCAATGTGGACGCGGCAGGCACACCTCTGCGACCCGCTATTACCTGGCTGGATCAGCGAAAGGCCCAGAGTGTCTATGTTCCGGGCCGACTGATGAGACTGGCTTTCCGAGCGGTAGGAGTGTATGAGGCGATCAGCAAGGGGCAAATCGACGGCAAGTGCAACTGGATCAGGCAGTACCAGCCCGAGATATGGGAGAAGACGCACAAATATCTTCAGGTATCCGGATTCCTGAACTTCAGATTGACCGGCGAATTCAAGGACTCCATCGCATCTCAGATCGGGCACATCCCTTTTGATTACAAAAGGATGCGATGGGCATCAAAGCGTGGACTTACTAGTAAACTCTTTCCCATCGAACCAAGCAAATTGCCGGAGGTTATCCCTCCGGGGAAACAGATAGGTGTGGTCTCGCAGCAAGCTGCGCGGGAAACGGGTATTGCTGCCGGGACTCCGGTGATCGCCTGCGGGTCTGATAAGGGCTGCGAAACCATCGGGATGGGTGTGGTTAACGAAAAATCAGCTAGCCTCAGTTTCGGTACCACTGCCACGGTGCAAACCACCACCAAACGTTATTTTGAGCCTTTACGGTTCATGCCGCCATATCCCGCACCGATTCCGGGCCATTACAACCCGGAAGTGGAGATTTTCCGTGGTTACTGGATGATCACGTGGTTCAAGAACGAATTTGCGCATAAGGAACTGCTCCAGGCCGAAGAGCGAGGCGTGCCGCACGAGCAGGTGCTTGACGAGTTGCTCCGAGAAGTGCCCGCCGGCTCCATGGGCTTGCTTGTTCAGCCGTACTGGGGGCCTGGCCTGAAACATCCTGAAGCGAAAGGCGCGATGATCGGTTTTGGTGACGTGCACCGAAAGCCTCATGTGTATCGTGCAGTCATAGAGGGGCTCGGTTATGCGCTGCTCGAAGGTCTGCGCAGCATAGAAAACGTAGGCAAGCATCGAACCGAAAGAGTCGCGGTTTCAGGCGGCGCGTCCCAGAGCGACGAAATATGCGCGATCACTGCAGACATTTTCAATTTGCCGCTGGTGAGAGGCGTCACCCATGAAACTTCCGGCCTTGGAGCCGCAATTGTAACTTCAGTGGGACTCGGTATTCACACCTCCTTCGATTCAGCCATACAGAACATGGTGAAATATGAACGGACATTTGAGCCTAATCTCCAAAATGTTGCTATCTATCGCGAATTGTACGAGCGTGTGTATCATAAGATCTACGGGGCTCTTAAGCCACTGTACGAAGAGATCCGCGAAATCACCGGCTACCCGGAAAAAGTAGGGGAGCCCAGGAGAAGAGCGTAGATGAAACAAGACGGAACCTTCTATCCTGACTGGACGAACGAACCCCCCGGAGAAAAGTCCTATCGTTCCATATTCAAGTGGGGAGACCCTCACGCGTTCAAGCATCCAAACCGCAAATTGTATGTATTGCTAAAGGAGACGTTTCACCTCACGGATAATGATTTCAAACACAAACAGGGGACAGGAAATGACGAGGTACGTGTCACGCAACCCATCCGCCTGTCCGCCGCGCAAATCGATACATTCCGTGAGCTGGTCGGATCTGACAACGTTAATTCGGACGATTACGCACGGGTTCGATTCGCCACAGGAAAAACTACCGAAGAAGCGATGATGCTTCGAGAAGGGACATCCGGTGCCGTCACCGACCTGGTATTGCATCCGCGTGGAAAAGAGGATGTGGTCAAGGTAGTGGAATACTGTAATCAAGAAAGGATTCCTATTTATGTATATGGTGGAGGGTCTTCCGTAACATTAGGTCTCCGGCCTACTAAAGGCGGAGTAACGCTGGTTATGAGCACGCACATGAACCGAGTGCTCGCTTTCAATGAAATCAACCAAACTATTACGGTCGAGCCTGGAATCATGGGACCGGATTACGAACGGGCACTGAACAAGGCTCCTGAGCTTTTCAATGCCAAACGCCGATACACGTGCGGCCATTTTCCTCAATCGTTCGAGTACTCCACGGTGGGCGGCTGGATTGTCACCCTTGGCTCAGGTCAGGAATCATCATATTACGGGGATGTATACGATCTTGTGGTAAGCCAAGAATATGTAACCCCCGCAGGCTGCTTCAAGACCGCGGATTATCCCGCAACTGCGACCGGACCGAAGATTAACGATATCATGAAGGGGAGCGAGGGAACATTCGGCGTGCTAGTGAGTGCGACGCTGAAAGTATTCCGGTACTGTCCGGAAAATAGTCGCAATTTTGCATTCATGTTCCCTAGTTGGGAAGCTGCCGTGGACGCATCGCGGGAGATCAGCCAGGGTGAATTCGGCATGCCTTCCGTATTCAGGATCTCCGACCCCGAAGAGACTGACGTGGCATTGAGACTCTACGGCATCCAAGGTTCAATCATCGACAAACTTATGCGTGCGCGTGGCTTCCGGCCGTCCGCGCGGTGCCTCTTCGTCGGCCGCAGCCAAGGCGAACGGGGTTCCACAAAGAGTGTGAAACGTAATGTCATGAAGATATGTCGGCGCTATGGAGGCATGTACCTCACCGGATATCCGGTACGTCGTTGGGAACATGGGAGATACACGGACCCATACATGCGAGAGGATCTCAACGATTACGGCATACTCATCGATACCTTGGAAACCTCGGTCACCTGGGACACTATTCATAAAGTTCATCAAGGAGTGAGAGCATTTATCAAGAACCGCCCTGATACAATTTGCATGACACACGCGTCTCACTTTTATCCCCAGGGCACCAATCTCTATTTCATCTTTATCACACGAGCTCAGAGTCTTGAGGACTACAAGCAGTTTCACGCGGGCATTATCGATAAGATTGAACAGCACGGAGGCTCATTGAGTCACCATCACGGTGTGGGCAGATTGATGGCTCCTTGGATGGAACGTCATATGGGATCGGCACAGATGAATGTGCTGCGCGCGCTGAAGAAACATTTCGACCCGAACAACATTATGAATCCCGGAGGCACCCTGGGGTTCGATACAGACCCGCGACCAGTATAAAGATGGCATCTCCTGAATTTGGTTGCCGGCTCCTACAGAACGATACCGTTTATCCGTACCAGGCTGTACACCAGTGCAATTATCGCCCAGTAAACCCAGATGCCCCAATAATAAGTGTAGAATGCCAATGGGCCGCACTTGGGGTACACGTATTCACCATCCACGAACCACAGAACAATGCTGATATATAGAGCTATCGCCGCTACCGCGGCCCACAGCATATAACCCCACGGCCGACCTAGTATCACTCCAAGGCTCCCCACTATCAGCGGTGGAAACTGCATGAGCATATCAGCCCAACCTGAACCGTGGCAGAAAAGGAAATGCGTCTTGTCGGCATAATCTTCTCCTTTTCCTATGAGAAGATCCTTGACTCTGCGACTGTGTGGGTTTCTAACAGCGAGTATCTGCATGTAAGCCGCTGGGGCATAAATTATCAGGCCGACGATCACCAACGCCCACGTAACGCCGGTTGGTTCAATCATTTCCTTTCACCCCCTCAATCGCATGCAGAGCTCCAGCGGTCCGGTATAGTCCAAAGTCTTTGTCCTTCATCATGATACCGGGCGCATTGGTGTCGAGCTCGCTCCTTCACTTTTCCGCGGGCAAAAGCGTTGCCTGATGAGCCACGAGCTGCCATTCTTTTCCGACTTTCGCGAAGACGTGTGTGAATCGGTTCACACCAGTTATTTCCTTTCCTCGCGAAAAAACTTTCAGAACAAACTTGCCCGTAACAATTGCTGTGTCACCGAAGGTGCGCACATTCACTTCCTCCGCTACGATCGGAGCCAGGAATTTTCTGTTACCGGACTTGAGCTGCTCGATAAACTGGGCTTTCGTCTCTACCAGACCCGTGCCATGAATGTAGCTGATATTGTCCGCGAGAATCTTCTCAAGCGCTTCAACGTCGCCTTTGAACACCGCGTCCGCCCAGGCCTGTTCAATCTTCAGGATATCTTCCTTTGATGCCTTAGGCGAATGGGCCTGTACCGGCAGCAACATGACTCCTGCGATCAGCAAGATCGCAATCGCTATAGCAACCGACCCGTTTCCGTAAACCTTGCTGAGCGAGGCTCCGAGCATGGCAGAACTGATCTTTTTCAGCCCTCCATGCCCGTACATGATCCGAACTGCTCGATGCATAGACGTGTGCATGTGGACCTCCTCTGTCTCCGCGGTTGAGGCATACCAGACCGTGTCTCGGTCCAGCCTGTCAAAATACACTTATGCTCTAATCCGTAAATCGAGCACTCCGTGACGTTAGGAAACGCAGCTTGTACCCTAATCACCGATCAGGCCGCTCTTTGGCTTGCGTTTCGACTATGTGCAGCCACTTCATCAAACCCCAGTTTATCAAGTCTGCTGCCCGCGCGACGTCCAGGCGATATTTCTCAGGTATGAGAGAACAATCCACCACATAAACGCCATCCTTTTGAGCAAGAAAAGGACATGCAGCCAAAGCTTCATGGTCCAGCTGGGAAAGCCACCAATAAGCACGGTTCAGGATCGGCTTCAAGCTCTTGACCTTGAAACCCTGGCCAGTATAGTTGTTGGCAAACAGCATGAGTTGCTCGGCCCGGCTCGCGCGGGAAAATTCGTCCAAGAGGTCGCGATCGCGTTTTATGGCAAAGAACGGTGCAACGAGTGAAAGGCTCGTTGTGGAAGGATGAACTTGTTTCCACGCCTGTGTGATGGTCTCCATCAGGGAGGGTATATTCGCGGTTGAAGGATCGAAATTATGAAATCGACCGCCTGTTTCCAGATGTGGAAAGGCTTCTCTTATTTCCTTTCCGGCTTCATGCAATATCAGGAAATTCGATTCATGATCATCCCAAAAAGTATCCTTCAGACCTTCCAGAGTAAGCTCCCCGCAGCCCTTCGCATAAATGAGACATATGTTTCGGTCCCGCGCTTCACGCGTCCAAGCCTCCTTTTCCACGAGCGACAGAGCATGGGATGTAAACACATCTTCGATTCGTTTCAACTCCTCTTCGTAAATGAATGTCACCTTCGCGGCTTGCAGGATATGATCCACCAAAACAATTTGGAGCACTTGGCGTCCATAATCAAAGGGCTGGTGAGGCTCTTCCCATTCTTCGAATGTGAGGATTTGGAGCTCGCGCTTGAGTGCGTCCGGTAGTCGATCTATGCCTTCCTGCCCTTCCGCGTTCTCCTTTGGGACGATCACGGTTCGGCATCCCGCATCCCTTGCGGTTTCCAACTTGGCCACCAGAGCTCCAATCGCGGTGATACGTCCGTGCGTGTCGATCTCGCCGCTCATGGCAACGTCTCGCCGAATCGCGCGGCCTGAAAGCACCGACGCAAGGGCCAGAGCAATAGCCCCTCCGGCGGAAGGCCCATCCTTTGGGGTGGATCCTCCCATGAAGTGTAGGTGAATCGGCTGTCGCGCCCGTTCCAGGTCTATCCCAAGCTGATCGGCCCAATGCAAAATTGCTGTGGTGGCAACCCGGCGGCTTTCATCCATGACTCGTTCGATATTTCCCGTGGCATGTACCATGCTTACATACCCGTGACGATCTCCTCGATCCTCACCGGTTTCGATCGGTGTAGCTTGTACGGGAATTACCGAACCGATACCCCGCTCCACGTTGACTCCAAGTGCCATCATTTCTCCCATTCGGTCATCGTTATTGATCATGCGGGGCTTCGTGGGGGCCTCCAGATAGCGTTTCAGCGATCCTCTGGTAATGCGCACCGACGTTTCCGCGCCGGTGAGAATTTCCTTTCGGAATACCCTCAGGAAAAGCTGTCGGATGATTCTCTCCAGTTCGCGCACGCCGGCTTCGTGGGTGTATGTGGAGATCAGGTGGCGCAAAAGCGGCACTTCGTCTTCAGGATCGATGAATATCTGGTCCGCGCCGATTAGGTATCGCTTGCGTACTCGATCGATGAGATACTCCTGCGCGATAGCTATCTTCTCCTCGATGCTGTAATGGTCGAGCATCACCACTTCGCAGCGATTCACCACAGGCGGTGGCACAGTCTCCAACGTATTCGCGGTAAGTATGAAATGAAAGTTGGAGAGATCGATATCGATGGTTGTTTGCGTATATTTGTCGTGGAAAAGATGATTCTGTTCGGGGTCAAGTATCTCGAGGAGCGTCGCAATCGCGACTTTGTCGGTTTTGTCTGCTTCGTCCATGATAAACATTCCGTTCATGACGCCCATCTTAATAATGCCCTGGACGATCGCGCCCGGCTTGGAACCTTCATAGGTAAATCCGTGGCCTCGCAGATCCGCCTCATCCTTCATGCCGCCTAGAGATAGCTTGTGGAACGGTATTCCAAGATTGTTTGCTATAGAAATAGCAAGAGAAGTCTTACCCACTCCGGCAGGGCCGACAAAGAGAAACGCGCTGCCGTTTCGCTTCCAGGATGCCGCGTCCTTCTCGTCAAATTGTTGGTAGCGCCAGATAAGATTCGTGAAGAAATCGCAGATGATCTGTTTAGGTTTTTCCAATCCGTAATGACTTTTATTGAGTCCTTCCTCGAATTCCTCGGGCCTCACCGTGATTTTCTGGATTCTACCCCAATTAATTGCCAAAAGCGTTTCAATGAGCTCACTGTATTTGTAACCACTGACACCCGCAATGTTTAATTTGTTTTTGTCGATGACTTCCATTACTTGGCGAGGAAATGCAGGATCGCTGCGAATCTCTTCGATACGATCCTTTAGGCTCTTTGTGGGAGCCTTGGTCACCGGTACAATTATGGGCTCTGAAGGCGGCTCGCGCAGGGCCGGCGCAATCCCGACCAGCTCTTCGGCCAGCTCCGTAAGGCGTCTCTTGAAGTTATCGAAAATCTCATCAGGACTCTTGTCATCGAGTATGGCTTCGGGCAGTCCCAGTTCCTGCAATATGTAAACCACACCCCAGTTCTCTATGAATGAATCGAAGACCGTTCGAGCTTCCTTCTCATCCAGCTCGAATTGCAGGATAAAGAGCCTTAGCAATTCCTCGAGATACGCTGTTCTTCGCAGCAGCGGATAATACATATCTTGACTGCGCCGATAACAAACCCCTAGGACCTTGGTCTTGGTCTCTGTGCAGAAGGACGAAAAGACTTCTCGGAGGAGCCGTTCAGGCATGTCAGCCAATGCAATAACGAATGCGTTCAAAATGCGTCGTATCAACGCATCGCAGGATTTTCCGCTCTCCATGCAGTCAAATAGTGCGAGATACGGCTGTCCTTTCAGACCGTTCAATTCGTCCGAAAGGGAAAGTCGCAGCGCCCGGTAGAAGGTAGGATCGTCCGTCCGCTTCTGTATTGTAAAGTCAACATCCGATTGCATTACGTCACGTTCGGTCGCTCCCGGATAGAGCATGTGCTCCACCTGGTGACGCAGCATGAATTCGGCAAACGCGAGCATTTTGCGTTCACCGGGCGTTCCATCGCCTATCCTGGCCTCCGTTTGGCCGGGAACAACAAATGCAAGAAAGTCGAAGACCCGCTCGTGTATCAGGATTTCCCATGAGGTATCTTTGCGGGCCATCAGGCATACTGCACGGACTCGATTATCACTGTCCTCCATGCGTGTGATCTTTAGACCGTCGCTCACCTGCCTGATCACAATAGGATCGGTACCTCGATGGTGACGGAAATAGGGAAACACACGCCTGGAAAGAATGATCTTGAGGATATCGACGACCCTCTTGGCCTCGCTTTCGCTGGGCAGCGGTAAGGATTCAAGGACAGTATGGTCGAACTCGATGGGAATCATAAGAGGCTCCAGCGACAAGAATAACAGACTAGGAACAAATATTTGTTCGCATAGTAAGCTTTTGCGTGCAAGCGATTAGCCGTCGGCTTCCACACAGCTCAAGGACTATCCTCTCAACTTAGGTATGAGAAACGGGGTTCTCTTCTTATATTCTTCGTACTCTGCTCCAAACTTCAGCGCGAGTTCTCTTTCTTCCACGAATCTGTGATAAGAACTGCCCAGGATCAAGCCCAGGATGAACATAAGGACCCCTATGCCGAGTGATCCGAAATACGTCCCTACGCCCAAATAATACAAGTTCGCGCCTAATTGTATGGGGTTCCGACACAGACGGTAAGGACCGGTTACGATGAGTTTCTGCGGAGGCGCGATGGGCACAGGCGTTCCTTTCCCGATTCTGACCTGCGTAAGTACGGCCCATCCCGCGAACACTATGCCAACGATCACACACACAAGAGCGAAAACGGTCTCCAAGAGCTTTGCCCGGGGCGCAATGAGGTGTTTCTCAATAACGTAGCCCGCGAGAAAGAGCAGGAATGGGACTACCAGGAAAAAGATCGCGGTTCCCAACAAGATTGCAGTCGTCTTGTATCCGGGGGACCTTACCTTTGCCGAGGCCCTTACGAGAGCGTCCAGGTACTTTCCCAGGAACATAGTGGTGTCTCACTTCCTCCCTAATCCGGGGCTTCGTGTCAGCGTGATCGAGGCCTGAATTCGTCACTCTCATTTTACAACGTTGAGCGTGTTACAGCCGATCTTCGAAGAAAGCGGCCTCACAGCTCCACTTTGGGTGTTTGAGGCGTTCGTTTAAGCGTGTTCCCCAGGATTGTCCTGACCTTCTGCATGGCCACGTAAAGCGCGGGGGTAAAGATGACGCCTAAACAGGTTACGCCGAGCATTCCGGCAAAGACCGCGGTGCCAAGCGACTGGCGGCTTGCCGCGCCGGCTCCACTGGCCACCACGAGAGGCAGCACTCCGATGATGAACGCAAAAGACGTCATAAGGATCGGCCTGAAGCGCAATCGAGCGCCTTCCACAGCCGCGTCGAACGCGCTCTTGCCCTCGGCCATGCTTGCGCGGGCGAATTCCACGATAAGGATCGCGTTCTTCGCTGAAAGCCCCACCAACAGCACCAGGCCCACCTGGGTGTATAGGTTATTGTCGAAATGTCTGATGAGCAGGCCAAGCGCCGCTCCGAGGACCGCAAGGGGAACCACCAGAATCACGGCCAAAGGATCGATCCAGCTCTCGTACTGGGCCGACAGGAGCAGCAAGACGACCAGGACGGCAAGGCCGAACACGATGAAAATCTGTCCGCCCGCTTGCTTTTCTTGAAATGCCATGCCGGTCCATTCATACCCCATTCCAGGCGGGAGTTTCTCACGCGCCAGGGTTTCCATGATCTGGATTGACTGACCGGAACTGATCCCGGGGGCCGGCTCTCCCGCAACCCGCGCTGACGGGAACATGTTATACCGATTTATCCGTTGAGGACCCACGGTCTCTTCCACTTTGACTAGAGTTCCCAGAGGGACCATCTTGTTTTCGAGTGAGCGCACTTGCAGCTTGGTAATGTCTTCCGGCCGCGTTCGGTACTTACTGTCCGCCTGCACCTTCACCTGCCAGGTCCGACCGAATTTATTGAAATCATTCACATAAGTTGAACCAAGATAGGCTTGCATTGTGTCAAAGACCGACTGGAGAGGCACCTTCATGTTCAAGGCCTTCACACGGTCCACATCCGCAAAGAGGGTCGGCACCGAAGCCCTGAACGTTGAATTTACCCCTTGGACTTCTCCCTCGGCATTGGCCGCGGCAGCCAGCTCGGCCCCGGCCTGTGCGAGCACATTCACGCCCACTGCGCCCTTGTCTTGCACCATCATCTCAAAGCCGCCGCTCTGGCCGACGCCCATGATCGGGGGCAGAGAAAAGGGGAAAACGATCGCATCCTGAATTTTCGAGAAGCGGAAGAAGAGCTCCCGCATTATCACTTCCTTGGAGCGCCCTTCCTCGAGGCGCTCGTCCCAAGGCTTGAGCGAGGCAAAGCCACCTCCGAGATTGGCTCCTGTATTGTCGATGATCGAGTATCCCGGCAGTACCGTGAAGTCACCCATCCCTTTGGTAGTCTTGAGGATATCTCCTACCTGGTTGAGGACGTTCACGGTCCGCTCAAGAGACGCACCGTCCGGCAACTGCGCGTTGATCATGATTAGACCGTCGTCCTCGTCCGGCAGGAAGCCGGTTGGAATCTTTATGAAGCCCACATAGGTCAGCGCGACCGCTACGGCGAAGACAATCAGCATGACTGCGAGCTTACGCAGCCCGTGGGTCACCAGGTTCGTGTATCCATTACCGAGCCGCTCGAATGCATTGTTGAAGGTGCGAAAGAATATGTTCTTTTGGCCGTGATGGGGTCTCAGCAGGAGCGCACACAGAGCAGGGCTCAATGTGAGAGCGTTAATCGCGCTGAAGAGGGTCGTGAATGCGATGGTCAGTGAAAACTGCCTGTACAGTTGCCCGGTAATTCCGCCCAGGAAAGCTGCCGGCACGAAAACCGCCATGAGCACGAGCGTGATGCCGACGATCGCCCCGGTAATTTCATCCATAGCGCGGAGCGCGGCGTCCTTGGCGCTTAGTCCGAACTGGGTCATGTTGCGTTCGACATTCTCCACCACCACGATTGCGTCATCTACGACAATTCCAATGGCAAGCACCATGCCGAACAGGGTCACCATGTTGATGGAAAAACCCATCAGAGCCATGACCGCGAATGTGCCGATGAGCGACACGGGAATGGTTACGGCCGGAATCAGGGTCGCCCGCCAGTCTTGCAGAAAGATAAAGACTACCAAGAAGACAAGGACAAAAGCTTCAAAGAGGGTTTTGACCACTTCGTGGATAGAGGTCCGCACAAAGTCCGATATGTCGTAGACAACCTTGTAATCCACGTCCGACGGGAAGTCCTTCTTGAGCTCGTCCATTTTCTTGCGGACTTCGTCCGCAACCTGGAGCGCATTGGATCCCGGGGCTTGGTACACGATGATCGTGGCTGACGGAACGCCGTTCATGAACGAAAGCGTGTCGTACATCTTGCCGCCAAGCTCGACCCGCGCCACGTCTTTGATCCGCACGATGCGCCCGCCTTGACTCCCTTGGCCAGGCTGGCCGGCTTGACCCATTTGGAGACCTTGCCCGGGCTGTCTGGGTTGGCCCGTCTGGCCGGGTTGAGCTGTTTCGCCTGTTTTCACAATAATGTTCTCAAATTGAGAAACGTCGTCCAATCGGCCCAGGGTTTTGATCGTCAGTTGGAAGTCCTGACCGGGAGGCGCGGGTTGCTGGCCGATTTGACCGGCCGCGACCTGGACGTTCTGCTGTTTGAGCGCATTTACTACGTCATTGGTAGTGAGGCTGTTGTATTCGAGCTTTTCCGGATTGAGCCAGATCCGCATCCCGTAGTCTTTCAGCGGGAATACCTGAACGTCCCCCACTCCCTTGAGGCGAGCGATCTGGTCCTTGATGTTAATCGTCACATAGTTGGTGAGAAACAGATCGTTGTACGTGCCCTTCGGAGAGTATAAGCCGAGCACATTGACGAATGTTGTGGATGACTTCTTCGTGGTGACGCCAAGACGTTGAACATCTTCCGGCAATTGCGGCATAGCAATGGACACTCGGTTCTGCACGAGTACCGTTGCCATGTCGATATTGGTGCCAAGCTCAAAGGTTACCCAGAGCGTGTACGAGCCATCGCTAGCGCTGGTGCTGTACATGTACAGCATATTCTCAACGCCGTTCACCTGCTGCTCTATTGGCGAGGCCACAGTATCCGAGACCACCTGGGGGTCTGCCCCAGGATAAGTCGCAGTCACCTGGATCATGGGCGGCGATATGTCGGGATACTGGGAAATAGGTAACTGAAATATGGAGACCGCGCCGGCGATCACTATCAGAATGGAGATCACCGAAGCGAAGATGGGCCGATGGATGAAGAAGCGACTTAGCATTGATCGTGACCCGGTTACTTTGCGGCAGGCTTTTGCTGGGCCGGAGCGCCGGGAGCAGGCGCGGCTGGAGGCATGAGCGCTTTCACAACGATTCCCGGCCGAGCCCGTTGCACTCCGCTCACCACCACCCGGTCATCGGCAGAGACGCCTTCGTCAATCACCCGCATGTGATCGACGCTCTGTCCCGGCTTGACGCGACGCTTCTCCACCACCTCCTGAGCATTGACTACCAGCACATACCGCCCGGCCTGGTCCGCTTGTATGGCGACTTCCGGCACGAGGAGCCCGCGGCGCTTGTCCAGGGGGACCCGAAGCCGCACAAACATACCGGGCAAGAGCAGTCCGTCCAGGTTGGGGAAGACGCCTCTCACCTGCATGGTGCCGGTAGAGGGGTCGATTTGCGTGTCCGCGAAATCAATGTATCCTTCGTGCGGATAGCCCTTCTCGTCAGCAAGCTCCATGTAAACGGGATTCCGCTCATCTTTGACCGCTTTTTCGCTCTTATCTTTGACATAGTCGCGGATTATGGGGAGCACGTCGAGTTCACTCAAATTGAAATACGCATACATGGGGTCGTCATTCACGACAGTCGTGAGCAGTGTTTTCTGTTCGGCGCCGACCAGGTTACCCACGTCCACCAGGTTGCGACTTACACGGCCGTTAATGGGAGATCTTACCTGGCAGTAGTCCAGGTTCAGTTTCGCCAAGTCCAGGTCGGCCTTTGCCTTTTCCACCTCAGCCGCGGCAGCGTCGCGTTTGGCGGTTGCTTCTTTGAGTTTCAGTTGGCTGAGGGCTTCTTTGGACTCCAGATACTGAGCCTTCTCCAGTTCATACTGAGCCAAGTCCAGCGATGCCTTGTTCGCGTCCAGAACTGCTTTGGCTTGCTCCACTCTGGCCTGGAAAGGCCGTGGATCGATCACGAAGAGGAGCTCGTCTTTCTTCACTTTGGATCGGGGCGCGAAGTTAATGGATTCCAACCAGCCCTGCACACGCGCTCGGACGTCCACGGATTCCAAAGCCGCGGTGGTCCCCGTGTATTCCAGATACCGGGTGACTTCCTGTTCCACCGGCTTAGTGACCGTCACTTCCGGTGCAGGCGGTCCCATTTTCTGTGAATCTCGGCCGCAGCCTGACATCCCCGGAAGACCGACTATGATCAGCAGGAAAACGATACGGCTGGCGATGGGTAGCATAGATGCGCTCCTAACGATGTGCCTCATGCGGCTGAGCCTGCGGCTGGTTCCGCTCTGTGCCGGCGCCGGCCGGCGAACTTCAGCTCTGAAATTCGCCCCACAGCTTGGCAATTGTAGACCTTTGGTACATAAACCAAGCCCCTTCCAAGGTCAACTTCCATCGTGCTGAGACGGCAGTTCTTTGGTCTCGCTTCCCAGAGGGTTTTCGCGAGCATGTCATTCAGAATCCTTGAAGACGCGGGGCTCGCAGTCCTCGGTTTCCGGAATTGGAATAGCCCTGGAAGCGATTGAAGAATAGGAGTTTTTGGTGGAGGGGTCCGGGGAGGCCCCTTTTTGCAAAAAGGGGGCGCCCCGGGCCCTTGTGCCTAAGCGCTG
>JBFLZC010000007.1:76021-194409 GCA_040756375.1 Thermodesulfobacteriota bacterium
CCCCCCCCCCCCCCCCCCCCCCCCCCCCCCCCCCCCCCCCCCCCCCCCCCCCCCCCCCCCCCCCCCCCCCCCCCCCCCCCCCCCCCCCCCCCCCCCCCCCCCCCCCCCCCCACTTCTTCAAAAGCTCATAGGCGCTGCAATCGCTGCCCGATCAGCACGCTTTCTTTCGGCACTCGGTGAGCACGTCGTCCGGGATGAGCCACAAGGCGAGCACGATGAGTCCCGGCACGATTACCAGATCGTCCAGATGTCCCACGCCAGGAATGAAATCCGGAATGATATCAATAGGGCTGACCGCGTACGCCAACGCGGCCCAGAGGAGGATTCTCGATACCCGTGGCGTCCGGGGGTGCTGGTACACGGCACGGTAATACCGCACCCTGGTCTTGAAAGAGCTACGTATCTCTCTCAGGGATATCCTCATGCACTCCTTTTCCTTCGTGGATCTATTCCCGCCAACACTTATTATACAAGGAATTGCGGAGCTTTTCACTTCTCTTGGGTCATGGTGGGAACCGGCTTTTGACAGGCAAGTCGGCATGGGTTCATCACTATATACTAAAGCATTATATCGGACCTTTATTGGATCGGCCATTTCCTGTACGGCGCGCACCCGCGCGTGCCCCCTGGAGGGTCCTGGGCAGAAACGCGGGTCTGCTCCTACTGTGTCCTGGCTCAATTTCAATGCACGGCTGGACAATCGCCAGTATTGTGGCAACAAGCACTGGCGACCATCAGCCTTGACGGGGAGGGCCGCGGCTAGGTATGCTCAGGTCAAGAACAGATCTAATTTATCATTTGGAAGCCCTGGAGGGATCCGCGAGGTTCGCGGCTCGGGCACAGCAACCAAGTCCATGTGTGAACAGGTACCATGGCACCTGACGCTACACATCCACCACCGGTTCTCGATCCCTGTGGCAATGCAATTGTGCTTGTCACAAGTATCCCCTTTCAGTCCTACATCCTGTACTTTGTTGCGAGGCGTGCCCATTCTGTATGAAATCCGTGGTAAGGGGGAAGTTGGAAGAGCATCTGAAAGACTGCAAGAAGTACCGCAAGAGCGGCAAGGAGACCCGTAAGAAATAGAATTGGCGTTTTACTCGCGCGGAGACGCGTAATGGACGCGGCGCGCGTCGAGTCTTAAGTCTCCGGGGGGACGGAGCCATGCGCAGCAGTATCGTTTCACTGACGTCGGTGCTCGTGCTCCTGGCAGCCATTGCTCATGCTCAAAATGTCTTTTCCGATCAGCAGGCTGCCGAGCTTATCAGGCTCGCTCATCAAAATTTCTGGGGCAAGGCAAAGCTGTCCACTGGGCAGGTTATCCAACCCAGGGATGAGAGAGAACGGCGAACACTGCCTATACCTCACGCTGACGCGCTGCGTGTTGTTCAGTCGTCCGTGCCCGCGGGTCTTGGTGCTTGGTGTAACGTGGATTGGCGGTCTTATTACCAGTCTTTCATGAAGCTTGAGAGACAAAAGCCTTGGTCGGAGCAACAAATCGCTTTCATAGGTATATTGTTCGGCATAGCACAAGGAAATCTGCAGAAGGCCATGTCAACATCACCCTGCACTGCAAAAGAGCGCGAAGGGGTCACCAAACTGCTGGCCGTTGCGAAGAAAAGGCTCTGAGATCTCACCTGACTTGGCCATCGCGTCAAAACCACTCTCCGGACTTGACATAGTTGAAGTCTTGAGTAAATTTATGGATCTTTTGGAGACCTCTCGCGGAGACTAATTCGTATGCGTGTGCTCTTGATTAATAGTAACTTGAAGGGCGATATTTTGGCGGCGCCCCCTATTGGCCTCTGCTACGTGGCGTCGGCCGCGGAAAAGGCAGGCCATGAGGTTCAGGTGGTGGATCTATGCTTCCAGCGGCGGCACGAAAAGAAGTTGAAAGAGGCCATATCGCAGTTCACTCCTGAGGTCATAGGGCTGTCTGTCAGAAACATAGACAATGTTAATATGCTGTACCCGGTGTACTATCTCCCTCTGGCAAAGAGCATTGTGCAATATATCAGAACCTTGACCTCCGCGCCTATTGTGGTTGGTGGACCGGCTGCGAGCATCTATCCGCAGGGCCTGCTGCAATTCCTGGGGGTTGACTTTGTTGTAGTTTCCGACGGTGAAGAAACTTTTGTGGAGCTTCTTCAAACTATTGTGACCGGAGCTGACTCCGGAACTGTGCCGGGCGTGTGTGCGAAAGTCAATGGGAGTGTTCATTTCGAGCCGCGCCGCATGGCACAATTTCCCGATATACGGCCCAGCCTGGCCCGATGGATTGACATGAAGCCGTACCACAGGATCGGGAGCAGTTACACGGTTCAGACCAAGCGCGGGTGCAGGCATCGATGCATATACTGCATATACCATATGGTTCAAGGAAACAAAATACGCATGAGGTCTCCCGAGGACGTGGTCGCGGAACTGGAAGAAGCTCACTTCAAGTTCGGGATCTCTCACTTCGAATTTGTAGATTCCATATTTAACGATCCACCGGAACACGCTGCGCAGATACTTGAACTGCTTTGCAAGCAGAGCTGGCACGTTAACCTCAGCGCCATAGGCATGGATCCTGCCTATCTCGATGACGAAGTCCTTGAGCTTATGTGGCGAGCCGGCTTCCGTTCTTTCATGATTAGCCCAGAATCCATGTCTGAAACCGTTCTCAAAAATTATTGTAAAGCGTTCACAATTCCCGACGTGATTCGAGCCACGGAGCGTATAAACAAAACCCGTCTTACCACATTCTGGTACTTCTTGGTGGGCGGTCCCGGGGAAACCAACCAAACTCTTCAGGATACTCTTGATTTTATCGTCAAGTATTTGAAGCACGAACAGCACCCGCCGTACCATAATATCAATATGTTTCTCGGCGTCAGAATTTACCTCCAGACCAAACTGTGGGAAATTGCAAAAAGCCAAGGTCTGGTAAATTCGAATACAAATCCTCTTGAACCGTGCTGGTACGTGTCTCCGGAATTGGACCTGGATCTTGCCGCAAGGCAGATGATACAGACTGCTGCATCATGTCCTGAACTATATCTCGGGTTTGATGAACGAATATTGGGAATATCCAGCCTGTTGGCCCTCATAGGGCGTCTGTCAGGAATGCCTAGGCCCTATTGGCGACACATTTGGGGTATAAACCGGCTCATGCTCAAATTCGGCCTACGCTTTAAGCTTGAAGCATCAGATGTAGTTTCTCTGATTAGACAGCAGCTTGCGCACCAGTCCCGCTAATCGCCTCAACAGCTCCGCTCATCAAAGTGAACGGTTGTTCGCGTAGCAACGCAACGGCTTATCGTTCAGCACCGCAGCGAGGCATTTGTTGCACGACGTGCAGCTCACTCTGACCATTTCTCCTTCTTTCATTCGTTTGACGAGGAGCGGATCTCGCACGAAGGGCCTGCTCATGGACAGCAAGTCCGCATGGCCCTGCTGCAAAATCTCTTCAATGACAGCGAGACTGCGTAGTCCTCCGACCAGTATCAGAGGAATGTTACCCAGGACTGGTTTGATGTGCTTCGCGGCATCAAGGTGATATGCTTCTTCAAGCGGGAATTTGTCTCGCCACCCGTTCAGCACAATTCTTGCCCAAGGTCTGAGCCAGAGCGGCATACCCTTTGCTAACTCGCGCACGGGCACGTCACCGCGACACACATTCATAAACGAATAGAATAATGTGCCGCTGCTCAGTTCGATTGCGTCCACACCGAGTCCGGCTAACTTTTGCGCATATTGCGTAGCCAGCTTTGTGTTTATTCCTTCGGTAGGAGTATAGTCGTTGAAGTTGAGTTTCACCAGGATAGGCACGCCTTCCGGCATGCTTCGTTTCACTGCACCCAAGACTTCCTTCAGGAACCGAAAACGGTTTTCGGAAGATCCTCCCCATGCGTCATTCCTGCGATTGAAAAAGGGCGAAAGAAACTGATTGATCAAATAGCCGTGCGCCGCGTGCAATTGAATTCCGTCTGCCCCTGCTTCTGCGGCGCGCCGCGCAGCCTCACCGAACGCGACTATAACCGCGTGGATCTCTTCTTCGTTCATCTCGTGTGGCTTCACAATGTTAATGGGATCTCGAAACGACCCTGACGGCGCTATGGGCCTCCGACCAATAGTCTTTTTTGTGGTCTGCCGTCCCGCATGGGAGAGCTGAAAGACGATCTTCCCTTCTCGTTCATGCACCGTATCAACGATTTTCCTCAGCCCCGGAATCATCTCGTCGGAATGAATTCCCGTTTGATACGACGCCGCTTTTCCAGCCGCGTCAACAAACATAAACCCTGGTATGATGAGCCCTATTTCTCCCCTGGCCAGAATTCTGTACCGTTTTACCAGCCCGTCGGTTGCTTCGCCGTGAATGGAAGCCATCGCCTCATGCGTCGCCGAATGTACAAAGCGATTCCTAATTTCCAGAGAGCCTATCCTAACCGGTGAGAAAGCCTTCAACTTGTGGTCCGCTACTGTAACCATCGCACCTTTTGCCGCGTGTATTTGTACTTCGCTTCGAAATGTGCTCTGGTATCGTCGATGAAACCCAAGCGGCCGCCTTGCGCAACGAGCTCACGCGAGTAATTTTTCATCTCCAGATACCATTTCTTGCCTTCACCATGCTCATGGCAGAATTCGCACATCTCGCAATTTCGCTCCTTTCAGCAGCGGCTGACAAGAACTAACCTACCGCTTGCAAGCCTCAAGCACAATACCATTCGATAGGCGTCTACGTCTTCTCCCTGAAAAGCCGGGAGGAAAGCAAAGCTTCCCCATCTCTTCGAGGCGAACAGTTCGCCTCTTCTGGCGCCTATTCTGCCACCTCATGCTGGCGATCGGTTCTTTTCCGGGGAGCCTGTTATTGCGCCAAGATGTTGTCTACAACGACCGCAGCCAAAAGATCCCTATTGTTATCGGATACGAGGACAACATCCACGTTGGGCCTCTTCTTGATCCCTTCAATGAACGGATTTCCTTTGAGAGCAATGGACCCGATCACGGTGTTCGGCCCGTCCAGCACCTGAAGGAGACTCTCGCGGAACAGCTCTGAAAAGCATTCCATCTTGCCGATCTCATCGATAACAATGATTTGATCCGGTTCCCGAGCGATCATGCTCGGCACAGCTAATGTGTTGAAATCTTTCTGATTCACACCGTATTTCCCCACCCGGAACCAGCTCCTGATTTTCTCGTGGGCAAGTACGCCCCTTTTCCCGTCCAGCGTTATAATCTCAAACCCGGTGCGTCGGCCCTTCTCTCGTATCTCCCTGGTAAAGAAGCCTGTGGCTGGGCGCGCAAGTTGGCTGACGATCTTCTCGATCAACGTCGATTTCCCGCAGCGAGGCGGCCCGGTGAACAGTATGTTTCGGCCGCGCATGGGCTGTCACCGTTCCGATTTCCGGAGAATCATCCTGCTGCACGAGTGGGGCTTGAGGTTGGCGACGAGTCGCGGCACGCTCTCGTGCACGCCGATCACCAGGAATCCCCCGGGCAAGAGGTTGTTCAGGATACGCGCCAATGCGGCTTCCTGTTCCGCAATCCTATGATAGGTCAACAGATTGTTCCGAAGAAAGATCATAGCGAAATCGGTTTCGCGAGGATCATCCCTCATAAAGTCGTGCAATTCCCATCGGATGTACTTCTTCAGAGATTCCGAGACCATGAATGTTTCCGGAACCGGTCCATCGGTGAAATGGGCGTTCAGCAGGGACGCTTTCACTTCTTTGAGGCTGCTCCGAGCATAGATCCCTTTTTGGGCTCGATCCAACGCTTCAGGATTGGTATCGGTAGCCCAGATTTGGGCCTCTGGGGCACGTCTCAGAGCACGCGCAGACCGATCCCAGATCATTGCTATGCTGTACGCTTCTTCCCCGGACGCGCAGCCTGCGCACCAGATCTTGACGCGGCCGAGCTCCATGTGGGCGATATCAGGGAAGATCTCTCTTTCCAGGCATTCCCAGAGTCGGCGGTCACGCAAAAAGCGGCTGATGGTTACTGTCAGCAGCGCTTCCACGTGTCTCGTCAGATGTGAATCGTCTAAGACCTTGTCGAGATAGGCTCGAACTGTTCTGCATTGGAGCTCGATCATATGCCTTGCAAGCCGCTTCTTCACTCGCTTCCTGACCTTGCGGTACCCGCGCCAGGAGAGACGAAAGTGATCCAAAATCTGTCGAAATTCGTCGTCAGTCATGGCTTACAAAGACCCTCGGACGCTTCAATGTACGGGTATCCTCGCCTTTAGGAACAGCCGCCAGACTATTTTTCGGACCGGCAACCCCTTTTTTCCGGCTCAACCGACTTTCTCCTGTTACATTTCCAAAAGCAAAGTGATAGTACCAATGTGTCGGGCGGTCTACCTTTGGTTCTCCAACGAGTGCGCTGTTCAAAAGGAGGGGGCTGATGTTGAAGAAGATTTTGGCGGCTCTGGTTATACTTATTGGAATAGTTTGCGTTTACTTCCTTGTGTGGCCTGTTCCAATCGAGCCTGTCTCTTGGAAATCCCCGCCAAATCCTGGTTACACGGGCCCGTTTGCCCGAAATGAGAAACTCAAGGGGCTGCAAGTCTTCCCTATTGGGAAGAACCACGGCCCTGAAGATGTGGTGCTCGACCAGCAGGGCTGCATATACGTAGCGACAGGCGAAGGATTTATCGTGCGGCTCAAGCCCGACGGCACGGGTGCGGAAAACTGGGTTGATACCAAAGGCAGGCCTCTCGGACTCGTGATGGATCCGAAGGGAAACCTGATTGTGGCCGACGCATACCGGGGACTCTTATCGATAGCCCCGGACGGCTCAATTACCGAGTTGGCCACGGTTGCGGACGGTATTCCCATCCGATACGCGGATGATGCGGATGTGGCGGCTGACGGCAAAATTTACTTCTCAGACGCGTCCACCAAATTCGCGGCCAAGGATTACGGCACCATGGGAGGCAGTCTCCTGGAAATCATGGAGCACTGCGGAACCGGGAGATTGCTCGTGTGGGAGCCCGAGACACGAAAGGCGCGCACGCTCCTCAAGGATTTGTGTTTCGCGAACGGCGTTGCGGTCAGCCATGATCAGACTTGTGTGCTAGTGAATGAGACGGGCAGCTATCGCATTATCCGTTATTGGATCGCTGGACCGAAAAAGGGGACTTCCGACACGTTGGTAGAGGCTCTGCCCGCGTTTCCCGACAATATCACCAGAGGCTTGGACGGCCGGTATTGGGTGGCATTGATCTCTCCGCGAAACCCGCTTGTGGACAAGCTCGCAGAGAGCCCATTCGTCCGAAAAATGATCCAGCGCATGCCTGCTTTCATGCGGCCGAAGGCCGAATCGTACGGCCATATTATCGCCATTGATGGGAACGGTAAGATCGTAATGGACCTGCAAGATCCTCAGACCAATTATCCTCAGAATACCGCGGTCACAGAAACGAAGGATTTTCTCTACATCGGGAGTCTCAGTACGACTGTGCTGGCCCGCTTGCCAAAGGAGAAGATCGGCCTCAAATAGGGACGAAGTGGGCAAGCGGCGGCTTCAGCCCCGCGTTCAAAGACCACTAGATTGTGGGATGGTCTGCCGCTTGCTCATCAGCTCCGGCCGCGGGCACGTCACGCTTGCAAAGAGCTTTTTCGCCGCACGCGTCACACACGTCCACGCAGTCGGTGGGGTTTGTCCTGGCGACCAGAAGCTTTTTCCAGTACCGATGAGCCAGGAACGCTCCGCAGGTGATCACGATCGCGATAACGATAACTTCTTGCCACATAGCCTCTTCACCTCGAAATCAACTTTCCGCGAAGCGCCATGATCTATCGATCACAACGGAATATGAAAATAGGCCTGTGAGTTTGGTGCCACGGACGTGACCCGAACCTCGCGGGGCTCGTCCATGCACAGATGAGCTTGGCACATCCGTGGTACCAACCAGGAGCCGCCTCGCCTTCTGAAAGCAGACGATTTTCACGCATTAAATTTTGTGAGCAAAGCTCCTTCTCCGCACATAGCACCGCTTGACTATGCTGCAAACGCCGGCGTAACGCCTTTGTTGTATTAGATACCAACTGGACTTGCTTGTTCCAAGCACTCGGTTGTCCGTATGCCAGGACTCTGGTATGTGATGACGAGCTCGAGATTTCTACTAGGAGTTCGTGTGATGATGCCGGAGATAGGCCTCGGAGCCACGTACTTAGGTGGCGGCAAGTGCACGTTTTGCGTCTGGGCGCCTCTTGCCGAGAATGTGGCCGTTCACATTCTGGATCCGCAGGAGCGCATGGAGACGCTCCTGCCGCGTGACCGGGGCTATCACGTTGGAAACCTGGAGGGCGTAGAACCCGGCGCGTTGTATATGTACGGCTTGAACGGGGAGAAAGAACGCCCTGATCCTGCTTCACGCTCTCAGCCGCAAGGGGTGCACGGGCCTTCTCAGGTGGTGGACTCTTATTTCCCGTGGGAGGACGGAGACTGGCGCGGCATTCGGCTCAGGGACTACATCCTGTACGAGCTTCACGTGGGAACTTTCACCCAGGAAGGCACCTTTGACGCAGTAGTTCCGCACCTGGAGCGGTTACGCGATTTGGGAATCACGGCAATTGAGCTCATGCCGGTAGCTCAATTCCCCGGCAGTCGGAACTGGGGCTATGACGGTGTGTATCCCTTTGCCGTTCAGAATTCTTACGGCGGGCCGGAAGGTCTGAAGCGGCTCGTGAATGCTTCTCATGCAAGAGGCATCGCGATTGTTCTGGATGTGGTCTGCAATCATTTGGGACCTGAGGGCAACTATCTATGGGACTTTGGGCCGTACTTTGCGGATCGATATCGCACACCCTGGGGCCCTGCCATTAATTTCGACGGCCCGTATAGTGATGAAGTCCGACGCTTCTTTATTGAAAATGCTCTTTCGTGGGTCACCGACTTCCACATTGACGCGCTGCGAATAGATGCGATCCACGGGATATTTGATTTCTCGGCACGCCATTTCCTCGAAGAACTCGGCCGTGCCGTCCATGAACGAGCCGATGCCCTGAGCAGGCGCGTGTACGTCATTCCGGAAAGCGATCTTAACGATTCAAGGGTGATCAGGCCACGTGAAGTGGGCGGTTACGGACTGGATGCGCAGTGGAACGATGACTTCCACCACGCGGTCCACACGCTGCTGACCGACGAACGAACAGGCTATTACCAAGATTTCGGCCGCATCAACCATCTGGCCAAAGCTCTGCGAGAAGGATTTGTCTATTCCGGACAGTATTCCCCGTATCGCCGACAGAGGCACGGCAATTCGTCAATGGGCGCTCCGGACGAGCGTTTCGTCGTCTTTTCACAGAATCACGACCAGGTGGGCAATCGTGTACGAGGCGACAGGCTCAGCACAATACTGGATTTTGAATCTCTCAAGCTTGCCGCTGGAGCAGTGCTGCTCTCTCCGTTCATTCCCCTTCTTTTCATGGGCGAAGAGTACGCTGAAACCGCGACTTTTCCTTATTTCGTCAGCCATTCCGATCCCGATCTCATCGAGGCGGTGCGGCGCGGGCGCGGCGAAGAATTTGTCGCTTTCAAATGGGAAGCCGAGCCTCCGGACCCTCAGGCGATAGAGACCTTCGAGGCTGCCAAGCTGCGGCACGACCTCCGCTCGGATGGGTTTCATCGGGTCATGCACGAGTTCTATGCCGAATTGATCGCGCTGCGCGGGAAGATCGCGGAATTACTCTCCGGCGCTCAAGAAACGCGAGACATTGTGGCCCTGGAACATCACAACACGGTGCTGATGGTCCGGTCGACGGCTACGGCTGCCATTGCATCGCTCTTCCACTTTGGACAAGCTCGCACCGATGTTCCTTTACCCTTGCCAGCGGGCCAATGGCGAAAACTGCTGGATTCCGCTGCAGAGCACTGGAACGGCCCCGGAAGTGTGGTTTCGGACGTGTTGCATTCCGACGGTGAGTTAGCACTGAGCCTGGCTCCGCATTCGGTCGTGCTCCTCGTCTCGGAACTTTTCGCCTCAACTTGAACACTATCTACAACATCGAGTACAAGATTATTCAGTTCGTGCGCCTGGCCGCGTTTGCGGAGCACTGTTCCTTCGATATCGCGGCTTGGTTGACGGGATGGCTTCCTCGGCTGCAAGACTCGCGGCGTGAGCGCCCTGAATACGAGGTTCGATCATGCAAGTTCAGCGGGAGGTGAACCCACAGCCATGCTGACACCCGTCGCGACTTATCGCATTCAATTCAGCCCGTCATTCGGCTTCGATTCTGCCCGAAGCATTGTACCGTATCTTTCTGAGCTCGGCATATCGCACATCTATGCTTCTCCAATCCTGAAGGCGAAGAGCGGCAGCCTCCACTGCTACGACGTGGTCGATCCCAACCGGCTCAATCCGGCGTTGGGCACGGAGGACGATTTTCAACGGCTCATCGAAGCTACTGCGGCCAACGAGCTGGGGTGGGTGCAAGATGTGGTGCCGAACCATATGGCTTTCGATTCCGACAATCAGATGTTGATGGATGTGTTGGAGAGCGGCCCGCAATCGAGCTATTTCGGATTCTTCGATATCGATTGGGATCATGGATACGAAAACATCAGGGGACGGTTACTGGCTCCGTTTCTGGGGCGTTTTTACGGTGAGTGCCTTGAGGACGGCGAAATCGCACTCTCGTATGGACCGGAAGGGCTCTCTGTCCGGTACGGTGACCTGTCCTTTCCCGCAAGCATTCGATCATATCCCACGTTTTTCTCCTATGGAGTGAACGACCTCAAGAAACGGGTGGGCGCGGAACATCCGGACTTTGTTAAGTTGCTGGGAATCTTATACGTTCTCCAGACACTCGATCCGAGCGGCGACCGGACCGATTGGCAGGACCAGGTCAAATTCGTGAAACGAATCCTTTGGGAACTCTACTCCCAAAGCCATGAATTCCGGGCGCATCTGGACCGGAATATCGAGGCGTTCAACGGGCAAAAGGGGAAGCCGGAAAGCTTTTCGCTATTCGATGAACTCTTATCCCAGCAGTTTTTCCAATTATCGTTCTGGAAGGTGGCCACGAAAGAGATCAATTATCGCAGATTTTTCAACATTAACGGATTGATCTCCGTGAGGACCGAGGACGAGGAAGTTCTTGACCAAACCCATGCACTCATTCTCGGCCTGTTGAGACAGGGAGCGTTCTCGGGCCTGCGCATAGACCACGTGGACGGGTTGTTCGACCCCACGACATACTTGGAGAGACTCAGGAAGAGGGCGCCTGACGCATACATCGTGGTGGAAAAGATACTCGATGTAGGAGAAGAATTGCCCGAAACCTGGCCCGTACAGGGGTCTACCGGCTATGACTTCCTGAACGATTTGAACGGCCTGTTCTGCGAGGTATCGCATGAGCGAGCCCTCAGCAGGACGTACAGCACATTCACAGGTTCCAGTGCGCGTCTCAGAGATCTCGTGATCAGCAAAAAGATGCTCATCATCCAGGAGCACATGGCCGGAGAAGTGAACAACCTCGCGCAGGAGCTCAAGACAATTTCAAGCCGTGATCGACACGGCAGCGACATCACCATGTACGGTCTCAGACGAGCCATCGCAGAGCTCTTGTCGGCGTTTCCCGTGTACCGGACCTATATTAATAGTGACGCTCCATCCGATAACGATCGACGCTATATAGCCGAAGCCGTGGACCGCGCGATGAACCGTGGACCGGCCCTAATGCCTGAACTGAACTTCATCAGACGCTTTCTCCTTCTCCAGTTCCCTCCGTACATGGAGGAAGAACAGAAAAGGGAATGGGTCGCCTTTGTCATGCGTTTCCAGCAGTTCACGGGCCCTTTGATGGCTAAGGGTTACGAAGATACCGCGCTCTATGTATACAATCGATTGATTTCTCTTAATGAGGTCGGCGGCTCGGCCGATCGATTCGGCATGAAAGTGCAAGACTTCCATTACATTGCAGAGAGACGCCAGAATCAGTGGCCCGGTTCCCTCAACACCACCTCAACGCACGACACTAAACGAGGAGAAGATGTTCGCGCGCGGATCAATGTGCTCTCCGAGATCCCGGCTGAGTGGGACAAGAAGGTGAGGCATTGGGGCAAGATCAATAGACCTAAGAAGCGCCGCGTTCGAGAGCTCGGTGTCCCCGACCGCAATGACGAGTACTTTTTTTATCAGACTCTACTGGGTGCTTTCCCGAATGACAGCCGCGAGTACCCGCAGTTCGTCGAGCGCTTGAAAGACTACATCATAAAAGTGGTGAGAGAGGCCAAGGTCCATACCAAATGGATACAACCGGATGCTCCGTACGAAGAAGCATACCTCGCTTTCGTGGACGCGGTGCTGGACCGGTCCGTTCCCAACGAGTTTTTGGAGGATTTTCTCCCGTTTCAACGCAAGATAGCCCACTACGGAGTGCTCAATTCCTTGTCCCAGGTGCTGATTAAGATCACGGCACCGGGAGTGCCCGACTTCTATCAGGGCTCGGAACTGTGGGACTTCAACTTGGTGGACCCTGACAACCGCAGGCCCGTGGACTTCCAAACCAGGCATTCGATGCTCCGGGATATCGGACAGAGGTCCCGCGGCAGGTTGCAGGCCCTGATCCGCGATCTCTTGGCCTCGCCTCATGACGGAAGGATCAAGCTCTTTGTGATTCATCGAGCGCTGCAAGCTCGCAAGCGATTTCGTGAGACTTTCCAGCAAGGCACGTATATCGCCCTCGCAACTACAGGGGACTTGCGCAGGCACGTGATTGCTTTTGCAAGGCGAGCTGAACCGGGGTGGGCCTTAGTACTAGCGCCTCGATTCTTGTGCGCTCTGGTTGACGAAGGGCGCTATCCTCTCGGGGAGGAAGCTTGGCGCGATACGGAGGTGGTCTTGCCTGCGGACATGCCTGCCGAGTGGCAGAATACTTTCACTGACCAAGTCCTACACACAGGAAACTCCATGCGCGTCGGGAGGGCCTTGGACAGATTCCCCGTCGGTCTGTTCGTAAGCCATCTTCACGAAAGTTGAATACGCGTGGTTTGGGTGGGAACCATTATTCCAATGCGCTTTCAAAAAGATGAGGGTGAAGCGTTTGAACGCATGTCGGTATTGCGAAAGGATGACGAATGGCCGGGGATAACGATCACGCGGGACCTTTTGCCGTGAAAGACTGCGCGCTCGTGGCGATTGCCACTGGTAGGAAAGCACAATCTCTTACCGAATTACGGCACAACCTCCAGACCATCCATGAGGGTTGCATCTACTATCATTTCTGGGGTGGCTTGCTCAGGCCCCGCTTCGACGATCCGCAGTACGTCAACGACTTCGCGGTCTGGTGTCATTATTCGCTGCATGACGATACGCTCGCCGAGCGGCTGGCAGTCGTCGATCCCACAGACTTCGAGGATCTGGAGGGGCTCCGCCAGGAATTGATCGAAATCATCGACCAGAGGCTCGACGAGCTGGAGCGGTCGACGTGGGTGCCCAGAGAATTCCAATTCCACTTTATCCGTTCACAGATCGTTGTTCTCGATACCGGTGTAACCCTTGAGGCTCCCGAGGAGCTCCAGGAAATCGTCCCCACTATGCCCCTGGGAAGCATCTTCTATCACTTTATTGATGCCCGGCGCAGATCGCTCCAGCATACTGACGACTTCCGCGCGTGGCTGCGTGGTTGCAGTGAAAACTACAAACCGGTGTGTGATTGCCTTGCAGGGGTAGACCCTTACTTCAAGACACTCACCGAGTTGCGCGAGCAGCTCGCAGACGCTCTCAGAAGAGCTTTTCAGGCGGTAGGCTCATGACGTCGATTGAGGATTACGCCGAGATAGTGGGTGAAGATGTGGTTCAGCACTTGCGCCAGCTTGCCGAACCACTCAAGGGACTTAAAATCGTGCACGTGAATTCCACTCGGCAAGGTGGAGGGGTTGCCGAAATTCTCGACAAACTGGTGCCTCTCAAACAGGATTTGGGTCTCGATGCCCGGTGGGAAGTAATCACGGGCGACGAGGCATTCTTCGAGTGCACCAAGAACTTCCACAACGGGTTACAAGGCAAACATGCGCCCATGCCGGATTCCGCACTCAAAGTCTTTGAATCCACGAACGAGCGGAATGCGGAAGAGCTTAGAAAAATACTGGAAGAGGCGGACATTGTATTCATTCATGATCCCCAACCGCTTCCTCTCCTGCAACACACACCTAACCGCAAAGGAAAATGGATCTGGCGCTGCCACATCGATCTGAGCCATCCGTACCGCCCCATGTGGAAGTACCTGCGCCGATTTGCGATTCAGTACGATGCGAGCATCTTCTCTCTAGCGGACTTTGCTCAGCCCATGTCCCATACCCAGTATCTCATTCCGCCCAGCATCGATCCCTTGAGCGACAAAAACAAGGAACTGGCCAGGAGCGAAATCGAAGGCGCCAGGAACAGATTCGACATCGACCCGGAACGACCCACGATGCTCCAGGTCTCTCGGTTTGACCGGTTCAAAGACCCGATCGGCGTAATCAGAGCGTACAGGCTTGCGAAGGCGTTCGCGCCCGCATTGCAACTGGTCCTGGCTGGGGGTGGGGCTACTGATGACCCTGAAGGCGAAGTCGTCCTGGCCGAAGTGCGAGAAGAAGCGAATAGCGACCAAGATGTCCACATCCTCCTCTTGCCCTCGGATGCGCATCTGACCATAAACGCGCTTCAGCGAGCTTCTGATTTCGTGATGCAGAAGTCGGTCCGCGAAGGATTCGGTCTTACGGTAACCGAGGCTCTGTGGAAGGCTAGACCCGTCATTGGCGGCAATTGCGGCGGCATACGCCTCCAGGTGGTCAATCATCACACCGGCTTTCTCGTGAACACTCCACAGGGAGCTGCTCTGCGCATCCGACACTTTCTCCAGCGCCCGGAAGTCGCCAAAGAGATGGGTAGGAAAGGTCGTGAATTCGTGAGGCAGAACTTCCTGATTACGAGGGACTTGCGAGAGCATTTGAGCCTCATGGTAGCTCTTATCATGGGGGATGAAGAGAGAATCGCGCTGGAGATGAAAGCGTCGGCCTGACACGCTCCTGGGCTTCTGAAACCACTTTCACCAGGGCAGGCAGGACAGCATGGAAAACGCTCGTATTGCGGAAGTCTTCGATAAGATCGCGGACCTGCTCGAGCTGAAGGGCGACAATCCTTTCCGCGTGCGCTCGTACCGAACTGCCGCTCTCACCGTGAAGGATCATTCCGAGCGGCTTGAAGACATGGTCCGCCAAGGAAAGGACCTGACCAAGATCCCGCACGTCGGGGAAGCCATCTCCAAGAAAATTCAAGAGATCGTTGCTCGCGGAACGTGCAAACGCCTGGAGGAATTGGAACAGGAAGTTCCGGCATCCTTGCTTGAATTGCTGCGCGTGCCTCAGCTCGGCCCTCGTAAGGTGGCACTCCTGTATGACAAGCTCTCCATAAGCTCGCTTGATGACCTGAAAAGAGCAGCTCAGGAGCACAAAATTCGGGACCTGCCCGGAATGGGGTCAAAGACCGAAGAGAATATCCTCAAGGGCATCGAGACGGTGGAAGCAGGCGTAGGCCGGTACCTGCTCTCCGCCGCGTATGAACATGCCGCGTCCATCGGCAGACATCTCGATGCCGTAAAGACAATAAAGCGATGGGAGGTGGCCGGCAGCTTCCGACGTCAAAGGGAGACGATAGGCGACCTGGACATCTTGGTTCAAGCCAAGGACCGGAAAAAGGCTGCGGATGCGATCGTCAGCTATGAGGAGATCGAAGAGGTGCTTGGCAAAGGCCACGAGAAGATCAGCGTGCGGCTGCACAACAGCTTGCAGATCGATGTGCGCTTCTTTGAACCTGATTCTTTCGGCTCCGCGCTTGCCTATTTTACCGGATCCAAGTCGCACAACGTGGCTTTGCGGAAACGGGCTCAGCAGAAAGACTGGAAGCTCAACGAATACGGTCTATTCGAAGGTGACCGCCCAATAGCAGGCCAGACCGAAGAATCGCTATACAAGTGCTTTGACCTGCCCTGGATACCCCCAGAGCTTAGGGAAGACCGAGGCGAGCTGGAAGCTGCCGAGCAGGACCGGCTCCCCAAGCTTGTCGAGCTTGGCCAGATTCGCGGGGATCTCCATGTGCACACCACTGCCAGCGACGGAATCAATACTCTGGAGGAGATGGTCGAGGCTGCCCGTCAGATGAATTACCAGTACTTAGGCGTTACGGAGCATTCCAAAGCAGTTACCGTGGCTCACGGTTTAGACGAAGACGCGGTTCTCAGACGGATCGAAGAGATCCGAGAATTGAACGAGTCGCTGAAGGATTTCTGGGTTCTCGCGGGCCTGGAAGTGGACATCTTAAAGAACGGCGCGCTGGACATCGATGAAAAGGTGCTTGCCGAGCTTGATTGGGTAGTGGCAAGCGTGCATTTCCACTTCAACCTTGATGAACAATCCATGACTGATCGGCTGCTTGCCGCGATTCGCAGCGGGGTTGTCCACTGCCTGGGGCATCCGCTGACCAGACTTATCGGCGCACGCGACCCGATCAAGTTCGATATGGAAAAGGTCCTTGGAGCCTGCGCAGAAAACAAGGTCTGGATCGAGATCAATGCCCAACCCGACCGTCTGGATCTTCCCGACATCCACTGTCAGCTTGGCAAGGAATTAGGCGCAGGCTTCGCCATTGGCACGGATGCGCACCGCCAGGCAGACCTGAACTTCATGAAGTTCGGCATCGCTGTGGCCCGACGAGGATGGCTAGAAAGGACCGACGTGCTGAACTCGTGCACAATCAAGCAACTCAAGCAGAAACTCAAGAAGCCATAGCAGCGTTGTAGCGCCGCAGGATTTCTTTGACTTCGTCGTCCGAGAGGTCGTGAAAATCTTCGTAGTATGAAGCCACCGCGAACGGCCCCACTTCCTGCGCAAAGAGACAGAAGATACTGTCGAAGTAGCTCCGCGCAGCCAGAATCGACCGATAGGGCGATACCGGTATTGCCAGCACCAGCCGACGAGGGCTCAGCTTTCGTACCATCGTAGCCGCGGCAATCATGGAGTACCCGGTCGCAAGGCCATCATCCACCATGTACACCACCTTTCCCGCAGCCGGAGGAGCTAGGTCATGGCCCACGTATGCTCGGGCCCTGCGGCGGACTTCTTCTCTGACCTCTTCGGTTATAGATTCGATTTCTTTCTCCGTCACCCCGTAGTGCTCGACCACCGGCGCGTTGAGAATGCGGCTTCCGTCGATCGCGACCGCGCCGAAGCCCATCTCGGGGGAGCTCGGTATTGGGAGTTTTCTGACAAGCACCGGTTGCAGCGGAACGCGGATCCGCTTTGCCAGTACCTCTGCCACGGGAACTCCGCCTCGGGGAAGAGCCAGAACCAGAGATTCCGAGGTTTCAGAAGGGTTAACGTAGTCCGCGAGTCTCTGCCCCGCGTCTTGACGGTCTTTGAACGCAACAATTGGCCGGAAAACGACCTTTTGGGTGTGGATTTCAGTCACGGGTATGCGGCTCCAGCAATGGTGCGGCGGGTCGGCCTAGTGTGATTGGATGATGGCTCCTGCCAAAAAACAATTCGAATCTGAAGGGGTTTTTATAATTTGACCCGGTTTTCCAGAGCCCGCCCTAACGTGAGCGGATCGGTGTATTCGAGTGAGCTCCCCACCGGGATCCCGTACGCGATGAGCGAAACGGTGACACCCGTTCCCTTCAATTGATCCCGTATAAAGCCCGCGGTCGATTCTCCTTCCACCGTTGGATTCAGGGCCAGGATAACCTCTTCCACCCCGCCTTTCTTGACTCGTTCAATCAATTCCGGAAGACGGATGTCATCAGGTCCGATGGCTTCCAGAGGCACGAGTACTCCGTGGAGCACATGATACAAGCCGCGAAAAATGGCTGATTTCTCGATGGTGAGCACGTCCAACGGCGTCTCAACGACGCAGAGCCGGGTTGAATCACGCCGCGGATTGGAGCAGATCCCGCACGGGTCCACGTCGGTCAGATGGAAGCAGACAGAGCAGAGCTTCAATTCCGCCTTCACAGCCTTGATCGACTCGATGAGGCTCTGGATCTCGTCCACGCCCGCGTTGAGGATATAGAATGCGTAACGAGTCGCAGTCTTCTCACCGACCCCGGGAAGTCTTTTCAAAGCTTTTACCAGAGAATCAAGCGGACCGAGCACAGCAGCTGCTCCAACTCGTGGAATTTAAGCACGGATATATCACGTGAGGCCCGGCAATTTGATACCGCCCGTCAGTTTCGCGACCTCTTCGGTGACCATCTCCTTGGACTTCCTCAGCGCGTCATTCACGGCGGCGGCCACCAATTCCTCAAGCATTTCGATATCGTCGGCCGATACCAACTCTCTTTCTATTTGCACCGAGATGATTTCCTGTGCACCGCTTGCTTCCACTTTTACCATGCCGCCACCGGCTTCGCCGACGACGCTCCTCTGGGCCAACTCTTCTTGGAGCGCGCTGATCTTGGCTTGCAGGCCGGCGGCTTGCTGCATTAGGTCCTTAATTCCGAGCACTGGAGGGTCCTCCGGGTGTGTTGATTTTGCTGTCGGATATTGCGTCCCGTGGCTTCACACGGATCGACTCCGGTCGCGGAATCGAGTACACAGAGAAAGTCCGCATCGCCGCCTACATCCTATCGGCTTATCCGGGCTTTGTCGTATGATGCCTGAATTCCATGAGCAGTTCTAGCAGATACTGCCCAGAGAGGCAATTTGGTCGAATGCAGACCCGGAAGCTCCAAAGGTTTCGCCCGATATGGAAACGCGAGGCAAGATGACCAAGCCCGTCGTGCTTCTCTTCAATCCTTGGATCTACGATTTCGCGGCATACGACCTCTGGGCTCGGCCGCTGGGACCGCTCGTGCTCGGCACCAGACTGCGAAAGCTCGGGTGGGAGCCTGTGCTCCTCGACTGCCTTGACAGCGACCATCACGCGGCCGGTTCGGTTAAGATGAAATCCCATGGACAGGGCCGATTCCCAAAGACTCAGATTCCCAAACCGGAGCCGCTAAAGCACGTGCCCCGACGATATAGCCGGTACGGTCTTGGCTGGGAGCAGGTCAAGAATGAGCTCCGTTCTATGCCTGAACCCAGAGCCATCTTCGTGACCGGCCTCATGACCTACTGGTATCCCGCGGTGCATGACGCCGTTCGGCTCCTCAAGGAGACCTTTCCCGATGTCCCGGTGCTCCTGGGCGGGGTATATGCGACGCTGCTACGTGAACATGCGCAAGCCCACTGCCCGGTTGACGCAATCGTTCCGGGGCCCGGCGAAGCCGCGCTGTCCCGCGTGCTGTACGAGCATACTGACCTGGAACCACAGAGTAAAATGGACAAAGTCGAACTCGAATTTAGCCCTGCCCTGGACCTCATGCGAACCGTCCGCTTCCTGCCGTTGCTCACTTCCCGAGGCTGCCCCTTTCGGTGCTCGTACTGTGCGTCAGCAAGGCTAGTCGATCGTTACGTGCGACAATCGCCCGACCGCGTGGTCGCGGAAATAGAACAAGCATGGCTCTGGTACGGCGTGCGCGATATCGCACTCTACGATGATGCCTTCCTCGTGGACCCACACCGTCATGCGCTGCCCATCCTCCGTAAGGTCGCGCACAAAGTCCCAGGCATGAGGTGGCATTCGCCCAACGGGATGCATTGCTCGGGGATTGACGCGGACGTGGCCCAAGCGATGAAAGCGGCCGGTTTCGAAACGATTCGACTCGGGTTTGAGTCTTCGTCCGATCTCTTCCACGAACGCACCGGCGGCAAGACGAGCAGACAGAGCTTCCTCGCTGCGGTGAAGCACCTGCAAGAGGCCGGCTTCGACGCGCGCCGCATCGGAGCCTATCTCATGGTGGGTCTGCCCGGGCAGACGCGAGATCAAATCGAAGAAGACGTTGAATTCGTGCTCCAGGCAGGGGCTCTGCCAAAGTTGGCGGAGTATTCGCCCATTCCGGGCACTGCCTTGTGGGAATCGGCTCTGAAGCACAGCCCTTACCCAATCGACAAGGAGCCGCTATTCCATAATTGCTCACTTCTCCCAACAGCAGGACCTGATGTGGACTTCGCGTTTCTTCAAAGGACGCGTCAGCGGATTAGCGAGCAGGTCGGAAGGAGGGTCGATGGAGAACCGTTTACTGGAGAGTGACTGCGGGTCACGCATGGCACTGTTGCCGAAATCATCAATCTGAGTTGAGCCTGGTGGTGCACAACGCATCATGGTGTAGATAATGTATTGATATTGCGATATTTATCTATGACAAAACCTCCCCAGGCGAGTGTTGACAGGCATGAGCTTAGCTGATAGATTAGAGAAGTCCATCGCAGACTATCCCATCGCTGCAAAATCATCGGAAAAGGTGTAGTGCTTATGGCCCAGCCTAAGGACGTGGTCGGTGCGGCTCTTGTTGTGGGCGGAGGCATAGCTGGAGTTCAGGCGTCGTTGGACCTTGCCGAATCAGGTTACAAGGTCTACCTGGTGGAAAGTCAAACGGGAATCGGCGGGCGTATGGCCCAGCTTGATAAAACCTTTCCAACCAATGACTGCTCGACCTGCATTTTCTCTCCCAAGTTGGTGAGTGTCGGACAGAATCCGAACATCGAACTGCTCTCATATGGCGAAGTGGACGATGTCGCAGGCGACGAAGGACACTTCAAGGTCAGGATCCGCCAGAAATCCCGATACATATACAAGGACAAGTGCAAGGCGTGCGGCGACTGCGCCACTGCGTGTCCTGTCGCGGTCCCCAATCAGTTCGATCAGAAGATCAGCAACCGCGCGGCAACATACAGGCTTTTCCCGCAAACCATACCGCAGTCTTTCGTTATCGATAAAGCCGATCGCGCGCCGTGCGTGATCGCGTGCCCTGCTCACATCAATGTGCAGGGCTATGTGGCGCTGATCAGCAAGGGCAAATACAAGGAAGCCGTCGAGCTTATTTACAGGAATCTGCCTTTGCCGGGCGTGCTGGGCCGTGTTTGTCCGCACCCGTGTGAAAAGGTCTGCCGCAGAGGCCTCAAGGACCAGCCGGTTTCCATCTGTAAGTTGAAACGCTTTGCAGCGGATCAGGTCGATTATTCGACGCTTACTCTTCCGGAAATACAGCCGAAACCTGAAAAAGTAGCGATCATCGGCTCGGGTCCCGCAGGCCTTTCATGCGCTTACTACCTGGCACTCGAAGGGTACAAAGTCACCATCTTTGAGGCCGGGCCCGTCTTGGGAGGCTGGCTGCGGGTAGGCATCCCGGAGTACCGCCTGCCCAGAGATTTGCTCGACAAAGAGATCCAGCACATTCTCGACCTTGGAGTGGACGCGCGGACCAATATGCCGCTGGGACCCAATCTGACTATCACCGATCTCAAGGCTCAGGGCTACAAAGCCGTGTATCTTGGCGTCGGCTGTCAGAAGGGCGCGACCCTGAACATAAAGGGCGAAGAAGCCCAAGGCGTTATCCAGGGCGTGGACTTCCTGAGACAAGCTGCGCTGGGCGCCTCTTCCAACAATATCAAAAAACCCGTGGTCATCGGCGGCGGAAACGTAGCGATTGACGCCGCACGCACGCTGGTGAGGCTTGGCTCTAACGAGGTGACGATCCTGTACAGGCGATCTCGTGATGAGATGCCCGCGTACGCGGAGGAAGTGTCGGCCGCTCTGGAAGAAGGCGTCAAGATCCAGTTCCTGGCAGCGCCTGTGGAAGTGACGACCAACGGCAGCAATGCAGTTCAAGGGCTCAAGTGCATCAGGATGGAGCTTGGCCCCGCGGACCAGACGGGCCGGCGGCGACCGGTGCCGGTTGAAGGCTCTGAGTTTGTAATAGAGACCGACGCGGTGATTCCGGCGATCGGTCAGGTGATCGATCCCGATCTGTGGGAAGGTGCCCCGGGCCTGGCTAGGAGCCCGTGGAATACCATTCAGGTCGACCCGGTCACCGCAGCAACTGCAATCGATGGAGTGTTCGCAGGCGGCGACGCAGGAACAGGCCCGGCAACGGTGGTGGAAGCAGTCGGCGCTGGACACGAAGCGGCCATATCCATTGCTCGGTACCTCCGCGGTGAAGACGTGGCAGCAGGACGTCCGGCCAAAACGCCCGAACACCGTGAATATCCGCCGATTCCTGAAATGAAAGCCGAGGCCAGGGCCGTCAATCCCGAGCTTTCAGTCTCGGAGCGGATGAAGAACTTCGGTGAAGTGGAGCTGGCCTTTTCAGAAGAAGAGGCGCTCAGAGAAGCCAACCGCTGCCTCAACTGCGGTGTCTGCTCCGAATGTATGGAGTGCGTGAAAGCTTGCCCTGCCGGAGCAATCGATCATTCCATTCAAGACGAGTACCTCGACGTGGATGTGGGAACCATCATCCTCTCCACCGGGTACGAGCTGATCGATCCGTCGAAAATTCGGGGTGAATTCTCATACGGCAAAGCTCCGAACGTGATCACCAACATGGAATTCGAGCGCATGTTGAGCGCTTCGGGCCCGTACGCGGGTGAGGTGAAGCGTCTTTCAGACGGCCATCACCCGAAGAAGATCGCATGGATTCAGTGCGTGGGATCGAGGGACCCGCAGCATGGAATGCCGCATTGCAGCGCGGTCTGCTGCATGGCTTCCATCAAGGAGGCGGTCATTGCCAAAGAGCATGACCCCAATGTGGAACCCACTATCTTTTACATGGACATGCGCGCGTACGGTAAGGACTTCGACGCATACTACGAGCGAGCCAAGAACCAAGGCGGCGTGCGGTTTATCAGGTCCATGGTGAGCCGAGTGGTGGAAGACCCCAAGACCCACAACCTGAACATCACCTATGTGGATGACAATCAGCAGCTTGCGGCCGAGTCCTTCGATCTCGTAGTGCTGGCGGCCGGCTTGACCACGTCGTGTGAGTCGCGGGAGCTTTCGGAAAAGCTCGGCATAGACCTCAATGAATCCTTCTTTGCGTCAACGGACAGCTTCCGGCCGGTAGAAACCAGCCGTCCGGGCGTGTTCGTGGCCGGGATGCTCCAAGGTCCCAAGGACATTCCGCAAACGGTCATGGAAGCTTCCGCGGCCGCAGGCGCATCGTCGCGGCTCCTCGCTTCCGCGCGAAACACCATGACCACAAAAGAGCAATTTCCGCCGCAGCGAGACGTTGTCGGTGAAGAACCCCGCATCGGTGTGTTCATTTGTCGCTGCGGGATCAATATCGCCAACGTGGTGGATGTCCCGAGAGTGGTGGAGCACGTCAAGACTCTTCCTCACGTGGTATTTGCCGCGGAAAAGCTCTTCACCTGCTCGCAGGATACGCAGGAGGAATTCCTCAAGATTATCGAGGAGCACAAACTCAATCGGGTCGTAGTCTCTGCGTGCAGCCCCAGGACTCACGAACCCATGTTTCAATTGACCCTGGAGAAGGCGGGGCTGAACCCGTACCTCTTCACCATGACCAATATTCGGGATCAGTGCTCCTGGGTTCACGGGTACGACAAGGAGCGAGCTACGCTCAAGGCGATGGATCTGGCCAGGATGGCTGTGGCGCGAGCCGCACTTCTTGCTCCGTTGCAGAAGTCCAAGATGGAAGTGGTCTCCAATGCGCTCGTCCTGGGCGGAGGCGCGAGCGGGATGGTCTCGGCCCTGAACTTGGCCGATCAAGGCTTCCAGGTGTACCTGGTGGAGAAGTCGGACAAGCTCGGCGGAAATGCCTTGTTCATCGAAAAGACCATCCACGGAGAAGAGATCAAGCCGTTTGTCAGTGACCTGATCACCAGAGTGGAAGGCCATCCAAAGATCGACCTCTTCAAAGAGGCATTCTTCGGCGATCTTTCAGGCCATGTGGGCCACTTCAAGGGCACGATCTATCAGCTCGACGGCAGATCCCGACAGGTGGAGTTCGGCGCGGCGATCGTCGCGACGGGCGCGAGAGAATCTCAGCCCACTGAGTATCTGTACGGCGAGCACAAGGCGGTGGAAACGCAGCACTCGCTTGAAGAGCGGATCCAAGCGGGTGATCCGAAGCTCAGCGAGCTCAAGAACGCGGTCTTTGTCCAGTGCGTGGGCTCACGTTGCGACGAACGGCCATACTGCTCGAAGATCTGCTGCTCCGGGTCGGTCCGGCTTGCGTTGCGGCTGCGTGAAATTAACCCTGACGTAAAGAACTACGTCATCTACCGAGACCTGCGCACGTACGGCCTCCTGGAAAAGTATTATCAGGAAGCCCGACAAGCGGGCACGGTTTTTATCAAGTACGACCCGGAAGCCAAGCCGAGGGTCGAAGCGGCCGGTGACAAGGTCAATGTGATTGTGCGAGATCCGGTGCTCGACCAGGATGTCACCATCCCTGCGGATGTGCTGACTCTGGCCGCGGCCATTGATCCCGAAGAAGGGAACAAGGAAATCAGTCAACTGTTCAAGGTGACCACCAACTCGTACGGCTATTTCGTGGAAGCCCACATGAAGTTGCGACCTGTGGACTTCACCACCGAAGGTGTGTTTCTGGCCGGCATGGCGCACTACCCCAAGCCGATCGACGAATCGATCGCACAGGCCACTGCCGCGGCCCAGAGGGCATCCATTCTGCTTAGCAAGAAAGAGATGACGTTCCCGGGCGTCATCTCAAAGGTGGACCCGGAAAAGTGCGCAGTCTGCCTCACATGTGTGCGCCTGTGTCCGTACGGGGCGCCGTTCATTAATGAAGAGCATAAGGCCGAGATAGTTCCCGCGCTCTGCCAGGGTTGCGGGATCTGCTCATCGGTCTGTCCCGGGAAGGCGATCCAGTTGCAGCATTTTACGGACGAGCAGGTCTTTGAGGAAATCGACACGCTTCTCGGAGCCGCGTCGTAACGAGGCTTATTTGGACGCCTCCTCAAAGCGGCCTGAGAAGATGACGATACACCGTTGCGCTTCAGAGGCGCTCGGTCATCAGGGAGAAGGACATGGAACAGTCGAACATGCAAGCTTCCAGTGGCAAGGTAACAGCTCCATCGGGTGAGCTGGCGTCGATTATCAACGGGTGTTACCAGTGCGGGAAGTGTTCCGCAGGGTGCCCCGTGGCGTCGGAGATGGATCTCCTGCCGCATCAGATGGTGAGGCTCGGGGTTCTGGGTGATGTGCAGCGGATTGTCAACTCCCAGAGCATCTGGCTGTGCCTCACGTGTCATACCTGCGGCGCGAGGTGCCCCAACGGGATCGACGTGCCTGCGCTTCTGGATCATATCCGTCACCAGGTGGTGGCCGGCAAGATTGAGACCCAGCAGCCGCAGGTGCCCGCGTTCCACACCACGTTCATGCAGAATGTGCGTCGGTTCGGCCGAGTGCACGAGCTGTCCCTGGTAGGCACCTACAAGATGAAGACCAAGACCTGGTTCGCTGATATGAAGCTGGGTTTGGAAATGTTCCGCAAAGGGAAGATGCACATCATGCCCAAATTCCCCTTTGGGAACAGCGCGGTGAAAGAAATCTTCAAGAAATCTTCGCTCAAGTAGCCGGAAAGGAACGGACATGGAGCTCAGTTATTATCCGGGATGCTCGTTGACGGGATCTGCGCAGGAGCTGAACGAGTCGTTTACCAATGCGGCTTCTGCGCTGGGAATAACGCTGAAAGAACTGCCTGACTGGACCTGTTGTGGCGCATCGTCGGCTCACATGGTGGACGCGTACCTGGAAGCCGCTCTCCCCGCCCGCGATCTTATGCTGGCAGAAGGACTCGGCCAGGATGTTGTCGCGCCGTGCGCCGCATGTCATCTGCGGCTTAAGACTGCCGTGCATCGTCTCGGCGAAGACGAAGCTCTGAAGCAGGATTTCCCCTTCAAGGGCGAGATCAAGGTGCTCTCCGGCCTGGAGCTCTTCCACCGCGAAGAGCTACGGGCCGCGCTGAAGTCCAAGGTCGTCAAGCCATTGGAAGGGTTGCGGGTGGTGCCGTATTACGGCTGTCTCGCGGTGCGGCCGCCGGAAATCCTTCAGCCTGAGGACCCGGAAAACCCGATGGAGATGGACCGTCTGCTGGAAGCCCTCGGAGCTGAGGTGCTCGACTGGCCGTATAAGACGGACTGTTGCGGCGGCTCCTTGGCCTTGACGCGAACAGACCTGGTACTCAAACTTTCGCGGAAGCTCCTGGACATGGCGCTCATGGTAGATGCAGACGCGATGGTAACCTTCTGCCCCATGTGCCAGGCAAACCTGGATACCCGGCAAGAAGACATCTCCAAGGAAACAGGTCATGTGTATCAGGTGCCGATCCTGTACCTGACGGAGCTCATGGGTGTCGCCCTGGGTAATCCGCAGGCCCGGAGCTGGTTTGGCAAACACCTGGTCTCTCCTGAGAGAATTCTGGCATCCAAAGGGCTCATCTGAGCCCGGCCGAGCCCGCGTAGCATAGTGATCCTGAATAGTAGGGACGGAGACGTGCCGTGAGCGACAAGAAGATAGGTGCAGTCCTGACGCTGGGAGGGGGAATCGGCGGCGTTCAGGCGTCGCTGGATCTCGCTGAATCCGGATTCAAGGTTTACCTGGTAGAAGAACGACCCTGCATTGGCGGGGTCATGGCCATGCTGGACAAGACATTCCCCACGAACGACTGTTCCGCGTGCATCTTCTCGCCCAAGCTGCAGACCCTCGCACAGAATCCAAATATCGAAATAATGGCTTACAGCGTGCTCGAAGGCATCACCGGCGAGCCGGGAAACTTCTCGGTGACTGTCCGTGAGAAAGCCCGCCACGTGGACCCGGTCAAATGCACATCCTGCGGCACCTGCGCGGAGAAGTGCCCCATCAAGGTTCCCAATGAATACAACTGGGGCCATGATCAGCGCAAAGCCATTTTCAAGGATTATGCCCAGGGCATCCCGTCCGTTTACACCATCGACACGAACCGTTGCCGAACTTTCCAGGGGAAAAAGTGCGGCGTATGCAAGAAGGTCTGCCCAGCGGGCGCGGTTGATTACGAACAGCAGGACAAGGTTACGGAAATCAATGTGGGAGCAGTGATTCTTGCTCCGGGCTATGAACTCTTCAACACCGCGAACATCTCCGAATACGGCCACGGAAGAATGCCCAACGTGGTCACCAATCTGGAGATGGAACGCATATTGAGCGCATCCGGGCCGTTTCAGGGTGAGATCAAGCGTCCGTCGGACGGCAAACATCCCGGAAAGATGGCTTGGATCCAGTGTGTAGGCTCACGGGATCGAAGGAAAGGGATGCCGCATTGCAGCTCGGTCTGCTGTATGGCCTCGATCAAAGAAGCGGTCATCGCACGGGAACACGATGCTCACATCGAACCCACCATCTTCTACATGGACATTCGGGCGTACGGAAAAGATTTCGACAAGTACTACGAACGAGCCAAGAGCCAGGGCGGCGTGCGGTTTATTCGCTCGATGGTGAGTCGCGTGGAGGAGGATCCGCTTACCCGCGACCTCAAGATCACATACGTCAACGAGCATAACCAGCTTGCATCCGAGACGTTCGACATGGTGGTCCTGGCTGTGGGGATCAAGCCTTCCGAATCCACAGTAAAGGCAGCCCGACTGCTGAATATCGATCTCGACGACATGAACTTCTGCGACACGGGTACCTTTGAACCGGTCAACACGTCGCGACCAGGAATCATGGTTGCCGGCGCATTCCAAGCGCCCAAAGATATCCCGCAGACCGTGATGGAAGCTGCCGCGGCTGCCGGAGTGGCTACCCGGATGCTCTCAGAAGCCCGAAACACGCTCACCACCAAGAAAGAACTCCCGCCCGAGAAGGACGTTCAGGGGCAGGAACCGCGGATCGGAGTTTTTGTGTGCCGGTGCGGCATCAATATCGCGGCTACTGTGGACGTGCCGGGCGTTGTGGAACGCATTAAAGAGCTCCCGGGCGTAGTATACGCCACCGAGAACCTCTTCACCTGTTCTCAGGATACCCAGGTGAGCATCAAACAGCTTATTGACGAGCATAATCTCAATCGCGTGGTCATTGCATCGTGCACTCCTCGGACCCATCTGCCGCTTTTCCAGGAGACCGCGCGGGAGGCCGGGCTCAATAAGTACTTGGTGGAAATGGCCAACATCCGTGAGCATTGCTCGTGGGTCCACATGACGGAGAAAGCCAAAGCCACCGACAAGGCTGTGGACCTCATTCGCATGGCCATTGCCCGATCGACTCAGCTCGAAAAGGTTGACGATCAGCGTCTACCGATGGTTCAGGCAGGTCTGGTGATCGGAGGTGGCGTCGCGGGCATGACTGCGGCCATTAATCTAGCGGATCAAGGTTTTCCCGTGCACCTTCTTGAGAAGACGGACACGTTGGGAGGCAATGCCCGGAGGCTGGCTCATACCATCAAAGGCGAGGAAGTGCAGCCTTTCGTGGAAAGCCTGGTTCAACGAGTGACGGGTCACGACAAGATCACCGTTCATGCCAACGCGACGATTCAGAATGTGGAAGGCTTTATCGGTAATTTCAGGACCTCCTTCTCTTCAGGCAACGCGGCGCCCGAGACTGTGGAACACGGCGTGGTGGTCGTAGCCACGGGTGCGCACGAATGGAAGCCCGATGTGTATGCTTACGGCCAGGATCCTCGGATCAGGACCCACCTGGAAATGAGCGAGGCCATGAGATCAAACGATCCGGCCGTCATGAAGGCCGGTACCACGGTCTTCATCCAGTGCGTAGGGTCGAGGTGTGCAGAACGGCCCTGGTGCAGCAAGGTCTGCTGCACTCATACGGTCAAGGACGCGGTGGCTCTGAAGCAAACAAATCCGGACGCAAAGGTGTTCGTTCTGTATCGGGACATCCGCACGTACGGCCTCAATGAGCCCTATTACGAGAAGGCGAGAAAGCTGGGTGTGCTCTTTATCCGGTACGAGCCGGAAGATCCTCCCACGGTGGAACTCGGTCGCAAGATCGCGATCAAGGTCAAAGATCCTGTGCTGGGCGAGCCCGTAACGTTGGAAGCCGAAAGCGTGGTGCTCGCGGCCGCGATCATACCGGACGAGTACAACAAGGAACTGGCACGGCTCTACAAGCTTTCCACCAACGAAGACGGGTACTTCCTCGAAGCCCACATGAAGCTTCGACCCGTAGATTTTGCCACGGACGGCGTGTTCCTGGCTGGGTTGGCTCATTATCCCAAACCCCTGGACGAAACCATCGCGCAGGCTGAAGCCGCGGGCTCTCATGCGTCGCAAGTTCTGGCCCGCGGGTATGTGGATGCACCGGGCATGATTTCGGTAGTGGATGAGTTCCTCTGCCGAGGGTGCGGCCGCTGCGTCGAGGTGTGCCCGTTCCATGCACCGGAGTTGGTGGAAGTCGCGGCCGGCGCTATGAAATCCACGGTGAATCCTGCTCTGTGCAAGGGTTGCGGCGCGTGTGCAGTCGCGTGCCCCACAGGCGCGGCTGCCGTCCGACACTTTAAGGAAGAGCAGCTTTCAGACATGATTGATGCGGCGCTCGCGTAGCAGCGCTTTGATGACCTGACATTTACAATTTCATCTTCCGGAGCCGAGATGGTTACAGATTTCACTCCAAAGATCATTGCCTTCGCGTGCAATTGGTGTTCGTACGCCGGAGCGGACCTGGCAGGCGTGAGCCGCTTGCAGTATCCCCCCAGCATCCGCCTGATCAGGTTGATGTGCTCGGGCATGTTGACCCCCGGGTTTGTCCTTAAGGCGTTTGAAAAGGGTGCTGACGGCGTCTTGGTCACCGGTTGACACATCGGAGAATGCCATTACCTGGAAGGTAATGTGAAAGCCCAAAAAGTGATCGATAAAACCCGAAAAGTCATGAAGCTGCTCGGTATCGAAGAGGCACGACTCCGACGGGAATGGATATCCGCATCGGAAGGCCAGCGTTTTGCAGAAGTGATACGTGAGTTTACCGAGGATATCCGGAAGCTCGGACAGAGTCCCCTGGCTCGGAGGGAGACCGCGGCATGACCATCTCGGATATTGTTGACAAAACTAAAGCCTACTATTGCCTTGACTGCGGCATCTGCACCGGCAGTTGCCCTGTTTCCCGAGTGACCCCGGACTTCTCACCTCGCCTCATGGTGGAAAAAGCGCTCATTGGCGAGGCGGAAAGCCCATACGACGACGTTAACATCTGGTCTTGCCTTTCCTGCGGCCAGTGCAGCCAACGCTGCCCATCGAAGATCGATTACCCTGAATTCGTCCGCCAGGTGCGAAAAGCGGCCGTGACCGAGGGCCACAGCGGCGTCCCCGCACACCGGGGCCTGTTTCAGGGCGTCATGCGGCTGCAGACGCTCGACGTAAAACAGAACAAGACCGACTGGGCAAGAGAAGCCGGCAAGATCGCAGAATCCGGCGATACGTATTATTTCGTGGGGTGTGCGCCCTATTTTGATGTGGAGTTCCGCGAAGACTGGGCTATTGATGTGATGGAAGGCCCCCGTGGCGTACTCAAAGTGCTCAACGCCATCGGAATCGAACCGGTGGTCCATGACGACGAGCGTTGCTGCGGCCACGATCTGATGTGGAATGGCGACTATGAGAATTTCGCGAAGCTGGCTCGCCTCAATGTGGATCTTATCAAGAGCCTTGGATGCAAGCGGGTGGTGTTTCAGTGCCCTGAAGGGTACCAGACCTTTAAGAAATATTATCCGGAAGTGGTCGGTGAGCTGGACTTCGAAGTGGTCCATTTCTACGACCTGCTGGCGAAGGAGTTTGAGCAAGGACGCTTCAGTTTCGAGCCCCTGGACGGCGTTTACACGTTCCACGATCCCTGCCGTTTAGGCCGACAGGCGGGAATCATGGATGCGCCCCGAGCGCTCTTGCAAGGCGTGCCCGGGCTCAAACTCATCGAGATGGAACACAACCGAGAGAATGGCATCTGTTGCGGCACGAGTGCGTGGATGAGCTGCTCCAGTTGCTCGAAGGAAATCCAGAAATCTCGGCTTCGAGAAGCAATCGCGGTAGGCGCGGGTCATCTGGTCACTGCGTGCACCAAGTGCCGGCTCCATTTGAATTGCGCTCTGCGAGACGTGGAGATGGACCTCAAGATCGTGGATCTCAACGACATCCTGGCCCGTTCGATCAAAGTATGACGGAAAAGACTGAAACTGCGCCCTTGGTTTGACAGGCAACGTACGGAAGGTAAACAGATGGCTTCAAAGGACGTCTTGATCATCGGCGGCGGCATCGCCGGAATGCAGGCGGCTCTCGACCTGGGAGACATGGGCTTGCAAGTGCATCTGGTGGAAAAGAATCCCAGTATTGGCGGCAAGATGGCCCAACTGGATAAGACTTTTCCAACCAATGATTGCACGATATGAATTCTGTCGCCTAAGCTGCTGGATGTCGGTCGACATCCCAAAATAAATCTTCTGGCTTACAGCGAACTCATTGAGTTCTCCGGTCAGGTTGGCGACTTCCGTGCCCGGGTGCGACAGCGGCCCCGGTACGTGGATGCCTCCCGGTGCACCGCTTGCGGCGCGTGTGCAGAAAAGTGTCCCACGAAGGTCCCGAACGAATTCAACTTCGGCCTGGACGAACGCAAAGCCATCTACAAGGATTATGCCCAGGGAATTCCTTCCGTATACACCATAGATACCACTTATTGCCGGATATTCCAGGGCAAGAAGTGCGGCGTCTGCGCGAAGACGTGCCAGGCAAAGGCGATCGATTACGAGCAAAAGGAGAAGCTCGTCGATCTTAACGTGGCCGCGGTAATCATATCGACCGGGTACGAGCTTTTCGATGCCACGCGTATTTCCGAGTACGGGTACGGGCGGCTGCCGAACGTGATTTCCGCGCTTGAAATGGAGCGGTTGCTCAGCGCAGGCGGCCCGACAAAAGGGCATTTGACCCGGCCTTCCACGATCCGTGCGGAAGGCCGCGTAAAAGAGCTCGCTAAGCTGGTCAAGAAGGCTGAGACGGATCAGGACACGGAAAATCTCGCCCGATTTCAAGCAGACCTGAAGTGGCTCGAGACGCAGATTCACAAGCACCACACCGCAAAGAAGCTCGGGTTCATTCAGTGTGTGGGCTCACGAGATTTCCGCTTCCACAAGTATTGTTCCAGCTTCTGCTGCATGCACTCGATCAAAGAAGCGATCATCGCCAAAGAGCACGAAGCGCAAACCGAGTCGTACATCTTCTACATGGACCTGCGGACCGTGGGGAAAGGCTTTGAAGAATACAAGGTTCGTGGAGAAAAGGTTTCCGGCATAAAGTACGTCCGAGGCCGGGTCGCAGAGATCCTGGAAGACGACGAGCACAACCCGATCGTCTATTACGAAGATACCGAAGAGCGGCGCGTCAAGAGCATGACGCTGGACATGGTGATTCTGGCCACTGCGTGCTCCGCGCCCAAAGGCGTTAATCCGCTGGCCGAGATGCTCGGAGTCGAGCTGGATGAGAATAACTTCATCAAGACTCATCCGAACAGACCGCTGGACACCAGCGTGCCCGGGATCTTCTCGTGCGGATGCGCACAAGGACCGCTCGACATTCCCGAATCCGTGGCTCAGGCGAGCAGCGCGGCGGCCAGAGCGGCAGAAGTAGTTATGACCGGAGGCCTAGCGCTGGCCATATAAGACAGTTGCCAAGGACAGAAGCTTTCTGGGACATGCCGGGGAGGCCCTTTCTGTAAGAAGGGCCTCCCCGGACCCCTCCCCAAAAATTTCTATCCTTGGCAAGCGCTTTCAGCGCTTGCATTGCTTTGTGGCTGGAAGCTGCAGCACAGCGGGTAGGATGTGGTGAGTCCCGCGTCTGAGCGGGACGAACCGCATCGGTCGAGAGAAAGCCGCGAACGATGCGGTTCACTCCGTTCACCGCATCCTACGGGCTAACATTTGCAGTTTGGCTCTTTCGGAAAAGGATTCGCGATTCCGCTGGAAGAGCGATTTCTGGGAAAAGCTCTCAGGGAGAGACAGCATTGACAGGGAACCAGAAAGAGGAAATTCGCATCGGCGTTTTTATCTGCGATTGCGGTTCCAATATCGCGGGATATCTCACCATGCAGGAATTGGTGGACTACGCTCGGACCTTACCCAATGTGGTCTTTGTGCAGGAAAACTTGTACACCTGTTCCGAGAGCGGTATCAACGAGATCAAGCAAGCCATTCCTAAACATAACCTCAACCGGGTCGTGGTTGCATCCTGCACGCCCAGAACTCATGAGCCGCTCTTCCAAAGCGCGTGCGAAGAAGCTGCGCTGAATCCGTACCTCTTTGAGATGGCCAACATTAGGGACCAGTGCTCCTGGGTCCATATGAAGGAACGGGAAAAAGGTACCGAGAGAGCCAAGTACCAGATCGCCATGGCAGTGGCCAAAGCTGCCCGGCTCAGAGAGCTGAGTCGAATCGAGCTGGGCATTTCCCATCGAGCTGTTGTGATCGGCGGCGGCATATCAGGCATGTCCGCGGCCATGGCCCTGGGAAACATGGGCTACGAAGTTGATCTGGTCGAGAAGCGCGAAAAGCTGGGCGGCCTCTTGAACAGCCTCAATGTCGTGCTGCCTGCGAACGAGCCTTCTTCACGTCTGCTTCAAGATCTCACTGCCAGGATTTCCGCGAACGGGAAGATCAAAGTCCATACCTCCGCGGAAGTGACCAAAGCAGAAGGTTACGTGGGTAATTATGTTGTCACCATTCAGGAAAAGGGCGCCGAAAATCAGGTGAAGGCCGGCGTGATCGTGGTCGCGATCGGCGCACGAGTGCTCAAGCCCGAAGGCCTGTTTGGATACAACGGTAAGACCGTCATCACGCACTTGGAGCTTGAAGGTCTCTTCAAGCAAGGGGCCCCCACAGCAAAGAATGTGGTGATGGTCCAGTGCGTGGGCTCTCGCTGCGCAGAACGGACTTACTGCTCGCGCATTTGCTGTATGACCGCGGTAAAGAACTCGATCCTGCTCAAAGAAGCCGACCCCGAAACCAAAGTGACGATCCTCTATCGGGACATGATGATGTACGGCGTGGAAAACGAAGACATGTTCCGAAAGTCCAAGGAGCTTGGGGTGCGGTACGTGGCGTACGACCCAGCCAAGCCTCCCCAGGTTGGAGAGGGCCGCGTCACGGTTTACCATCAGCGCATGGGTAAAGAGATCGCGGTCCCTGGCGAACTGGTAGTTCTGTCCACGCCGCTTATCGCGCAAGAGGACGCGGCAAGTATATCCTCAATGCTGAAGGTGCCACTGAACGAAAACGGCTTCTTCCTGGAAGGTCATGTGAAGCTCAAACCGCTTGATTTCGCCACGGACGGAGTGTACCTCTGCGGCAGCGCCCGGTTCCCGGCAACGATCAGGGAGGCGGTCTCCCAGGGTCTGGGGGCAGCGTCCAGGGCAGCGATCATCTTGTCAAAAGAGGCGCTCTTCACCAGTGGCATTGTGGCGGACATCAATCCCGAGACCTGCTGCGGATGCCTGGGATGCGTGAATGTATGCCCGTATGGCGCAATCAGCTTTGAAGAAGAAAAAGAAATCTGTCAGGTAAACAAGGTGCTTTGCAAGGGTTGTGGCGGCTGCGCGGCTACGTGCCCTTCGGGAAGCGCGAAGCTGGACGGCTTTTCGGCCGAACAGATCTACGCTCAGATCGAGCAGGCCTTCGCGAGTTGAGCCGCGGCTGGTTGATTTTGAATGCCCTCGCACGAATCCACTGCAACTCACAGTGAGGGTTTTGTAGGAGAGCAGATGTCCGAGGAACAATTTGAACCGACTATCGTAGGGTTCCTGTGCAACTGGTGCGCCTACGCGGGAGCCGATTTGGCCGGCGTGAGCCGTCTCCAGTATCCGGCCAACCTGCGAACGATAAGGACGTTATGTTCCGCTACCGTAGGACCGCATCAGATCCTCAAAGCGTTCCAGAAAGGCGCTGACGGGGTCTTCGTGGGTGGCTGACACATCGGAGATTGCCATTACCTGTACGGTAATTACATGACGGTAAAAAGAATCGGGTTCATGCAGAAGCTGCTGGCGTTTTCAGGGGTCGATCCGGAACGCCTGCTCCTCAAGTGGGTGTCGTCCGCGGAGGGCCCTCGTTTTGCCAAGGTGGTCACTGAATTTACCGAAAAGATTCGGAGCTTGGGGCCTTCACCTCTGGCCGATGCCCGCGCCGGAAGACAACCTGCTGCGAAGACATCGGCAGAAGCTTCATAGCCGCGTGAATCCATCAGGATATGAACATGGTTGAACAAGTACGAGAACACGTCCGAAAATTATTGACTGAAGGGCAAATAAGCGCGTTCCTGGGACTCAGGGACCAGGACGGCAATATTGTGCCGTATGTCTTTGAAAAGCCGGAAGATCTCGATGACGGCTTCACTCTGGGGGAAGTGGAAGGAGCGCTGCCCGCGCGATACCCGCTGGCAAAGCTCCTCATGGTTCTTGTGAGCGCCGATCCGGAGAAGAAGTTCGGCATGCTGGTCAGAGGCTGTGACGAACGTGCGCTTTACGAGTTGGTGCGTTGGAACCAGCTCCCCGGCGCGGCAGATCGGTTTGTCAAAGTCGGATTCGCTTGCCCGCAGGAGCTCGCGGACGCGCACGAGTGTCGGAAGCCGTTTCCTGATGAATGCGTGGCAGGCGAAAAGGCGCAACCGGTGATGAACGCCTCTGTAAAAGAGCTCGACGCGAAAGACTTGCCCGAAAGGCTTGAGTACTGGTCGCGTGTGTTCGACCGATGTATCAAGTGCTACGGTTGCCGGGATGTCTGCCCGGTTTGCTTCTGCAACGTGTGCACGCTCGAAGAGAACGCCCTTATTCGCACGGGCGATTTGCCGCCGGAGAATCCCATCTTCCATCTCACGCGAGCCGCTCATATGGCCGGCAGATGCATCGACTGCAATCTCTGCACTGAAGTATGTCCTGCGGAAATCCCTTTACGAACATTGTATAAGAAAGTAGCAGAGATCGTGCAAGAGGAGTTCGGATACGTTACCGGGGAACCCGGAGACGCCAAATCGCCGCTCAATTTCTTGGGGCCTGATCCCGGTCATACATCCGCCCACGACTAAACGGCGGACCGCGATCTTACGAGGATGCGCCCGCCACAGACTTCCGAGGGTCTACGATGACAGCGAAGGCAAAGGCTGCTCGTATAGTGCTCCTTGACGATATGCTGCTCTTCGAATGCCCCTTCTGCGGCATGACCCTGATCAGGACGACCTACGTGAAGGTCAAGAAATTGTTGGAGGACACGGGCGACCCACGAGGGAAGATCTGCGACAAGTGCGGGGGAACCGCGGTGCTGAAGATCAACGAGGAGGCCAGGAAAAAGATCGAGTCGAAGCTCGACGAGGCTGAGTGGTGAGCTTCGTAGCCGTCGGTGCATTACCAGTTGACTGCTTGTCCACGCTCTCTGTCTCTTAGGAGCCTCCTGACAGCCCGCCAATTCCCTTACATTCCGACCCAATGAAGGAAGAGCTTGACGAGCCGGTAGCGGCCTGGGGATAATCCCCCAATCTGCCCATTTACCGAGGTGTTCATGGCAAAGCCGAGCGACTGGTTTAGAGAGACACGACCGCAGTATCTTGCACTTCCTGTTGTGCTGATCTTTCTTGGATCTGCTGTAGCCGCGACTGAAGGCGCCTTCTATTTATGGCGTGCAGTTCTTGCGCTGATCGGGCTGGTGGCGATGCACATCAGCGTGAACGTTCTGAACGACTATTCGGATTACCGCAGCGGGATTGATTTTGACACGGTCCCCACCCCCTTCAGCGGCGGGAGCGGGTTGCTCGTGGCCGGAACTATCCAGCCTGCGGCCGCCAGAACCTTTGCGCTGATCTGTTTCGGCGTCAGCGTCGTCATCGGGGCTGTTTTCATTTGGGTTACCAACTGGTGGCTCCTTCCTTTATTGTTGGCTGGAGCCGTCTCAGTGCTTTTTTATACCGATTATATGGCCAGGCTGACTCTCGGGGAGATCTTCGCGGGCCTCGGGCTCGGGCTGCTCCCCGTGATGGGCGCTGCCTTCGTCCAAACAGGCGCATATTCACCTGCCGCTGTGGCAGCGGGCATACCTGCCGGAATCCTCACGTTCAATCTCTTGCTCCTCAATGAATTCCCCGACGTGGAACCGGACCGCAAAGGCGGTCGCAAGAACCTACTCCTTGTTTTCGGTGTGGAAACCGGAGGAAAGCTGTACACGCTGTTGCTCGTCATCATGTACGTCTGGATCCCGGTTGCGGTGGCTCTGAGGCTGATGCCCCTCCCGTGTTTGCTCGGCCTGCTCACGCTTCCGGTGGCCCTGAAACCTATGAAATGGGCCTGGAGCCACGTTCATGAGAACCAGGGAATGCTTCCCGTGCTGGGCGCAAACGTCATCACCAATCTGGCAACAGGCACTCTGCTCGGAATCGGATTTATCCTCTCGATCTTCCTGTGATGTGACACTGCCAACGTTGTGTTACGAGGCATGAGAAATGTTGAGCGTAGAATCGGCCGTACTTATTCTCGTGGACTTTCAGGAAAAGCTCGTTCAGGCAATGTTCGATCGGGAAACACTTGTCCCGGAAGTGGTGAAACTGGTCAAGGGCGCTCAGGTGCTTAATGTACCCATTCTTTGGACCGAGCAGAACCCCAAGGGTCTAGGGCCCACAATTCCTGAGGTCAAGGAACTGTTGGAAGATTCTTCTCCGGTCACGAAACTCAGTTTCAGTTGCTGCGGAGAGGAAGCTTTCCTGAGGAAACTGGAGAAGCTGGAACCCGAACAGGTGATCGTCGCAGGCCTGGAGTCCCACGTGTGCGTGTATCAATCGGTTCTTGACCTGTTGGAAATGGTCTCTGAAGTTCACGTGGTTGCGGACGCGGTCTCATCTCGCACGCAGCTCAACAAGCAGATCGGCCTTGACAGATGCCTTCAGGAAGGCGCGTTCGTCACGAGCGTGGAAACGGTGCTGTTCGAGCTGCTGGGAGTCGCAGAGGGAGAAGAATTCAAGCAGATACTGAAAATTGTGAAGTAACCCCCAAGAACCTTCCGTGGCCCGTCCTGTTTCTGCCGACAGGGCATTAACCGGCGGCGCTCAGCCATGAAGCTGACTCAATGGGCTATTCCTGGCAGTCGTCTCGCCACAGGCAGCGGTGTTCCATGCATCCGCTTATTCCTTGGAAGCAGGGGGAATTGCCCTCTGTTCGCTGGATGATCCGAATGAGGTCTGCTTTTCGACGGCGTGAATAGTTGCTTACCTTCATGACGCGGGCTATCTCTCGTATTTTTCTTAATGTCATGGATGAGCTCCCTTGCATAACAGATTAATCTTGCTCAATTAGCCATTCGCATTGTCTTTAAGCAGAACCATGCCAAAAATGCAAGTGAGAATTTCATCACCCACAAAGAAACGCGTAGGATGCGGTGATCAACGGGAACCGCATCGGTCGCGGTCTTCTCGCGTGTGATGCAATTTGGATTGTCTCTGTTATCGTCCCAACAAGGATTTGGAAAACCGCGACGATGCGGTTCGCTTCGCTCACCACATCCTACAAACTATGTCATCGCCTGGTAGGGGCGCATGGCATGCGCCTTCGTGCGATACCCAAAACCGGGCGGACGCCGTCCGCCCCTACGGGAAGGGCGATTGCTTCCTCTGCTTTACAGCGGAGTCGCAACAACAACCCTCACTTCGGGTAACTGAACGATTTCCCGAAAGCGAGGGCTTTCATGATTCGACATAGCTTGCTAGCCATAGGCACATCACCCACAAAGAAAAGGCCCCTTGTTCAGGGGCCTCTTCCGGCGGGGGGGACCACAAAGCGTAAAATTAGAGGGTACGGAATTCTCGCATTAGGAGGGTTGCCCCACGCCCCGACCGAAGCCGGCTCCGCCGCAGCAGCCGGCCGGGCCACGACCCGCGCATCCGCCTCGACAGGAACCGAAGCCGAATCCAGGACCTGTTCCAGGACCGAACGAGCCATACTGCTGCCGCTGTTCAGGGGTGAGGACTTCTCGGAAGGACTTGTCCATGGTCCGCTGCTCGTTGCGCATCTTATCTTGCAGGGCCCAGATTTCGTCTTTCTTCTTGTCGATCGCGCTCTCGTCCGGCTTGGACGCGGAACTGAGCTCCATCAATTCGAGGCGCTTCTTGCTCATTTCAGCCCTCAGCGGCTCTGTCTTCTTGAGGAACTCCAGTCTCAGGGACTGCATCTTCTGCTGCTGCTCGGGGGTCAAATTAGACCATGCCTGGGGCCCGGGGCCAAAACCACCCGGTCCACCGCAGCATGGGGCGCCGGCGTAGGCAACCACGGCAGTCGCGACCAATGCCAGAGCAGCCAAGACAACCACCACCTTACCAACTTTCATCGTGAATCTCCTTTTGAAACATGCTCAATGCGTTTCTATCGCTCAATACCGTGAAGAGCGGGAAAACCCGCGGTGACTATCAACTTTTTTGGGATCCCTCTGCAGCGAGTGTCAAAAATAATGTCTGATTGCTGCTCCGACATTGGTAGGCGCCGGCCTCCGCGCCGGTGCATTATTCTTAATAATCAACGAACTCGGGCCGACAGAGCCTGCCCCGGACATGATCCGGGGGACGCCGGCCCCTACCGATACTATTCAAACGCGAGCTATCCAAGAGACTAGGAATTGTGACAACCAGCATAACCGGTGGGAAGGTCACACAAGACAGGGGCATCTCGGGTTGAGTCCCGCGGTGGACGGAACGAAACCCGACTCAATATCTATCCTCTAAAATAAGTGGGTAACGCTTTGAAGAATCGCTATTCAGCCGGTTTGGGAGCGCCTGTGGGATGTACAGGGCAAATGCACTGCCCACCACGCCATTCGGAGCCCGGTCCCATCTGTCTTTTCCAGCCCATGCCAGGACCCATCATGGGGCAGGCTCGGTCCTTGAGGAAAGTGAGAAATGCGGCCCTCCTGTCTTCAGGAAGGCGCTGCATGATCTGGCGGATTCGCTCCATGGCCATGCGCTCTTCCTCGGCCTTGAGCATGTCCAGTTCGTTGAGAGCCTTTTCAGCAGCCTTGGAGTCCTGTGGTTTCGTTGCGATAAGGTCCAGCAGTTCGGCTTTCTTCTCGATAATGGTCTGGCGCTTCTCCATGAGCTGGCGGGGTCCGTCGCTCTTCCACATACCGCGAATCATCCTGAAATCATTCTCGGAGAGCGGGCCTTGAATCCCGGCTCCTGACGCCGCGCCACGTTCGGGTAGCCACAAATGCCACCCAATGGTCCCAGCTACCGCGATATTCAGAGCCACGGAAAACGCGAAGAGCACTATGAAGAGTCCCCTTTTCATCGCACGCTCTCCTGGCCATGGATCTCGGTCAAAACCTCGCCAAACGACATGCCCGGCGAAGATACGAGTAGCTCTAAACCGGCGTCCGGCGGGGGACCTTCAAGGATCTCAGTTAGCGACCGCCCAGCCAGGTTGCCCAGGCCCACAGCCACCATGATCAGCGCCACCGCCACTGGGACCTGTATCCACCGAGGCACGAAGATCGAGGTCTGAGATCCTCGCCTTTCTTCCACGATGCGTGCTTTGACCATCCGCGCCAGGGCCATCCTGGGCTCAAGACGCGGCATGGACTTCAGGCTCCGGTCAAGCGACGTCAATCTTTCGTGGAAAGCCCTGCATTCGGCGCAACTCGACAGGTGTTCCTGCACAGTTGTCACGACGTCTGCGTCCAGCTCTCCATCTACGAGCCTGCCGATGATCTTTTGACAGTCACCGCACCTCATAACCGCTTCCTCCACATATGCATACCCCGCGGAAACGAGAATCCCGCGCGCCGCGATCAAGAAACCTGCGTGTTTGACCTTATGCCGATTCGCTTTTAAGAAAGTAAGACGGGGAGAACCTTTTTGAAAAAAGGTTCCCCCGTGCTTTACTTCTTTGAAAGCGCTCCCTTTTATTCACTTTCCATGATCTCCAGCAGCCTCTTCCTGGCCCGAAAGATCAGAGATTCCACTGAAGAGGCTGAAGCTCCCATAATTGCGGCGATCTCCGCATAGCTCATGTCTTCCTGGGTCTTGAGCATGAGCGCGATGCGTTGCCGTTCAGGCAGCTCGTTCAGCGCTCCTTGCACCCTCGCCATCTCCTGCTTGGTTGCCAGGAGGTGTTCCGCGTCCTGCGCGTCCTCAGAGGCAGGGATATACTCTTCCATAGAATCGTTTTCGTACCCGAAGACGTCGCTGAATGCTCTGGTCGCCCGTCTCTTAAGATAGCTATACACGTTGATGCTCTGGTTGCGGGCAATGGTCAGGACCCAGGTCTTGAAGCTTGCCCGTGCAGGCTGGTATTGATCCAGGCTTCGAAAGACTCTCAGGAAGGTCTCTTGGACCACCTCTTCGGCTTCAGGAGCGGAAGCGGTGATGCCGATCGCAACGCGATAGACGAGTGAGGTGTACCGATCCACGAGTGCCGCAAACGCCTCGTCGGAGCCCTCTCTTGCTCGCCTGACCAGCTCTTCATCCTTGAGCCCCACATGTGAACTCATTCAGCCTAATAACCTCCTCAACGACACCATCTCTGTACACCATCGAAACGCAAAATCACATGGGGAGCATGAACCGCGTCTTCGGTGTAGGAAGTAAGGCTTTATGCTAGAGTCCGGCGTTCCCGACCAACTGCGGCGAGTCATTTGACGCTTACAATTGCGAGGGCGCTAAGCCCAAAGGATCTCCTCGTCATTCCCGTGAACGCTTGCCCTCGCGAACCGCCATGATCGCTCGATCACAACGGAACATGGAAATGCTGCAAACGAGTCTGGTGCCACGGATGTGTCCCGTCCCTCGGGACTCATCCGTGCTTGCGCGTTATTTCCCGATAGCCCACGAGATCCTCGCCACCACTTGACCCCTATGCGAAGGACGGTCCCACGGACCACACCCGCACGGATGAGCCTTCGGCACATCCGTGGCACCAAACAAGAGTTGCCTAGTCCATTGAGAGTGGACCGTTTTCAGGCGAAAACGGGGGCAGGAATCCAGGTAGCGCGCATGGCACAGGCTATCTCGAAACCTTGGGATGCACGGAATTCCAGGTAGGGGCGCTTCGAGAAGCGCCCTGATTCCGGGCGGTTCACGAACCGCCCCTACCGAATGGGTGACAGAATCACGACGGTTGTGACAGCCTAGGCCATGCGCCCGTACAGGATTCCTTCGTCATTCCACTCTTCGCGATGACAGCTCGTATTTCCTGTTTTACGAGAACCATACCGAACTGGTATAAGTGCTGCGAAGGAGTATGGGGCTCAGCGATTCAATCTGGCTTGCCTTGGCCGACACGTCGGTATTCCTGCGATAGGGAGGACTACCAATGAGAACAAAGCGTAATTGGGTGACCACGGTACTCACTGCGGCCGCAATCTTGGCGTGCATTGTGTTGTCTGTGTGCGGAAATGTGAATGCTAAGGACAATTACGGCCAAACGGTCCTGATGGATGCTGCCTGGAAGAAGAACTTCGAACTCGTGACACGTCTCGTCAATGACGGAGCTGACGTGAATGCCAAGGACGAACTTGGTGAAACAGTCTTGGACTATGCTTTTGTCCGCCCAGATCAGCCGGAAATCGTTCAGTACTTGAAGGCTCAAGGCGCGAAGTGATACGGGGGAGGAAGCCCCCTAGCAAGGGAACGGGATGCCATAGGCGTACACCTACCAACGATGGAAGCCCGGCCGCGTAATCACCTGACAGTTTTGGCTGGAATCGCGCTGATCGGCCTCCACATTGCGCTCGCGTGGCTATCATCGCAATTCGATCATAGTGTACCCCTGATCGAGAAGCCGATTCTGTGGCTCGTGACGCTGGAACTGGCTGCAGGGGCCTTCTTTTTGCTATCCGTCTATGCCGTTGGCGGTGCCGCAAATCGGGGCATAGTAGCGTGGGTGCTCCTCGTGGGGGTAGCTCTCCGAGGGCTGATGTTTGGCTCCACGCCCATACTCGAAGATGACTATTATCGGTACCTGCTCGACGGAGCAGTTGTGGCCAAAGGCTTTAGCCCGTATCGGTACGAGCCGGATCGGTTCAAGTTCCGAACAGAGCAGCTTCCGGAGCCGCTCCAGCAGGTCGCCGCCAATGGGCTTGGCTCTATTGGCCGAATCAATCACCCTCATCTGAAGACTATTTATCCACCCTCGGCTCAGGCTGTCTTCGCGGCGGCATATCTGCTTGGCCCGTGGTCCGTCCTTGCCCTGAAGGCTGTCCTTTTGCTCTTCGACGTGGTCACTGTTGCACTGCTGTGGCTGATTCTGCGTGGTCTTGGACGATCCTCCGCGTGGGTGTTGATCTACTGGTGGAACCCGGTGGTGATCAAGGAAATCTATAATTCCGCTCACATGGACGTTATCGCGGTGCCGCTGGTCCTTGGAGCACTGATGCTGAGTTTTCGAGGCATGTCCTTCCGTGCGTCCGGAATGCTTGCTCTGGCGGTGGGCGCCAAAGTCTGGCCGCTGGTTCTTGCGCCAGTTGTCTTTCGGCCTCTCCTTCGAGAGCCACGCAAATTGCTTGCTGCGGTGGGCCTTTTCATGGGTGCGACGATTGTGCTCTTCGTCCCCGTGTACATGGCTGGTCTGGACCTGAATTCAGGCTTCGCGGCTTATAGCCGCGCCTGGGAAATGAATGACGCTCTGTATATGCTCATCGTGTGGGTGGTGAAGCGGCTGCTTGAATTTGGCTCAATTCAGGGTATCCATGCGCACATTATCGCGCGGATTGTAGTGGTCAGCGTACTTGCAGGCTGGATTGTCTGGGTCTTGCGAAAGCACGCGACAGATGCCGCGTTCCTCTGGAACAAGTGCCTGCTCATCATGGCTGCACTGTTCTTGCTGAGTCCCGCGCAGTTCCCGTGGTACTACCTGTGGGTAATCCCCTTTATGACGATCTCTCCTCGAGTATCATTGCTCGTTCTCAATGTGCTCCTACCCTTGTACTATCTTCGGTTCTATTTCTTGGCCCACGGAGAGACCGAAACGTTCGATCACCTTGTCGTGTGGCTCGAGTATGTACCGGTATGGGTCTTGGTTGGGTGGGAATGGTTGCGGCCCGAAAGCAGTGGGAGAATCCGGCGTCCGCCCATAGGGGCTTAAATAAAAAAAGGCTTCCGTGATAACAAGTACGTGTCGCCCTCCGCCTACCCCCCCTAGGCGTTAGAATAAGGCTCAGCCTATTCTCTGAATTTTGGTGTCCCGCAGGGACACCCAGATAGTAGCCCGGCAATTCATTGCCGGATGAGGCCAACCGTCAAAGAATAACATCTCTTAGTCCCGGAGGGACGGTAGAGTTATTACGGAACGCGAACCCGATCTGCCGACATAATTACGGCCCCGGTTCAAGCCCGGGGCAAGCTTTCTGTCGTCCCTCTGGGACTATAGCTATCGGAGATCTCAGAGCTTTTCCCGGCGATGAATCGCCGGGCTACTTTCGGTTGCCCCTCTGGGGCCACTCAAGGTCAAATATAGCGAACTTATTTCAGCGCCTATGCCCCTACCCCCAACCCGTCGAGGGAGGGGGTCCGGAAACCCTCTCCCCTTGTGGGGCAGTCCCGCGGTCTCGCGGGATTCCAGCCTGCCGGCGGTCTGGAAAGGCCGCCCCACAATATACAAACCGGAACAGCAAGCATCAGGGACCAGTCCTATCTTAGCGTCTATGCGGCTTTCCCCTCATTGAACATGGCCAGCCATTCACGCGAACCGGAGTATGGCCTCTACCGGTTCTCGCTCGCTCCTGAAGAGGCTCGCGGGAGAATCAGGATGTGGATAACCAATCGCGATGCCGATTACCACTTTCTTGTTTTCAGGGATGCCGAGCACTCGCTTGATGATATCCGGATAGTGCATGGAACAAGCCAAGTAAACGGTTCCCAGCCCTTCCTGGAACGCCGCGTGGCATATCGTGGTGCCTATGGACCCAAGATCCAGACATGAGTACGGTTCGTTGAGCGCTCCGTCTATGGTGAGATAGATACAGGCCGGTGCGCCGAAGAACTGATACATGCTGAGGTAGTGCTTCATGCGAGCCGCGTTGTCCCCTCGTTCGATCCCCATGAGGTTGAACAGAGCCCTGCCAAGGCCCATGTAACGTTTCTTGTGCGCCTCAGGGTAGTCGATAGGCATGGTGATGTCGGGCCGCGGTGGATTGCCCTTTTGGACCTCCGCTACGAATTCCTCGCTTAACTGCTTGGCTTTTGCGCCGTCAGCCACAACGATTTCCCAGGGCTGAGTATTTCCCCATGAAGGGACCCAACGGGCCACGTCCACTATCTTGGTGATCAGTTCGCGGGGGACCGGATCCGGAAGGAAAGCCCTGATGCTGCGTCTGCCGCGAACAGCCTCGTTCAGTTCCATATTCACCCTCCTCAACGCTGCCGTGAATTCTTGTGTGCAGCAAAGATAGACCATACCACGTTTTCGGCGCTCGGAAGAAGAATAACGAAGCAGAACGTCAACTCGGGTTTCTCACTTGGCCCGACCCGACCTCCGAACAATAGCCGCACACGTCATTGCGATTCCCGCGGGACGCGGCACGAAGCAATCTCACGAATGGTGCCAAGAGAGATTGCTTCGTCCCTCGGATCGAGTCCGGGGTTCTCGCAATGGCATGGTTGAGGCAATTGCCTCGCTGTGGCTGACTGCTGACCAGCGCGTCATGTCGGGTTTTGCGAGGCTCAGCCCGACCTACCCGCCTCGGAATCAGGTGGGAACACGTGGTCTGTTTTGCTTTACAATTGCTGCGGGCTGGTTGATAATTTCGGGTGCTATTCCTTTGTTTCCACTTCAATAGAGATAATTCCCAAGGAGGATGGAAAATGGCGTTTAGCTTCCGTGGACGATCCATCAGCAAAGTGGGAGTGATCGGATCCGGCCAGATCGGACCCGACATAGCCCTTCATTTTTCCAAGGTGCTGAGTCCTTTCGGTGTCCAGGTCATTGTGGTCGATGTTGCGCCGGAAGCCCTGGAAAAGGGCAAAGCCAAGCTCTTCAAGAAAGTGGATAAGGGCGTGGAGTCCGGAGCGTTTAAAGCTCCGCAGGCCGAAGCCATGAAGAGCCATGTGACCTTCACGTCCGACTATGGTGAGCTCAAAGGCGCCGATCTGGTAGTTGAAGCCGCAACAGAAGATATTGGCTTGAAGCGCCGGATATTCAAGCAGGTGGAAGAACTGGCCGGTTCTAATGCGATTCTGGCGAGCAACTCATCGCATTTGGAGCCGGAACGCATCTTTGAAGAACTGAAGAACAAAGGTCGATCGCTTTGCACTCACTATTTCTTCCCGGCTGAACGTAATCCTGCGCTGGAAGTTATTCCGGGCAAGGATACCGATCCTTCGATCACCGAATTTATGCTCCGGTTCTACGAATTCATCGGAAAATCCCCGGTCAAAGTGGGCTCTCGATACGGGTACGCTGTGGACCCGGTTTTCGAAGGCTTGCTGTTGGCGTGCGTGCAGTGCCTGGACGGAGGCTTGGGCGACGCCAAGCAGATCGACACCGTGGCCTCCAAGTGTCTGGGGCTACGGGTCGGACCCTTTACCGCGCACAATCTGACCGGCGGAAATCCCATCACTGCGCATGGACTTTCGGAAATGCATGAGCGCCTGAACCCGTGGTTCAAGGTGCCGGAACGTCTCCGGAAGATGGTTGAAACCAATGCCAATTGGGAGACACCAGCGCGAGGAGAGACAATCGAGGTTCCGCCGGACAAAGAAAAAGCAATCACCGATGAACTGATCGGAGCTTACTTCGCGATCGTCTGCGATATTCTGGAGGCGGGAATCATCACCACCAGTGATTTTGATATGATCATAGCAACCGCGCTGGATATGAAGCCGCCCTTCACGTACATGAACAAGCTGGGCGTAGACAAATCTCTCCAGCTCGTGGAAGCCTTCGCAGCCAAGTATCCGGACATGCCGGTCTCGAAGAAGCTCAAAGACCAGGCTGCGTCAGGAAAGCCCTGGGAGATTCTGGACGTGTTGTACGAGAAGAAGGGAGACGTGGGCGTTATCACCATTCGGCGCCCACGTGCGCTCAATGCGCTCAACAGCAAGGTTTTCGCTGAGCTTACGAGGTATATCAATCAAATAGAGAGCGATCCCAGCGTCAAAGCCGCTGTCATCACCGGCTTTGGCAAGACTGCTTTTGTAGCGGGCGCGGATGTCAAGGAAATGGCCGGATTTACCACTCCTGCGGAAGGCGAGCAATTTGCCCGAAAAGGGCAGATCATTTCCTGGGATCTTCAGATGCTCGGCAAACCGCTAGTCGCGGCCATGAACGGACTCGCTCTGGGCGGCGGTATCGAGATCGCCATGTGTTGCACGGCCAGGGTCGCTCCCAAAGGAGTGGCCTTCTTCACGGGCCAGCCTGAAGTAAACTTGGGCCTCATTCCGGGAATGGGCGGCACTCAGCGTTTGCCGCGGATTATCGGGTTTGAAAAGGCTTCAGAGCTGATCCGAACAGCCAATCCTATCTCTTCTGAGAAAGCTCTTGAATACGGGCTAGTCGATGAGCTCACGGACGGTGACGTGCTGGAAAGAGCCATCCAGCTCGCTCGGGACATCGCAGACGGCAAGGCCAAGGTCAAGGAAATGCCTCTGGGACCGCTGCCGGAATCGCCCGCGACGCTGCCGGATGTGGATATCGGTCATCACTCAAAGGCGCTCGACAAGTTCGCGGTTGCGGCTATTCTCGAAGGCGCAAAGATGACTCTGGACGATGGTCTCAAGAACGAAGCAAAATGGTTCGGCCAGTGCTGGACCACCGAAGATAACCGGATCGGCTTGCAGACGTTTGTCGAGAAAGGCGCCAAGGTCAAGGCTCCATTCATTCACAAGTAGACGCGAGAGCGCAAGAGGCCATCATGGACGAGTTTGTGAAAGCTCATCACAGGATACACGCGAACGCCGCGGTGAAGGCATTGCAAAAACACGGCTTCGAAGCTCGTTTCTTCGAGACAAGGGACGAAGCCGTGTCCTTCATCGTGGACCAGGCCGCTGAATACAAAACCGTAGGCGTGGGCGGGACCAAGACGGTTCGAGCGCTGGGGGTTCTAGAGCGTCTCGAGGCTGGGGGAAAGACGATCTTTGACAATTGGAAGCTCAAGGCTGGAAGCCCCGAGGAACTGCAGTGCCGTAAAGCACAGATGACCGCAGATCTGTTTCTCTCTTCGTCCAATGCGGTGACCATGACCGGAGAAATCGTCAACAAGGAAGCGTCGGGCAATCGAACCAATGCCATGACGTTCGGGCCTCAGCACGTCATCATTGTCGTGGGCCGAAACAAGATCGTTCCTGATGTGGCATCGGCATTGGAACGGATCGAGTATGTGGCGGCGCCTGTGCGTGCTATGGGTATGGGACGCAAAACGCCGTGTGTCGAAACAGGAATCTGCATGGATTGCGATTCACCCGATCGAATATGCCGCATCACCACAGTACTTCACAGGAAGCCGATGTTTACGAAGATCACGGTGGTGATAATCGATGAAGATTTGGGGTATTGATACCCAATTACAAAAGGTTACAGCAGGGTTCCAGGATTCTTTCCAATCGTAGGGGCGTGATTCATCACGCCCTTTTATTGGGCGCAATGAATTGCGCCCCTACAGCGCCTTCATCGATAGCTTTCGCTGGGGACCATCGAAATGAGACTAGTTTCGGGGTCTTCTTCTCAAAGAAAGTGCCCCCAGTAGTCCTCTTTGGGGAATTCAGGAATTCTAGCCACTTTGGGTCCTAGGCTCGTGTCGTCTCACTTGCTCAAGGATTCGGCCACGTCCGCGAGCCCCAATTTGCGCAGGCGCTCGGGGTCAGGCATGGCGTCTTCGAGTCTCCAGCCCTTCACCGCGTAATAGGCCCTGGCCATGTCGTCAATCGGCAGGGATTTATTCTTTAGAGGCCCTGAAGTAGGCGCCGGATCACCGAAGATCCTCTTGTGAGGCCGAAAATCTCTGATAGGGTTGAGACCTTCCCGTACGTTGAACGCGTGCCTCAACTGCCCAACTCGCTCGCCGATCTCAAGGTAGTCTTCGTGGGACAGATTCCAGCCCGTCGCAGCATTAAGCCACTCGCAGAGCGGCATATTGCCCCCGGCCTGAGTCCCGAAGAGGCAGACGCCGGCGCAATCCACCAGCATCTTGTAATGCGAGCCCACCGCAACCTGGTGCGCGTGTTTGACGTGTTTCGACTTCTCGCTCACTGCAGGAACCCGCTTGATTGCGCTTTTGAATTGCTTCCTAACCGGCTGCATGGACAGATATTGATTGCACGATATGGTGTGGCGTCCTGGCGTGGGCTCAAGATAGTACGTGAAACCCCACCCCGGATCGAACTTGGGATCGTGCATGGGGGCTTCGATCCCGCCGCAATGCACCGCGAACCGCTCTGCTCCTCTGCCGATCTTTTCCGCCGCGAACTTGACGCCGTCCGCGAGCACATCTCCGATTCCTTCCCGGTTGATGATCATGCGGGTGAGCTCGATGACGGCCTTTGAGTTACCCCATCCGAGCTCCAATCCACCCGTGTCCGCTTTGGTCAGCACGCCGTTCTCGTAGCACTCCACCGCAAACGAAACTACAGCCCCGCAGGAGATGGAATCGATTCCTCCCCGATTCACCAGGTCGTTGAGTTGGAATATCGCCTGGAGATCGTCGTTGAGCGCCATGTTGGCAAACGCGCAGATGGTTTCATATTCGGGCTTGTGAGCCTTTTCGATCTTGTACGGGCCGTCGGTCACCGTCACATGCCCGCCGCAGCGCACTGGGCATGAATAGCAGCCGTACTTCCGGGTTTCGTAAGCCCTGATGCGGTCCATGCCCACTTTGCTATGTTTGGCGAATGGGAAATCAGGATGCACTGCGCCGCCCCAGTTCTTGGTCGGGCTGTCGCCGTTTTGCGCACACATGGCCACCAGCGATGGGGTCCCGTACCCTCGCAGCAGCCAGCGCCACACAAATGCGAGCTGCTTGTTAAAGAGCCCTTTCGCGGCCAGCCATCCAAAGAGGGCCATGACCCTGTCGTTGAACAACTTAGCGGTAATGGCGGGATCTTTAATCCGACGGCGGTACTGGGCAGTCAGTTCCTTCATCTTGGCTGCATCCGCCACACCTACCCGCTGCCGGCCCACGGCCACCACTGCTTTGAGTTTCTTTGAGCCCATGACCGCGCCCAGACCGCTGCGCGCGGCCATCCTGCCGTAGTCATTGCTTATGGCCGCAATCCGACTCAAACGTTCGCCTGCCGGTCCTATACAAGCGACCTGGGCTCCTTGACCGTGTCGTTCCCGCAGGATGCTTTCAGTTTCGATCGTGTCCTTGCCCCAAAGGTCGGATGCGTCTTTGATCTCTGCCTTGTTCTCGTCGATGAGCAAATAGACCGGCTGTTCTGCCGCGCCCGTGAAAAAAAGCGCATCGATGCCGCAGCGCTTGAGGAAGGGTGAGAAATATCCGCCGCAGTTGGCGTCACCCCAGCCTCCGGAAGCCGGAGACTTGGCGACTACGGTGAAACGTCCGGTGAAGAGCGATCCCGTATCCGTGAGGAGCCCCGTAGTAAAGCCCAGAATATTGTTTGGTCCAAGCGGATCCGCTCCCGGCTTCATGCGATCCCACAGGATTTTAGCCCCCAGACCCACACCACTCAGGAACTTGCGGTAGAAATCTTCGCCAAGCTGCTCGTACTCGATCTTTCGTGCAGTCAGATCCACTGTGCAGATCTTGCCGCAAAAACCCTTGCTTATCGAGCTCGATTCTCCTTTCGACATAGGCTACCCCTTTCTCTCTCCGCAGACTTCGGTTGCGCGCGTCAAGAGCGCTTGGCTGAAGATACGAGGCTTCGCGGCCCCGCTACTTTTTAAGCTCCTTGATCATCTCTTCCACTTCTTCGAACCCTTCTGCGTAAAACTTCTCCTCCACGGGGTGAAGCTCCTTGAGCAACCTAAGGAATTCGCCCGCGTGCACAATCTCTTCTTCGGCTATGTCGTACAGCACCTTCTTTGCCAATTCGTTGTCGGTGGATTCCGCCAGTTGCTGGTAAAGTTGAACCGCCTCGTATTCCGCGGCAATTGTGTACCGAATGGCGCGAACGAGTTCCTCGTGGGTGATCTTTCGGTCGTTCGCGAGCCCTGCGAAAGGATTTGAAAATTCAGGCATACTGCACCTCCTGGAAATGCCTTCTGAACAAGTGCCCTGTGAGCGCCTTTGTACAACTGGCTTCAGCGCTTCGTCGGCTTTGCTTTTCTTTGCCTGGCTTCCGGGGAGAGCCGCAAGTATTCCAAAAAAGCCGCGCAGAGCGGCGATGGTTCGCGACTCTTTCTCCGAACCAGATAGAACGGGCGTAGGAAACGAATGCCGGCTACCTCAACTGCTGCTATAGTCCCGTGAGCCAGGTCATCCGCAACAGCCTGCCGTGAAAGTATGGAGACCCCGATTTTCGCTTTGATGCCCTGCCGCACCGCTTCCGTGCTCCCCATTTCAGCCACTGGAGAGAGCCGGGACCGATCGAATCCGTGCTCTTCGAGGATTCGTTCCATGACCGAGCGAGTGCCGGACCCGCGCTCGCGGAGGATGAATGGTTCTTGACCCAACTCATCCGGTTTGATGCGACCTCGCTTGGCCCAAGGGTGCTTCGGGTGCACTGCGAGAATCAGTTCGTCCGAGAACACCTCTTCGAGGAGCAGTTTCTTGTCTGTCCAGCGTGTGCCAATGAGACCGGCCTCCACCGCGCCTTCTGCGACCTCTTCCGCGACTCCCGCGCTGTCGGAAATTCTCAAGGTGATCTGAATCGCAGGATGCAGAGCCTTGAACGAGCCAATGAGCCGCGGTAGGAGATAGGTTCCGGGGATGGTGCTCGCGGCCAGAACCAAATTCCCTGCAAGCTCCCCTTTGAATTGACTCAGCGCTTGGACCGCCTCCTCTCTCATTCTGAGAATGGCCAGTGCGTACCGATAAAAGACCCTGCCCGCGGGAGTGGGTAGCACCTCTCGCCCGAGCCGATCGATCATCTTTTCGCCAAGGGTGTTTTCCAACGTGTGGATGTGCTCGCTCACTGTCGGTTGTGACAGAGCCAGCGCTTCGGCAGCTCGAGTGAAACTCTTAAGCTCAACCACTTTGCAGAAAACCTCAAGGCGTCGCATATCCATGCTTCCGATCCTCTGCGCCAACGGCTCCTACATCTATTGTGACTCTGGGCTCCCGCCCCGACGGTTGATCGGGTAGCTCCCCACTGCCCCCACGAAGGGCAAAATGAGCAGCTTGGAGAGGGTGAGCGCCCTCGGATCGCGGAACTGATTCAGACCGATAGTCATCCCCATGTGGCCGCGGGTCGGCTGCGCCCGATATGTGCCCATAAGCCAATCCCACCATGGATGATTGAAACCAAAGTTGCTGTTGGTTTCAAACGGGAAAACAGAGTGGTGAACCCTGTGCATGTCCGGGGTCACCACAATGAGCCTCACTACCCGATCGATCCCTAGCGGAATGCGAACATTGCCATGATTGAACATGGATGTGCCGTTCAGGAGGATCTCAAATACGATCACCCCAACGGGAGGCGCTCCCGACACCATCACTGCCGCGTATTTTATCACCATGGAGAGAAGAATCTCGATGGGATGGAAGCGCGTGCCAGTGGTTACGTCTATGTCCATATCCGCGTGATGCATCATGTGCAGACGCCATAAGGCAGGAACGGCATGAAACATCACGTGCTGCATATATATGACGAAATCCAGAAACACTACGGAAACGACCACCGCGAACCAGTGCGGAACAGCCACATTATTGAGCAAACCCCACCCTTTCCGCTGGGCCACAACGGCTATCCCTACCGCGGCCGTGGAAAATATAAGCCGGAGAACGATGGTGTCTATCGTGACAATACCGATATTGGCGAACCAGCGGGAAGCCTTCGACGTGGTCAGCGACCGTCGCGGGGCGATAAGTTCAGCCACGGCCACCGCGGCGAAAATGCCAATGAAGAATCCGAAACGAATAAAAGGCTCGTTGGAAAGCACAAAATCATTCATGCTCATGTCGTGTCCTCGGCCGAAACCTGTGAAGGCAGGTCCAGCTTCAAGACCAAGAAAGGAGCGCAAGTGCTATTCTTCGGCGAACAGACTAGCTCATTCTTCAGTAGTGTCAAGGGAACCCGAGCCTCGGCGATTGGGCAGCGATTACATTCCACCGATCAAGCTTTCCCTCCCCGTCTCACTAACCATACGATATCCATATGATAGCAATTGCAGCCAATATGGCATCCAAGAACCGAGACAAGCTTATGAAAACGAGGACACAAGTCCGCAGAGGCCCCCCTCGGGCGCAATTTACCTGCGCAACCGCTTCCCGAGGCTCGAACGGTGTTGGTACTCGTGAGCTAACATACTGTTATGTTAGGCAACTTCCGGGCCCTTGACAAAGGCCTACTCCTCGTTTAAAGATTGCTTCCCATGATGCCCTGAAAGCAAAGGGGCTTTTGAATCCTCACTCGATTTCTGAGAATCAGATCTGATCCGTGTGCACACAAAACCATGAGAGGCAGCCGATCTACCGGTTGCGCAGTTCGTTCAGATCGGATGTCGGCCCGCTGCAACGCCATGGCCAACATTTCGGCGCATAATAGTGCCATTGGAGGGTAGCCACGTGGAAGTAGTGAGCAGTCACCGGACTGGAGGTCTCGCAGGGCAGAAGAATCGGCTTCAGAGTGAACGGGAGGTCGTTTCCAAGAAGATGGAACCCAGCCCTATCATGATGAAGGGAAACCGAGAGACTGATAGGCCCTACCGAAAGGTTGATTGCGACCATTACGGCAAGTGTCTCGATGTGGCGCTCAAGAGCCGTTGGTCCGACTTCTCCTGCACACAATGCAGCGCTTACAGCAGGACCCGATTCATAGAACAGGCCTCGGGTTCAGACGATTACTGGTAGATTAGCGCCCTTCCCTTTTAATAATCTGTGAAAAAAGTCCCCATCGTCATCGCTTGGTCCATTGCTTTCGCGTTTGTGGAAGCCGCGGTTGTTGAATACCTGCGCGCTCTGTACTACCCGCTTGCAAAAGGTGGCTTTGATTTCCCCATTCTCACGTTGGCTCAACTCCAGGAGCTGGGCCCGGAGGAGCATGTTCAGCGCCTTGTCATAGAACTGGCTCGGGAATTGGCCACGCTCGTAATGCTCGTTGCGGTGGGATTCATGGCCGGCAAGAACCGCCGGGAAGCTATGGCCCACTTCATGATCGCGTTCGGTGTCTGGGACATATTCTTCTACTTGTGGCTCAAACTCTTTCTCGATTGGCCTGCCGGTTTGATGACCTGGGACCTCCTCTTTCTTCTTCCCGTACCGTGGGTGGGACCGGTAATAACGCCGGTGATCATCTCGGTGGCTCTGATTCTCTCCGGCCTGATTGTGCTTTATTTTGAATTCAGGGGACGGCCGCTCTTCAGCACGTGGGCAGATTGGGCGCTCATGATAGGTGGCGGCCTCATTGTGATCCTTGCGTTCTGTTGGGACTTTCGCAACATCACAGAGGGCGGGCTCCCCAACCCCTTTAACTGGCCTCTTTTTGGCGCAGGATTAGCGCTATCAGCCATCACCTTTCTTCTCGTCATTCGTCGCAACCTGCAAAAGCAATCTTAGGCACACCTTCCCGCTAGTTAGGTGGAATGATTATCCAGCCTGAGACCCGGGAATAGAACAGCTTGGCTTGTTGGCGCCACTGCTGGCTTGTCCAGCAGTGCAAACACATTCGCACGCTGGGCAACCGAGCAGTAGCACATCATATACGTCACCGAACTCGCGAAACGGACGCGCAACAGCAGTGTGGTTTCTAACAGGCGATACGAAATTGCTGTCCAAAGGGCAAGACCAAGCATCTCTGTAGGGGCAGACCCGCGAGTCTGCCCGCTCTAAGGGCGCACACGCGGGTGCGCCCCTACCAGGGCCACGTTACTTCCTTGAACGCGAAATGGTATGAGATCGACAAGGAATTTTGGAATCACGGCATGAATAGCGATTTCCGCGGGTTGGGCATCTCTGTTTGTATGTTGTCACGTAACACTTGACACTTTACATCGAGCAATGTATGGTCGTCGCGGCGGGATGGGGATTTCCTAACGAAGGTCCGACGGCCTTGCGTCGTCCGAAGTGAAGGACATCCCCAGCGATAGCCCGCCAGGGAGTCACTTACATGAAAGCGTCGCAGCGTCATTCCTCATCGAAGGAGGTTCGCAATGTCTTCATTTAGCTTCAATCCGATGAATAGGAGGGTTTTCCTTAAGGCCTCTGCGTTGTGGGCCACCGCGGCAGCGCTCAACGTTCCGGCGCTAACGCCTGCCGCTGCTCAGCGCCCGAAGGAAGGGGAATACGACGCGATTGTCATCGGCGCGGGGCTGGGAGGCTTGGCCTTTGCCGGGTACATGGCAAAGCAGGGTTTCAAGGTCCTGGTGCTGGAGCACCATGATGTTCCGGGAGGGTACGCCACCACCTTTACGCGAGATCGGGGCCGTTTCACATTCGATGTGTCTCTCCATCAGACTGCGCTGGGAGGCGCGGGAAAAGCGATCTTGACGGACCTGGAGGTGCTCAAGAAGGTCCGCTTCTACAAGTGCCGTGAACTGTTCCGGGTCCTTGGCACAGGGTTGGACATCGCCTGCCCTGGGGGCGATCCAAAAGCCATCGAGCAGATCCTTATAGAGAAGTTCCCGCAGGAGAAAAAGGCGGTTCAGGCTTTCATGGCAGACGCAGTAGGAGTGAGCGAAGAAACGGAGAAGCTCTTCGAGGAAGGAGCGTTGACCACATTCAAGAAAGCGCTATTCCCGTTGCGTTTCCCGCGCTTGTGGGCAGCAAGAAAAAAGACCCTGGCCGATTACCTGAATGAATACACTACCAATCCTTCGCTGAGATCGGTGATGTCGGTCTTCTGCGGATATTACGGGCTCCCTCCGAGCAAACTTTCAGGCTTCTATTACATGACCGCGACCGGTGGGTATTTTCGGTACGGCGGCTCCTATCCTGCAGGCGGCTCCCAGGCAATCAGCAACGCTATTACTGAGCTTATTGAATCCAAGGGCGGCCAGGTTCGGTTCGGCACGCGGGTCGCTCAGGTGCTCAGCAAGGACGGCCGCGCAATCGGCGTCAAGACATCCGAAGGGGAGTCCCTGTCAGCCAAAGCAGTGGCTGCCAACTGCAGCGTCGTGAGGCTCTTCTCGGACATGCTTCCTGGTGCGGCAGTGCCCGCTGACTATCGGCAGAGGCTCGGTGCTCTCAAGCCCAGTGTTTCGTCCTTTCAGGTGTGGCTTGGGTTGAACAAGGACATCACGAGCATTGTCAAAGATTCTCACATCTTCCTGCAAGGCGAACAAGACCCTGAAAAGGCCCATCAATATTGTCTTGAAGGTCGGGCCGATAAGAGCAATATCGGGGTGTGTATCTACAATAACATCGCAAAAGAGCTCTCACCGCCCGGAACTTCGACCCTGAGCATAACCTTTGTGTGTGGTTACGAGCCCTGGAAGCAGTTCGAGAAGGATTATTTTGTCGGAAAGAAGACAGCTTACCACGCGAAAAAGAAGGAAATTACCGAAACGCTTATCCGACGCGTTGAAGAGCAATTGATTCCCGGGCTTAAAAGCATGATCGCGGTGCAGGAATCAGCCACACCCCTGACGAATGTCCGTTACACCTTGAACACGGCCGGCGCGATATACGGTCTGGAACAGAGTATGGATAATTCCTTCATGACTCGGATCTCCAACCGCACGCCCATTAAGGGACTGTACTTGTCCAGCGCGTGGGGCGATCCCGGCGGCGGGTATACGGCCGTGCTACTCGCAGGAAAGAGAGCCTTCGGGCTGCTTATGGAAGATTGGGCGTGACGGGAGAATTTAGCCGGCGAGCCATGCTCACCGCTCGAAGATGCGGAAAATCTCGTCAGTCTCGTCTATGGGCCCCAGAGCCACCAGCGAGCAGCGCCCTGGGCTGAAGAGCTGCCTGGCGGTATCAGCCAGTTTCTTGGGAGTTACTCGTTCAAGCGCACCGATGATCTCGTCTACGGTGATGTACCGGCCGAAATATAATTCGCTCTTCGCGAGGCGGTGCATACGCGAGTCGGAAGACTCCATTGACAGGATTATGTTACCCCGCATCTGATTCTTTGCCGTGCGAATTTCCTGTTCGGTTAAGCTTCCCGCGAGATCTGTGGTTTCCTTCTTGAGTATGGTGAGGAGCTCTTCGACTCTGCCGGGATCGCATCCCGCGTATACAACGAAGATTCCCGTGTCCGAAACCGAAGAGAGGTATGAATAGATCGAATAGGCCAGTGCTTTCTTTTCGCGCACTTCCTGGAAGAGCCGGGAACTCATACCGCCGCCCAGTATTGTGTTCAGGATGTGTCCTGCATGGCGTTTCTCGTCTACTGCGCTGGGACCTTCCAGTCCCAAGCATACATGCACCTGCTCTAGGTCACGAGCGATTACTTGGCTCGACGGCTCGACCGCCGGCTTTGGGTGGCTGTTCCGTGCTGGGCCTTGTGGCAGGCTCCCCATGTGCTTCTCGATCAGCTCTACGAATCTGTCGTGGTTCACACGCCCGGCCGCACACACAACGGTCTCAGCGGGAGAGTACGCCGAGTCCTTGAAAGTGATGATCGAGTCTCGTCCCATGGAGAGAACCGTGGGTATAGTTCCCAGTACGGGTTGACCCAAGGGACTTCCCTGCCAGAGACGATTACCGAGGATCTCGTGCACCAGCTCTTCGGGCGAGTCTTCGAGCTGGTTGATCTCCTGGCAGATCACCTGCTTCTCACGGTCGATCTCTTCTTCAGGGAAGCTTGAATTGATGAAAAGGTCGCTGAGCAGGTCTACAGCCAGCTCCAAATCCTCACCCAACACCTTGCCGTAAAACGCGGTCAGTTCCTTGCTGGTGAACGCGTTGAGAATCCCCCCAACTGAGTCCATTTCCCTGGCGATGTCGAACGCGGATCGCCGTTGGGTCCCTTTGAACAGCATGTGCTCGATGAAATGACAGATACCGTTGAGCGCGGGCTGTTCAAACCGCGAGCCGCACCGAACCCAGATCCCCATAGAAACGGATTTCATATGGGGAACTTCCTCGGTGATCACCCGAAGATCGTTATCGAGTACGGTTTTGCGGTAGGTATTAGTTTCTTCGTACCTGGTGTGCAAGGGAAGTCCACAATTTGAATGACTACTCGTCGGGCGTCTTTCCGATGGCATCCTTCCGGGAAAGCTTGATCTTGCCCTGCGCGTCGATACCGATGACTTTGACGGGGAAGACATCCCCTTCGTTCACCACGTCCGTTACTTTACGGACCCGCTCCGGCGCGAGCTGCGATATGTGCACCAGACCGTCAGTGCCGGGAAAGATCTCTACGAATGCGCCAAAGTCGGTCACCTTTCTGACCACCCCGCTGTAGATCCTGCCCACCTCAGCTTCTTGGGTCAATTGTTTGATGACCTTGCGGGCTTCTTCCGCACCTCGGACATCCACAGCTGCAATGACCACTTTACCGGTATCGTCCACGTCGATCTTGGTATTGGTCTCTTCTTGTATGGCTCGGATGGTCTTGCCACCAGGGCCGATGATGTCCCTGATCTTGTCCGGATTCACGTACATGACGAAGATCCTGGGCGCATACGGGGACACATCTTTCCGTGCCTCAGGAAGCGCCTGCATCATGATGTCGAGGATGTGCCTGCGCCCCTCCCGTGCCTGGTAAAGGGCCTGAGACATGATTTCTCTCGTTATGCCCGTGACTTTGATGTCCATTTGAAGAGCAGTTATCCCGTCACGAGTCCCCGCGACCTTCAGATCCATGTCACCGTAATGATCTTCCGCGCCGATGATGTCGGAAAGTATCACGATCCGGTCGCCTTCCTTGAGGAGCCCCATAGCAATGCCGGCCACCGGCTCCTTGAGCGGCACTCCTGCATCCATCAGAGATAGCGACGAACCGCACACGGTCGCCATGGACGACGAACCGTTCGATTCAAGGATCTCTGAAACCACCCGTATGGTGTAAGGGAAGTCTTCGTCACTAGGGAGTAGATACGCCAACGCACGCTCTGCAAGGGCGCCATGGCCTATTTCTCTGCGGGAGGGCCCGCGCAGGAATTTGACCTCGCCTACGGAAAACGGCGGGAATTTGTAATGGAGCATAAACGATTTGTACTGCTCACCGACGAGCGCTTCCACCTTCTGCTCGTCGGCGGACGTACCCAGCGTAACGATGACCAGGGCCTGAGTTTCACCACGAGTGAACAGAGCGCTCCCGTGCGTACGCGGCAATACGCCTGCCTCACACGATACGTCCCGGACTTCCGCGAAAGTACGACCTCCGATCCGCACGTTCTTTTCAAGGATCATGCGCCGGAGGTATTCCCCTTCAACGTGCTCCAGGTAGCCCAGGACCTCCCGACGCCGTAGGTCACCCTCTTCGCCCAGCGATTCTAGGATGCTGTGATAGATGCGTTCCAGCGTATCCTGGCGCTCCAGCTTCGGGTGGATATCCATAGCCTTCTCCACCTCGCCTCCCCAATCTCTTCGGATTCGATCGAGGAGTTCCGCGTCTTCCACCGGTGAAGGGACCTCTCTCTTGGGTTTGCCCACTTCCTGACGGAGCTTGTCCTGCGCATCCAGGATCTTGTCGATTTCAGCCTGGGCTAGAAAAATCGTCTCCAGGATGGTTTCTTCAGGAACGCGATCCGCGCCCCCTTCGACCATCACGATGCCTTGGCGCCCTGCTACAACGATTATGTTGAGATCGGAGTAGGCGTCTTCTATGGCGGAGGGGTTCACCACCAGGTTCCCGTCGACGCGTCCCACTCGCACCGCGCCTATGGGACCTTCAAACGGGATATCCGATACGTGGAGCGCTGTTGAGGCTGCATTTATCGCGAGGATGTCCGGGTCGTTCTCTCCGTCTGACGAGAGGACCGTGGCAATGATCTGAGTCTCTGCCTTGAATCCCTTTGGAAAGAGCGGCCGAATCGGTCGATCGATGAAGCGAGCGGTAAGGATCTCCTTTTCAGTAGGTTTTCCTTCCCTCTTAAAAAAACCGCCGGGTATTCGCCCGGCAGCGTAGGTCATCTCCAGGTAATCAACTGTGAGGGGGAAGAAGTCAATTCCTTCTCGCCCGTGTTTTTCCGATACTGCGGTGCATAAGACCAAGGTCTCTCCGCACCTTATGAGACAAGCGCCTGAAGCTTGTTTTGCCAGGCGCCCGGTCTCCAACGCGATTTGTTTCCCCGAAACATCAGCAAAGGCTTTATATTCCATCGTATTGGGAATCCTCTTCTGTCAATTCTGAAAAGCAGACAGGTGGAGAGCAAATTTCCGGAATAAGGTTTACTTCCTGATTCCGAGCTCGCCTATGATCTTCTTGTACCGATCCACGCTCTTTGATTTCAGATAGTCCAACAAGCGGCGGCGCTGGCCCACGAGCTTTAGGAGTCCTCTGCGTGAGTGATGGTCTTTCTTGTGAACCTTGAAGTGCTCGGTCAAGTAAGAAATCCGCTCGCTCAGGAGCGCGATCTGAACTTCCGGCGAGCCTGTGTCGCTCTCGTGCAGTCTGTGTTTCTCAATAATGGTTCTTTTCTGGTCAGCCTCGAACATCGTACGTAAACTTCCTCCTCATGATACGCGCACAACGCGATCTAGATTTCATACCATACGGTATCCTCGAAGTAAAGGCAACCGCAGGGCTGTTTTTTGTCGCGCCGAGCCAACGGTTCGCAGGGACGTAAGGGCGCAAGCTTTTCGGGCGCAATGAATTGCGCCCCTACTGAGGTTGCTCCGCCGTCAATGCAGCATTCCCCTTGAAAATCGGCGGAAAACCGACCCATGAGCGGGGTTTGAGTTTTCCCGTCACTTACGCTATGATAATTTTTCAGTAGGACGAAGAATCTCCACGAGATCCAGCTTCAGGAAGCGCAGGTGATTCGCCTTCTTTAGGAAGCCTCCCATCTTCCCAACCGTTCTTGCCCTCTCGACCGGGCCGGTTCTTGCGTGCCGACCGGGCGCAGAACTGGTGCCGTTTTACGCCTGCACAGAAGCAATAGCCGCCAGTTATCTCTTCTTTCGATATCATCACATCCATGCCGAGCAAGGCCTTTGCCAAAGCATGATGAATGGCCGAATTCGCGGGAGTAGCATCTTAGGAAGGAGACACAAATGGACCTATTCGCAAAGCTGACCGAGATCGCCGGTCCGGGAAACATCAGCACCTCGGCAGTCGATTGCCTTGCCTATTCCAGAGATATGTCCGTGCACTGGGGCACTCCGGACGCGGTGGTCTTTGCCACGGACACGGAACAGGTGAGCAAGCTGGTGGCTCTGGCAAACCGGGAAAGGATCCCTGTGACAGCCAGAGGCACGGGATCGTCGGTCACCGGTGCGGCTCTCGCGCCGAAGGGCGGAATACTGCTGGATTTCACCAGGCTGAATAAGATTAAGGAGATCAATCGCGCCGACGGTTACGCGGTCATAGAACCCGGGGTCATTTGCAACGCGCTCAACGCGAAATTGGCGCCGACGCATTTCTTCCCACCGGATCCAGGCAGCGCGGCAATTTGCACCATCGGCGGAATGATCGCCACCAACGCCAGCGGGGTCAGGGCAGCCAAGTACGGCACCACCAAAGATTATGTCAAAGCTCTCACCGTTGTGCTTGCTGACGGAAGGGTCATTCGGACCGGTGACGTCGCGCCCAAGAGTTCTGCGGGCTACGATCTGACGCATCTGTTCTCAAGTTCAGAAGGGACCTTGGGCATTATCACCGAAGCGGTGGTGAAGATCCTCCCCATGCCCGAATACGAAGCCTTCTCAAAAGCTTCGTTCCCCGATGTGGACACCGCTGCCAAAGCAGTGGAGAAGATCTTCACTTCGGGCATCGAGCTTGCCACGTGCGAAATCCTCGACAGCGTGAGCCTTCAGGTTGCACGGGATGCGCTCAAGATGGATATTCCCCCGAACGTTAATTGTCAGCTCTTCATGGCGCTTGACGGCCCTAAGAGCGCGGTGCAGGACCAGATCAAGCAAATCGACGAGATTTGCAAGTCAGTGGGAGGCATGGAGAATCTTTGGTCTGACAATCCCGCGGAAAAGGCCAAGCTCTTCGCGGCCCGTGGGGGACTGGTGCCGGCCATGAGCCGACTCAAGCCCGTCCATCGACTGGTTCCGCTCGTGGAAGACCTGGGAGTGCCCATAAGCCGTATCCCGGCAACCATCGCGGAAATCCAGAAGATCGGAAAGAAATATGGGTTCCCGGTAGCCACTTTCGGGCATATCGGTGATGGAAACCTCCACGCCACCTTCATCATGAACCCAACAGACCCCGAACATTGGAAACAGGTCAAATCCATTGCGCTCGAATTCATAGACATGACGTTGCGTCAGGAAGGGACGGTTTCAGCGGAACACGGGATCGGTATGGCCAAATCCCCGTACATCGGTAGGCAACTTGGTGAATCACTCGCAGTGATGAAGGAAATTAAGAAATCCCTGGACCCCAACAACATCCTTAATCCGGGGAAGATGGGGTTTGACGACGCGATACAGGACATTTTGGACGAAAGCAGTTTTGAACAATTCGTTCGCGAACCGGATAAGCTGGATCGGTTCCCGGAAGACGTGGCGCCGGAAATCGTCGCGTGCATTCAGTGCGGGTTCTGCCGAGCCGGCTGCCCCACCTTTGCTGAGAGCACCCTTGAATCACTCAACGCGAAGGGCCGTGTGACCTTGGCGTACAACATGCTCCTCGGCCGACTGGAACCTTCGGAAGATCTGGCCAAACGGCTGTACCAGTGTATGCTCTGTCTGAACTGCAAGTCTGTGTGCCCGGCGCAGGTGAACGTTGCGGACATCGTTCGGAACGCCCGCCAGAAGCTCGTAGAGAAAGGGTTCCTCCCGGAAGGCTTCAAAGTGGCTCTGGCCGCGATGATTGACGCGGCCAACCCCCTCCTTGCCTCACCGGAGAAGCGAACGGACAGTTATCTTCCAGGGTACAAGAAGGCCGTTCCAGGCCAAACCGAAGCCATGCTCCATCTCGGATGCGTCGCGAGCTTCCAGGATGTGAAGATAATCCCGTCGTTCATGAAAATCCTGGATAAAGCAGGGATCGATTACGGAGCGATCGGCGAAGAAGAAACCTGCTGCGGGTACCTGGCTTATCTGGTCGGCGACATGAAGACCTTCAAGAAGGCTATGGAGATGTATCTGGAGCGCGTGGGCAAGTACAAGCCCAAACAACTGATCACCACGTGTGCGGGCTGCCTCAAGACCTTCCGGGATCTCTACCCGAAGTATGGCAACAACGGGAAGCTGGAAGTGCTCCACGGCGTGGAATTGATGGAAAAGCTCATTGGGGAAGGCAAGCTCCCGTTCGATCAGCAAGCGCCGGCCATGAAGGTCGTTTACCACGACCCATGCGATATCGGACGCCACATGGGCGTGTACGAGCCTCCCCGAAACGTGATCAAAGCCATACCCGGAGTAGAGCTGCTGGAATTCCCGCTGAACCGCGCTCAAGCCAAGTGCTGCGGCGGCGGTGGCGGCATGAAGGGCTTTGATAACGAGATGGCCGGAGACATTGGATACAAGAGGCTCCTTTCCGCGATAGACCTCGGCGCGGAAGCCATTGTTTCCGCGTGCCCGTCGTGCAAAGGCACCTTCAATCAGGCCGCGGCACGAGCCCGCAGAGAAAAGAAAGGCAAGATCAAAGTCCTGGACATCACCGAGCTGATCGCGCAAAGGCTGGCCTGATCGGCTGGGGGCCCGCCTATGTGCCGATATTCTTCAGTAGGGGCAGACCCGCGCGTCTGCCCCTACCGTGAGGAGTCCTCATCAGGGGAAGATACCGGCGAGCGCTATTCTTGGCGAATAATCTCGATTCCCGCTATATGATAAAAACCTAACAGGTCTGGCGCGTGCCTTGCTACCGTGCACCGGGAGAAACCAATCTGTGGGGTAATCATGCTTCTTGCACGTGTTTCAAGGAGGCAACACGTGATGGATATAGGATGTCGTTTTGGTATTCTGGTCATGCGATTCCTGTGCCTCACCTTGCTGGCCTGCTGGTTGTTAACGGTAACATCTCATTCCGAAGACAAGTACCCCAAGAAATATCTACTGCTGTCCGGCGAGGTGAATGTGACAGCGGTTTACACCCTGCAAGGAGGAGAGCCTCAAGAAGGTCCCGATGGCGGTGCCCGGTACATCGGTCGTGTGACTATACACGTCGCACGAGAGGACAAATCTTACGACGTTACATATGACCCGCTTTCGAGCGACCCGCCAGATAAAGCGATTGAAGAGATCAGAAAAGGTGTCGGGTGGAAGGAAGGCTACCTCTTCGTCCCATCGAGTTGCGGAACGGGCAATGCGTGGAAATGCCACACTGACGTTGCGTTCGCAGTGAAGCAAGGGAATCTCGTTAAGCTTGGGTATTTCAGCGGTGGGCTGCACCCCTGGAGGCCAGGACCGGGTGGTTCATATGTAAACGGATACTTCTATGATGTGTTTGACTGGCTGGAGGTAAATCCTCTTACGGGTCATGCCACGGCTCCCCCTTTCTTTAAGGTCATGAAGGAGGACGACGGCCTTGTGTTCGCGGATCTCGATCGGACGTGGGGCTATAACGTAGAGTACTATAAGAAGGCCTGCGACGATATAGATGATTACATCAAAACATACGGTGGCAACGTTCATGAATGGGCATCAATCGTGTCGTCCCTTCTCCTCTGTGCTGCGCTTGCGAAGTATTGCGATCGACAGCCGGAGCCGGACTTGGCAATGCGTCAGGCAAAGGATCTGCTTCCTGAAAAAGAATTTCGTGTGTTCGAGGATCTCATCGAGCGCCGCGTCGTGAAGGGGAACACGCCGGTGAAGCATTGATACCGGTGCGCTATCAAACAGTGAGTACGGGTAGGTCGGGTTGAGCCCAGCGAAACCCGACATGTTGCGTTGGGCATGATGTCGGATTTTGTCCCGCGCAGAACGCGGGACTCAATCCGACCTACGGCTCTGTACCGTGCCCCCAAGACTGGATTCCTGCTTTCGCAGGAATGACGGGATGCAGTGGCTGCGATTAGAACAGGAATTTCGGCAACCACTATAAACTAATTCTGGGGGAGATTCTTGAGAAGGTTCCGCACCAGGCGTGCCTGGGTCGTGTGGGGATACTCTTTTACCAGCTTGTCGAAGATGATCCGCGCGGATTGCTGATCACCCATTTTATCGAATGACTGTCCTTGCTTGAGGAGCGCGCTCGGCTCTTTTTCCGATCCAGGGAACTCCTTGATCACTCGGTCGAACTGCAAGACCGCTTCATTGTAACGACCTGCGGCGAAATGCGCTTCGCCGGTCCAGTAGACCGCGTTGGCCGCGAATTTGCTCTTGGGATAACGCTTGAGGAATGCGTCGAAGAGCCCGATGGCCTGGTCAAACGAGCCTTCTCGCACTAACGCGTAGGCCTGCCTGAATGTCTGCTCCTCTTCCGACACCGGCTCGTTCCTGATCTCTAGGGGCACCCCCGGCACAGGCGCGTGCGACACCTGCGGAGGCCGTCCTGGAGCCTGTCTACCGACCGCGGGAGGCTCAACGGTCCCAGGTGGCTGGAACTCGCCCCTGGCAGGCGCGGTCTGCTCCATTCCCAATTGCCGCTCAATGAAGGCTACCCTGTTCTGAAGCTCTCGAATTGCGTTCTGATCCGCACCCGAAGCCTGGAGGCGCTCCACCTGATCGCGAAGACGCTGCAAGTCGGTTTCCAAAGCTTCCATGCGGGCCACAATCTGCAAGCGGGCAGGGTCTACCTGCGGGACAGACTGGGCGGGTTCGACAAAGGGCAATCCCGGCGCGCCTGTTCGACTGAGACAGCCCGCGGCCGAAGCTGCAAGCAGCACTAGCAAGGCCAGAGCGAGTCGTACCCTGGCATGAGACGCAATGATACGTCTTGGGGGACGCGAATAGGAAAGATAAGCCAAAATCACTGCACGGCTCGTAGATAGACCCGCCGGTTCTGGGCCCAGGCAGTCTCGTTGTGGCCGGGATCCGCAGGCAGCTCCGAACCGTACGAAACCGTCGATATCCGCTGCGGATCAATGCCCAGGCTGGCAAGGAAATTGACCGCAGAGCGAGCACGGCGTTCGCCAAGCGCAAGGTTGTACTCGGCGGTGCCGCGCTCGTCGCAGTGGCCTTCTGCCACGATTCTCACATGGGGAGTCTGCTGGAGAATCTGCGCATTGTATTGCAGAGAAGCTTGAGCCTCGGGAACGAGGGTGTACTGGTCATAATCGAAATAGATCACCTTCAGATTCGCTTGAACTGCTTGGAGTTCCTGCTCCGCGACCGGTCCGGCTCGATATGCTCCGGGGAATCCGGGATGCGGCGGATTGGGCTTGACGATCTTGGGAGCGCAACCCGCGGCCAACGCGCAGAGCAGAATGAGGCAGAGCAGAGGATAGAAAGGCGATTTGATGCGGCTTATTCTTCCGAAGACCACGAAGGGTACAGCCTTCGTCAGCGGACTTCCGGCCCCCAGGCAGGCGCTTTGCCGGGTATGGGAGAGACCGGGACCTGCACCGTGCCTCGGGCGTCCATTACCCAAATACGGGACTGCCCGTCCCGAGTGGACGCAAACGTGATCATTCGCCCGTCCGGAGACCAGGCCGGGGCTTGGTTCGAGCCTTCCCGGGTCAAAACCCTCATGTCCGTGCCGTCCGTCCTGATGGTGCATATGTGAAATCGTCCTTCGATTCGAGCAGTGAACGTGAGTAGGTCTCCCCGTGGAGACCAGTCAGGGTCCGTTGTGTAATTGCTCTCAAATGTGAGCCGCCTGGGCTGACCGCCATTGACCGGAATCAGATAGATCTGGGGAGTTCCGGCCTGGTCGGAAACATAAGCGATGGCGGATCGGTCAGGCGACCATGAGGGTGAGATATCATTTCCTCTCCCATCAGTCAACCTTTTTAGTATGTCTCCTTGCGGACTTATGATAAATATCTTAGGTATCCCTTTATTGTTCAGCGATAACGCTATCTCCCTCCCATCCGGAGAATACCGAGCAGACGCATTCAGACCGGGCCTCCCTGAAATCAACGCTTGCTTGCCAGTGACAGTTTCCAGCCACCATGTCTCTGGCTGCCCTCGCATGTACGATGTGAACAGGAGGCTGCGACCGTCCGGGGACCATCGGGGCGAAAGGTTGATACTCCCGTTATTGGTGAGCTGCCGCAGGTCGTGCCCGTCGAAGTCCATGGAAAAGAGTTCGCGTGGGTTGGCTGCGCCCGCGAATGCTATTCGGGTAGAAAAGCATCCTGGGATGCCGGTCAGTTGGTCCAGGATCCGGTCCCCGAGGCGGTGTACGATCTGTCGCGCCTGCCGGTTTGTGGCGGTGAATCGTTTGCCCAGTTCTTGTTTCTGCAGGGCCACATCGTACAGTCGGGCCTCAAGGACAAGCTGATCCCCCTGGACATGCACCTGCCCGCTTACCAGCGCCTGGATGCCCATTTCAGAGGTCTTCTGGAAGTCCGGGCTCCCATTTGCTGCGTACGGGAGGGCAGGATCGATCTCCACCAGTTGAAAAAGCCCTGTAAGGTGCAAGTCGTTCTTGAGGATGCGCGCCAGTTCCGCCCCGTTAATAACCCCGGGCTGATCCGACATGAAGTCGCCCACCGCGATGGGCATGCGCACGAGGCTGGGATCGCTCACGTCGATCACGAGCTTTGCGAAGGCAGGATTCGGAGCGGCGGCAACGGACACCGCGAAGAAGAGCAAGAAGAACAGCACCATCGATCTGCCGTGGTGGGCCAAATTACCGTTGATCTTGTGGGAAAGGATCATAATAGTACGAGACCTTGGTTCTCCGGCCGATCCTTTACGAGCTTCCGCCTCTGAAACCTCTTTGGATGCCTCACTGTAAGCCTCTGGGGGTGAACCGTAGCGCGAGTCCGCCGGCCATACGGATCTTCTCGCTCATCTCCGAGGAGATCCTCGGGAACGGGGCTGCCTGGTACACTGCCCTCATTGCCGAGCGGTCGAAGAGAACGTCGCCGGACGTCTGATCCACAGACGCGGCGATGAGTCGGCCGTCATCGGCAATTTGTATGCCGATAATGGTGACTCTTCCGGGGCCCGGATCGTGACCGAGCATGGACCAGTTCTCGTTGATGCGCCGCCTGACCATGTCGAACCATCGCATGAGCTCGTGATCTACAATTCCTGTGGCCGGTCCATGCACTCCAGTCTGGTTGCCGGGGGCGCCGGAAGCGCCTGCCGGAGGGACTGGAGGCTTGGAGGCCCGCTTACGCTCCACGTCCTGTTGTATTTCCGCAAGCCTCTTCCGGAGGATTTCCTCTGGGGATTCCTTTGGCTTGGGCTTTTTGCCCGCGTCTTCTTCGGGCTTCTTCTTGGGTTTGGGTTCGGTCTGCTCCACTCGTTGGGGCGGCTTTTTCCTCTTCTTGAGCTTTATCTCCTTGTCCGAGACCGCGGCCACCGATGCCCGCTCGATCTTCTCCCGCGGCTTGGCAGGCTCGGGTGGCGGGGGTTGCACGGGCTCGATTTCCGTCAGAGGAGGGATTACTGTTTCGCGAGTGGGTCCCTGGGATGTCCTTTGTATGGCCGGCTCGCTCGGCGATTGCACAAGCTTCACGTGTGCCACATCGCCGCGGATAGTAATGGGCTTGGATTTTGAGGACGCATAAATATGGATCAGCGCGGCCAGCGCAATCCCGTGAAGGATTGCGGAAACCATGAGCATCCACGGCGAAATCGCACGCACTGACCTGAAGGAAGCGTCCATCATCTTTGCAAAGGCGACTCATGTTGAGGAGTGGTGATCATTCCCAAATTGGAAATACCTGCGTTCTTCAGGCTCGCGATGATGCGCACCACCGAGCCATAAGGAACGTTCTTGTCCGCACGCAGGTACACGTCCGGTGATCCTTGGCCCTTGAGTTTTTCTCTCACTGATTCCACCAGGGATTCTTCCGTAACAGCCGCGTCATTGACGAAGATCTTGTCTGCCGCGTTCACGGATATAACTACTTCCTGGGTTTCGGGCTTGGTGGCTACCGGAGCTCCCTTTGCTTCGGGAAGGTCTACTGACACGCCTTCCTGCATCATGGGCGCGGTCACCATGAAGATAATGAGCAGCACCAGCATCACGTCCACCAGTGGCGTCACGTTGATATCGGACATGGCGCTGCGACTTCTTCCGCCGTTTGCACTGAATGCCATGGACTGACTCCTCTCGGATCCTGATTTCGTGGCGCGGGCGCGCCTGCTAGCGTCTACTTCCTCTTCCAGTAGACTCGTTCGATGATGTTGATCAGTTCGGCCGAGAAGTTGTCCATTTCGGTTGCCATAGTGTTAATACGGCTGAGGAAGTAATTATAGAAGATGACCGCAGGAATGGCCGCTGCCAATCCCGCTGCCGTGGCGATAAGCGCCTCAGCGATGCCGGGCGCAACAACTGCTAGTGAAGCGCTCTTGGCAACGCCGATGCTCCGGAAGGATTCCATGATCCCCCAAACCGTTCCAAACAGTCCGATGAAGGGTGCCGACGAGCCGGTGGTGGCAAGGAAGTTCACACCTCTCTCCAGGCGGGTTCGTTCCGCGGTCACGGCCTGCTGAAGGGATCTGGTGACGTTATCCATCGCGGTCCGTTCGTATTCAGGCTCCTGCGTGCCCTCCGCGCCGTTTCTTTGCTGGCCTGACTGAAGGCGCGACAGCCTGTTCAATTCTGCGTAACCTGCTTTGAACACCTGAGCGAGCGGGCTGAATGTGAGTTGTTTGGCTTCAGCATAGAGAATGGAGAACTTCCGGGATTCTCGGAACGCGTCGAAAAAGAGCTGTGTTTGTTTCTTCGCACGGGAGAGGGTCAGCGATTTGGTAAGGATGATGCCCCAGCATGCAATGGAAAAGACCAGGAGCATGAGCATCACCCCTTTGACGACCCACCCCGCACCCATAACAAGCGCCCAGATGCTGTGGTTGGATATTGTTGGTGTGTTTAAGGCCGCGGCGAGAGCCTCGGGCATGATAGAAGTCTCCTTTCTCCAGTTCAGATGATTTCTTAGTCCATAATTCTGGACAAGTCAAGTTTTCCCTTATTTACGCTATGTTATCGTTTTAAGCTAAAGTAATCCCAGCGTCGTTGCAGGGACCCATGATGCTCCGTAATCTGACGGCGGAGCCCCACGGCCTAAATCAGCTCGTGGTGGGGCCGGCCGCGCTTTAGTGGCTGGGCCGATCTTCCGCAGGCGCGCCGCCTCGCGGGAAGCAAGTACCCACTTGCTATCCTTTGTCCAGTCTGGTTGTCCACTTGATTGACATGAATGGTTTGAGCGTTTACAGTAGTGTAGGAGACAGTTCATTCGGGATATTGTTCCATTCCTTCAGGTTCGCTGGTTGAAGTTTTGCAAGCACCACTTGCAAATAACTTGACATCTTCCCTCAATTCGTTGTATTTTCTAAGAAAAAAAGCGAGGTTGTCATGCCTCACCGGATAGTGGTCGCGGACAAGGATCCCCGAAGCCGGGAAGCCGTAACTCGCTTCTTGGGCGACCAGGATAATGAATTTGTGACCGTTGCCAGTTCCGGCGAACTCAAAGACGCGATCAAGCGCTACAGGCCGGACCTTATCATCCTCAATGCCGTTCTGGAAGACGTGCCTGGATGGCGCATCGTCAAGAAGATAAAAGACTCGAAAGACTATGGCGATGTACCCATCCTCCTGATGACCGGAGATCCGGGAGGGCCACCACCGGGCAAGGTCCAAACAACCGGCGCGGACGGTTACTTGGCTAAACCTATCGAGGGCGTGGCCCTCAAGAACGCGGTGGGGTCGCTCCTAGGTTTGCCGGGCGAAGGTGAGCTGGACATCGACGAAGAGATTACGCTTCATTTCGACGAAGAGGATGAGGAAGTCACGGTTGGGAGGGCCGCGAGAGGACGTGGTGTTGCGCCCGATGATATTCCCAGCCCTGTTGGGGACACCGTGGAGATCGACACGGGAGGCATGGCTTCGGAACTCGATGCGGAGACTATCCAGAGCACTCCGTCGGAGTACGAGGACACGGTGCGGCTCAACCTCGACGATATGGATTTGGAAGATACGGATGAGGAGTTTGCCACTACCGAACCCACCATTGAGCTGGTGACCGACATTGCGGTGGAGCTTGATTCGGGAACCGAAGAGGTGGAGATTTCGGGCGATCGAGTTACGGGCGAGATATCGCTGGATTCGCCTGAAGTTGCCGGTGCGTCCGATGAAGCGCTGCCTGACTTCTCTTCAGACCTTGGTTCTGCGCAGAAGGCTTCGCAGCGGGCCAAGGATTCAGTTACCGTCGAAATGGATGTGGATGACCTTGACCTGGGACTAGAAGTGACAGGTGAGGAAGAAGAGATTGTTGCCGAGACTTCCATCGGCCCGGACAGCACGGACCTGGAAAAGCTCCTTGAGGTGCAAGAACCTTCCCTGGTCCTTACCTCGGAAGAACTGCAATTGGAGGATGATTCTCTCATCCGAGACGTGGGCGCGGAAGCAGCAGCCGGCGAACTGGACGTGATCGATCTGGAAGAAGATACGGAAATATCGGAACTCGAAGCGGAAGAGCTGGAGCCCATCCAGGTCGCATCAGAAGTGATGGATATGGGAGATGTGGAAGAAACCGAACAGATGCCCGATGAAGACATGGCCCAGCTCGCTCAGGAAAACCTGGAAGAAGCCGAGTTCGACGACACAGTGGATGTGACGATGGAGGAAGGTCCCACGGTGGAGATCGATACCGCGGGTTTAGGAGCGGAAGAGATCTCACTGGAAGACGTTTCTGACGAGGCGATTGCCACGGAGGAGTTCTTCGGCGAGGAACTGCCGACAGCCGAATTTCCAACCGAGGTATTTCCCAGTGACCGCACGGAAGACTTGAGCCTCGAACAAGAGATATCGTTCGAGGAACCCGAAGGAAGCGAAGACTACTTCGCGAAAGGCGAACTACCGTCAGAAGAAGCCCCGAGAGCAGCAGCGGGTCCCGCGGAACCGCTGACCGCGGAGCCGGAAGAAGAGGAGCCGGTTCTAGAAGTCACGGAAGATATCCTCCTGGACGAGATTACGTTTGAGGAAGAAGAGAAGCGCGCTCCTGAGCCTGCCGCGGCCGCGGGACTACCGAAAGCTCCCGAAGAGCCTGTCGCTGCATTTCAACCCGAACCTGCGCGTGAAGCCGGTCGTCGCGAACCTTTCTTGACGGAGGAGCTGCCGGAGGTGACGGTTGCCGCGGCCTCGACCAGAGAAGCCTTTCCGTCCCTGGACCAGATGAAGGACGTGTTCTCCGCGGTTTTGGCCCAGAAGCTTCAGGAATCAGCCCTTCCCACGAGTCAGTTTGCAGCGGCACCGGGCGAGGCGCTGCGGGAATCCTTACCGCCGAGAGAGGACTTTCGTCAGGCCTTCACAGGCGCTGTGGAGGGTGCGCTTCCGCCGAAGGACGAGCTCATGGAACGTCTGCTGGAACGCGTGGCGGTTGCCTTGCCCAGTCGCGACGAGATCTTGGATCGGGTGGATGCGCTTATTGTGAAGTCCCTCCCTTCTGAAGACGTCATTGCGCAAAAGGTAGACGAGGCTATTCAGAGGGCCATTCCCGGCTCCGTGACGGTCATGGACAGAATAGAAGAGGCTCTGCGGGCCGTTCCCTCCGAGACAGAGGTGCAGCAACGCTTTGAAGGGGCATTCAAAGGCTTCCCTACAACCGAGACCCTTCTTGCACGCCTGGACGAACATGTGAAGGCCGTGATGCCGGATCGCGCGAACTTCGAGACCGCACTGCGAAACATGTTCCAGGCAAGAATCGAGCACGCGCTCGGCATGGCGAACATCAAAGCTGCCATCGAGTCGGCAATTCCCTCCGGTGACGATCTTATTGCCGATCTCAAACAGGCGCTGCCTGAAAAAGAGCTTTTCCGAGAGACACTTGCTCAGAGTCTCGCGCACGCAATCCAGGACGCATTGCCGGAAAAGATCTGGCTGGAGAGCCTGTCTCGAGGCCTCTTCGACGAGAAGACCAAGGGCGTGCTTCCCACCAAAGAGGAAGTGGGATCACTCCTGCGCGAGGAGATTAGGGCACGCCTACTTGAAATCGTCGAGAAAGTGGTGAAGCAAGAGATCGCCAGAATCGCGGCAGACTTGGAATCATAGACAAAAGCGTGCGATTTGGCCACGATGTGAGGCGTCAGGCTGCACGCCTTTAGGTACGAAGAAAAATCGGGGGACGCCTTGCCCGGTTTTCGTTGTGCGAAAATGAGGCATGGCGCCCTCCGATTTTTTTTTTGAATCTCGAGAAACCAAACGTTGGACAGATGCTACTTTTCCAGCGCGGCGAGGATGGGACAATTAGCGCAGGGCAATGTTCGGCCAGGAGCGCTCGTGACTCGACTCTTGGCATTGCGCGGGGCTTTACGCGTCCGTCTTGAGATTTCGAGACAGGTTTTTCGAGTCCAGCGACCTTTAAGCGGCTTGCACTCTATTATCTCGTGCGCTTCCAACCAAGCTTGGGCATCGGTATAGACCATAATCCACTCCCTTGAGACCCCAACCATGCTCCTTAAGCCGGTAGCCCAAGAACCCTCCACCACAGGACACACTAAACGTACAGGAATTCATCTTCCATTATAGAAAGGATACGGGAGAAGTCAAGAAATTTCCAAACGATCCCCAAATCATACGAGAAAATGACCGCTTCCTAACACCCTTCTCGTCAACTCCTTTCCCCGCAAGATCGCGGGACTATTCGGTCCGTGTCCATTTTCGCTATACGCGGGCAGGCCTCGTACCTGCCTCGGTTCTGAGCCTGCCCGATTTCCACTGATTCGCCATGACAAGTGTGACGTCGCCGAAAGTTGTCATTGCGAGGGCGTCAAGCCCGAAGCAATCCCCTCGTCATTCCCGTGCAAACGGGAATCCAGAAAGGGCGTATGGCCATACGCCCCTACAGGATTGGTTCGTCCTTTCACTCCTCGCAATGACAGCTTGTGCTTCGTGTGTTACGAGAATAATAGCGAACTGGTATTACTTCTTCTTGATTACTCGCAGATCGACCCCCTTGACCTCTTTCATGAGCTCCGGAAGCTTGGGCAGGTCGGTCTTCCCCATATCGTAGTGGTACGGGTACAGGATCTGCGGCCGGAAGGACTTGGCAGCATCCACCACCATCGCGCCGGTCATCGTGTAGGGCAGATTTATGGGAAGAAAGGCTGCACGAATATCTTTAAGGTCCTTCATCTCGGGGATATTCTCCGTATCGCCGGCCACGTACACGCGGCAGTCACCGAAAGATATCACGTACCCGTTTCCTCGACCTTTAGGATGGAACGGGTCCCCGGAATCCCGTTTGTGAGCAATGTTATAGGCTGGGACTGCTTCAATTTTGAGATCCGCCACGGTCTTCACATCACCGTTGGATATGACGATGCCACCCTTGGCCTTTTCAGCACACTCTTTCGTCAGAACCACCAGCGTCTTGTCAGTGCGTATTTTGCCCAGGGCATCGAGATCCAAATGATCGAAGTGATCGTGCGTGATCAGGACCAGGTCTGCTTTGGGCAATTTTGCGTAGTCTCCCATCTTGCTGAAAGGGTCCACGTGAATCACCTTGCCGCGGTACTCGAACATCACCGACCCGTGACCGATGTGAGTCACTTTTAGGTCTCCACCTGACGTTTTCAGCACATCGGTTCCCTTGGACGCCTGCGCCGAGGTCCCCAAGGTCAACAAAAGGACCATGACCCCTACGAGAACAGATGATCTGGCCACGGAACACCTCCTTGTGGCATCCATTCAATGTAAGCCGAGCATCACTGGTGTAGGCCAGTGGTGTTATGGAAGTGCCTCTTAATAGGCCAAGCCTATCGAAGTCTTCGCGTAAAGGCGAGGGTTTTCTCTCATTTGCAGATAGACGCAATGCAGTGCCGGTGCAAACAATTCGTTGACTTGTCGTTGCCTAGTATGCTAAACATATCAATAAGTTCTGCAATCACCCGGAGATAGTTTGCAAATATTCCGGCTCTTCATCCTATCGGCGGCTCTTATCACCTTAGTGGGCGGATGTGGCGGGCAGATTGCCAAAACCGGATGGGCTCGTGTGACGGATGTTTCGCCACAAGGGTACTTCACCTTGCAGTATGCCGACGGAAAGGCCGAAGCGAAACGCATCAGTCCTGACAATATGCCTAAGGACGGCCGCATCGCGCTCAAGAACATGCTGGCGCCGGCCCGGTACGTGGAAACCGCCCGCGACAGCACCCTCACCTTCCCGCAGGGTGACACCATCACCTATCAGAACCTGAAATCCGATTAGAAGCAGTTGCAGGACCTATACCGGTTGCCAAAATTCTTGGCTTCTTGGACAGCCCGCACTTGACGATGACCGGTAGGGGCCGGCGTCCCTGCCGGCCCGAGCTGGTTGATATTCTTAAGAAAAATGTGCCGGCACGGAGGCCGGCACCTACCAATGCCCAAGCGGCAATCGGACATTATTTTTGACACTTGCTATATGAGTTCTTGGAAGAGTGGCCGGGGAGACCCCTCCCCCAAAAACTCCTACCCCCTGCAAGCGCTTCCAGCGCTTGCAAAATACCCGGCACTGACTATGACGTATTCGTCCTGGCCGTCCAGCCTCACCTACATAGATGGGTCCTCACACGAAACACTTGCGCCGAGAGGCCGAAGAGCGCATCTTTAGGTTGGAGTGAATCCGTCACGAAGGAGCGGTAACGGATGCCGATTTACGAATACCAGTGTAACAAGTGCGAGGGCCAGTTCGAGAAGCTCGTATTCGGGCAAGAAGACGTGGTGTGCCCTCAATGCGGTGGAGACGTGCGACGATTGCTCTCGTCCTGCAATTTTAAGAGCGCGGCGGGTGATTTCAAGACATCGGGATCGGCCGGATCAGGGTGTAGCACCTGTTCGGCCAGCTCGTGCGCCGGCTGCCATTAGCGTGCCGGATTGGAGCGCGTGAAAGGGGGAATTGACATGGCTACGGCAGAAAGTCCTCATCTTAGGCTCCAGCAACAAATTGATTGCCAGTTGGAAGTAAAGCCCCGGGAAGCCCTCCAGGAATGGGAGACTCAGGGATGGCAAGACGAACCCGGAACTGACGGCGACGAAGCACCGATCAAATACATGGCGCTGTGTCTGTTGGATGCAATCGAAGAAAGGGCACCGCGGCTCGCAGTGGATAAGGACGCGGGCGTCACTGTGTACGCGGAGACCACGTATAGTCTCCCGAAGGCACCTCCTCACGTCATTGCACGAGGCCTGGAGATCCTAAGAGAGATATCGGGACTCGAAGGCCCCAGCGGTCAGGCTTCACTCGCGCTGGGAATTCGAGATTCCAGCCTGGAAGTGATCCTCCAAAAGGAAGCGGGTCGGCACGTGATTACCATTCCGGGCATTTCCGAACTGTGAGCTTGAAATTCGCGGCCGAGGCCCCTGCCCCAACGGGGCCTCCCGCGATCGTGCCGGTTCGCATTTCCTATCGTGCTGCATCCGAGCTTGTGGCCTGAATCAAAGGCACTGATGCTCTTGTTTGCGTACCCTCCCGGTTGAAATAAACCCTCCCCTGCATTATCTTTTGAATCATAAGAGAGCGGCATTCTTTCGTGTTGTCGCATTCGCGCCAATGTGCCTCTTTTCTCGGGCGTACCGACGAAGGAGCCCACAGACATGGTCGATCTCATCAAGCTGTTCACTCCGGCCGAGTCGTTGGATCCCGAACAAGCCAAAGACTACGTCGCATCTCATGAGGAGGGTACATACACGCTCCTGGATGTGCGGCAGCCCTCCGAGTATGAAGAATCGCACATCCCTGGGGCGAAGCTCGTGCCATTGCCGCAGCTGAGCGATTCTTTGGATCAACTGGACCAAGACAAGCCGACCCTCGTTTATTGCGCTGTAGGAGGTAGAAGCCGGTTGGCCGCGCAGTTGTTGGCCGGCCGCGGGTTCAAGCAGGTATACAATCTTAAAGGTGGAATCAAAGCCTGGCTTGGAGAAACGGCAGAAGGACCACAGGAGCTGGATCTGGATTTGATCCCGGAAGAGGAGACCCCGGAAGGCATCTTCAGAGTCTCATTCGGTATGGAGAGCGTGCTTGCGGATTTCTACCGCTCCATTGCCGAGAAGAGTGAGGATGCCAAGGTTACCGACCTTCTGCTCAGTTTGGCCGCGGTGGAAGACAAGCATAAGGATTATCTCAGAGAGCTCTACCGCTCGCTCACTTCGTCTGCGTCCGATACTGCGGACCTGGAGTCCCAGTCGTGCATCCGCATGATGGAAGGCGGATTCGAGATCCATGAGTTCACGAAGAAATACGAGTCGTTTACCAAAAAGCGCGAAGACCTGCTCGACCTCTCCATGATGCTGGAAACTCAGGCGCTTGATTTGTACCTACGGTTCTCGGACAGGGTGGTGGACGAAAAAAGCAAACAGATGCTGCTCAAGATCGCTGACGAAGAAAAGGGCCACCTGGCTGCCCTTGGCCGGCTTCGTGGTGCGACCTCCGGATCGTGACGTCGATCAAAAGGTGACCCGGGCAGAGTGCGATTGCATCGGAAAAGGAGATAGAGAGATGGCAACGGTAAAAGTTGAAGGCATGACATGCCAGCACTGTGTGATGGCTGTCGCAAAAGCGTTGGACCAGGTTGAAGGCGTGAAGGAAGTGCGCGTCGATCTCGAGTCGGGTGAGGCTTCCTTCAAGGAAGGGAGCCCGGTGGACATGGACAAAGTCCGACGGGCCATTGAGGAAGCAGGCTACAAAGTTGGCTAAAGATACCTTCCATATTCAGGGGATGAGCTGCGCGTCCTGCGTACGCCGCGTGGAGAAAGGTCTGGCCGACCTGAAGGGGGTGACGCGCGCGTCCGTGAACCTGGCGACCGAAAAGGCCACAGTCGAATACGACCCCGAGACGATCACTCCGGATACGCTCTACAGGCGCGTGGAAGAGATCGGGTACCACGCAAAGCCCTTAGGCCAACCCGCGCCGGGAGTTGAGAAAGCCATCATTTCAGTGGGTGGCATGACCTGCGCGTCCTGCGTACGCCGGGTCGAACAGGCGCTCAAGAAGATCGATGGAGTGCAGGACGCGTCCGTGAACCTGGCATCCTCACGTGCCACGGTGGTGTACAGGCCGGGGATAGCAATCCTCCCCGCGGTTAAGAAGGCGCTGGACGATAGCGGGTACGACTTCCTGGGCCAGATCCGTGAGGGCATAGCAGACCCGATAGAGGAAGCCCGCGCGCAGGAGCTGAATGATATCAAGCTCAAGCTGGTGGTCGGCGCGGTCCTCAGTACAATAGTCATGATCGGCTCCATGCCCCACCTTTTCCCCTTTGTGCACGCGGTTCCACAGCACTGGCTGTTTCCGGGCCTCATGATACTCACCATTCCCGTGGTCTTTTGGGTAGGGAGCAAATTCTTCGTAGGCGCGATCAAGGCGGCACGACAGAAAACCAGCGATATGAATACCTTGGTAGCAATGGGCGCGCTTTCCGCGTACCTGTATTCCAGCGCGGTCGTCCTGTTTCCCGGCTTTTTTGAGACCGCAGGCACGACACCGCACATATATTTCGAAGGCGCGGCCATGATCGTGACCCTCATCCTCTTGGGGAGGTATCTGGAGGCCCGAGCCAAGGGAAGGACTTCCGCAGCCATAAAGCGACTGATGGAACTCAGGCCTCGGACCGCGCGAGTGATCCGAGAAGGCCGCGAAGAAGACATCCCCGTTGAAATGCTCGCGAAAGGAGACTTGGTCCGCGTGCGTCCTGGAGAGAAGATTCCAACCGACGGCGTGATGGAATCAGGTGCTTCCGCGGTGGACGAATCCATGCTCACCGGTGAGAGCGTCCCGGTGGATAAGGCTCCCGGAGCAGATGTCTTTGGGGGGACAATCAACAAGAGTGGCACGTTCACCTTCAAAGCGACAAAGGTGGGGGCCGAGACAGCCTTGGCGCAGATCATCCGGCTCGTGGAAGAGGCTCAGGGCTCAAAGGCGCCCATTCAGCACGTAGTAGACAAGGTGGCTTCAATTTTTGTTCCGGTGGTGGTCGTTATCGCGGTGGTGACGTTTGTCGTCTGGTATTTCCTGGCGCCGGACCCCATATTCAGCCGTGCGCTGCTCAATTTCGTCTCTGTGCTGATCATTGCGTGCCCATGTGCGATGGGGCTTGCTACGCCCACCGCGGTAATGGTGGGGACCGGTGTGGGAGCTGAAAGGGGCATTCTCATCAAGAGCGGGGAAAGCCTCGAAACCGCTTACAAGCTTACAACCGTCGTCTTTGACAAAACCGGGACCCTCACCAAAGGCGAACCACGGGTCACTGATGTGGAAGCGGCTCAGGATTCTAGTCCGGACGAGGTGCTCCACGTTGCAGCGTCCATAGAAGCGGTATCCGAACACCCGCTGGCCCAGGCGATCGTGGCCCAAGCGCTTGCCCAAGACCTTTCGCTCCTGGCGGTGGAGAATTTCCAGGCATCATCAGGGCTGGGCGTCAAGGGCGTGATCGACGGTAAGCCGGTCCTGCTCGGCAGTCAACGGCTCATGCGCCAGGAAGGGGCCTCGATGAACGGGCTGGAGGCTAACCTGAAAGCGCTGGCACAGGTGGGGAAGACGTTGGTATGCGTGGCCAGGGACCATCGTGTTATCGGCGTGATCGGCCTCCAGGATGTGCCCAGGGCGACGGCGAACGCCACGGTTCGATCCCTGAAGGACATGGGATTGCGTGTGGTTATGATCACTGGAGACAACGAAAAGACAGCTTCCGCCATAGCCGTTGAGCTGGGAATAGATACCGCGATCTCGGAAGTGCTGCCCGGGGATAAGGCCGATCAAATTCGCTCGCTCCAGGAGCGGGGCGAAGTGGTAGCCATGGTCGGCGACGGCATAAACGATGCCCCTGCGCTCACCGCGGCCGACGTAGGCATCGCGATCGGCGCGGGGACAGACGTGGCCATTGAGGCGGGTGACATCACGCTGATCAAGAACGATCTCCAGCTCGTACCATCCGCCATCAAGCTCTCGTCCGAAACCATGAAGGTGATTAAACAGAACCTCTTCTGGGCATTCTTTTACAATACGCTGGGAATCCCCATCGCGGCAGGCGTGCTGTATCCCTTTTTCGGAATTCTTCTGAACCCCGTGTTTGCAGCAGCAGCAATGGCAATGAGCTCAGTCTCCGTGGTGAGCAACTCGCTGCGACTCAAGAGACTCTTGGCCCGCAAGCTGCGATAGCCAAGGCCCTTTGAAGAAGCACCGAGGGAAACTCTTACGCCTACAGCAGTTATCGAAAGTAGGCACGAATTTACTTGCGGGTGCCACTATCAAAGGACATATGTAATCGCGGCATGGCTGATTCAGCCACTGTAGGGGCAGGTCTCGTGCCTGCCCTTCGCGGAATAACTGGCATCCCGCGAGACGCCGGACTATCGGGCACCCACAAGGGGTGCCCCTACCTATCCACATCGGCCGCGATCCGCGGGACCGGGAGCAGCCACTGCCGGCATTTCTAAGTGACTCTCAGCGGACCTAAGGAAACAATCGATTTACAAAAAGGTTCTCCCGGTCTTGCTTGCCTGGAAGCGCAGCCGGTTGCGAATCTATCGCGAGATGACGATTCGGTATTTCTTCTCTTCCTTGGGCTCTTTTTCCCAAGGTCTCTTGGAGCGAAGCACGAGCTCGGTCTGGCCCGGCTTTAGAGGAAGGAAGAAATAAGTTACCGTCCCGCCTCCACCTACTAAACTTTCGCTTTTGGCGCTCCGTGCAAAGTTCCTGCCCTTCAGGGAGAGAAACCTCGTGTCGACCTTGCCCTCCCAGCTGTAGCCTGTGGTAGGATTCTCAGGCAGACTGATGGAAAAGACTTTGTTTACCGTTGCTCTCACGGTTTCAGCCTGAGCCCGCGCTTCGGCCGCGCTAAAGAGCGTGAATGCAACAAAACCGACAATCGCGGCCGCCACATAACTCCGTGTCCTGGTTGCTGACGCGCCCTGATCGAACATCTCCAAATCCTTTCCCCCGATAATCTATCCGGCCTGTCGCACAGCAAGGTCCGCCGGCTACCTATCTGGTTATAACACCTTATCGTCAGCCGGTTAACGAGAATTTGCTCCGCGTAACCGATCATTTCGATGCCAACTCAAAGGGCCATTTCTTGGGCGATTCGCCTACGAGCAAGTACGAACCGCGAGCTATTTCCTACCCGAGCGTAGGGAAATCCTTGCCTTTCGGGAGGACCGTGCGACCTGATCCACAAGATATTTTTGCTATTTTATCAGCGAGTTATCCTTGTCTTGAATCAAAATTAATTTCGTTGGCAAAGAGATTGCTCTGCGATAACCTAACCTAGTACAGCACATCCACGCGCGTCTTCGACCCGGAAATTAGGTTCCATTGAAGACGACACCGGCGGGAACAGGGGGGCTCACCTTCGGTCTTATGGCGAGTCCGACGCCTGTTGTCCCGCTGCCGTGTGTACGTCGGACGTGCCGGGGAACGGAACCAAGACAGGAAAGTGCTCTGACTAGCTGTGACAAGGCAAATTCCATGAAATGCAATTCGTTGGGAGGTAGATGCAAATGAGGAGGGTGAACACAAGGCTAACGGCGCTCGCTTGTGCGGTCTGCATTGCGCTCATGGCTGCTCCTGCCCAAGGCTGGGAATTCGAGATGACCGGTTCGATGAACTGGGCATACGAGTTCTACAATCAGCTTGGGCCTAACGGCTTTTTCGGGCCCTATGATGTGGACCGCGGATTAGGCACCACAACTGCGAACCTCAACTACTGGTGGAACGGGGCGCGTTTGGCTCAGAACCTTGTCACAGGCAAGGACGCGAGTCGATCGTACTTCTACGTATTCTTCGATCCCACGTTGAAGATCAATGAAGCGGTGAGACTGAAAGGGAGAATGCGTCTGGGTCAATGGAACAATCCGCAAGCAGGATACTACAACACCCTGGACGCGCCCGGGACCGACAACGCGTTCTCCGAAGCCCAATTCACCATGTTCTGGGCGTCAGCCGCCCTGCCCTGGGGGACTTTCGGCATCGGGAAGCGGCCGTGGAAGTTCGGCACAGGACTGCAGTATGACGGCTCGGACGGCCTATCGACAGAATCAATGCTCATAAATGCTCCGTACGGGCCGCTTGACATTGGCATGGGCATCTATGTCCACCGACCCGCGAGACCTTCCCCGACCATTGTTATCGATCCATATGACTTGGTTGCAGCGCCCTATTTCAACCATTCGGATAAGAGTGGGGCGTTTATTGCCGATGTGGACGGGTACGTAATGTACAACTCCGGCGTACTCCAGGCAGGGGTTCTCGGGGCGTACGGCAAATATCATATAGGTCCTGAGGCTGCTTTCTACACAGGTCAGGCGCAAGCCACGGCCCTTGCCCAGGATTCGTACTATTTCCACGGCACGGCCTTCACCAAGTACAACAATGGCCGTTTCTTCTTCAACGCCGAGGCCGCGTGGGTCTATTGGAAGGATCAGTTGTCCGGTGCGGCTGCAAACACCTTTGTCAATCCCAGACAGACGGAACAATGGCGTTACATGGCCGAGCTGGGAACGGTTTGTGGCCCCGGAAAGGTCGCTCTACTCTTTGCCTGGTCCCCCGGACCGGACAGAAGAAATTACGCGTTGATCGGCAAACAATCCGCGTTGTTTGTATATCATCCGACATTTGACACGTTCCTTGGCAACTTCGATGTGTTCCGACCGTACAGTTTTATATTCAGCTACAATTACGGCTCGGGCTTCAACGCGTACAACCTATCGCTGGACGGCTATTTGAGGGACGCGATGGTCCTCGCAACCAGATTCGATTATGCTGTTGCGGCCAACCTGAATGTGTTCGCGACCTTCTTCTGGGCCGAGCGGACGTCCAACGGATACGGGTGGGCATGTATATCTCCTAACGACGGGTTCATGCCTCCGCAGTTCGTTGCGACGGCCAATAACGGCAATGTGCAGTTTGCGATTAACGGCGCCGCTGGATCTCCTAATATCCCGGACCGTTCTTTGGGCTACGAAATAGATGGAGGTTTTGACTGGCAGCTCCTGGATGGCTGGACTGTCGGTTTGCTTGTGGGTTATTGGCGACCGGGGAAGTGGTTCAATTACGCTTGTATCGACCGGTCGGTTCCCGGCTGGAATGTGCCCGGACCCGGGAATTTCTGGGGCACTCGTCCTGATAAGACGATCGATCCTATATTAGCGGGTCAATTCACCATGAACTTTGCCTTCTAAGGCAAGGTGCGTGCGCGAAGCTGACGGAGCTACCCGAGATCGATACAAATAAATGCAGAGGAGCTGAGAAATGAGACGAACGTTGGTAACGTTATGCCTCGTGGCGCTGGGCGTCATGAGCCTTATCTCCGGGATCCCCGGATTTTCCGACCACGCAGTCCGAAGCGATGCCGTCATCGGCTCATCCATAGACGCGAACAGCAGTTGGTTCCAAGGAATCTCGGGCGGTCTGCTTCCTTTCTCCGGCCAGCCTGCCCTGTTACTTGCCGCAGATGACGCGGAGCAGGAAGCTGACGACGCAGATAAGGAAAAAGCCGGCGACACGACCGAACCGGGAGTCGAGCGCGTCTGGAGCGTGATCCAGTGGGGATAATGCTTCGCCAAGTGCGCAAATGCTAATTTCAGGGCGGCTCTGTGCGTGGCCATGCAGCGCGCACCTGGGCCGCCTCATCTTCCTCCTCGCCGAATTCCAACCAAGCCTTCCTAAGTACTTAATTTCACAAATACGGTCGTGGGTTCTGAGAGGTCACTCCTACGAAAGCCGAAATGACGGCTCTTCATTGGGTGCCACTGCTGGCTTGTCCAGCAGTGCTTTCCGAAGAACACTGCTAGCAAGCTAGCAGTGGCACCCGGCAACTCAACCCAGCCCTACGAACGGGCGGATACCGTAACCGTATTAATGAGAAGAACAACTAAGCAACAGAAGCCGTTTAGAGAACGCTTTCTGTTTTGCAGCCCTGCACTATTCCTTAATTGCCGGTTCATTTCCAAACGACCTTTGACAGGGTGTCAAAAATCCTGACAGGCGTCCCATTGCCGCGATGTCTCGGTGCGGGCGTGGCCCATCCACTCCCATTGCCCGCTCTCGGCCTTTGTACGCCCTCGCCGCCACTTGGCACATCAATTGCTCCCTTAAAGGACAGGTCGGATCGGCGCCGGCAGGCTTCAACGAAGCTTGCTCCTGCTGGAGCAGTGCGCAGCACACGGACCGAAGGACCAGGAGGCACGTAACCCATGGATAAGAAGCTGTTGGAAGCGGCAAAAGAGGGGAATCTGGCGGAGCTGAGAGGCTTGCTGACCGTGGGTGTTGGAGTGGACAGCAAGGACGACATGGGGTGGACACCTCTGATGTGGGCCTCGGCAATGGGGTTCCCCGATATCGTAAGGATGTTGTTGGACAGCGGAGCTGATCCTAATGTGAGAGACCAGTACGGCGCCACCGCACTCATGAAGGCTTGTCGGAGGGGTTTTGCCGAGGTGGTGGAGTTTCTGATTGATAACGGGGCAGATTACAACGCGATGGACGATCATGGATTGACCAGCCTCATGCGAGCAGCGCGGGCCGGTCATCTGGAGGTGGTGCGGACTTTGCTCAAGACTTCGGTGGATCTTGAAGTCCCAGACGAGTACGGCGCGACTGCGCTGATCATGGCCGCGTACCGCGGTCACACCGCGGTGGTCAAAGAGCTCCTGGACGCGGGCGCGTCCATAAATGCCTCGGACAAAAACGGCTGGACCGCCATGGTATGGGCTGTGTCCAGGCGCCACAATGACGTGGTGGAGCTCCTGAAACAATATCAGAAAAAGTAGAGAGCCGCGCAAACTTTCATTTTGGAGCTTGGCCGGCATTAATGGCAGACTAATCCACTATTCTCTTTGATGAGGATTAGATCATGGAAACCCTGCAAGAACGATCTTCACCCTCGAAAGATGGGGCCTCCACGCCCACGGAAGATAAGCGTTGGCGCTTGGTCAACAGGACCATGCGTATGCACGGCAATCAACCTCACGCGCTTATCGAAACTCTTCACTCGGTCCAAGAGTACTTCGGATTTCTGGATCTTGACGCTCTGAAGTACGTCGCGCAGTCGCTCCGAGTGCCGCTGAGCGTGGTATACGGCGTAGCCACATTCTACAGCTATTTCACGCTCCAGCCTCCGGGCGAGCACACGTGCGTAGTGTGCAAAGGAACTGCCTGCTACATCTCCGGCGCATCCAGCATCCTGGGCTCGATTGCAAAAACAGTAGGGATTGCTCCGGGTGAGACGACGCCGGACGGCAAAGTGTCCCTGCTGACCGCTCGATGCCTCGGTTCATGCGGTCTCGCGCCTGCCGTGGTCCTCGACGGTCACGTTTGCGGAAAGATGAACCCCGCAGCCGTGCTCGACCGAATGGAAAAATGGCGGAACGAAGAGTCTCGCGAGCAAGCCCCGCTGCACGGAGAGGTGGACGAACCATGACACTCACCATTGAAGATCTGGAAGGCATAGCCAGAATCGAAAAGGACAAGCGAGAAAGCTTTACCTATCAAATAAACGTCTGCATTGCCGCGGGGTGTCTCTCGTGCCAAAGCGGTGTGGTGAAAGAAGCCTTTGAAAAAGAGGTCAGTCGCCGCGGGTGGGAGAACTGGTGCAATGTCAAGGGCGTCGGATGTCTTGGCTTGTGCGCGGCCGGACCGCTGATCTCCATACAACCGGACGGAACCTATTATCGCGGGGTTGGAGTGTCCGACGTTTCAGAGATTCTGGAGTCACTTGGCGGCGCGCCGATTCCTCGACTTGATTGTGGGGCTTCAACGCCCTTTTTCGAGCAACAGCCCAAGATCGTCCTGGAAAACTGCGGCAGGATCGATCCGGAACGCATCGAAGATTACATAGCTGAAGACGGGTACAAGGCCCTTTACAACGCTTTGCGCATGGCGCGTCCCGCAGAGGTGATCGAGCAGGTTCTGGCCAGCGGATTGCGAGGCCGAGGCGGAGCGGGCTTCCCCACAGGCGTGAAATGGACCGCAGTTGCCAAAGCCACAAACGGAAACAAGTTCGTTGTGTGCAATGCCGACGAGGGCGATCCCGGCGCATTCATGGACCGGAGCGTTCTGGAGAGCGATCCACATCGGGTCATCGAAGGCATGGCCATTGCCGCGTACGCGGTTGGCGCAAGCTCTGGCTTTATTTATGTTCGGGCTGAGTATCCACTCGCGGTTCAGCGGGTCCGCACTGCGATCTCCCAGGCACGGCATCTGGGGGTGCTTGGCAACCACATCTTCAACTCCCAGTTCAGCTTTGACATCAATGTGCGATTGGGAGCGGGCGCGTTTGTGTGCGGCGAAGAGACCGCTCTGATCGCCTCTATAGAAGGCAGAGGAGGACGACCCCGCCCACGGCCGCCATTCCCAGCGGAATTTGGGCTCTGGGGTCAGCCCACGCTCATCAACAACGTGGAGACGTTTGCCAATATCCCGCCCATCATGCGCAAGGGCGGCAAGTGGTTCGCCACAATCGGCACGGAGAAAAGCAAGGGCACGAAGGTTTTTGCCCTGGCCGGAAGGGTGAACAACACCGGCTTGATCGAAGTGCCGATGGGAACCACCCTTAGAGAGATCGTCTTCACGATAGGGGGAGGTATTCCCGACGGCCGGGCGTTCAAGGCTGTTCAGACCGGAGGCCCCTCCGGGGGTTGTATTCCCGAGCAGTTCCTCGACATGGCTGTGGACTACGAGTCCCTCGCGTCGGTGGGTTCCATCATGGGGTCGGGAGGCCTGATCGTAATGGACGATACTTCCTGCATGGTGGATGTGGCTCACTTCTTCATGGAATTCTGCATGTCCGAGTCCTGCGGCAAATGTGTGCCCTGCCGCGTAGGAACTTCGCAAATATACCATCTGCTAAACCAAATCACACACGGTCAAGGAAAGCTGTCCGACCTCGCGATGCTCGAAGATCTTTGCGATCTGCTCAAGAACACCAGCTTGTGCGGCCTGGGACAGACTGCTCCGAATCCCATCATGAGCACGCTCCGCTATTTTCGAGACGAGTATACTGCTCATATCGAAGAGAAGCGTTGTCCTGCTGGAGCGTGCAAAATCCACGAAGCCAGGGAGGCAATATGAGAGAACCGACGTCTCTTACCGGCAAAGATCTGGGAACTGATGCCAACCCGGCTCGCATCTTCACGATGACGATTGACAATCGCCTGCTCACCGCACGGGAAGACGAGACCATCCTTTCCGTGGCCCGGCAAAACGGCATCTTCATCCCGACGTTGTGCCACATGGAGGGGCTTTCGCTTCGAGGAGCCTGCCGGCTCTGTATTGTGGAAGTAAAAGGTGCGCCCAGAGTGCTGCCTTCGTGCGTGACGCTGGTACGACAAGACATGGAAGTGGTGACCAACTCGGATCGGGTAATCGAATATCGCCGGAAGATCTTGGAATTGATCTTCTCGGAACGAAACCATGTCTGTTCCGTATGCGTCTCCAACGGTCATTGCGACCTTCAGGCACTCGCCACGGAACTGGGCATGACCCACGTGCGCTACGATTATCTGTACCCGAAACATCCAGTGGACGCGAGCCATCCCCGGTTTTCCGTGGACCACAATCGATGCGTGCTGTGCATGAGGTGCGTGCGGGTGTGTGACGAGATCGAAGGCGCACACACGTGGGACATCATGGGCCGAGGGATCACCAGCCGAGTTATCACCGATCTGAATCAGCCCTGGGGATCTTCGGAAACCTGCACCGGCTGCGGAAAGTGCGTGCAGGTTTGCCCTACGGGCGCTCTTTCTGAAAAAGGTAAGTCGGTCGCAGAAATGACTAAACGGAGACAGTTCCTCCCCTACCTCCAGATGATGCGCGGTGAAGGGCGCAAATGAACAACGAGAGGCTCACATGAACAAGGTACGGTTAGCCACAGTTTGGCTTGATGGCTGCTCGGGATGCCACATGTCCCTGCTCGACCTCGACGAAGGATTTGCTGATGTGGCCGGTCGCATTGAGCTCGTATACGGCCCTCTCACGGATGTGAAGGAATTCCCCAAGGATGTGGATGTGACCCTCGTGGAGGGAGCGGTAAGCAGCGACGAAGCTGAAGAGCAAATCCGTCACATCAGAGAACGTACAAAGATTGTGGTCTCTTTCGGGGACTGCGCGGTAACCGCGAATGTCCCGGCAATGCGCAACCAGTTCAAGGTGGATGACGTGCTCGCGCGGGGATACCTGGAGAATGCAACGATCAATGAGGGCATTCCCCATGCCGGTATACCTCGCCTGCTACCGCAGGCTCGCCCTGTGCATGAACTGATCGACGTGGAGGTGTTCCTTCCGGGCTGTCCACCGCCGCCAGAGGCCATTCTTTACGTGCTCAGCGAGCTTCTGGAGGGACGGATGCCCGATCTCAAGCAAAAGACTCGTTTCGGAGCCTAATCGCGGAGTTACCCTCATGACGAAAAACATTGTCATAGAGCCCATAACCCGGATCGAAGGCCACGGCAAGATCACAATCGTCGTCGATGACGACGGGAAGGTCAGCGATGCACGCTTTCACGTGACCCAATTCCGTGGCTTCGAGAAATTTTGCGAGGGCCGGCCGTTCTATGAAATGCCGTCCCTTACCCAGCGTATATGCGGGATATGTCCTATCATTCATTCCATCGCTTCAGCCATGGCATGTGACGCGATTCTCGGGGTGCGCATTCCCGAGACCGCGCTCAAGCTGCGACGCTTGCTGAATTGTGGGCAGTTGATCCAATCCCACGCCCTGAGCTTCTTCCACCTGTCCGCACCGGATCTGGTGCTGGGCTTGGACTCGGATCCCGCAAAGCGCAACATTTTGGGACTACTGGAAGCAAATCCCGACATGGCAATGGACGGGATCAACCTCCGAAAAATAGGGCAAGAGATTATCCAGGCCGTGGCGGGTAAGCGAATTCACCCAACCTGGGTAGTTCCAGGCGGCGTGAGCGCTCCGCTTACCGAGGAGACCAGGCAATTCATATTGTCGCTTCTTCCGCAAGCCTTGGAGATCACGACAAGAACCCTGACTTGGTTCAAGGCTTCCCTCGAAGACCACCGGGAAGAGATACGAACCTTCGCGAATTTCCCCACCCTCTTCCTGGCGCTGGTAAACAAGGAAGGCAACCTGGAGCACATCGACGGCACGCTTCGCTTGATTGACTACAAGGGAAACGTTGTCGTGGAAAATGTGGATCCGGCCCATTATCAATTGTACATCGGTGAGGCGCCGGAACCGTGGTCGTATCTTAAATCACCCTTTTACAAACCTCTGGGTTATCCCGAAGGAATCTACCGAGTGGGACCTGCCGCGCGCTTGAATGTGTGCGGCGGCTGCGGCACTCCTCTGGCCGACCAGGAGTGGGCCGAGTTCCGGGAACTCGATCGTGGGCCCGTGCTCAGCTCGTTCCACAACCACTATGCGCGGCTCATCGAAATCCTGTATGCGATCGAAACCATCGAATCCCTGTTGAATGAACCTTACATACTCAACACTCGTGTGAGAGTGTTCGCGCAGCCTAACTATAACGAGGGAGTCGGGGTGGTTGAGGCGCCCAGGGGCACCCTTTTCCATCACTACCGAGTCGACGACAAGGGCTTGATCCGGTGGGCCAACTTCATCGTGGCCACCGGCAACAACAACCTGGCCATGAGCCGCGGAATTCTCCAGGTGGCCAAGCGCTTTATCAATGGCGATACCATATCCGAGGGCGCATTGAACCGAGTGGAAGCTGTGGTGAGGGCCTTTGATCCGTGCTTGAGCTGCTCGACGCACGCACTGGGCCGATTGCCGCTGCGGATCGAGCTCGTGGCGCGTGACGGAACCGTCCTGCACGAAATAACGTGACAGGGACTCTGCATTTTGGGCTATTGAATTTAGGTTAAATGATCTTCCGTTTCCCCTCCCTTCAGAGGTGATCGAAAGACCTTCTTCCCTGTGGGGCAGGCTTTCCAGCCTGCCGGCGGCCTGGAAAGGCCGCCCCACAGAGGGGGGACGGTCAGAAGGTCCAAATGCGGCGTAGGACGTGGTGCCCCCGCGAATTGAGGGGCCACAACATCCTGCTCGCTCCTTTTTATTGTTTCCCGCCCGATTGTGCGCGAATTCATATAAATATTGTCACAAACATTCCAATCAAGCAGTCCGTTACCAGAAAGGTTCCGCCGGACAGGAGGCTGCAATGCCCGTACGTGTAGAGAAAAACGATCATGTCACCACGGTGATCCTTGACCGTCCGGAAGTCAGGAACGCGGTGGATGGGCCCACCGCGCAGGAAATCGCTCAAGCTTTTCGCGACTTCGACGAAGACGACGATGCGTACGTGGCCGTGTTCTGTGGGGCCGGCGGCCACTTCTGCGCAGGCGCGGACCTCAAGGCATTCTCCAACCCTCAGGAAGCGCGCCACAATCGCCTAGACCCCCAAGGAGACGCGCCGATGGGTCCCAGTCGAATGAGGCTGAGCAAACCGGTGATCGCGGCTGTATCAGGGTACGCGGTCGCGGGAGGCTTGGAACTTGCCCTGTGGTGCGATCTAAGGGTCATGGAAGAGACCGCTACTCTCGGAATCTTCTGTCGTCGTTTTGGTGTGCCCCTTATTGATGGTGGCACCATTCGCCTACCGCGTCTTATCGGCATGAGCCGCGCGCTCGATCTAATTCTGACCGGGCGGCCTGTTGGAGCACAAGAGGCCTTGGAATTCGGTCTGGTCAATCGCGTTGTGCCTGATGGCCGGGCAAGAGCCGAAGCCCAAGCGCTCGCCGCTCAGATTGCGGCATTTCCCCAAATGTGTATGCGCAGCGACCGATTGAGCGCATACGAACAATGGGACCTGTCATGGAACGAGGCAATGGGAAACGAGTTTGAACGAGGCGTGAAGGTCATCACGAGCGGAGAAACTCTCTCCGGCGCACAACGCTTCGCCTCCGGAAAAGGCAAACACGGCGCATTTTGATGCCATTTTGGTTCTCATACCGGTGCGCTATCAAACAGTGATTACGGGTAGGTCGGGTTGAGCCCAGCGAAACCCGACATGGTGCATTGGGCATGATGTCGGATTTCGTCCCGCCCAGGAAGCGGGACTCAATCCGACCTACGGCTACTGATGCGCATTCAAAGAGGCAAGATGGGGGAAATCTTCTTTGTGAGAGAGGTACCCCCTCGGCTCAGGCAAGAAATCCCCACGGTTTTCGGAACGCTCATTTCTCCATTGGAGAAATGAGCATTCCGAAAGATGGTGGAAGTTCTTGGGGAGGGGGTCGGGGAGCCCCGCGTCTCGCGGGGTTACAAGAAGGTCCTCCCCGATCTTTACCTCCCTGAATGCGAAGCGGTATCAGAACAATCGGCGGGATATGGTTATTTTTTCGGCTTCTTTGGCGCCTTCATAGATCTCTAGGATTTTGGCGTCACGATAAGACCGTTGCACATCGTATTCATCGATGTATCCATAGCCTCCATGCAACTGGAGCGCCTTGTCGCATACCCACACGGCCATTTCTCCGGCAAAGTACTTGGCCATAGCATTCAGCGAGGGGTTCGTCCGGCCCTGATCCACATACCACGCGGCCTTGTACGTGATGTTTCGGGCCAGTTCGATCTTTGTGGCCATCTCGGCAAGTTGGAACTGGACGCCCTGATATGATGCCAAAGGCTGCCCGAAGGTCTTCCGCTCCTGCACGTAACGGAGGGTCCGGTCCAAGGCGCCTTGGGCCACGCCCACACCTTGCGCGGCCACCGTGGTACGGGTCGCGTCGAAAAAGTGCATGAGCTGATGGAAACCACGGCCCTCTTCGCCCACCAGGTTCTCCTGGGGCACCCTCACGTCCTCGAACACCACTTCGGCCGTGTCGCTCGCTCGAATGCCCATCTTGCCGCGGATTTTGGTGCTGGAGACTCCAGGTCGGTCGGCTTCAATTATGATAAGGCTGTGGCGCTGATGCCTTTTCTCCGCTTCAGGGTTCGTAACGCAGAAGGCCACATAGTAGTCGCAGATGGTGCCGTTCGTGATAAACATCTTGGTGCCGTTGATCACGTAGTCACTACCATCTTTCACGGCTTTCGTGCGGCCGGCCACCACATCGGTCCCCGCGTCCGGCTCGGTGAACGCGCCCGCGGAGATCGCTTCGCCGGCAACCAACGGGGGGAGATACTTCTTCTTTTGGGCTTCACTGCCGAAGAAGACGATGTGCTCGGAACCGAAGACCGAGGCTGTGGTTGCAAGGCAAAGCCCCATGTCTACGCGACTGAGCTGCTCCGTGACCAGGGCAGCTTCCAGGAAGCCATATCCGGGGCCACCGTACTCTTCCGGTACGACCGCGCCCACCAGCCCGGCTTCACAGGCCTTCTTCCAGAGGTCTCGAGGCCATTTTTCTTCCCGGTCGCACTCCTGAGAATACGCGGGGAACTCGTTTGATGCGAATTTATACGCCATGTCTTGAATCATGCGCTGTTCTTCGGTCAGATCAAAATCCATATCGTCCCTCCTTAACAGACCAGATCATTGTACGGTAATGGACAGCAAGTTTATCACTTGTTGCATTTTGTCTTCCAGTTCTGCTTGCCTTTCTATCATAATTCTTTGTGCCGCGGGTGGACCCGCGCCGTGCATAGACTCGATTAGGTAGCCCACTGCGCCGGCTCCTGCAATCAGGTTCTCTATTAGCCTGAGCACTTTCATGCGATCCACAACCTGATATTTGGGGTTGGCCGCCAGGTATTTCTTTATATACGGCCCCGTTTCCGGATCGTTGAGATCCGCGGCCGCGGGCATGGTGCCGAGCAGGCCGCCGGCAATATCGGTGGCCAGGCGGGCTATCTCGTAAGGGAAGCGCGTAACGTTGAGCTTGCACACGTTTGCCAGCAGAAGATCGACTTGATAATTGCCCGCAAGCGTGGGCCAACCCTGGTTGGAGCAGGCCAAGCCGCACGAGTACAGGGTTTCGTTCAGGTGGACCATCTCCACAATCTTTTCTCTAATATGGCTCGCCTTATCCACGCCATTCATTCGAGCGATCAACGCGGTGGCCCCAATGAGCACATCCCCCACTCCTACCTTGCAGCCGCCATAACTCTGGCGATGATAAGACGCGAATCGTTCCACCAATATGCCCGTGAAGTCCACCTGCCCGTCCAGGAATATCCGCTCTTCCGGCACAAACACGTCCTCGAAAACGGTCATGACTTCCTGGCCGCCAAAGATGGGGTTGCCTACGTCCAGCTTGTATTGCTCCAGCTTCCGGGTATCGCTGGTTTGCCGGCCGTAGATGTATCGCACCCCAGCGGCATTGGTCGGCACCGCGCAGCAGATGGCCCAGGGCTCCTCACCTGGACGCATTCCCATCGTAGGCATGACGAGAATTTCGTGGGAATTGAGCATACCTGTTTGGTGCAACTTGGCCCCGTTTATCACCACCCCGTTGGGTCGCCGCTCTTTAATTCTGAGGAAAAGGTCCGGGTCCACCTGATCTTTGGGTCTGCGACCGCGATCTCCTTTGGGATCGGTCATCGCGCCGTCTACCACGAGGTCTTCCTGCTGAATCCACTTCCAGTAATCGCTAAAACGGCCATGAAAGTGCGTTCCGTGCTTCTTGTCGCACTCGAAAGTGGTGCTGTACACCGCGTTGGCCGCGTCCAAGCCCACACAGCGCTGAAAACAGCAGCCGGTCATCGCGCCGCAATAACGCTGCATCTTCACTTTGGTAACGAGGTCCTGCGCGCTTTCGTGGAGATGCGTGAAGCGGTTGACTTCGTCATTGCACAGGCGTGAATACGAGCGAAGCAGCTCCCGACCTTGTGCATCGTGGGCCGCGTCGTACGTGAAGGCAACGGCCTTGCGGGAAGGCGCGATGAGCCCGTGCTCGGCCAGTTGGTCGGTTTTCTCTCCGAGTACATGGGCTTCAAGCTCGAGTGACTCGAGGGATTCGAGGTACTGATCGCCCGTTTTCAAAGCCATGATGTTTCTCTCCTTGCATCGAAGAGATGATTCCAGCGGTTGGATAAAGCGCGAGCACCAATGCGCGATCAAACAAGCTGCCGGTAGGCGGCGAGCCAGGGGTTCTCCTTCTCTTCGGACGACGCGAGGCCGTCGGACCTTCGTTCAGGAGATCCCCAGCACGCCGCGGTGACCGTTTCACTTAGTTGAAAGCACATTCCTATGATCAACCACGGCGTACGCGTGGCTGAGCACTACCCCGCGGTCGGTGCTGCACCGGATCAGGTATCGCCCGCCCGTGTCTTTCCATCCCTCTGTTACGAGCGTGTCGTCGGGATAAACCACGCCTGAGAAACGAGCCTTGAACTCTCTGAACCGCGCCACATCGCTGTTACAGGCATTGTGGAGTATGGCTCTCACCGCGTAACCGTACGTGCAGAGACCGTGCACAATAGGCCGAGGGAAACCCCCCATTTGCGCAAATTCCGGGTCCAGGTGCAGAGGGTTGGGATCGCCGTTCAGCCGGTAGAGCGCTGCCTGATTTCCCGGAACAAAGTAGGAGGCAGTGAAAGTCGGAGCGACTCCTTCCGGCGGATCGAGAGCCTCGGCTTTGGGCCCAGGATTTCCGCCGAAGCCTCCTTCACCCCGGTAGAAGATGCCGCTTTCGGTTTCGACCAGGGGTTCGCCCCCTTCTGTCATAACCTTCATTCGCCATATGATGAAGGCGCCTTTACCCTTGTCATAGATATCGACAATTCCTCCTTCAACGAGAACGGTGCCTTCGGGAGGAATCGGGCGATAGAGCTTCACACCCTGCTCCCCATGAATGAACCGGGAATGATCCACGTCCACTTCGCTAAAGAATTTGGTCCATAACCCCGTACCCATCACGGTGCCAAAGCTGGGGAAAACCTGTAACCCACCCTTCGCATTCTCATAGATGAACGGGAGTTCGTCCGTTTGTGCGCCGATGCCCAAAGCATAAAGGACCACATCTTTCCACGTGTATCGAAACGGGACGGGGCCGTACTTCTTGCCAATGAGGTCCAAACGTATCATTCAAGATTCCTCGTTGCTGCTTTCCTATGCGTACTCCAACTCAAAGGAGACAAGCGCACTGCTCCCTCCAACGGATGTCAAAAAATATGGAAAAAATGTCGTACAGCCACGCATCGAATCCGACCCGATCTCACCCTCCCCGGTCCCCTCCCATCAAGGGAGGGGCTAGGGCTTTGGTAGGCGCCGGCGTCTCTGCCGGTGCATTCCCCTCCCCTGGCGGAAGGGGCTTGGGGAGGGGACGTAGCGCACGAAACAAGAGGCTCAAGATCAACGCGCAGCACTATGAAGCTGTCAGGAAGTCACGTACGTCGGTAGTCTTTTCGCTATGATTTCCACCGCCTCTTCCACCATCTCTTCCAGCACCTGTCGTGCGGGCTTAATTTCCTTGATCAGACCTGAAATCTGTCCGGCAAGACCGCCCACATAATCGGTCTTGTGGGCATCGACAAAGCTCCAAAGAAGAGCCGAAGAGATCACCACTTGAGTGGGAAAGGGCAGTGGCTCAAGCCCTGACGAATCCCATAGCCTGTGAAACTCGTTCAAGCTCGCTCGCAGGGTCTTGCCCGTGTAGGCCGTGCTGACACGGGTATCCTCATCAGTTGACTTAAGAATACGCTCCTTGTTCACATCCAGTGCGCCGCCTTCATTGGTGGCCAGGAATCGCGTTCCAACCCAAACACCCACGCAGCCCATAGCCAATGCCGCGGCAAGGCCGCGACCATCACCGATTCCTCCCGCGGCCAATACCGGCACAGGCGCAGCCGCGTCGATTGCTTGAGGGAGCAGCGCCATGGTCCCGATTCTGCCGGTGTGACCTCCACCCTCATGACCCTGAGCAACAATGAGATCTACGCCCGACTGGGCCATACGACGGGCATTCTTTGAATTGCCCGTTATCCCGAGGACTTTCATTCCTACTGCATGAGCTTGCTCCACCATGAATCCTGGATTCCCCAGACCTGCGCAAAAAAGAGGAACCCGTTCCTCGATACAAACATCGATGGACTCCCGCGGGCGCCTTGTGGTCGTGTTCGTCTTGATCATCACATCCACATCAGAGAGCCCCAGGTCGGCCTTGATCTTCTCAATCCACTCTTGATGCGGCTTCGGAATAGACTTGATTACCGTGCTGAGCGGTATTTCGTCTGCGCGTTGCGCATCAAGCGCGCCTTCGGTATCCAGGCTCTTAGGTAGAAGAAGATCCACCCCGAAGGGCTTGTCAGTCTTGGCCTTGATCTCCCGAATGGCATCCCGGAGCTCATCCACCGTGAAGCCACTTCCGCCGAGCACTCCAAGCCCGCCGGCTTCCGAAACTGCCACAACCAGTTCCACGGGCGCGCCGGTGTTTTCACCTATCAATGTGGGCCCCATGCCGGCGCTCAGAATCGGATATTCGATTCCCAACATGTCGCAAAGGGCTGTTCTCAATGTTCGCTTACCCATTCCACTCTCCTCTCAATAGAGTCTCTCAGATGGCGTCAGATGGGCTTGAGTTTCTTATCCATAGGGCCTGGCGGCCACCATAGCGCCTCATGCGTTGCTTCGTCAGCCTGAATTCCTCCTAGAACAAATCGAAAGATGAAATCAGCCAACTCATCTACTGTTGCACCTTTCTTGGGGTGAAACCACATCTTGGTGCGAGTAACCATGGACGCGATCATCACGCCTACGAGCTTTTCATCACATGGCAGAAATACCCCTTGCTCCTGTCCCCTCCGAAGCACTTTGCGGACGATACGCTCATACGTATCGCGCATGGACACTATGGCGTTCCGGTTGCGACGCGACAGGATGCCGAGCGCCACGTCAAACAGTGCCTTGCCGGACCTGGGATGGCTCAGGATGGCTTTGACATGACGGGAAATGATGAATCGCAGTTGCTCCACAGCGTCGCCGTCTTGTTCTTCGAGATGCGCAATCGGCTCGATTATCTTCGCCATCTCTTCGCGAAGCATCTCGAAGAGGATGGCCTCTTTTGTCTCAAAGTAATTGTAGAGGTTGGCCGGTTGACATCCGTAGGCACGAGCCAATTCCCGCATTCCGACAGAATGATAGCCATTCTGCCAGAACAGCTTGCGAGCCAAAGCCAAGATTCTTTTCTTCCGGATGTGAGTTCCTGCCCTTGCCCTACCTTTATTCGGTTCGACTCTGTCCATGTTCGAGTACCTCCGTGGAGGCGTTTTTCGGCTCTCCGTTTACCCCTGTGCGATGGCCAGCGTCATATTGATATTAATGAACGATCATTCACATCGTGCCTATCATGCCCCGTCGTGTCAAGCCCTTTTCCCAGTGAGGATTGATACTGTGCACAAACTCAAGAAAGATATCCGAAGCAATGGTTTCAGTCGGACATCCCATTGCCACATGACCGCTGTGTGAGAATGCCGCAATCCCAGCGACCTACGGCAGAAAGATGCGACCATAAGGTGCAGGAGCGCAATTCATTGCGCCCGTTACAGGGCGTGATGAATCACGCCCCTACAGGCAATCCCACAGGCTGTCAACCAGCGTTGGCAAAACGATACAAGAGTATCTTTTGATCGCTTTATTATGTTTCCCGCTCAATGATCGTGGCCACGCCCTGGCCGCCGCCTACACATGCGTTAGCGCAACCGTACCGGCCTCCCTTCTTGTTCAGGATGCGGGCCAGAGTCCCTACGAGCCGTATGCCGGTCGCGCCTAGAGCATGACCGATCGCGGTGCCTCCTCCCATCACATTGACCCTCTCCGGATCGATTCCCAGTTGCTTAATGCAGTTAAGGGCTACGATGCAGAAAGCCTCGTTTATTTCCCAGTAATCCACGTCCGTTGCCTGCAATCCCACTTTATCGAGAGCTTTTCGGCTGGCAGGAACCGGTCCTGAGCCCATGATCGTGGGATCCACGCCTGCGAACCCGATGGCTCGTATGGCGGCCAGCGGTTTGATCCCTTTTTCTTTTGCCTTCTCACGGGACATCAGGATCATGGCCGTGGCTGCCGCGTTAAGCGGAGATGAATTGCCCGCGGTGATCTGGTGGCCCTCCTTGAAAGCAGAACGCAATTGCGCCAGACCTTCCAGCGTCGTGTCCCCGCGCACGGCCTGATCCTTATTCACGGTCGTGACCGAGCCGTCTGCCTGAGGCGCTTCGATGGGGAGGATTTCTCCGTCGAAGAAGCCTTCTTCCTGGGCCTTTGCCGCGAGTTGATGAGATCGAAGCGCCCACTTGTCCATGTCTTCACGAGTGAAATCCGTCTGGCTTAGGAGCTTCTGGGCAGTAAGTCCCATGTTGATCGAGGTCATCATGTCCCAATGGAGATATTCCGGAGCCGCGAAAAGGGCCATATTCGGCGCAATCATTCCGCTGTCGGAGGTCATCCCGCCCATAGGGACCCTGGTCATATGCTCCATTCCGCCCACCATGACAATGTCAGCGTTGTCCGAGGCTACTTCCAGATAGGCCATATGGATGGCCGCCATGGAGGAGCCGCACTGCTGATCGACGAATTTCGCCGGGATCGTGTCAGGGAAGTTGGCCAGAAAGATCGGAAAGCGACCTCCGTACGCCCATTGTTCGCCGACTGCGGTCGCGCATCCCACGATGAAATCATCGAGTTCTTTGGGATCTATGCCCTGTCTCTTGACCAGTTCCGGCAGCAATTTGGCCAGAAGCTCATCGGCCCGCATTTTGCCGAACCAGTCCCTCGCGGGATCTTTGGGACGGGAGCGGGATTGGGCGGTCCTGAGATATCCGGTAATGACTACGTCTTTCATCTGAGTCTCCTCTCGCTATCGAAAGTCCTGTTGTGCAATGAAGGTCAGGCGCATGAGGGCCGCGGCTACTGTGGGTAAAAGGTCTTCCCCGAGTCGGCCGTCTCTTTGAGGAGCTGGGAAGGTTTGAACCGCACTCCGTAACGGCTCTCCAGCTCGACCAGTTTCTTGTACACGTTGGCGCAGCCCCATTTATCCGCGTACCTCAGTATCCCTCCCCGGTACGGCGGGAACCCTGTGCCGTAAATCATGGCCAGGTCCATGTCCTGGGGCCGGTCGCATACTCCTTCTTCAATCATCAGCGCGGCTTCATTTATTGCCAAGGCAAGCATGGCATCAACTATCTCTTCGTCGGAAACCTTGCGCGGAGAGACCCCGTTGTCCTTGAGATACTTTTGGATAACGTCCACAACCTTCTTGTTCGGGATAGGCCGATCTCCGCTGTAATCCATGTAACCCGCCTTGGTCTTCCTGCCGTAGCATCCGGTCTGGTAGATCGCCTCGGTGAGCGGGTGGATCTTGTACCTCTCTCCAAGCCTTTGCTCGAAGGTCCGGTTCACGTGATAGTTTATGTCGATGCCTGTGAGGTCGGCTAGTTCCGCTGGGCCCATTGGCATCCCGAAATCCTTCATGACCCGCTCGATTTGATTGCCGTCCACACCGTCTGCGACTAGGTACACGGACCCGCCGAAAAGCCCGCCGAGCTGTCTGGAGACGTAAAACCCAGGTGCATCGTTGACCACGATGGGTATCTTCTTGATGGTGCGGGCAAAGGCCACGCACGTGGCGAGTGTTTGATCGGTGGTCTTCTGCGCGCAGATGACCTCCAGGAGTTGCATCCGGTGCGCGGGATTGAAGAAGTGCAAACCGATCATGCGCCCGGGATCCTTCAACACGGAAGCCATCTCGGTGATGGGTAGCGCGGAAGTGTTGGTCGCGAAGACGGCTTCAGGCTTGCATATTGTTTCGAGCTGCTTCCATATGTCCTGCTTGACCTGCATGTTTTCGAGCACGGCTTCGATGACCAGGTCCACCTCTCGTACGTCCTCGAGAGCGGTTGTAGTGGTAAGCTGCTTTTCGAGCATTGACTCCAGGCCTTCCTGGGTCATCTTTTTCTTCTTGATCGGGTAGTCGTAGGTTTTGCGCACAGAGGCTACGCCCTTATTCAGGGCTTCCTGGTTGATGTCCCACAGGACCGTATCAAGCCCCGCGCTGAGCAGCAGGTTCACGATCCCCGATCCCATCACACCGCCGCCAAGCATGGCCACTTTCTTGATCGGAGCCGGCGTTATGCCTTCGATGCGCGGCAAACGCCCTGCGGATCTGGTATTCAGGAATATGCCGATGAGGTTCTTGGCTACATCGGACACGGCACAGTCGGAAAAGAGCTCCGCCTCCCGGTCGATATCCGCTTCCATATCGAACGAAAGGCCCTTTTCGATAGCGTCGATAGCTTTGAAAGGTGCGATGTACCCTTTGGCCTTTGTCATGGCCATGAATTTCGCGCCGTTCGATACGGCCTTCAGTTCAGCCGCACTGGGCAGGCGATTGTACCGGAAGCGTGTGCGTTTGCTTTCCAACGAGATCTTCCCAGAGATGAATCTGCCCGCTGCGGCCACGGCGGTGGGCACGAGATTTTCCGGATCTGCGACCTCGTCTACGAGCCTCCTGGAGTAACCTTTTTCAGCATCGATCGGTCTTCCGACAGTGATCATTTCCAGGGCATTGGGTAGCCCGATCAGCCGGGGCAGCCGCTGAGTTCCTCCCGCTCCGGGGATCAGACCCACCATGACTTCCGGCTGTCCAAGCTGAACCCCTTTAGCAGCCACCCGGTAATGACAGGCCATGGCAATCTCAAGGCCGCCTCCCAGCGCATTTCCGTTGATCGCAGCTATAACCGGCTTGGGACCCATCTCGATCCGGTTGAGGAATGCCGAATTGGCTTTTACTCTGGGCAGAAGGTACTCCTTGTCCTTCACCTTGTAGATCTCCGTAAGATCGGCTCCTGCTATGAAGTTCTTGCCTGTACCCGTCAGGACGACAGCCTTCACTTGCGGGTCCTCAAATCCGCTGGAAATGGCTTCGGCCAGCTCCAACACAAAGTGCTCGGAAAGTTGATTCACCGGCGGATTGTTCATGACCAGGACTGCGACAGCCCCCTGGATGTCAACTTTGATGGTTTTGAAATCGGTCTTCATATCCTATCACTCCCTTATCCAATAATAGACTTGGCAATTAATGGTCATGTGACCGTGAATATCGGCGCCCACCTGTCCGGCTTGCTTCCCCCCCCCCGCCGCGAGCCTCAACCCGACGTTCTTCGCGGGGCTGACTTAGCTGCGGCGCAAAGTCGGACAGGTGAATGCGCCACTCTGAGCATCTGAAGGTGAATTCAAATGAGAGGGAAGCGGTATAAAGCTTTGGATCAAGGGGCGCGGTCGATTGGAACCATGATTGGTTCAGGCGCAATGACCCCTTCCCAAGCTCGCCTCCCGCCTGCTCCTTCTCGAGGCTTACAGGTCTTGCGTCCCGCTGTAGCTACCCCAGTGAACTACAGCCCCAGGTAGGTTTTTCGAATAACTTCGTCCGCGAGCAGATCGGCTCCTGAACCTTCGGCTATGATCTTTCCTGATGAGAGCACATAATTGCGCGAAGCCATTTTAAAGACCGTGCTGACTTCCTGCTCTATGAGAAGCACGGTAATGCCCAGGCCGCGGATCTCTTCGATCTTGTTGAAAACTTCAGTCCGCATAATGGGAGCGAGGCCTGTGGAGGGTTCGTCAATGCACAGGAGCCTGGGACGAAACATAAGAGACCGGCCGATAGCCAGCATCTGCTGTTCTCCACCGGATAGGGTCCCGGACACTTGACTTGCTCGTGAATGGAGAACGGGAAACAACTGATAGACCTTCTCCAGATTGCTCTGAATCTCTGCTTTTTCCTTCACGAGATAGGCGCCGGCCATGAGGTTCTCAAGCACAGTCAATTCCCTGAACGGTCTGCGCCTCTCGGGGCAATGGATAAGACCCTTCTTCACGATCTGGTGAGCCGGAACGTGCTCTATGTGTTCCCCGTCAAAAACGACCTCACCCTTCAGGGTAACATCTCCACCAGTGGTCTTGCTGAGCACTTCCTTTTCCCAGGCCACCAGCCCGGTTATGGCTCGCAGCGTGGTGGATTTGCCCGCTCCGTTGGGGCCGACGAGGCTCACCAATTCCCCTGTGTCCACCCTCATGGAGAGGTCATTGATGATCATTGCCCGATCATAAACAACAGTCAAACCGGTTACGGTAAGGAGCAACTCAGATCCCTCCTTCCCCAAAATAGGCCTCGATCACCTCGGGGTTCTTCACTACGTCATCCGGCGCGCCGTCGGCAATGAGTGTGCCGAAGTTGAGCACGACGATGCGATCCACGATCTTCATCAGTTGCTGCAGCTTGTGTTCCACAATAATCATTGCCGGACCTTCGCTGTGGAGACGGCCGAACCGCCCGCCTTTGTGCAGCCTCTTGATGGATTTTGCCATGAGGTCCGTTTCGGCCGGGCTGAGCCCTCCGAACGGTTCGTCTAGGAGCAGCAGTTCCGGCTCCGTCGCTATGGCCCGTGCGATTTCCAGCCGCTTGAGGTCTCCCTGGGAAAGTGTGGATGCCTTCTCCAGGGCCACATCGGAGATGCCGGCGAATTCCAGCGCGTCCATGGCTTTCGCTTCGACCCGCTTTACCCATTCACCCCGTGTCATGGCGCGGGGGCTGAGGCACGATACCATCACGTTGGCTATGATGGGGAGCCGACGAAACGGCCTCATGTTCTGGAACGTCGATGCGATCCCCATGTTCACAATGTCCCAGGTTTTGCGACCGCCGATATTCTTCCCTTTGTAGTGAATGGTCCCGGAATCGGGCCTCAGTATGCCCATGATCAGACGCAGCAGCGTAGTCTTGCCCGCTCCGTTGGGACCGATCAGGCCGACTATCTCATGCCGGTGCATAGAAAGGCTGACGTCATTTGATGCCAGCAGTCCGCCGAAGCTCTTATTGAGATTTCGGATTTCAAGGAACAGCTCGGGCATATCAACTCTCCTCAGACTCATCTCGCAGTTCACGGCGGGAGACCTTTCCCACGTCCGTCTTGGGGAGTTCGCCTCTGAATTCCACTATTTTGGGGACTTTGTAGTGGGCCAGGTGCTCGTGGCAATACGCGATGATCTCCTCCTCGGAAACCTTGCCTCTCGCCTCAGGCTGAAGCACTACGTAGGCTTTTATGATCGCACCCACCCGAGGATCGGCCACTCCCACCACTCCGGCTGCCTTGATCTGCGGATGGTTGTACAGCACCTCTTCCACATGGCGGGCAAAGACGGCATACCCTTTGTATTTGATGAGATCTCGCTTCCGGTCAAAGAAATGGAAGTAGCCTTCGTTGTCCATGCGCACCAGGTCGCCTGTTCTAAGCCATTTCTCGCCGTCAATATCGATCAGGGAGCTTGCCGTATCTTCAGGTCGCTGCCAGTACCCCTTCATGATGTTTGGGCCGCACAGAATGAGCTCGCCAACCTCACCCACATCGACAAAGTCCTTGCCGTCATGATGGATGATTCCCGCCTTGAGATTGGGAATCGGAACGCCGAACGATCCGCTCTTGGGCCGCTGCAAGGGACTGGTATGGCTCAGTGAGGAAGATTCGGTCATGCCGTAACCTTCCAGGATCCTGCAACCGGTCCTGCGCTCCCAGTCTTTCATCGTGGATTCATGGAGCGTGTCCGCGCCACATGCGATCATCTTGAATCTTTTCCAATTCACGCGGTCGGTCTTCTCATAGTCTTTCAGATACTCGTACAGGGTCGGCACCCCATAGAAAGCTGATGCCTGGTACCGCTCCGTGGCATCCAGGATGTCGTCGATATCGGGAGTGGTCAGCAACACCAGCGTGTATCCCTGAACCAGAGAGAAGAGCATAATGATGACCTGCCCGTAGATGTGGAAAAAGGGCAGGAACGCTATGACCACCTCATTCCCTGGACGGAAGATACCCTCCCAGAAGGCCATGGCCTGAGCTTGGCACGCGGCGATATTCCTGTGGGTCAGAATCGCGGCCTTGGGAAGACCGGTCGTTCCGCCCGTGTAGGGCAGTGCAGCTACATCGCTGTCGGGATCGAAAGTAATTGCGGGCGGTTGAGCGGGATACTTCTTGAGCAGGTCCTGGAATTGGTAAAGGCCTTCCCTTTTCAAGGCCTTGAGCGCCGGCACGTTCATTTCACGGTACACCTTGCGCAGTGCGCTCTTCCCGACGACTTTCTTCAGCCAGGGCAGGTATTCGGCGATGCCGGTCAATATGAGATTCTTCACCGGGACGCCGCTCTTATCCACATTGTCGTAGAGGATGTCCTGACAAACTACGGTTTGGGCGCCACTGTCTCGCAGTTGGTGGGCAACTTCCTGGCTGGTGTACACGGGGCTTATAGGCGTCACCACCGCTCCTGCCTTGAGCGCTCCGAAGTACGCAATCACGTATTGAGGGCAGTTCACCAGATGCAGGGCCACCCTGTCTCCCTTTGCCACGCCCAGGTCCGCCAAGGCAGTAGCAAAACGGTCTACCAGATTGCGCAACTCGCGATACGTGATCTTCTTCCCGTAGAAGATGACCGCTTCTTTAGATGAATATTTCTCGGTCGCTTCGTTGAATAGCTCCGGAAGGGATTGCTGTGGAATTGGAATCTCAGGTGGAACTCCTTCCGGATAGTATTTCAACCAGGGTTTTGACAAGTAGACTTCTTTGGCGGTCATTTATTTCACTCCGAAAAAGAATCCTCGAACCAACGCATGTCGGTTAATCCAAATCCGCGGTGCAGACTCGACAGGTTTTTCGGAGCGCAATGCTCCGGATTTTGCACCGAGGACATTGTTTTTCTATCTTGTCGCGGACCCACGGGATCATCCCTTCCGGCATGAAGAGAAGTGTCAGCAGGACGAGAAACGCGAAGATCAACATGCGCCACTCCGGCCACACCCTGAGGACCTCGGCCGCAGGAAACAGAATGAACACCCCTGCGATGGGACCGTATATGGAAGCGACTCCTCCGAAGACCGACCAGATGATTACCTGGAAGGACATGGAGACCTCCAGGGTGGACGGACCCACGGTCCGCATAATGTGAGCATAGAGCCCACCGGCGATGCCCGCAAAGAAACCGCTCAAACAAAAGGCCATCAGCTTATAACGGGTGGTGTTGATGCCCGCTGTCCGGCAGGCCAGCTCGTCCTCGCGAATCGCATGGAGGATGATTCCGGTCTTGGAGTCGGTGATCTTCCACATAATAAAGCACAATACGAGCATGAGCACCGTCGTTATGTAGTAATCGTGAACTCGAGACCCCGAAAGTCGATCGAGACCAGAGACCCCCAGTTCTCCGCCTGTCACATCCGGTATGGCAAATACCACGCCCATCAGAATAAGGGGGAACGCCAGTGTGGTAAGGGCAAGATACGTGTGACGCAACCTGAGACAGGGGATACCGACAACGAGACCTGTCAGCACTGCCGCGAGCGCACCGACAGGGATAGTGAAGAAATGGGGAACTTTGAAATGCACGTTTATCAGGCCGCTTGTGTACGCAGCCACTCCGAAAAAGAGCGCGTGGCCGAAATTCATCTGGCCCGTGAACCCGGAGAGCAGGTCCCAACTCGCGGCAAAGATCGCGAACACGCTGGTTAAGATAAGGATGCGCAAAATGTAGGGGTCCTGCGTGTACAGGGGCAACAGAACGAGCGCCACTGCAAAGATCAGAACCGCCACTCGACTGGGAAGCACCAGCACTTCACTCCTGAATAGAGTGAAAACCCTCTTGATTTGAAACCAGATGAGTCCCATTCTATCTCTCTTCCTCAAAGGCTATACCGAACAAACCTTCCGGGCGTATGAGCAGCACGATAATCATAATTGAAAGAGCCACAGACCCTTTTAGAAAGGATCCCATGGGAAGGCCGATCGCCACCGCAGCCTCGGTAAATCCAAGGATGTATGAGGCCACGAAGCTCCCCTTGACACTGCCCAAGCCGCCGAGGACCACCACAGCAAGCATCATAATCAAAGGAGGCAACCACATGTGCGGATCGATAACGCGAAGGGGCACCACGATCGCTCCGGCCACGCCGGCCAGAACTACAGAAACGATCAGGGCTATCATAATCTCTCGGTCGACATTCATGCCCATGAGATTTGCGATTTCGCTGTCCTGGGCCGTGCACCTTATCGCGAGTCCGACCCGGGTCTTCATCAAAAGGAACCACGTGACGAAGAGAGCCAGCACCGCCACCCCAAGGACCAGCAGGTGCTGATTCGCAACCTTGACCCCTCCCAAAATCACGAACCCTGTGGCTACCGGAGGCACACCCATCATATGGCCCTTGAAGGCAATGAGCATGACTTCCTGGAAGACCATGCCCAAGGCTATGGTGGCTATCAACACCGCGGCTTCATATTCCCGGATGGGTTTGATGAAGAGCCGATAAGATACCAACCCAATGATTGTGGTGAGCCCAATAGCGAGCACAATCGCCAAGGGCATAGAAAGCCCCCAGTAACTGAAGCCCACATGGATTAGATACGCACATGCCATGTAGAACGCAGTGTGTGCGATGTTGACCAGCCTTGCCACGCCGAAGATCAGCGAGAAACCGATTGCCAGCAGCGCGTAGATGCTGCCGTTGATCAACCCATTAATGATAATGTCCTGGAACATGCATCAACTCCACTTCCGGCTCACAGCTCGCTCATTGAATTAGACTTGAGGCACGGGGAAGCCCATTCTCGGGAATGGACCTCCCCGGCAGCTCTCTGATTACCTCACACGTGATTCTGATAATTCAGAAGAGCCGCGTGTGAGAAGCTTTATTTCTTCTTGTAGTGTTCTACTACCCAGGGCGGGAGCTTGTACGGGACAACGCCCTCATAGCTGATATTCTCCCACTGATAGGGCCACACAGCCACGTTTTTCCCATCCTGCCATTGAGTCCCAAGGGCAGTGGTGTACCCCGGACCCCAAATCACATCATGATCCTTGGAGAATACAAGCCTGCCCGCAGGACCCTTCAGGTCGGTTTTTTCCAATGCAGCGATCACTTTGTCGGTCTCCACAGACCCGGCTTTTTCTATAGCCTCCTTCAGCAAATCGATGGCATCGTAAGTACCAGCCGTGTAGTTGGGAGCTTCCTTGAATCGCTGCCTGTATTCGTTGAAGAACGGGAGGGTGTACTCGGTGATCTTCACCGGTCCGTAGGTGGATATGGTGACACCATAGTTGCCCTGTCCACCGGTAGCGGCCCAGAAGCCATCCTTTTGGGCTTCAACGTTAATCCCTACCAGCGGAGCGGGGATCTTGAGTTCGCCGGCCTGCTTGGCAAACGGAATGCCCACGGAAGAAGAAAAGCTCGTGAAAATTATATGGGCTCCGGCACGCTGAATAGCCGAAAGCTCGGCCGTCGCGTCCGTGGCCACAGGTGACGGCCGCCAAACACCGGCAACTTCCATGCCCATTTTGGGGAGGCTGTCCTTGGCCACGGCAACCAATGGATCGGCCCACGCCGCTTTTTCAGCCACGATTGCGACCTTGATCTTCGGGATGTCCAGCTCCTTCTGCATGATCTTGGCAACCATGTTCAGGAGGATGAAGTCCACCTTGATGAGGAACTTGGAGTTAATGGGGGTTACTCGGAACCAGTACTTGTACCGATCGTAGTTCTTTGTTACCCGGTCGCACAGCTCAGGATGAGCAGCTCCGCATCCCAGGAAGATCTTCTTGTTGTCCATCGCGATATCTTGCATCACCAGGACGGCTTCAGTACGGAAACCGCCTATGACGAAATCCGCTCTATGCCTGCTGATGGCCAATTCCATCGCGTTTGTGGCGTCGGGAATGCTCAGGAACTCATTGGAATCAACCTTGATGAGTTCAATAGGGCGCTTGACGCCGCCCACCGAGATGCCGCCCTCCTTGTTAATTGCTTCCGCAGCCATCGTTGCCCCGTTCCAGTGACCTTCACCCTGGGTGAATTGCATCGGCCCGACGATCGCTATTCTAATAGGATCAGCCGCCCAGCCGGGGGAACCCACGGCCATAACCAGTATGAGGGCCAGGAAGATTGAACCCAACTTGCTCGACTTTTTCATGCTAGCTCTCCTCTCTGGTAAATTAGCGTTTGAGTTGAGTACCTCGACCTGTCTACCGGGTCCAGGTCGTACTCCGGCTTCTCCATATACGGAAGCCCATTGAGAAACCCGCACCCGCCTCAGCAGCGACGAGGACCGGAAAGCACCGCTGATCGTTCCTCAAACCAATACCGTTCAAGCGCTCGCAGGAAAATTGAATCTTTGAGAATCAGCCGCAGTATCTTTCAGGTGGCGAATCCGCTTTGCGTCGCGGCCTGCCGTGTTACCGGACGCAACCGCCCTCTCCACTTCTTCGCGCGCCCCGATAGCCCTGAGCGTAAAGCGAAAGATGAATTGAGCCAATTCAGCCACCGTCAAGCCTTTTCCGGGATGAAACCAGATCCTGGTGCGGGTGATCATAGACGCTATCATGAACCCCGCCACCTTTTCATCACAAGAGACGAAAAGCCCTCTCTCCTGGCCTCTCTTGATGACCTTACGAATGATACGGTCGTACGTATCCCGCATGGATACTATGACCTTCCGATCGCGTGGGGACAGGCTGCCCAGGGCCACGTCAAAAAGTGTCTTGGCAGATCTGCGATAACTCAAGGTCACATTCAGATGGCCAAAGATAATGAGACGCAGTTGCTCGACGGGGTCGCCGTCTTCCTCTGCTTCGATGTGTGCAATCGGTTGGATTATCTGCTCCATTTCTTCCAGGAGCACTTCGAACAGGATGGATTCTTTGGTTTTGAAGTAATTGTAGAGGTTGGCCGGCTGGCAGCCGTATGCGTGGGCCAGATCTCTCATGCTGACGGAATGATAACCCTTTTGCCAGAAGAGATTCCTTGCCAGAGCCAGAATTCTCTTCTTTCGAACGCCAGTGCCTGCCGTGGTTCTGGTATTTTTCGCTTCGGCACCACGCATGTTCGAAATCCTACTCGGAACTTTTTCTCACGCAGGTTTCGGGGGACGTTAATGAACGATCATTCATACATGCCTCGTCCGACCCTGTGCTGTCAAGCCTTTTTTCCTTACGGCTGTCAGGACGCCACCCGGGCGAAACCTTCCTCACCTTGTTATCGCCTTCCGCACCGCGCCTTCCCAGGCGCCGGCCACGTGGACCGCAGGCTCAATCGTTGCGTCTTCACCCGCCGGATGCAGCGTCCCGGGAGCCGTAATTCCGGGCCCTTGCGAGCATGAACGCGCATTCGTTCACCCAACCAGCCGGCACGCCGACCCGCACCCGGGCAACGAGCCGACCTCTTAATGCCCGGTGATGACAAAACCGAACAAAGATCTCGCGCCGGGGTTCTATGGCTCAATCCGAATCGGTCCCGGTGTGCGAAGAACGCCGCAGAGCAGTGTATTTTCACGTCGATGGTACGACGAGCAGTTCGAGTTGATGGGAGTTTCTCAGGTCAGAGTCGCCCCATTTCCATACTATGCGCCGGCAGCGCTTGTCAATATCAAATGGTAAGCGATTGACTCCCTCGTCCCCAGCCCTTCCGAAAGCACTTGACTCTAAGCGAGCACGCCCTATATGATCGTGCATCAAAGGGCGAACTGCCGCCCGGTTCTCTGCGCGTTACGAATGACCGTTCATTAACATGCTGCGAACCCCCTGAAACAGGGAGTTACGGAATGATCCCGGAGAGGCAAGACCGTCCGGTTTCCCCCTGTCTTGATTATCTCCTTCGCTGCTGCGCGCTTGTAAGGCATGGACGACACCGGTGAGCCGAAGCAGAAGGCGCGATTACCGTATTCGAAGGGAGTTCGGCCGATGAGAAGACTACTGAATCGTCTGTTGGCAGGTATCCTCGTGTGGAGCTTTGCCGTAGTCCTCTGGAATGGAGATATCCACGCGAAGGAAATCGGCGTCATCTGGGTCGGCAAGTCATTAACGACGAATAACACGATTATGGGGTTCCTTCCTCGAATGAGAGAACTGGCCCCCGACTACAAGATCAAGCTCTTCCGTGAGCTCAAGGACCTGGATGAAGCCGGAAAGGTCTTCAAAGAATGCGAAGGCAAAATGGATGGCATCGTGTTCCTGCGCTCCTCAGGAGCCGAATTCCTTTCCATGAACAAGCCGACGGTCCCTTGCTTCGTGGGCGCGTGTAACAACCCGGCGGACTTGGGCGCGGTCAGCAGCCTCGAAAGCCCGGACGGTAATGTGACGGGGGTGACATACTTCATCCCGTACCCAAAGCGGTTCGACATGATCAAGAGCTTGTTCCCGACGGCTAAGAGCCTGTTGCTGCTTCTTGAAATAGGTCAGTCGGGCGGTCCAATAGATCAGGCAGGAACCAGTGATGAATGCATGAAACGGGGCATCGCCTATAAAGAGGTGCTTGCATCCAACGTCGAAGACTTGGTCAAGAAAACTCAGGCGGCCGGCAAAGTGGACCTTATCGTCTTGAGCAATACCAGACTCGTGAGAGATAACGCAGTCAATCTCCTGCCCATAGCTAATGCTACCAAAACCCCGATGTTTTCTTATTCCGCGGGCCCGGTGAAAGCCGGAGCCTTGACCGGCATCTCTACGGACGATTTCAAGCTGGGACAAATGCTCGCAGACTCGGTGGTAGATGTGGTGGTAAAGCGCAAACCTGTGGCTCAAGTGCCGGTGAAGATGGACCCCAATCCCCGAGTCATGATCAACGAACCCGCAATGAAGGACTTTGGCTCGAAGTTCCCTGAAGCTATCATTAAGAGTGCCATTATGGTCCGATAAGACATCTTGGGACCGGGCGAAGGAATACGAAGCCTCATCGGGCAGTCATTGGAATGTCTTCAGATATTCTGTGATAAGCACAAACTTCAGGGGGGAGGGCACAGCTATGGCCAAGTACCGGATACTCAGCATTGACGGAGGAGGCCTTTTCGGGGTTATTTCAATCGTCCTTTTGCAGCGGCTCTCGAAGGACCCAAAACTGGCCGGGTGGCTGCAGTCCGTGGACCTGGTTGCCGGCACGTCTACCGGCGGACTAATAGCAATCGGGGTAGCAGGCGAAAGGGACATGCAGGAGCTTCGTGATCTTTACGAGAACAAAGCAGCCGACGTCTTCTCTCGCGTGTGGTGGAAGCAGCTGATTGACTGGGACAATTGGATATGGGCCAAGTACGAAGCTGATAATCTTGCCCAGCAACTCAAAGCAACCATTGGCGACCAACTTACGCTTGGGGACCTCAAGAAGAAAGTTCTCATCACCGCGTTTGATTTGGACAACGAATCTCAAGTCGCTTCGGTTCCACGAGCCTCGAAGCCGAAGTTGTTTCACAACCTTGATCTGCCTGGCAACGATGGCGCCCAGCCGGTGTACAAGGTGGGGCTTTATAGTTGCCTTGCTCCAACCTTTTGGCCTTCGGACGATGGATACATTGACGGAGGCGTCTGTGCGCCGAATCCGAGCATGTGTGCGTTGGCCCAATCGCAAGATCAAGGCTTGCCGAACCCTCCGCCGCTGTCAGAAGTAGTCCTCCTTTCCATCGGCGCGAGCCATCCCGATTACATTGAGGGGATGAAGCTGGACTGGGGAAAGCTCCAGTGGGCCGGACACATAATATACCTGATGCTGCACGGAGTCTGCGGGATCGCGGATTATCAATGTCGTCAGTTGTTGGGAGACCGCTATCATCGTCTCGCTCCGATCCTGATGCAGGGTTGGGCCGATGATGATGTGAGCAAGGTGCCGGACATGATTGCGTTCGCAGAGAACTATGATCTTACGCCGGCGATTCAGTGGCTAGAGAGCAATTGGCTGTAGCAGGAACCTCCACAATACCCACGACCAACTGCGGGACATAATAGCCTGATTCTTCTATCGTTCCATGAACTTCATAGGGTGGAGGAACAGTGACAGGCCTGCCAATTAACCACTTGAACCGAGGGAGGTGAAATTAAGGGGCATCAAGATTCCGCCACGACAAATCGCAGCTTTCCATCTTAAATATGCCTTCTTTCCGGATATCTTGTTCGCTCTTCGTCACAAGGTCGTCAGGAACGGTGACCAAGAAAATACCCACAACGTCAGTGTTCAGTTTATCAGGCCTGACTTCATCGATAGAGCTCGGTGCCGGGATATGCTCGCCCTCCTGAATCATGCCTTCGATGTGGAGGCACAATGCTTCCAGGGCCAACTCGCGTACTTCTTCGGGAGTTGCTCCCGCTGTTACGCATCCGGGAAAGTCCGGGAAGTCCACACCGTAATCACTGTCCGGCTCCTTGCTCAGTAATGCCACGTACTCAGCCATTTCCAATCCCTCTGGTTATAAGAGATTCAGCCCTGATTGCTTTTCGATACTCTTGATAGTCCGAATCGTCATGTCCTTCTTCGGGTGGGGTACCGTCACTCTGCCTTTCTTTGTGGGGTGTCCGAATTGGATATGGCTCCCTTTTTGACGAAGTCTTATCCATCCATCAGCCTCTAATCGCTTGATGATCTCATGACTCCTCATAAATCAGTATGGACCCTTCTTTCCACCGCGTCAACGCCGCACTCGCGTCGGAGCGCCACGGTTCTTACCAGAGACGCCTATCTCACTGCAACGAAATTCGATCACATTTGGACCACGGCCGTGTTCGGCTGGATTGCCTCAGCGCTCTTCGATGGTAGAACTGGGCTGTAGGTGAAAAAACAATTGACATGCGGGCTGGACAAGGGTTGTTATGAATGGCAGCATTTGCTGTAATCCTCAATAATTCTCGTGGCCGACAGGAAGAGAGCAACATGCCTGGACCACGAAGACTGAGGCTCGCAAGAACTGGGGCTGGCCGCAAAATCTGCTCTTTCACACGCATACGAAGGTGAAGACGACGTGAGGCCGAATTCTTTGCTCTGAGTACCGTTTATGAGCTGGAAGCATTGGAAAATTTAGGAGTTTTTGGGGAGAGGTCCGGGGAGGCCCTTTTTGCAAAAAGGGCCTCCCCGGCGACTCTTTCAAGAACTCACAAATTCTGCTCCGCTTCGACCAAATGGAGGGGAAACTGATGGACGAACCGCAGAAGGCAATGTCCGTTCGGTTTGAAGAGCTCAAGAGCCGCTACACGATTCCAAGGTTTCCATTCACGGGAAAGCTAAAGATTCTCATCGCAATCCTCGCGGCGCTCTTCGTCCTGTATGAGCTCTGCGTTGTCTATGTAGAACCGGACGAGTTCGGTATCAAGGTGGTGCGAATCGGGCCTCACCGCGGGGTGCAGAAAGAGGTGTACGGGCCGGGAATGTACCTTGTGATTCCGGGAATGCATGAGATGCACCGCCTTCCTAAGGGAGTCCAAGTGCTGGAACTGACCAACACGCCGGCAACAGCGGCTCTTTCAGCACGGCGGGAAAAGGCGGCTCACATTCAAACCTCCGATGGCTTTTTCGTAAACGTGGATGTATCGATCCTCTACCGGATTGCAGATCCCTACCTGGTTTTTACCATGATCGGCCCGGGCAACCTTTTCGAGGACAATGGGATCATCCCCAAGGCCGAGCCTATTCTCAAGGCAACTTTGGGCGAGCTTACCACCGAAGAATTCTACAATAGTCCGCTGCGTGTGAAGAGGACCAATGCTGCGAGCGAAATCCTGAACCGCGAATTGAACCCGAAAGGAATCAAGGTTGAGCTCGTTTTGGTCCGCTATTTCAAATATAGTAACGAGATTCAGAAAAACATCGAGGAAAAGAAGCTCAAGGACCAGCTAGTTTTCAAGAATCAGGCTGAAGCGCGAGCAGCGACGGAAGAGGCAATCATCAAAAAGATCGTCCAAGAAGGGGAAGCCACCGTTGCGGTAAAGATGGAGGAAGGCAAGGCGTACGTCACCAGGAAACGTGCTGAAAAGGACCTCTATTTGCGCAAGAAGCATGCCGAAGCGGACCTGCTGGTAAAGGTCGCGGAGGCTGAGCGAGTTAAACTCAAGAACGAAGCAATGGAAGGCGAAGGCGCGGAGCGCATGGTCGGCTTGAAAATGGCTGACGTTTACAAAGGGCTGCACACGGTCATTCTGCCCAGCGACGGGAAGGACGGCGTCAATCCCTTGAGTCTCGGGAAGACATTAGATCTATTTGACATACGCAAAGGAGGTGCAAAATGAGGCAGATCCTTTCACTGCTGGCACTTTCTTTGGTTTGCATAATGTTTGCCGGGTGTGTTCCGCGGACCACCGGCGAAACAGAAGTTGGAGTGAGGACGGTTAAGTTCGGTATATTCGTCGACAAAGGCGTTGAAAACAAGGTGTACGCGCCGGGCTCTACCTACTTTTTCTTGCCCTTCATCAATGACTGGCACACCTTCGACACCAAACTCCAAAACTTGGAAATGACCTTCGACCCGAAACGAGGAGATCGGAAAGCCCGTGATGACCTGCTCTTCAAAACCATTGACGGCAACGACATCGGCCTGGACGTAATCATCGCTTACAGGATCGATCCGGCCAAGGCGCCGCACATCCTCCAATACGTGGCCAACGACGACAAGACACTCCGGGAAAAGATCGTTAGGACGGTGACACGGAGCAAACCCAGAGACATCTTCGGAGAACTCAAGACGGAAGGGTTCTACGTTGCGGACAAACGGGAAGCCAAAGCGCAAATAGTCAAAGACGAGCTGCAACAAATTCTCGGGCCTATGGGCATCATTGTGGAGCGAGTTCTGACCAAAGATTACCGCTTCAATCCCGACTACCAGAAAGCGATCGAGGATAAGAAGGTCGCTGACCAGCGGGTCGAAAAGAACCGATCGGCCCAACATGCCGCGTTGGAAGAATACAAACGAAAACTTGAAGAAGCCAAAGGCGAAGTAAACAAGCTCGTCGCAAACGTCGATGGCGAATATCGAAGAGCCAAGATAGAAGCGGACGCGTACTTTGAAAAACAATCGCTCTTGGCTCAAGCGATCCGAGCTGAAGGAATCGCGGAAGCCACGGGAATCCGCCAGATGAACAAAGCCCTTACCGGATCCGGCGGAGAGGCGCTGGTAAAGCTCCGGATCGCAGAAGCTCTTCAGGGTAAGAAAATTATGTTGTTACCAATGTCGGAAGGAGGCATGAACCTCAAGACAACCGACGTCAACAAACTTATCGAGATCATTGGAGTAAAGTCCTTGCCTTCGGTGGGAGACAAAAAGTAAAGTTAGCCTGAAACGTCAACCTATCAAGCACTATGGGGCCGGGAATCGGATTCAGAAGTGGCGTTGGCACGCCTGGGTAATGAACCTATAGCGTCCGCCAAAAATGAAGGCCTATTGACCATCCGTCACCCCGGCGAAAGCCGGGGTCCAGAACATATTGAAAAGACTGGATTCCGGCTTCCGCCGGAATGACGGAAATACTGTGCCGCCAATCGAACAACATTTTTGGCAACGGATATATGTGGGCCTCCCATCGACGGGAGACACAAATAGGATAAGGCGTCACGTAAGCTGGCTAGCAGGAACGTTGAGGAACATTGCGGTGAAACAACACAATATCCTGGCATCCTTAATTGCGGTCATAGTCTCCGCAACGACCTTGATTTTACCGGCAACGTTGTTTGCCAACGATTCCACTGCCCGCTTGGGTGCGGGCGGCATTGAGTTCCTACAGAACGAGCATATACGGATGATCGAGGAAGTCTTGGAAATATCTGCTGACAATGTGCGCGTGAAATATCGGTTCTTGAACGAATCTGATCAGGATATCCAAACGACCGTCGCTTTTCCTTTGCCCTTTTTTGATGGCCTTAGCCACGCTAACACTTCAATTGGCGATCCGAGGATCACAGCGAAGACTTTTACGGTCCTGGTGAATGGCGCGCCCGTTCCCACAAGTACTCTGTGGAAGGCTGTTACAGACGGCCGCGATATCACGGATGAATTACGCAAATTAGGTTTCTCGGACAAGGAGATATTCTTTGACGTTCCCGGTGAAGAATGGAAAGCTTTGGAGCAGAAAATTGGCCGATTCGGATCAAAACTCTTCTATTGGTGGGGTATCGATCAAACGATCTATTGGCAAATGATCTTTCCTGCCAAGAAGGAAACGGTTGTAGAACATGAATATGTGCCTGCATCTGGACGCGGATACGCCATAGTTGGTGCAGGCGAATCCAAGAAAGATTTCCAAGAGTATTTGAACAAACTATGGGATTCTTTCACAGGAAAGGGAGAAGAGAGAAGGTACGAAGATTGCCTTGACGATATGACGAAACGCGGAATCGAAAATCGCGTAAAGCAAGCTGTGTTCAGAGGGGCAGAATCGGTATCAGTGGAATATACTACTGTTGAATATATTCTCGGTACCGGGCGCAATTGGAAAGGACCGATAAGGGAATTCACATTGAGGCTGGTAAAAGAAGACCCTGACGAGTTCGTATCAGTCTGTTTTCGCGGCAAGCCCAAGAAGATTGGTCCCAGAGTATATGAATTCCACCAGAAAGATTTCGTGCCACCCGACAAGCTTCTGGTGTATTTCTACATAGTCAACCCCTCAGGAGTGGTAGGGTCGTCTCGAGGTCGCTCGCTCAGTCGGGAAAGGTAGAATCTTTCCGTTATGTCTTCCCGATCCGATAACAAGGTAAGGTAACGTGCCAGGAGAATGGTGTGAGACCGATTCACCATAAAAAACATCACGTTGCCGACGGTTGTCGTCGCGTGGGCGTCGAGCCCGAAGCAATCCCCTCGTCATTCCCGTGAAAACGGGAATCCAGGAAGGGCGCATGGCCATGCGCCCCTACAGGACGGCTTCGTCGTTCCACTCCTCGCGACAACACCTTGTGCCTCGTGTATTACGCCAATAATTGCGAACTGGCAAATCGAGTCCGCTATAGCTGGCGGTATCATACGGAAGGTATTCAAAAAGCGACTCTTGACATAGATTCGGCACGGACCTGTCAAAGCTCAGGTCCGTGCCGATTTTGATTGAAATCATCTTCACTGATTCAGAGCGAATTGTTATCAGTCCTCCAATGAGTCAGCGGTTTGGTCGCGCTTGCGTTTCCGAACGCGGGTTCTCAGATCCAGGAGGCCGGAAAGAATTGTGGACGGAAACAACAAAAAATTTGTACAGGTATGGATGTAGCTGTAAAGGTAAACGCCTCGCGACACTTCGGCATACCTGCCCTTCGCTGCCACATAATATATTCCGTGCTCCATTTTCCCGTTGATCGCATCGCCGTGGATCACGGAATTGATTATTCCCCATACTCCAAAGTTGAGTACCGTCACCACGAAAAGTATGCGTGTAAATTTACTCATGGCAGAGGGATCTCTGTAGGGGTACAGCAAGTGTCAAGAATAATGTCCGATTGCCGCTCGGGCTTCGGTAGGTGCCGGCCTCCGTGCCGGCACATTTTTCTTAAACATATCAACCAGCTTGGGCCGGCAGGGACGCCGGCCCCTACCGGTTTCCTTCAAGCGCGAGCTGTCCAAGAACCATGGATTTTGACAACCGGCATAGACCCGCGGGTCTGCTCATTCTTCGGGCACACACGCGGGTGCGAGCCGTACCGATGCACGTTACCTCCTCGAAAGCGAAATAGCATCACTAGCTCTGCAATCACGACAGCTTGATTGCGACCGCTCCCGCGCAAATTGCAAGAATCGACAGAAACCTCCAGCGGCTAATCTGTTCGGAAAGAAACAACGCGGCAATAACCAATGCGAAGAGAACCGAGGTCTCTCTGAGCGCAGCAACGAGGGCTATAGGGGCTCGAGTCATTGCCCAGAGCGCAATCCCGTACGAGCCCAGAATACATGCGCCGCCTATCAAGCCTCTGACCACATGCTGTTGTGCATACTTGCTGGTTGGTCCACGCCACTGTATGAGCAGCGTAACAAAGATGGGAACAATAGGCAAAAAGAAGGCCCATCCAATGTAGCTGGCCGCGTTGCCGGACAACCGAACTCCCACGCCATCAACAAGGGTATAAATGACAATCACAGCCGCATTCGAAAGAGCGAATAGAAAAGAGCGAGGATTCAAGGAGCCCAGACGCCACGCGTCCAGTGACAGAATTATGACGCCGCCTGAAATGAGAAAGACGCCAAACCACCCGATTAATGAAGGCGATTCTTGCAACAAGTAAGCCGCGAGAATTGCCGAGAAGGCCGGGGCAGTTCCCCGCATGATTGGATACGCAAAGCTGAGTTCAGCGTAGCGGTACGTAAGCACAACCAGGGCGAAATACGCGACGTGAATGAGAATCGACGCTATCAGATACGGCCAGCTCGCTGTCGCGGGGAGGGGCACAAAGGGCAGGAAACATCCGGCCCAAAAACCCATTCCCAGCAGGGCAAGAATGGTATCCATGAATTTGTTTGGAGCGGACCGAACAAAAGCATTCCAAGTTGCATGGAGCGCTGCGCCAAACAAAATGGCCAGCATGATGTCAAGAGGCAACGTCCCTCCCTTCACGGAAGCGACAAAGGCAAGACCGTGAATCGTTTCTCAGAAATTCTTGATTATGCGGGTAGCCAAAAAAGATGTCTGTTTCGCAGCGAGATGGAAATCCTAAGAAGACGGAGCCAGTGAGCCCTTGTTCGTATAGGGGTAGGAACGACCGGTCTCCCGGTCGCTCCCCCCTCCGAACCGTACGTGCGGTTTTCCCGCATACGGCTCTCCAGTTGGTGGTTACCCTTTACGGGGCTGACTGGCCAGGGCGTGGGCT
>JBFLZC010000008.1:0-189791 GCA_040756375.1 Thermodesulfobacteriota bacterium
TGGTCGTAATCCGCCCTGATCTCTCGACTCATCTCTGCCTCACTTGATTTTTCCCGCCTTTATAGTACATCCATCCACACATCGCGAGACAAAAATGGAGTTTTGAGACAGTTTCTTCATTGCCGGGTGAGGTGAACCTTCAACGCATAAGATCTTTAAGTCCCAGAGGGACGGTAGAGCTCTTCAGCAACGCAGACTCCCTCTTCCAACATAAATCCAGCTTTCTGTCGTCCCTCTGGGACTCTCGAAACCGGGAATGTTGGAGCTGGGTTTTCCCGGCGATGAATCGCCGGGCTACTTTCTATGGCCCTTTCGGGGCCTGAAAGGCCAAAACCGCTGGTCCTATTCTGAGGCCTGTAGGCGGCCCCGCGGTCTTCAATGCCTAGCGAACAGCGTCAAGATGTGCGCCAAGGTCCACGGTCCCCTTTCCTCCTCCCCTCAGGGAGAGGGTTGCAGAATCCTCTCCTCTTGTGGGGCAGTCCCGCGGCCTCGCGGGATTCCAGCCTGCCGGCGGCCTGGAAAGGCCGCCCCACAATAATGGGAAGGTGAGGGGGATTCCACCTTGATTCAAAGGCACGGAATTCAATGCAGCCTCGCAAAATTCTATTTGTCGGGTGCAGTGTATCGGACTGCCTTTGCCCATGCTTGACGTTTCTCCAGCTCCTTGTCCAGTTCCAACCCTGGGAGCGCGGCAACGAGCATTTCGGATTTGTCTGCATCCAGGATAAGCGTCCAGAGTTGTACTTTACCATCCTCGGCCAACTCCAGCATGGCCTCTTCGACCTGGCGTGTTTCCTTTTCGTCTATATCGCTGCCTACTATCGCGAGGACGGCGCGAGCCGTGGTCCAGCCCGGTCCTTCGAGTTTGGTGAGTACGGCTTTCTTGAGTTCTTCGTGGGCCATGAGGTACCTCCTGGCCGGCTCTCATACCACGAACTGGGCGGCACGTCTAATCCCAGGACGGTATCAAGCAATCAGCTTTCCGACATACCAGGCACTGACCTGATCAAGCTCAGGTCAGTGGCACCCCTGGAGCGATTCTGGTTGATCGCGGGGTGCCACTGCTGAAACTGTCTCAGAATTACCTAGTCCGGCCAAAATCGTAGCACGATTCCTCGTAGGGGCGGGTTTGAAACCCGCCCCTGGTCGATTGTTTCAGAATGGGCAGGTTTAAAACCTGTGCCTACAGCGGTTTTCGTCTGCCGCGAGAAGAAGACGAGGCCACGCTTCCGATAGGGGGCGCCGAATCTGCACTCGTTCGTGGCACGATTTCCGTTGGACTCGTAGTTTTGAGACCGCCACTGCTGGCTCGTCCAGCAATGCAACTTCGATCAGGCGAGAAAGTTGAGAACAACCCAAGCCCTTGTTCTGGCCTTGGAAGTGCGTTCGCATTAGCCTGGCTTTGGTGTTTGGGTCCGAACGATTCGGCCGGAAATCGAAGACATCATGACTGCGCGGCTTGTACGAGCGTGAATCTCCTGACGAGCCACGCTATTCCTTTGCGCCATAGGTTTGGAGCACTTGTATGACTTCTTTGTGGTCTTTCTCCTTTGCTATCTTAAAGGCAGTACGGCCCTGCCAGTCTTGGGCATTGATGTCAGCTCCCTTCTCCAGAAGCGCTTTCACTATTTCCGTGTGTCCACCGTCCGCGGCAGCGAGTAAAGGCGTCCAACCGCCTGGACTCGATGCATTGACATCGGCACCGTCACGGAGAAGTGCACTCATCACCTCCAGATCCCCGCGCATCGCGGCCTCAATCAGAGGCGGCCTGCTGAAGTCGCCTGTTGCGCCTCTGTCTTGAAGCGTTTTGACAACGTCCCAACGTCGCCCGAGGACAGCCCAATTCAGTGCCGTCTTGTGATTCCTGTCCGTCGCTTTGAGATCGGCGCCCTTTTCCAGCAATAGGTTCACAACCTCCAGGTTGCCTTTCCAGGCAGCCCACATAAGAGCAGTATCTCCTATCTTGCCCTTTCCATTGACATCTGCGCCCTTGTCCAACAGCAGTTTGACGAGATCCATGTCACCTATTTGTGCAGCGAGTGCTAGTACTGGCCCATCCACGGGATGGACCGCGTTGACGTCAGCCCCATGTTCCAATAGAACTTCCACCAGTTTCAGGGGCACCTCCTTGTGGCCGTACGGCCGGATTACGCTGAGAAGTTCGCCGGGATGGACACGAGCGCCCTTCTCCAAGAGGAGCTTCACTGTTTCCAAGTGACCGCGCTCTGAAGCACGCCAGAGGGCCGCCGAGCCCTTATCGTCCTGTGCTTCGATCAAGGCACCCTTTGCGATAAGCAGTCTTACCAAATCGACATGCCCCAGCCCGGCAGCTATACTCAGCGCTGTCTCATCGCGAATGTCTGCGGCCTTCAAATCCGCCCCATTATCCAGGAGCAGGGCAGCCAATTCCAGATCGCCTTTACGCGCAGCAATCATGAGGGCTGTGCGCTCATACTGGTCCTTTGCATTGACATCTGCGCCTTCCTTTAGGCGCTGTCGAATTTCTTGGATCTCCCGGAGGCTGGCCAGTTGGCTCACATTGAGCCTCACTCCTCGGCCTTTCAGCAGCTCGATAACGTCTGAATGACCCTTTTTAGTTGCCGCCAGTAGCGCTGTGCTGGCCCCGTATCCGTTGCCGTCGACAGGGACGCCTTTATCCAGCAAAAGCCTAACTATGTCCGCGTGGCCTAGTTTGGCGGCCGAAATCAGGGCCTGCGTCCCCTGTCCGATCTCACCATTAAGTTTCGCTCCATTCTCCAGCAGCAGTCTCACCATTTTCAAGTCGCCCTTGTCGACGGCTTCAGAAAGAGCGGTGGTCGCCGGGAGTCTTCGGTTGTTCAGCCAGGCATTCACGTCCGCGCCAATTCCGACCAGAAATCCTACCACTTCTCGATGACCGCCTCTGGCAGCAGCGATCAGGGGCGTGCCTATGCCATAGTGTAATGCATTGATATCCGCGCCTTTGGCCACGAGCAGTCGCACGATCCCAAGGTGGCCCTGCTCCGCGGCGCAAATCAGTGCAGTTCCGCTTCCTGCGACCATGGCATTGACTTCGGCTCCTCTAGCCAGGAGGAGTTCAACGACTTCAAGGTGACCGTTTCGAGCGGCCTCAATCAGCGGTGTGGATTCGACGTCTTCCTGCATGCCGCCATTGACATCGACGCCCTTGTCAAGCAGCCGTCGAACCACCTCCAAGCGACCCGCTCCGGCGGCCCATATTAGAGCTGTCCTGCCCTCCGTAGCCTTAACCTCTGCATCACTGCTTCGTTCCAGGAGGTTCAGAACTTGCTCGACGTAAGCCTTTTCAGCGGCCCGTGTGGAATCTTCATTGTTTTCGTGAGCCTCAGCGATGCCCGAGCAAGCCAGCAGCTGAAGAAGCAATACGGTAGCGAGGACTTCTTTCGTCAAACGGAGAATGGCACCGCAGTTCCGAGGCATGGCGACCCCCCGTTGGGTAGCAGATTCAGAATCAGTCAGACTGAGCACCCGGTGGCTTCGTTCCGGGCTACAACTCCTTGGGATAACAAGCATACCTCTCCGGTGGCTCGGATTCAAACGAAACCGAAAGGAGTGAGTACGTGCGCGATAGGAGGCGAGGGGATAAGCCAGTGACAAGTTTGTTGTGGTAGCGCAATACTGAATGCCGTTGAACGTAGCGTTGCCGTTGTAACCGACTTGAGAGGTTAGCCGATTCTCACGCCGCGCATTTTAGCGGCGAACCTCTTGACACAGCCTCCGCACAATTATATGTTTGGTCGCTATATCAGCATCACGGTTCCACGCGAACCCGTCCCCCCTGTTTAGGGCAGAGCATTTGAGCAATCTCACATCGATGGATGGTGCAGGCCGGCTGTGAGGGCACTGCAAACGGGAGTGGTTCGAGACCGTCGTATCCCCCCGGTTGCCCGAAAGCCTGAGCACGCATCCGAGAAAGAGCAGACATGGCAGGATTAACGTTTTCCAAAGGTGGAGTCCACCCGGAAGAACATAAGGAACTGACCGAGCACCTCGCGATTGAGGAGATGCCGCCTCCCGCGCAGGTTGTGCTCCCGCTCTCCATGCACTTCGGCGCAATTGCGCAGCCGCTGGTCAAGAAGAAGCAAGAGGTTCAGGAAGGCGAGCTGATCGCTACCGTCGAGAAGGGGCTGGGCGCGCCGATCCATAGCAGCGTCACGGGCACGGTCAGGACTATCGAACCGAGGCCGCATCCCACTATGGTTCGTTGCGATGCGATCATCATCGATCGTGACCCGGCCGCGGCTCCCCGAACGTACGAGCGCGAGGACTGGACGAAGCTCTCGAAAGAACAGCTCCTGGCGCGGGTAAAGGACGCGGGTATCGTAGGGCTAGGCGGCGCGGGATTCCCCACCGCGGTCAAGTTATCTCCTCCGCCTGCAGCCAAGGTCGATGTGCTTATCCTCAACGGCGCTGAATGCGAACCGTACCTCACCACCGATCACCGGATCATGCTGGAGCATCCCGAACAGGTGGTGGAAGGCGCCAAGATCATAGTGAAAATCCTGGGAATCAAGAAAGGCATTATCGGCGTCGAGCTAAACAAGCCTGACGCGATTAATGCGCTTCAGAAAGCGGTGAAATCTTCTTCAGGCTCTGGCGAAGGGGAAATAGCCGTCCAGGGCATGACGGTCAAGTATCCCCAGGGTTCCGAGAAGCAGTTGATCTACTCGCTCACCAAGAGGTCGGTTCCGGGCGGCGGCTTGCCGTTTGACGTGGGGGTGATCGTTCAGAATATCTCCACCACTATCGCGATCCACGAAGCCGCGACCATGAACAAGCCGCTTTACGAAAAGGTGATGACGGTTTCAGGCCGAGCAATCAAGCGGCAGGCGAACATCAAGGTCAAGGTCGGCACGGTCCTTTCCGACGTGGTTGAATACTTGGGCGGGGTTTCCAACGATCTGCTGAAGATAGTTTCTGGCGGGCCAATGATGGGATTTGCCATGTCCACCATGGACGTTCCCGTGGTCAAGACCACATCGGGCGTGCTGTTCCTGAACAGCAACGAGACGAGCGTGGGCGCGTACGGTCCGTGCATTCATTGTGGTTGGTGCTTGCAGGCATGTCCAATGGGTTTGGCTCCCAAAGAGATAGGGATCTACGTGGAAGCCGGCAAAGGCCACCTCACCGAGCGCTTCGGAACAATGGAATGTTTTGAGTGCGGATGCTGCGCATACGTGTGCCCGGCCAAGAGGCCGCTGGTGCAGTTCTGCCGACTGGCCAAAATAGGCATTAAAAGAGGGTCTTAAGGCGCCGCCGCCAAAGGAATTTTAGGGGATGCCCTGCGTGTCGCTTGGCGAAATGCCTGTACTGGCCCACGGCCATGCGCCAGTACAAAGACGGCTTACCGACGCATCTCTCCAAGATGCCCATAGGTTTTGCGATAACTCATAGAGTTTCATGGGAGGGTAGGACCATAGAAACGCAAGTCCAACAAAGTCCCGCTATAGAACCGCAGTGGGCAGTATCCATATCGCCCCACATCAGACAGGCTCAGACAACGGCCGGAATCATGTGGACCGTGTCCGGTTCGCTTGTGCCGGTGTTGTTGCTGTCGATCTACAACTTCGGCCTGAGGAGCTTGTTTATCACTCTTTCCAGCGTGGTCTCGTGCGTGGTGGTTGAGGCGATCTGCCAGAGAGCGTTGGGAAGACCGATTTCGGTGAAGGACGGGAGCGCAGTCCTGACCGGCATTCTGCTCGCGTTCGTCATCCCGCCCGGTGTGCCGTACTGGTTACCGATCATCGGCGCAGTGGGCGCAATCTTTATCAACAAGCAGCTCATGGGAGGCCTAGGTTTCAACGTATGGAACCCGGCTCTGGTCGGCCGTGCGCTCCTTACTGCAGCATTCCCGGTATACATGACCGCGGCGTGGATTCCCTCGCGTGAAGTAAGCCATGTGCCGATCCTCAATTACATCTGGGGCGGCCTGGACGGCGTTACCACCGCGACGCCACTGTACGTGCTCCGGCATTACGGCATGGAGGCGCTTACGCAGCAATTCGGCGACCTTCCGGCGATCTACACGAACTTCTTGCTAGGCTTCAAACCGGGCTGTATCGGCGAAACGTCCGCGTTGCTCATTCTGCTCGGTGGGTTGTTCCTGATCGTGCGCGGCATTATCACCTGGCACATCCCCGTGTCTACGCTGGCAAGCGTAGCGGTGATCAGTTGGGTGTTCGGTGGCGATACCTGGTTCAGCGGACCGGTCCTGGTGCATCTCCTCTCCGGAGGCGTAATTCTCGGAGCCTTCTATATGGCTACGGACTACGTCACTTCACCGTCGCTCAAGACTGCGCAGATCATCTTCGGGATTGGAGTGGGCGGTCTCACCATGCTCATTCGCCTCAAGGGAGGCTATCCTGAAGGGGTTTGCTACGCCATTCTGCTCATGAATTGCCTCACACCGGCCCTGAATGAATGGTTCAGACCGGAGAGGTTTGCGCCGCCCAAACCGGCGCCTGTAGCAGCAGCCAAATAGGTTGTATGGATCACTGAGGGTTTTTCATGAAGGACATTATCAAGATCACTATGAGCCTTACCGGCGTGTGCATAGCAGCAGCGCTCATTCTGGGCGCGGTGTACACTCAGACTGAGCGGCCCCGCCAAGCAGTCGAAAAGATGCAGAACGAAGAGGTCATCCAGGGGCTGCTCGGATATGGACATGGGAAGCACGCCCCGTCCGATCTGGTAGTGTACCGGATTGACCGGTACGTGGTGCAGGACGCGAAGCGACAGACTCTGCTCGGGTACGTGCTGCCGGTGAAGGATGGCAAATTCACCCTCACACTGCTGGATCTCGAGGGCAAGCCTGTAGACAAGATGCCGGTCACGGCTACCGCGGCAGAGCTTGAGAACAAGGGTACGCGTAATGCGGCTGTGAAGGCTGCTCTGCCAAAGGGCTCCGAAGCCATGTACGCGGACACCTACTACATCGCGGATCAGGGTGGAAAGAGGCTCGGATACGTACTTCCCGGAATCACACAAGGTTTCAAGACCTTTATCAAGCTCATGGTCTCGCTGGATTCCAAGTTCACCGTAACGGGCGTGGCCATTACCGAATCGGAAGAAGACCCCGGGTTGGGTGCCGAGATCCAACAGGATTACTTCAGAAACCAGTTCAAGGGGAAGACTCAGGACCAGTTAGCCAAACTCAAGGTCATCAAGGAGCCGCTGCCCGACGAATACTTCAACGTGCTGGATCCGAAGAAGACCAAGAAACTGGGGATCAAGGCGGAAGAGATCAAGAAGATCAAGGAGAAGCACCTCCCGGACGATATTTACGCCCTGACCGGCGCGACTATCTCGAGCCGTGCGGTGACTCGTGGCGTCCAAGACACGGTGAGGAAATTCGCTTATCGATTTGACATGCTGAAGAAAGCTGTTGAGAAGGAAAATATTCCCGTTGCCTTTTAGTGGAGGAACACGGTGAGCAGATATTCAGATCTTATATGGCGCGGCTTAATTCCTGAGAACCCCATATTTCGCCTCGCGCTGAGCATGTGCCCTGCGGTTGCAGTGACCGTGAACGTGAAGAACGGACTCATGCTCGGCTTGGCAGTGGTTTTTGTCCAGGTAATGTCAAGCTGTACGGTTTCTGTCTTCCAGCGGCTCATCCATCCGCGAATCCGCATCCCCGCTTACGTGCTCATCATTGCACTCTGGGTAAGCGTAGTAGACATGGTTCTCCCGGTAATCAACCCAGCCGTCTATGAGCAGGTCAAGCTGTTCGTGAAGCTCATTGTGGTGTTCGCCATCATCATATCTCGATTGGAGCTCTTCGCTTCCAAAGAGCCTCTCGTCCCTTCTTTCTTTGACGGACTAGGTATGGGACTCGGATTTCTCTTCGGGCTCTGTCTTATCGGCGCCATTCGTGAGCTCACGGGAACCGGCGAGCTCTATGGCTACGAGATCCTGGGTTTCAAGCCCCTGCTCGTGATGATCCTTCCCGCGGGAGGCTTCTTTGTGATCGGCTTTGTTATGGCAGCTTTCAATTACATCGAATACAGGCTCACGGGCAAAATACCCACTTCCGGAGGAGGTCACTAACATGGAGACCTCCCGAATCATCGCAATAACTGCAATTGCTGTTGTGTTGGCGTGCTTCGCGGCATCCCCGGTAATAGCGGATTTCTCCAAAGAGGGTTCGTTCAAGAAGGACAAGCAGATCGAGCTCGACTTCGGCGTCCCGGTGGATGAGAGTTGGGCTCAAGAGTTGTCCAACTACACTGTCTACGAGAAGCCGGACCCGGATATTCGTGTGCCGGTGGAATCCGCGACACTGGATCCGAGGAGGCTCAAGGTAACCCTGACCTTCAAGGAGACCCTTAATCGGGCCGAGCCATACATCGTGGAGGTCAAGGATGTCATTTCCGACGGCAAGCCGATCGGGAGCGGGCGATTCCTCGTGAAGAAAAGCCAGGCTTCAATCATGATGGGGATAATCCTCGCGGCCATGCTCATCGAGAACTTCGTATTTACTAAGTACTTGGGATTGTGCATCTTTTTTGGAGTTTCGCAGAAGCGAGAGACCGCGATCGGCATGGGAATCACCTTTACCATCGTTATGGTGCTTAGCGCATTCTTCTGTTGGGCGCTGTACCGTTATGTGCTGACCACGCTGCACCTGGACTTCCTTAAGATTATCGTCTTCATCGGAACAACGGCCATATTCGTGCAAGCAGTGGATACGGTCTTGCGAAAAGTGAACCCCTATCTTTTCAAGCGGTTGGGTGTCTACTTAGTGCTGATCGTGACCAACTGTATCATCCTCGCGGTCCCGTTGATCAATGCGGACAAAGGGTATGGCCCGGTAGAGAGCCTGAGCGAGGGCGCCGGCGCGGGAGTCGGCTTCGCGATCGCGCTATTCCTGATGGCATGTGTCAGAGAGCGATTGGAGGTGTGTCGAGTGCCTCCCACGTTCGCTGGTTTGCCGATTGCGTTCATTGTGGCAGGCCTGTTTGCGCTGGCGTTCCTTGGTTTTTCAGGGCTTGTGGTTTTCTGAGTGTTTTAGTGTATAATACAAAAGGCGACTGATTGCCGTCTAATATTCGCGGCAACTCCGAGAGGTGTTCATATTATGGAAAGTGCGTGGACCACGGCCAGCTATGGCTTGGCATTCTTCATCATTTTCGGCGCGGTTTTCGGCGTCGTGTTGGCTTACGCGGCGAAGCGCTTCGCAGTCCAGGTGGACCCGAAGATCGAAGCAGTCAGGGCTTGTCTTCCGGGCGCAAATTGCGGCGCGTGCGGCTTTGCGGGATGCGAATCCTACGCGGAGGCGGTCTGCACCATTCCCGATGTCCCGGTGAATAAGTGTGCGCCCGGTAAAGGCGACGTCGCGTGCAAGGTTGCGGACATAACCGGCAAGCAGGCCGCGGAGGCGGGTGAGGTGATCTCCGCGTTGCGTTGTTCCCGGAATGAGGGTGGCGTCAAGCGGAAGCATTCATACGTCGGTTTTGATACGTGCACGGGAGCGAATCTTGCCTTCGGCGGCCCCTGGGAATGCAACTTCGCGTGCATAGGTTACGGTGACTGCGAGACAGCGTGCCCGTTCCACGCGATCCATATGCATGACGGGATGCCGATGATCGACCCGGAGAAGTGCACAGGATGCGGTGTGTGCGTGAAGATTTGCCCGAAGAGCGTGCTTTCGCTTGTGCCCAAGGATGCCCCGGTCTACGTGCCTTGCAGCACGAAAGACAAAGGCAAGGACGTGACAAACGTCTGTTCCGCGGGATGCATCCATTGCTTGGCCTGCACCAGGAAGGCCAAGGACGTGGTAAACCTGGTTAACGACCGCATCGAAGTCGATTATCCCAACTTGACCGAACAGATGGCCAAAGACGCGGTGTGGGCGTGCAATCGCCAATTTATCTTCCGTTACCGCGATCCTGAACAGCAAACCAAGGCAGTTGAACAGATAAAGACAGAGCAGGCCGCAAAGAAAGCCGCAGCTGCAGCCAAGAAAGCCGCGGAAGAGACCGCAGAGGCTTGATTCCTACCCACGTATGAGGCTCCCGCGGCGCTCGGTCGAATGCACGTTCAGATCAGGGCGTCGGCTGGGAGCGCAGACGATCCACGTCAATTTCGTACTTCTTGATCAGATTCCAGACGGTCTGACGACTCACCCCTAAGATTCGGGCCGCTTCTCTCCGCTTACCCTTAGCAGCAACGAGAGCTTCGATGAGGCGCTCCTTGCTTGTTCGCCGAATTGGGGCGTTTTGAAGCGAGGCATGAAATGTGTATGGGGTCTGGGTTAGTTCCGGCAAATCGCCTCTCGTGATGGTATCCCCGGAACACACCACAAAGGCGTATTCCATGACATTGATCAGCTCGCGAATGTTTCCCGGCCAATTGTAGCGGATCAGGACTTCCATAGCCTCTCGGTCGACTCCTGTAATACATTTCCCGGTTCGTGCGGAGATCTGCCGAATGAAGTGGCTTACCAACAGAGGCACGTCTCCGGGCCGCTCACGGAGTGGGGGCACCTGGAGCGGGATCACGTTGAGTCGATAAAAAAGATCCTCTCGAAACAGGCCTCTCGCCATCAGCATTCTCAGGTCCCGGTGGGTCGCCGCAATTATGCGGACATCGATCGGCAGAGGACGATAGTCGCCGACGCGTTCAACTTCCTTTTGCTCGATGACCCTCAGGAGTTTCACTTGGGTGGAAAGCGGCACGTCGCCGATCTCGTCCAGGAATATGTCGCCGCCGTGCGCGGCCTCAAACCTACCTTTGGTGGTCCTGTCCGCGCCTGTGTAAGCCCCTTTCACGTGTCCGAAGAGCTCGCTCTCCAACAGCGATTCGCTCAGCGCAGCACAGCTCACTCGAATGAAAGGCCCTTTGCTCTTCTTACCCAACGCGTGAATCGCAGCAGCCACAAGTTCCTTGCCCGTGCCGCTCTCTCCGTACATGAGCACCGGAGCATCCGACGCCGCGGCCTTCCTCATGAGATCAAACAAGGTTCGCATCTGTGGTGAAGTCCCGATGATCCCGTGGAACCCGTACCGCTCGGTAAGCAGGTCTCGCAGGTGAAGGACTTCTTTCTCGGTCTGTTGCAGTCTGGTCAGATCACTTTGAACCTCAACTGCGCACAGCGCACGCCCTTCGGGATCGGGAATCACTCGGGCATTCTTAAGCACGGTGACAAGCGTGCCGTCCTTGCGTTTAAGGGAGCAGTACTTATCCACGAGTTGGCCTTGCCTGAAGAGGGCACACGGGCCTTGCCTCTCTTGAGAGGGGGTGCGAGGGCAACAGTCGAAGTCAAGCACGGAACAGCGCCGTCCAACGAGCTCGTCGCGGGAGAAACCGGTCAAGATTTCCATAGCCCGGTTTACGAAGACGATCTTGCCTCCGCGCTCGATGAGCATGAGCCCTTCACTCATGGTGTCGAGGATCGTTTCCCAGAAAGCAGGATCGCTTCGCGGCAAGAGCATTGTTCGCTCCCAAATGCTCGTCGTCTGCTTCTTCCAGGTTAAATTGAGCGTAAAGAGATGTCAAGTCTTTACACAAAACTTTACGTTTACGGATGGCTCAAAGTAAAGGAAACGCCTGCGTTAGCCCATGAGAGCGCTGATATCAGTGGCACGGATGTTGCCCCGCGTAAGAAATACTTACTTGAGCATGGCTCAAGTGACTGGAGCCTTGGCGGGTGCGAGACTTCTGGTGTGAGGGCAAAGATACGTGCTGAGGGGGCCCGATTCGCTTACAAGACTCGAGAACCAAGCTGATCACCAAAGGAGGAGGCCATGACTGAGCACGAAAGCGCACTGAAGAGGACTGTGCTTAACGTAGGCGCCTGGATGTTCATCGGAGGAGCACTGATCCTTGGGCCGGTAGGCCTGTTGTTGATTTGTGGCCTTGCCTACGCCATGTATTTCTCGAATCTCGCTCTAGGCGTAGTGTGCATCATGTTGCTGGGAGCGCCTTTGCTCTTCCTCGCCCTGTGGTTGGTGCTTGGCGGGGCTGCATTTATCGTGGAAAGATCCGCTGGAAGAGGGGTCCTGGAAGCCGAGGCTAAGGCCGAGGTCAACTCGCTCTGAGGGTTGAGCCCGAACATAAGGCTTTCCGGGTGCCGATTCCGCGCCCCAGCAATGTCTGGGGTCATGTGCTGTTTTGACATCCGATAAGGTGCTCTGGGGTGCTTGCACCTTGTATTTCCTCTGCGGAGGAGAGATAGAGACGCGGACCGTCGTGCAGGGAGGATCACGGCTTCCCGGCAGAAGGGGGGGTCTTTTTTTGTTTGGACGGGTGCTCGTTGACATGCCGCGGCGTTAATTCTACGTTAGCTACACTCGCGCTGAGTAATGCATATGAAAGCAGAACGGGCTCCGCTATTGCTCTGCATCGTCACCGGTCTGATACTGGCTTCTGTGGGCGTGTGTGGTGCTGAAGATCCGTTCCTCACCACTGAAGAATGCCTTGTATGTCACGGGCAAGAGGATTTGAAATCCCGCCGCGGGATAAGCCGATACATCGATCCCGCGCGATACCAGACGTCAGTTCACGGAACCCACGTCGAAGGATGCGCCTCCTGCCACGCCGGCATTACAGAGATCGATCGACAGGCCAGAATCCCCCATCCAGCTCCTTCCGAGCCGAATTGCAGTCAGTGTCACCCTCGGGTGTTCGAGGAATATTCAAGGAGTCTCCACGCACAAGTATCAAAGAAGCTGTGCTATTCATGCCACAGCCCGCATTACAGCGTCTCCTTTCGTAGCCTGTCGGGAGCTGACAGGAAAGCAATCTGTCTCAAATGCCACGATGCGTGGAGAACCCATCGCTGGCTGCCCCAGATGAACCTCCACTTTGACTACCTGGAATGCACTTCGTGTCACGCACTGAATGCTGAGATCGGAATCATATTCTCCTTGGTCGAAGGTTCTGAGGGCTCGCGAGAGCACATCTTGGATTACCGAAGACTAGTACGTTTCGTCGAGCCAGGAAAGAAAGGGCTTGCTGAGACTTTGGATCGGGATGCAAACGGTAGGATCTCCGATGACGAGCTCCAAGCCTTTATGAACCGCCTCAAGGAGCAAGGCATGTCTGAAGCCGCGCTCCAAGCACGAATTCTGGTCTTTAAGCCAAGTCACAATTTCTCTGCCCGAGGAGAGCAGACGCGGAACTGTTTGCTGTGTCATTCGACCGGGGCTCCGTTTTATTCCAAGCTCTTGCTGAAATTACCTGAGGAAGACGGGGGATTCAGGACCATGCCGCTGGAGAAAGGCTTTCTCGCGCGGCGCGGCCAACGACCATTTATGGAAGATGTCTATCTGCTGGGCGAGTCCAAGATACGCAAAGAGGATTTGGACGAAGTGCTCTCAATCCTCCGCAAAATCGGATTCAAATGGATTGACGTGCTTGGAGCGTTCATTGCTGTTTTCAGTCTTTGTGCGGTCGGTTTCCATGCGATGCTCATTCTCTTGACTAGGAAAGCACGAGGGACCAGCCCGCCATCCTTGACCATGGAACCGCTCCCGTGGCCGGTAAGGGTCTGGCACTGGGTGCACGGTTTGTGCGTGATCGTGTTGGTTTTCACAGGGATACAGTTAAGACTCCCTGATGTCTTCCCTATATTCGCTTCCTTCTTGAACGCGGTCAATCTCCACAACCTGTGCGGGCTGGTGGTGGCGGCGGATTTCGTATTCTGGCTGTTGTATCACCTGGTCAAGAGAGAGTTCAGCGAGCGGTTCCTTGTTTCACCGGTAGGCTTTTTTCGAGACGTCACGGAAACCCTCCATTACTATGGGTATGTGATCTTCGCGGGAGGTAACTATCCCAAGACCAGCACTCGGTACGCCCCATTCGACCCGGTGGAACGGATATTCTATTTGACCCTTATGCTGGTGCTTGTGCCCATCCAGATTGTTACAGGCTTGATGCTGTACGACGTGCACACCATGCAACCGGCCATTATTGCCCTGGGAGGGCTGCGCTGGGTGGATGCCATACATCTCCTGGTTGCTTACCTGATAATATCTTCCATGATTCTGCACTGTTACTTCCATACGCTGAAAAAGTACGGACGCCTGGCAGCCTGAATCCAGAGGGCCTATCTCCTCATCGGTGATGAAGACCGGGAAATCAAGCGTGCCGGTGGGTTATACCGGTTCGCTTGCGGACCGTGAAGATGGCGTTGAAGCAAGAGCGGCCGTAGGTTGGATTGAGTCCGGCGTTCGCAGCGGGACGAAATCCGACATTATGGCCAAAGCAACCTGTCGGCTTTCGCTGGGCTCAACCCGACCTACCTTGATTCACCTGATGAAGACCGAGAGGTGAGGTGCGCCGGTGGGTTAGTTCCCTAGCGAGAAAACCAGCCCTCCGGCATGAGAGGAGATATACCGGTTGTCAAAATTCTTGGCTTCTTGGACAACCCGCGCATGACGATGACCGGTAGGGGCCGGAGTCCCCCGGATCAGGTCCGGGGCAGGCTCTGCCGGCCCGAGCTGGTTGATATTTTCAGGAAGAATGTGCCGGCACGGAGGCCGGCACCTACCGATGCCCAAGCGGCAATCGGACACTATTTCTGACACTTGCTATGAGCGTCAAATCATATAGAAGACTTTCTGCAGTATCTTGGGCGTGTACCCTTCGATGTCCAGATAGAAGGTGATGCCGCCGTTGAAGAACGGCCAGCCCGCTCCCAGGATGAGTGCGGTATCTATGTCCTTGGGATCGGGAACGATCTTCTCCTTGAGCATCATGTCCACCTCAAAGGTGAGGTTGGTCAGGATGCGATCCACAATCTCTTCTTTGACGAATTCCTTGGTCCCTTTGTCGGCCCAGATTTCAGCGACCTTAGGCATGAGCTCTTTTCCGGGGCCCATCCCTTGATAAATCTGCGTAACCCCAGCTTCAACCATCTTCCTGAAGCGCACGTTATCCGGGAATCGTTCCGGCCACGCTTCGTGTAGGGTTTCTCCCACATGAAACGCGACCGCGGGTCCGACGAGGCCAAGGAGGTCAAATGGCGCCATAGGTAAGCCCAAAGTGAGGATCGCCTCGTCCACCTGCTGGAAGGACGCGCCTTCGTCAACGATCTCGAAGCAATCGCTCAGCAGCCTGGTCAGCAGCCGGTTGACCACGAATCCGGGGGAATCTTTGACCAAGATCGCGTTCTTCTTGAGCTTCTTAGCAAGGTCGAACGCGGTGGCCAAGGTCTGTTCATCGGTCTTGTCGCCCCGGATAATCTCAAGTAGCGGCATCATTGCAACAGGATTGAAGAAATGGAAACCAACCAGCCGATCGGGCCGATTCAGTCTGGAGCCCATCTCCGCGACAGAAAGGCTTGACGTATTCGTGGCCAGGATGCACTCGTCGGAGATCACTTCCTCCGCTTCCGCGAAGACCTGTTGTTTCACGGCCATGTTCTCGAACACAGCCTCGATCACGAAGTCGCAATCTGCAAAGTCCTTGTATTCCAGCGTAGGAATCAGCAGGCGTTTCAGGTGCTCGCCCTTTGCCTGCGTGAGCCGCCCCTTGCCGACAAGCGAAGCCAGCTCGCCGTGAACATAGCCGACCCCTTTGTCCAGGAATTCCTGCTTGATGTCCTTCATGACGATGGGGACGCCTACTCGGCGCAAGAAGAGAACGGCCAACTGTGATGCCATAAGCCCTGCGCCGATGAGTCCGATCTTGTTAACCTTCTTGGGCTTGACCTCTTTGGGCTGCCCTACAGGTTTCTTGGCGCGGCGCTGAATTAAATCGAAGCTGTAGATCGACGCCTTACAATGCCGTGTCTTGATTAAGTCGCCGAGCGCCTTGTCCTCTTGCGCGAAGCATTCATCAAGACTTCTCTCCAGGTTACAAGCGTTTTCCACCAGCTTGACTGCACGGTAAGGCGCGGGCGCGGCTCCGTGAACGCGGAAGTCGATAAAGGTTCGCGCGGCATCCACATGGTTCTGCAGTCTCGAGCAGTCGGGCGGCTTGCGCTCAATCTTCTCTTTGCCTTCGATGATGTCTTCGAGGAAGGCCAGGGATTCGTCAAAGAACTCCGCTGCCTCAAACAATCGGTCTGCAAGGCCCATTTCATAGGCCTTCTTCCCATCGATCATGCGGTTCTGGTTCAGGGAATTGTACACGATTAGCTCTAGGGCCTTCTCGGGACCGATGAGCCGAGGAGTTAGGGTGCAGCCGCCCCATCCTGGCACAATACCCAGGAAGCATTCGGGGAACCCAATCGCGGTAACGGCCTTGGACATGGTTCGATAATCACAGTACAAGGCTATTTCCAGGCCGCCTCCCAGGGCCACGCCGTTAACGGCCGCGAGAGTGGGGAAGGGAAGAGCCATAATCCTCTTCAGCGCGGCATGACCCGCTGCTCCAGCCTGACGTCCTTGCTCGAAGGTGTTCACAAAGGGCATCTGAGTCAGATCCGCGCCCGCTGCGTATATGTAATGCTTACCACAGAGCATCAGGCCCTTGAGGTCCTTCTGAGCTTCGATGAAATCCATCGCCTGATTCAAGGATTCCAGCGCTTGTTCGCTGAACGTGGTGGGCTTCCTGTAATCTTCACCATTGTCCATGGTGAGGATCGCGATTTTGCCTACTCGCGATTTGTATATGTTGGTGTAGAACCGTGTAGGTGCATCAGCCATGACGCCTCCTTATGATCGAAACTGTCCTTCTCTGGAAGTGTGCCGACTCCGGCCACAAAGCCGTGGGCTGGGCCGTTCAAACGGTGCCGTGCGCTCCGAGGGCGCAGCGCCAGCGAAAACCGACGTGGCAACCGTTAGTCTTTCTTCTTGCTCTTCTCTTTCTTTTCTTTTTCTTTCCCGGACTCTTTCTTCTGTTTGTTCTCAGGCTTATCTTTCCCAGTTTTGTTCTTCCAGACCACTGCGCCGCCCTGGCCAAGCCCCACGCAGAGTGTGGTCAGGCCGTATTTCGCGTCCGGATGCTCTTCGAACCCATGCATAAGATGGCACGCGAGTCTCACGCCGGAAGAAGCAAGCGGATGGCCGAATGCAATCGCTCCGCCGTAGATGTTCACGCGCGGATCGTCAGGAATCTTGAGCCCGAACTCCTTCATGAATGCGACGCACTGCACTGCAAAGGCCTCGTTGAGCTCTACGAGGCCGATGTCGTCCATCGTCAGCTCAGCCACTTGGAGCGCCTTCTTTGTCGCAGGAATGGGTCCGATGCCCATTACTTCCGGTTGGACGCCGGCATACGCGAAGGATACCAGTTGCATCTTGTAATCGATGCCCAGTTCGTCAGCCACGTCTTTGGCCATGAGCAGGCATCCGGCAGCGCCGTCGTTCAACCCCGATGAATTACCGGCTGTGACACTACCCATGACTCGGAAAGGAGTGCGCAACTCCGCAAGTTTCTCCATGGTGGTTTCAGGTCGAGGTTGCTCGTCCTTGTCAGCCACCTTCCAGCCCTCTTTGGTGTACACAGTCATGGGCACGATCATTTCCCCTATCTTGCCCGATTCAATGGCTTTGGCCGCCTTTTGCTGGGAGTGGAGCGAGTACTCGTCCACCATTTCCTTGGTGATCTCAGGAAACATGTCGTGGAGGTTTTCCGCGGTGGCTCCCATGGACATGGCGCTCTCGTCCACGAGCTTGTCCGTGAGAAAACGTGGGTTCGGATCCGCGGTAGAACCCATGGGATGATGGCCCATGTGTTCAACCCCGCCGGCTATGGCGACATCACAAGCACCCAGAGCGATCTCCGATGCCGCGGTGGTCAGAGCGCTCATGCCGCCTGCGCACATCCGGTCGATGGAAAACCCCGCAGTGGTAACCGGTAGGCCCGCTAGGATAACAGAGGTGCGTCCGAGCGTGAGTCCCTGGTCTTTTTCTTGGCAGAAAGCAGCCCAGGCGTTTTCCCCGATCATTTCAGGTTTGACCTTTGGATTGCGCCTCATCAGCTCTCTGATCACCTTCACCACCATGTCATCGGCCCTGGTGTGCCAGAAGATGCCCTTCTCACCGGCTCGCCCGAATGCAGTCCGTATCGCATCAATCAAAACGACTTTTCGTGCTTTCATATGTGAACTCCGATTGGATTGAATGAAGTCTAGAAGAGCGCGAAGGACTCTTCCGGGAGATCGATGGCAGACCGCTCCCCACTCATGATCGCTCGAGCCTTGCCCTTTGCCAGTGAGAGGAACGTGTTGGCAAAGAACTCGGCCGACGCGACCTTCCCGCGATAGAAGGCGGCGCTGCGGTTTGTCTTGAGCACTTCGGCCTTCTTTTCGGGTGTGTCCGCCTTGGAGTCGCCATAAATCTCTTCGAGCCTTCTATCCGCTATTACCGCTTGCCATAGCAGCATGAAGCCGACCGCCACGTCACCGAACAGATCCAGATAAGGGCTGGCGTAGAGTATAGGAATCATGAAGTCTTCGGTGATGCTCTTCAGGCCGAAGTAGCGCGTGACCTCGATGAGCTGAGATCGGGCCGCGTCAAAGGGCTCAACGATATCCTTGAGTCGATAATTCTTCTTTGCGTTGCGCAGCAGATTGCCTGTCTCTTCGACGATTGCCTTGAACAGAGCCCCTTGCTTGACCGCGAGTTTGCGGCCCACCAAGTCCAGAGCCTGGATACCGTTTGTGCCTTCGTATATGGAGGTTATTTTGCTATCGCGCAGGAATTGCTCCACCGGGTATTCACGGCAATAGCCATAGCCACCGTGTATCTGAACGGCATACTCCGTAACGCGGAAGCCCAGGTCAGAAGTCCACGACTTGCAAATGGGGATCAGAATATCGAGAAAACCATGATACTTGGCGGCATCCGCTTCGTCTTTGGCTGAACGTACCCTGTCTTCGCAGTAAGCAGCATAGTAAACGAGCGCCCGAGCGCCTTCCGTCACGCTTTTCATCCACATGAGCATACGGCGTATGTCCGGGTGCTGCATGATGGGAACTTTCGGAGCAGTAGGATCTCGTAAAGCAATGATCTCAGGGCCTTGGACCCTCTCTTTTGCATATCTGAGCGCGTGCATGTACGCGCCGCTGGCCTGGCTAAGGGCCTGGATGCCTACCGCGAGGCGAGCTTCATTCATCATGTTAAACATGATCCTCATACCCTCGTTTTCGCCTCCGAGCAGGTATCCGACACAATTCTCCTTTTCGCCGAAGTTGAGCGCACAGGTGGCGGACCCGTGAATCCCCAGCTTCTTCTCGACAGCCGCGGTGATCACGTCGTTGTCAACCAGCGAGCCGTTCTCGATTCTCCTTTTCGGAACGATGAATATGCTGATACCTTTTGTCCCTGGAGGTCCACCTTCAACTCGCGCAAGAACCATGTGGATGTTGTTCTCGGTCAGATCATGGTCTCCCGACGATATGAATATCTTGTTCCCGACGATCGAAAAAGTGCCGTCAGGTTTGCGAATCGCCTTGGTCCGGAGAGCGCCCACATCGCTGCCGGCCTGGGGTTCTGTGAGACACATGGTGCCTCCCCATTCGCCGGCCAACATCTTGTCCATGTAGGTTCGCTGCTGCTCCTCTGTGCCATACTTCTCAATAAGTCGTGCGGCCCCTACCGTGAGTCCCGGATACATGAGAAGGGCCTGGTTAGCGGCAATGAACATTTCACTGGATGCGACCGAGAGCAGCGTTGGGAAACCCTGACCGCCTGCCTCAGGGTCAATCGCGAGTGCGGGCCAACCCCCTTCCACAAAGAGCCGGTACGCATTGTGGAAGGACTCGGGAACTTTCACCTGTCCCGCTTCCAACTTGACGCCAACCTGGTCGCCCTCAGCGTTGGTGGGCCAGATTTCGTTCTCCGCGAGCTTCTGGGCCGCGTCCAGGACCATGTCAAACATTTCACGGGAGTATTCAGAGTATTTCGGCGTTTCGCACAACTCCTCCAGTCGTAACTGCTCGTAGAGCACGAATTTTACGTCGCGCTCGTCAACCAGGAGATTGGCCATTCCTTGTTTCCCTCCTTATGCGAATAAACGAAGATGCTGGATGTTTGCTGGGATTCATTTTCACGCGTAATCGTTTACCATATATCACTTGTTCTCGTTGACGCAACGATTTTCAAGCAGGTTTCTTCTTTTCTGTCGGTGAAGAGCGTGCCCGCATTCATTTCTCGGCCCTGGCGAAAGCGTTGTCGTGCTATACTCGTTTCCCCTGGGCGGCCATATCGGAACCTGCGGACCGCCTAGCCAACCGGCCGAATCCGACTAGGCTCGCGTTGTCAGTCCCGCATCCGGTTGCCACTTTGGGATAAGCGCGGGTCTCGGTCCGTGGCAAGGCCAACAATGGACTACGACAACTTATTGTTCCGGAGATTTCTAATATGACCTGGGAAGAACTGAACAAGAAAGCCGTGGACCTCTTTCAGAAGGGTTCTTATATTCAAGCCATGCAGGCTGGCGAAGAAGCCGTGAGCGCGGCAGAGGCCCAGTTTGGAGCCCACGACCCGCGCCTGGCACGAAGCCTAAACAACTTGGCGGAAATGTATCGAGCGCGCGCGGATTATTCACGCGCGGAGCCTCTCTGGAAGCGAGCCCTGGAGATACGGGAAGCCGCTCTGGGGAAAAATCATCCCGACGTGGCCGTGTCGCTCAACAACCTCGCCGGCGCGGCATTCGAGCAAGGCAGGTACGACGTGGCAGAAAGGCTCCTCGATCGAGCGCTGAGGATACTTGAAAAGGCCTTGGGCCGTGATCATCCCGACGTGGCCACGACGCTCGACAATATCGCTGCTCTTTATCGTGCCCAGGGCAAGATGCCCGGAACAGTCCCGTTGTATCGGAGAGCATTGGCAATCCGTGAGAAAGCATTAGGACCTGACCACCCTGAAGTGGGCCTCACGCTGAATGCACTCGCAGGGCTGTATTACTCTGAAAGTCGGTTCGTAGACGCAGAGCCGCTTTATCGGCGAGCCCTAGAAGTCGCGGAGAAGAACTTCGGCCCGCACCACCTTCACGTGGCAGGTTCCCTGAATAGCCTTGCGGCGACTCTGAGCGGCTTGGGAAGATTTGAAGAGGCCGAACCCCTCCTTCTGAGAGCACAGCAAATCATCGAAACCAATCTGGGCGAGAAACATCCCGAGGTCGCGGCAGGTCTGGAGAATTTGGCTGAATTCTATGACGGGATCAACAAGCCCGAGGAAGCAGATAAATACAGGAAAAGGGCTGCCGAGATCTTGGCCCGCCGCGGCTCGTGATCCTTATTCAGTGGCCCTCACAAAATGACCGGAGCGGCCGCCTGACTTCTCCATCAGGCGAATCCCCGATATGACCATTTCTCGATCCACTGCCTTGCACATGTCGTAAATAGTCAGGCCCGCTACCGCTACCGCGGTCAGGGCTTCCATCTCGACTCCTGTGCGTGCGTCCACCTTCACCTTAGCTTCGATCTCGATGACGGAGCGAGTGCTGTCAGGGTAGAAGTCCACATTGACCGAAACAAGCGGCAATGGATGAGCAAGCGGGATGAGGCCCGCGGTCTTCTTGGCAGCCATGATAGCGGCTATTCGAGCAACCCCCAGAACGTCTCCTTTGGTTGCTCTGCCTGTAAGAACGAGATCCAGTGTATCCGGTTTCATGCGGATTTCGCCTCGGGCCAGCGCTTCTCTGTGGGTGACGTCTTTCTCGCCCACATCAACCATGCGGGCTTGTCCACGTTCGTCAAAGTGAGTGAATTCAGCCATGAAGTCTGCTCCTGGTCGAGCCGAAGCCTGCTTTGTCTCGTTTGCTCACGTTTTTGGCGGAGGCCAATCCTTCTCCAGTCTGTGCTCCAGCGCGGCCGCGTGAGCTGCAAATCCTTCGTACCGGGCGAGCACGAGAGTCTTGGGCGCGAGATCTTGAAAACCCTCTGCTGAGACCCGTGAAAACGACATTCGCCGGGTGAAATCCCGCACCGACAAGGCCGAGGCAGTCCTGGCGAAACCCGATGTCGGGAGAATCGCGTTGGGGCCTATCGAGTAATTGGCCAATGTGCCGGGAGTGTATGGCCCAATGAGCACTTCGCCCGCGTACTTGATCCGATCAAGGACCTCTTCAGGCTCGCGGGTAAGAACGTGCAGGTGCTCGGGCGCGAATCCGTTGATGAACTCCACGGCCGCATCCAACGAAGGGGCGAGCACCACGCCGCCGCTGGAGGACAAGACAGCCTCACAGAAAGAACGCCGGTCTTCGGGTAATGCTTTGAGCTGTTGAGGTATTAGTTGCAGGGCCTTCCGGGCAAGCTCAGGATCGGTGGTAACCAGATACGCAGACGAATCAGGACCGTGCTCCGCCTCGATGAGCAGATCCACGATAGCAGTGAGCGGGTCTGCCGAGTCGTCGGCCAGCACAATGGCCTCGCTGGGGCCCGCGGGAAGGCCCGTATCCACTTCCGACGCCAGCAATTGCTTTGCCGCAAGCACGTATCCCGAACCTGGGCCCACGATCTTATCAACCCGAGGTATTGTCTCGGTGCCGAACGCGAGAGCAGCGATCGCCTGGACCCCTCCGACGGCAAAGACAGTGTCTATTCCGATCATGCGAGCAGCCGCAATGGTGGCCATGTCAGCTTTGCCCGACCGGTCGGGAGGAGTCGCCACCACAATCTTCTTCACTCCGGCTACTCGTGCAGGAACGCCGGCCATCATCATCATGGATGGGAAGGACCCCTTGCCTCTCGGGATGTACAAACCAACCGCGGCCAGAGGAATCACTTTTTCGCCGGCCCAGATCCCCGGCATGATTTCCATCTCCCAGGTCTCGGGTTCAGCCTGGCGTTCATGAAATTTCCTGATGTTGGCTATCGATACTTCCAGTGCTTCCCTCAGGTTGTCCGGGAGATCTCGGACCGCCCGATCCATTTCCTCCAAGGGCACGCGAAAGGCCGAGGGGTCCATGTCCGCACGGTCAAAAAGCTTGATAAGGTCGCGCACTGCTGCGTCCCCGCGGATTCGCACATCGTCAATCAGGGGTTTCACCTGCGACATAAGATCGCTGAAGTCCACCGCGGTCCGCCGATAGAGCCCCTCGATTTGAGAAGCGCTCATGTCTTGCAGTACGAAGTAGTTGATCTTCATGACTGCCTCGTTCAGCAACGACCTTCATGATGCCGGAAAGGCATGCAAGTCCGGGAGTATTTGTCAGGAAGAGCGGCACTCATGGTTGCACGGAACGTGCCTTCGGTCAATACAGCGTGCGCTGCGGCGTGTCCTGAACGGTCCACGCCTTTTCACATCCGGCCATTTAAGTTATTATCAACTGCGACCTTCCTTCAATCTCCAATTTTACCGCGTGAGACACGTTTATGGACAAATACGAAGGCAGGACAAAGGAAGATATCTTCATCAGTGAATTGATAAACGAGGCTCGTGAGATCCTCCAAAAGGTCGGTTCGCCTACTCCTCCGCGAATCTTGATTGAGAGCATTGTCAAGGAGCTTCAGGCTCTTGGTCCAAAGGACTCCCGGGAAGAACCACGATCCGAAGAAGAGATCTGGAACCAGATTCGCCGGCAAATTGTTCGTGCCGCGTACGCCACCAGGCCTTATTGCATCAGGTGCGGGACATGCTGCGCGTCCGGCAGCCCCACTCTAGTAGAGCAAGATATCGAGCTGTTTTTCAAAGGAGTCTTGAAACCCGAGCACGTGGAGACGCTCCGACAGGGAGAAATGACCTATTCCAGCATCACCGAAGAAACGGCTCCCCTCGAACAAGAAGCTATCAAAATCAAAGAGAGGCCAGATACCAAGACGTGTGTCTTTCTGGACGAGAAGGAGCGGGCTTGCCTGATCTACGAATTCCGGCCGGCCCAATGCCGTGGCCAGGAATGCTGGAACCCGGACAACTCACAGGGCATTGAGGATCTGCCGAAGTTGACCAGGAAGCCGCTTCTGGAACCGACAGGAGTGCTGTGGGAGATCATCGAACGGCATGAAGAGCGCTGCTCGCATGACGAGTTGCGCCGAGTAATTGCACGCCTGGCAAGCACCAAGGGTCAAACCGTGGAGCAAGTGCTGGACATGCTCCGGTACGACCAGCATGTTCGGGAGTTTGCCGCGGAGCACTTCAACTTGGCGCCGGGCACACTGGATTTCTTTTTCGGCCGATCTCTGCGGGAAACCGTTCACCTGTACGGCCTTGTAGTAAAGGATCAACCGGATGGAACTTTCTTGCTCACCACCACGGAGGCCGCGGTCACATCTCACGAGACTCCTGATCACCAATCCTTGTAGAAGAGTGATCTGGGGCCGAGCCTGACCGGAGAGAATGGATTGAAATCGACACCCCGGCACACATAGACCTCTCTAATGCTCTCCCCATGATATTGAACGTGGTACGTCGGGAGGGCCTCCACCTCTTGGAAATTCTCGTACACTGTGACTCGCCCCGGAGCTGAGGGAACCAGCGGCTTAGGTGACACGAAGAGGATCGATCGGCCCTGAAGGTCATCAAAGGACGGCGCCCAAACATCGAATTGGGTTGGGCGCTTCCAGGGCGCGAGGTAGCGGACTTTGGGATTCCCGGGGACGTTAAACTCCAACAGTGCACAGAGCTGATAGCTGTCCGCTGCAATAACGTCGTCAGGCTTAGCCAGCTTTCCTACGTGAGCGCCAAGCTCTTTCCAGCCTCGCGTTTCCCACACGACGCGGTCCGTCTTGCCGAGCTTCCTTTCCAAGTCGGCCGGGAGCAGCCCCAGCCATGCGTGCAGCACCACCACAACCGAAGGCACAACCGCGACCAGAACCGCCCATCGGAAGAACGAACGGTTGACGCGCGACCAATGGCGGCCTGGGAGATCGGCTTGCGCGCGGGCAATCACCTCCACCACAAGAATTGCCGCGGGCGCGTACCCAACAAAAGCCCAATTCGCTTCCACATGCCCGAAGAAAGCCAAGACTCCGAAGAGGAAGAGAGGCAGAGAAAAGGCCAGCAGGAGCACGGTCTTGGGATCAGGGCGCAAGATAGTGTGTAAGATACTTGACCCCAATGCGGCAACCAGCGCTGCGTAGAAGAGGGGCGACACCACAAGTATCTGTGCCAGATGGTAGGTGATTCCGTCCGATATTCGTGTCCACAGCGACTGCGCGCCTGAACCGATGAAGAGAATGTGGTATAGCGAAGCCCAATCGTGTTGCACGTTCCACCAGATGATGGGCAACGTGAACACCGCGGCGATCAATGCGGCAATCCAGGGCTCCCGTCGATACAGGTGCTTTCGGTGCCGGCCGCCCAAGAGCAAGAAGAGCAGCACCGAGATCACCACCAACACACCGGTGTACTTGCTCTGGATCGCGAGCCCTGATGTGAGCCCCATCACGAAAAACCAGCGGCTATTCTCTTTCTCGATGAACCGGACCGCGGCCCACACGGTCGCCAGCCAGAAGAAGAGCAAGGCATTGTCATGGATGGCAGCACTTCCTCCCAGGAAAGCTACCGGAGCCAGGTTTACAACGAGAGCGCAGAATAGGGCTCGCAGCCTATCACCAAAGAGATCGAAGCTGATGCGATAGACGAGATAGCTGCTCCACAGGGAAAGAACGAGAAACGGGAAGCGCACGGAAAAGGGACTATAGTCGCCGAACAACCACGTGGAGACGCGGATAAGATACGCCACGCCGCCGGAATTGTCGAAATAGGACCAATCCAGACGCCTGGACCAGGCCCAGTAGCTGCATTCGTCAGGGATTAGATTGAAAGCCCACGTGAAGACAAAGCGCCACGCGAAGACGGCCGCAAGCCCAAGCACAATCCATAACGCGACATGCGCGGGAGGAGTTTCAGGAATGCCTCGATCCGGCCCTTCCGGCTCGCGATTCATGCTCCGCCCTGTGCCGAGTGCTTCATGGATTGGCTCCACAGACCTACTGAGCCACACGGTTGTTCACCGCGCAGGCTGTCCCTGCCCGGCACACCAGACCCTCAGCCTCTGCTCGCATTTCGTGGGTGGCCTCAAGCTGGAGGGTAGTGTGGTCGATCCGGAACCGCACCCACAGCAATTCATTCAACTGTTTGAGCATCTCGGTGGGGTCACGTTCAGGCTCAGCGAGCACCAGATGAGCAGAAAGCGCGTGGCGATCGCTGGTTATGCTCCAGACATGCAGATCGTAGATACAGCAGACCCCCTGCTGTTCGATCAACGCTTGCTCGATCTCATCGATGCTGAGACCTGTGGGAACGCCCTCCATGAGAATGTGCACGGAGTCCCTAACTAGCCCCCAGGACGAGTAGAGCACAAGCCCTCCGATGAGGAAGCTGGCCAAAGGATCGACCCAATTGGCGCTGGTGAACAGTATGATGGCGCCGGCAAGACCTGCTCCTAACGAGCCGAGAGCATCCGCCGACACGTGCAGAAACGCGCCTCGGATGTTGAGGTTTTCCTTTCGGCCTTCGAAGAGCAGCGCTGCCATGCCGAGATTCACCGCAAGTCCCACCAGGGCGATCATAAGCATTCCGCCGCCCTGAACCGCGGGTGGCGAAACAAGACGGTGGACCGCTTCGTAACAGATGACCGCTACGATTGCCCAGAGAATAAGGCCATTGAGGAGTGCCGCCAAAATCTCGGTCCGCCTGAATCCGAAAGTATGCCTGGCTGTCGGGACTCGCTTACCAACTTGGAACGCGACCCAGGCGAGTCCCAAAGCCATCGTGTCCGAGAGCATGTGCCCTGCGTCCGCGAGCAAGGCCAGCGAATTGAAAACGAGGCCTCCGGCGACCTCGGCCACCATGTACAATGCGGTAATGACCAAGGCTATTGCCAGGCGACGCTCGGATTTGACATGGTCGTGAGTATGTTCGTGCATCGGCGTTGATCGCTTTTCCAGTATGTGAAGGCCTTGCCCTAAATGACCGGCAAGCACGAAAGCTATTCATATAGTTAACACAGATTGCCGATCTGAGAAGAGAGCATTTTCGCGTGCCCGAACCCCGTGATGTCGCATTGACGCGTCCGGCTTGAAGTTGATACTGTGCGGCTTATCGTTGCTCCTGATGGGGCATGAGATGTAAGCGGGGCCTTTCCGAGCGCCGCTGGAGCGTCGGCTGGGACGGTGCATTATCACCGGTGGATTGTCCCACTAATGCCGTCACAGTCCGCGAATTGTCATTGCGAGGGCGGCAGCCCGAAGCAATCTCGTTGGTGGGGCAGCCCCGCGCGGAACGCGGGGCCGTCCCAGCAAGGAGTGGATTGCTTCGTCCTCCGGATCAAGTCCGGAGTCCTCGCAATGACAGGGTCGAGTTCCGGTAGCGACCGGCGTCCCTGCCGGTCGTCCCGGGGTTCTCGCACTCACAGCGTTGTAAACTCGGCAATTTAGTTGCCGGACAGGAGATTAGTGAAATCGTAGAGTCGGGGCGTTAACGTGGATGATCTTTCGCTTCTGGGCACTTCAGTTGCATTGGGCGCGGATGCCTTTGCTGTGGCCACCGCAGTGGGCGCAAGTTTGCCTGCTCTGACCGGCCGACACTTTTTTCGGCTCATCTGGCATTTCGGTCTTTTTCAAGCAATGATGACAACCATAGGCTGGTTCGGAGGAGAGGGCCTGTCGCTCTTCATGAGGGGGATAAATTGCTGGATTGCGTTTGCGTTATTGTGCGCCCTGGGCGGCAAGATGATCATCGAATCTCGTCACGCGGAACGACGTGCGGAAGGATTCGATCCTACCAAGGGCTGGAGCCTGGTTGGCCTGTCAGTAGCCACCAGCCTTGATGCGCTTGCTGTGGGAGTGAGCCTCAGTCTTATCGGTGAGACTATCTGGCGACCGGCTCTCTTGATCGGCCTTGCAGCCCTTGTTATGACGTACATTGGGATGCGCCTCGGCAGCCACGGAGGGACTTATCTAGGCAGATGGGCGGAATTGGCGGGGGGGATAGTACTTGTGCTCATTGGCGTACGCATTCTTATTGAGCATCTTTGTGCATAGTCCTATGCTGAGAACTGTGGTTTACCCGGAGCCGAGTTCGGGCTGGGGAAAACACTCAACTAATTGCTTGCTGGGAGCGCATTGCCGCGCTGCTGGGGGACGTTCAGATGCTAAGATTCTTCATGGTCTTTGTTTGTCTCGCGCTCATGATGCCGACTGGCCTGGCTGCTCAGCAGTCTGCGCCGACCGATTTCAGCGCTCGCAAGCCCATGCTGGTCTGTTCGACCACGCAGATAGCGGATTTTGCTCGACAGATTGTGGGCGACCGGTGCGATGTCCGGTGCATTTTGGCTCCTGGAGCCGATCCACACACTTACATGCCCACCCCGGGGGATGCACAACTCACCCTGAAGGCTGACTTGTGCCTCCAGAACGGCCTTCATCTGGAAGGCAAGAACTGGATGGCCACCTTGGCGCGCGATGCACGTAAGCCGCTTGTAACTTGTACTGACGGGATCAAGCCGATGGTGCTCGAGCAGGAAGGCGAGAAAATCAACGACCCCCATAGCTGGTTCACACCCCGCAACGCGGCTGTCTATGTGAACAACATCGTGCGAGCAGTCTCGGAGCTGGACCCTGCGGGCAAGTCGGGATATGAAGCTCGGGCACGGCTCTACTTGCAGCAACTTCGAGTGCTGGACGCGTGGATACGCGAACAATTCAACGTGATTCCGCCTCAGAGACGGATTCTTGTAACGAGCCACGACGCGTTCAATTACTTCGCAGAAGAGTATGGATTTAAGAATCGCGCGCCGGTCGGTTGGTCCACGGGCGCGGAAATCGGAGCAGGCATGACTCCGGAACGGCGCAAGCTGGTAATTGAATCAATACGGGAATTTGGAGTAAAGGCTGTCTTTGTGGAGACAAGTGTGAATCCGAAACTCGTCCGCGAGATTGCGACCGAAGCACGTGTCAAGATCGGTGGGAAGCTCTATTCCGATTCGATGGGCGAAGCAGGGTCCGCTGGTGAGACTTACATTGGTATGATGCGAGAGAACGTGCTTACAATCATTGGGGCGCTGAAGTAGAGTTCTCCGAGGAGTGGTGTCAGGCGATGCGACCTGTCCTGGCTGTGTGTGTGTGGTTCGTCCTGTTGGGCGGCTTGGTGTTGTTCATGCACTCCAAACACGAAAGTTCGGGTTTCCGGAGCTTCGAGAGCAAACCTGCGACCGGAGGCTTCTCCCTCGAAGTTACCCCGACCTTCGCGGTGGAACCCGATCCTTTTGCCCTGCGGACAGGATCGGAAGAGCAGCCCGCCGCTCTCGTGGTGAAAGTGAACGGGAAGGAGGTATTGCGCCGCGAAGACAAGGTCGACGGAGGGACGCCTCTCGCAGCGCACAACGTGAGCGGAATGATCGAAGGGCCTAACGAGCTTTACCTAGAGGCCAACCCGCCTCTGGAACGGGCCAACAGAGCCCACGCGGTCAGGGTGAAGGTTATAAGGGACGGAGAACAGATAGCGGATAGGACGTTCTGGTCCGAACCTGGAGTGAAGCTCGCGGCCACATTCCGCGTTGACGTGCGGCCAAGGGAAGAGAAGGGGAAGGACGCACATGGCCACTGAACCCACCAATCACCTGGCCATAGAGGTGGAAAACCTCACCGTCAGCTTCGGCTCCAGGCCGGCACTCCTCGATGTCTCGGTAACAATAGAGACAGGTCTTGCGGTTGGGGTCATTGGTCCCAACGGCGCGGGCAAATCTACCCTGATCAAGGCTATCCTGGGTTTCGTGAAGCCGGATTTCGGCAAAGTGCGGATTCTGGGAATCCCCGCGGATCACGCAAGAGGCCTGGTTGCGTACGTCCCGCAGCGGGGAGCGGTGGATTGGGACTACCCGATCACCGTGGAAGAAGTGGCTATGATGGGACGGTACGGGCATATACCCTGGTGGAAGGATCCGGGCCTTGAAGACAGGGGACAAGTTCAAGGCGCGCTGGAAATGGTCCGGATGTCCGAGCTTCGGAATCGGCAGATCGGGCAGTTGTCCGGTGGCCAGCAGCAACGGGTCTTCATGGCGCGCGCCCTCGCGCAGGGGGCCGACGTGCTGCTCCTTGACGAGCCCTTCGCGGGCGTGGACGCGGCCACAGAGAGGGCAATCCTGGACGTGCTCGATCGCGCAAAGGCCGCGGGTCGCACCCTAGTTGTCGTCCATCATGATCTGGCTACCGCGGCGGAGTACTTCGATCGCCTGATCCTGATCAAGCAACGCCTGTTTGCGTACGGCCGACCGGAAGTGGTGCTCAATCCTGAACTTCTCAGCGAGGTGTACGAGGGAAGGCTCAGGGTCTTCGCGGGTCTGCCGGACGCGAGGGCCGAGCAATGATCGAGCTCGTTTCAAAGGCCTTCATAGAGCCACTCCAGCAGACTTTCTTCCAGAAAGCGCTCATCGGCGGCTCGGTGGCGGCAGTGGTGTGCAGCGTGGTGGGCTGTCTGGTGATCCTGCGACGCATGGCCTTTCTGGGAGACGCGCTTTCTCATGCGATGATTGCGGGTGTGGCGGGCGGATACCTTTTCATGAAGCTCCTCTTCGACACGGAAGCTCACGCGCCTGCCATGCTTGTGGGCTCCCTCATCGCGACTGTCATCACCGTTACATCAATCGGGTTTGTGAGCAGGGTCTCGCGTCTGAAGGACGACACCGTTATCGGCATCATGTACACGGGGGTATTTGCAGCCGGAGTGGTGCTGGTTTCGATCTTCCGCAATTACATTCACATTGACCTCATGCACTTTATCATGGGCGACGTGCTTGGTGTGGCGGATCATGACCTGTGGGCCGCGGGGTTGGCCGCTTCACTCGTGCTCTCCACAATCATCCTCTTTTTCCGGCAGTTCCAGTTGACCAGTTTCGACCCGGTCATGGCCGCGGCAATCGGCATGCCGGTGGTCGCTATCGATTATGCGCTCACGACTTGTGTTTCGCTGGTGGTGGTCAGCGCGGTGAGCATGGTGGGGGTGATTTTAGTTGTGGGGCTCCTGATCACTCCCGCTGCTACCGCTTACCTCTTGAGCGATCGACTCGACCGTATGATGGTGCTTTCCGCTGTTTTCGGGGTCTCCAGCGTGGTGGGAGGGCTTTATCTCTGCATGTGGCTCGACTCGTCAGGCGGTGGAGCCATTATGCTCTTCTGCACGATACAATTCCTCGTGGTTCTCGTGATTGCTCCTCATTACGGCTTGCTAGCGCGGTGGTTGCGTCTGCGACGAATGGTGCCTCAACAACTGGTGGAAGACATTCTGGGAGCAATCGTTCGCGGGGAAGGGGCGCCTGTGCCACTCAACAAGGTGGCTGCGTTTTTACACGGTGAAGCGGATCGGCTCGGACGCGCGGTGAGATCAATGGCAAGGGACGGCCTGCTCCACAGCCGGCCAGAGGGTTTGACCCTCACACCCACGGGAATTCGAGAGGCGGGGCGAGTGCTTCGGGCTCACCGGCTCTGGGAGACTTACCTGCAACATGTTGGAATGCCTCCGAATGAGCTCCATCAGAGGGCTCACGCATTGGAGCACGTTCACGATAAAGAATCGGTTGAATATCTGGACGACCTTCTTGGGCACCCGGTGCGTGACCCTCATGGCGCTCGGATACCGGAGAACTACACGGCATGTGTGCCTGACAACGTCTGTAGTATCAGTATGTTAAGAGAAGGAACCCGTGCGGTGATCGAGTCGGTGGACCCCAAAGCGACCTCCGTTGGCCTCGCTCCAGGAGAGGAGATCGCTATTGGGCCGCGCTCGGTGGGCGACACCCTATGGAACGTAACCACGACGGACGGCACCGAGTTCTCGCTGGACCACCGAACCGCAGACGCAATACGGGCTCGTGTAAAGTCTCATAAAGATGTGCTCTGAATGCAGATGTCCTAAGCCGTAATTGACTTTCCCTACGAGTTGTCCGAGAATCGCGGTTGGTTCCGCAGCGTCCCGCCAGCTATCCCCAAGCTTCTTTTCAGATTCTGAGGGTTTATGGAGAGTTCAAAGTGATCCTTGACTATCAAACGAATAGCATTACTACGGTCCAACCCCTTGTGCAGGGTCTTTGGCGCGTCACCACCCGAACCGATGACACGCTTTTTTCAGCAGAAGTGACCCTGGACATCATGGCGCCAGCGCTTGATATCCGGAACGCAAGATTGGAAGTGAAGCGGGATACGCTTGGCCTCACTCTGGATTTGTCAAAGGCATCGGAGAAACTCGTTGGCGTGCGAGTCGGTCCGGGAATGACCAAAATCGTCCGCGGTCTGATTGGCGCCGAGGCTGGGTCCAGTCGAGTTGCTGAACTGGTGCTGGAAGCGATGGAGATGCTTGTCAACGCGCTCACAGTGCCTGAACTGAAGAAAGCCACGCAGGCTGTCGGCAAAGACATTGCGTTTCCAAACGACGGGCCGAAGGTATTTCTCAATGATCGAGTGATCGGCACGGAACAAGCCACGCTTATGGCCGCCAATCCTCGACTCAAGGACAGTTGCGTGGTCTTTCGTGATCTTTAGTGAGGGACGCGGCCCACGGTACGAGACATGTACAAGCGGTGTGCAGGTAGCTAGAGAGAGGATAGCAGATAGATGCTTATTTATTCGAGAATGAAAGCGGTTGGGGTGCAAAAACAGGGCGAGAACCGCAGAGTGGTCAGCGGTGTTCTGGAAGACGAGCTTTACGCTATGCAATGCGAAATAGCGGTAGACTGGCCCACGCTGACCATAGAATCGGTGCAAGCCCGCATGAAGCGCTTCACTACCGAACGATGCCCATTGGCGTCGGAGGTGTTCTCGCGGGCAGAGGGCTGGCGAATCGACTCTGAACTCGATGGAAAGATCAAGAAAGACCTCGGCCGCATGGGATGCCGCCACATGGCTATTCTCATGGTAGATTGTTGTCGCGCCCTGGCGCGAGCAGAGCTGGCGCGGGAACTTGCCAGAGCGCTGGAAGCCGATCCCACTCTTGACAAAAAAGGATTCGTTGAGGATTTCGGTCGCCGCTATCCGGACCTCATGGATTATGTCCAATTGGCCTAAGCCACCCCGTGATAACTGATGAAGCTCGATCTGCACGTGCATACCACCGTCTTTTCGCCATGCAGTGTCATGTCGCCTGATGAAGCGGCAAGAGCGGCTGTTGAGGCAGGCCTGGACGGCATCTGTATCACGGAACACAATCGACCCTGGAGCAGAGAGGAGGCTCGTGCCTTGAGCGACAAGCACGGCTTGGCCGTGTTTCGCGGAATTGAAGTGACTACAACCGGCGGGGACATCCTTGTCTTCGGCCTTGAAGAAGAGCCGCACGAGATGTGGACTCCGGCGCAACTAAAAGAGAAGGTTGACAGGGCAGGGGGCGTGGCCATTGCCGCTCACCCTTTCCGCGGGTTTCTGCTCTTCGGGTTTGGCACACTGCAAATGGACCTGACACAGGCCGTTGGGAATCCCACATTCAGCCAAGTGCACGGCCTAGAAGTCTGCAATTCATTGGTCACCGACGAAGAAAACGAAATGGCTCGCCGCGTGGCGGACGAAATGGGTTTGCTCAAACTCGGGGGAAGCGACGCTCACAATGTCAGAGCAGTCGGTACGTGCATCACCGATTTCCATGATGAAATCCGCGATGAGAAGGACCTGATCGCCGCTATTCTTAGTGGCAGGCACACCACCCGAAGAATGAAGTAAAGGATCTCACCAGGTCCGTGCGACGATCAGGCCACGGTTGAAGGAGAAGGCATGAAACCTGAAGAGGTGAAGTGGTCCCAATGGACTCGTCAGATGGAGCACTACCTGAGACTTAGGTCATTCCCAGTCGGCCTGAAGCTGCTCGAAGATCCCGCGGAGCTTGAACGCAATCCGTGGGTACGCAGGTCACCCGAGAAGCTCACGTTCTGCCAAATGATCACCATCGTTCGCACGTTTGACTGGACTTTGGGCGGGACCGCAGACGACCTGGTTCCCCCGGTCTGCGCAACCATGCTCGGGCTGGCGGAAGTCCCCGAGTGGGTTGCTGATGGGACCATGCGGAACGTCGTCTGGCTGGAAAAGAAGGAAGACGCCGCGGCGTGCGAGGCGGGAATACAACGCATAGCTTATGGAAAATACAAAGCCTTCCTGCTGGCCCCCACCGCGTACGATCCTTTCATCCCCGACATCGTCCTGCTGTACGGCAATCCTGCTCAGATGTCCCTGCTGGTCAATGCCATCCAGTTCGATCGATGGGAACGTGCCGTCTTCTATTCCGTTGGCGAGAGTTCCTGTTCGGACGTGATCGGCCGCTGCTTCGTAGACCGGATACCGGCTCTCTCGATCCCATGCTATGGCGAGCGCAGATTCGGCCATGCACAGGACGATGAATTGGCGATAGGACTACCTTCGGAGGATTGTGCGCGAATTCTCAAGAACCTGGAAACGCTCTACAAGCGAGGAATCCGGTACCCTATCTCGCAATATGGGGCTCAGGTGAGCCCATTTAAGGCTCTGGCCGCGGTGTACGGGTTTTCGGAGTCGGGCTCGAAGGAAAAACCTTAGCCGTCACGTAACGGGTATCTTCTTCCCCTTGGATTTCTCGTCGTCTTTCTCTGCTTCACACGCCTGCTTATCCTTAAGTTTCAGGGTCTCTTTCACGAGATCTTTCTCGTACTCAAAATCGCAGATCCGTTGAATCATGATCTTCTGAGCCATTACGGGACCTGCGCCGTGCCAGGTTCCCACTCCGTGTTGGCCTGCAGTCCAGTTCTGTAGGTGCTTGTGAACCTTGAGGATGTTTTCCGTGGGTTCATCGGAACCGAAGCTGTAGAACTCCTCCACATAGGCCTTGGTTTCCGGGTTTTTCAGTTCCTTGAGCGAAGGCATGGTCACAACCAGCCCCCCGCCGATATCACCCGCGAGGGCCATGGTGCGCCAGAAGGCATTGCAGATGTTGAGCTTGGCCACATTGCCCATAAGCTCATCGGGTAGGAACACCCCACTTCCGGGCGGGTCTTCTTGGCCCATCTGAGCCGCGGCCAACCCACATGCGCGACCGGTTTCTCGTAGCACAACCATTTCAGTAAGCTGTTCATTGATATGCTGGACCTTCTGCAGACCCTTGTATTCCTGCACGAGCTTGCACGCGCCGATTACTTGATTCATGAAGCCCACCTTGCAGGTTCCGCCGCACGTCATCCTGTGGGTCCTGGCGAAGCGCGCCACCAGCAGCCCTGAATACTTGTGTTCGCCGCAGTGGAAGACCCGTTCCCACGGGACGAATACGTTGTCGAACACGACCATTGAGGTCTCTCTCTGTCCGAAGAGGGGATTGCCCAGCTCATAGATGTCATCTGCCTGGTCTCGCTCGGCAGAGTAGGGCGAATACTGGCAAATGTACGTGATGCCCTCCGTATCGGATGGCACAGCAAAGGCCACCGCGTAGTCAGCTTCGTCTTGTGAATGCGCGGACTGAGGAAGCACCACTAACTCGTGGCTTGCAAACGCGCCGCTAATGTTGATTTTCGCGCCTCGCACCACCATACCGTCCTTGGTGCGATCCACAACCTTCAGGGAGAGAAACGGGTCAGGCCAATCAAGGGCCTTTTTCTGTCTGTTGCCGCGAGGTTCGGTGAGCGCGCCGGCAACGGAGAGGTCCTTGCGTTGGACCATCTTGAGGTATTCGAGGAAACGAGGATGGTATTCCGTGCCGACTTCCTTGTCCATCTGCCATGTGGTTGCCGCGAGAGAATGGAACGCGTCATATCCAACACAACGATAGATGCAGGTCCCAAGATGCTCCGAGGTAAACGTGCCCGCCAGCGCCTTGGCTACCAGATCTTCTATGCTCCGGCTCACGTACGTGTACCGGTTGACCTTCTCGTCGATCAAGGGCGAATGGCAGGTCATGATCTGCTCGTACCGTGGATCCATTGCCCAGGCGTAACTGGCCTTGTTCGATTCGACTACGGTCCGCGTGTTCTTGTTTTCGAGCACGCTTTCGACCTTCTTGCCGTTCATGAACACCCTGGGCTTCAAATTCTTCAAGCTGGCTTCGAATTCCTCGGGCGTCATTAGAGCCATGACTTTTCTCCTGTCGCTCGGTGAATTTGGAGTTACAATCGTCCCGCGACGCGAGCATCGGGGGCATCTTCGGTTGCAGTTGCGTTGGCGCTTTCCGTAGAGGCTGGGGCAGATGGGCCGAACCTGAAAGCAAGGACGAGGGCATCCACGGCAGCAGCTTTGGCTCGTTTGAGTGTTAGGGCTGCTTCCGCAATGGTTGCGCCGGTGGTTGCCACATCGTCAACAAGAAGTACGCGCCTGCCCCGGATCCGATGCGGTCTCGACACTCCAAAGGAGTTCCGTATATTCGCGACCCTTTCCGATCTGGGGAGCCCCACTTGTGGATGAGTTTCCTTCACTTTGCGTAGGTGAGTCAAGTCCACGGGTATGCCTGTATGGGCTGAAAGGGCTTTGGCCAGGATTGCAGACTGGTTGAAACCTCTGATGAGCAGGCGCCGCTTCGAGATTGGAATCGGAATAATCAGATCGAATTGATTGGGCGAGAAGTGCCTGTGGAAAGCTTCCATAAGAATGCCGGACAGGGCTCTGGAAATCGAAAGCATTTGGTAGTACTTGAATCTTACCAAAGCCCTGCGTAACTCGCCGTCGTACTGCACGCTGAAGCGAGCCCTTTCGTAGGGGGGTGGGTCAACCAAACAGCGTCCGCACATGTCTGTCGTGCCGCTGTTCAGGCCGGGGAACGACAGGCCGCACCGCTGACACAACGGAGGCTCAATAGGCCGTACCGAATCCGAGCATGTATGGCAGATGCCTCGAGGGGAGGTGGCGTCTGTGGCGGCTTGACCGCAGAATGCGCACGAGGGAGGAAAGAAGAGGTCGCAGACTGCGTCTTTCAGAGCTGACAGTTCTCCGTGGAACACGGTGCGAGCTCCAGGCCCGTAGCGGGCTTACCTGGCCCAAGGAGGAAAAGATCGCTTTACCAGCGACGCGTGCACCTGTTTGGACAGTGCGGCGGTCTCGTTAGCTCTCGGTTATTGTCAACAGGAGTATTCCCATACGAGAATACGTAGCATATAACTCCTCTGCAGGAGGTTCAACACGAATTGACTTCACTCATAACTCTCACTACGGATTTCGGCACAAGAGACGGCTATGTGGCCCAGATGAAAGGCGTGATCTACACGATCAACCCGAACGTCACTGTGGTCGACGTTGCGCATGATATCCAGCCGTTCAACATAGTGGAAGGCGCTCTGGTCTTGAAAGGCCTCGCTCGATACTATCCTGAAGGAACCATACATGTGGCTGTAGTGGATCCAGGAGTTGGGAGTACGCGCAGAGGCCTCGCGCTCAGATGCGGCGAACGCACATATCTCGGGCCCGATAACGGCTTGTTTTCTCTGCTCATGTTAGCTGCGGGCGCGTGCCAAGTACGGGAGATTCGCAATCGTGACTACATGCGTCCCAATCCTCATCCAACATTTCACGGCAGAGACGTCTTCGCTCCGGTTGCTGCGCATCTATCCGCGGGTGTCCCCTTCGAGGGGCTCGGCCCTGAAGTGGATGATCCGGTGGTGCTCGATCTACCGGAACCGGTTCGCACGGATCGGGGTATCAACGGCGAGATCGTCCACGTGGATCGATTTGGGAATCTTACCACCAATATAAGTGCGTCCATGCTCAACAAACCTTTCGCTCATCTTCGCGCGGGGACCGTGTACATCCGGCAGCTTAGCACCTATTTCGGCGAAGTCGGTGAAGGGCGGCCGCTGGCGCTGATCAACAGCTTTGGTTACCTGGAAATCTCCGTGAACCGTCGAAACGCCTCAGAGGTGCTGGGAATCGGCCGCGGGGATAAAGTCCGGCTCCGATGGGGACAGGAGGAAACGCGCTGAAGAGAAGCTTCATCGTGACAGAAGAGCCCCCCGTACCAGTTATTTGTGCAGAATTCTGAATCGAGGCCTAATCCTCCAGCAACACGCGACTAAGCGGCGTCATTCCCGCGTAGGCGGGAATCCACAAGGGGCTTTGACGTGGCTGACAAGCAGTTCTGTGTCTATATCCTGGCGAGTCAGCCCAACGGCACATTATATACGGGAGTGACATCTAACCTGGTGCAACGGATTTGGCAACACAGACAGAATTTGGTGGATGGGTTCACCAAGAAGTACCGTGTCAAGGAACTTGTGTACTTCGAGGTTCACGATACGGCTGAAAGCGCAATTACAGGGGAAAAGCAGATCAAGAAGTGGAGAAGGGCGTGGAAAGTAAGATTGATAGAGGAAAGCAACCCTGACTGGAAGGATCTATATGATGTCATCGTCTCTTAAACTGGATTCCCGCCTTCGCGGGAATGACGGGAGAGCATTGATCCTCTCGCCAGATATCCACTTTCGGAGATACGACGAAAAGGCATTGGGAGCTGAGCTCGATGTCCCCTAGATTCAATTGAAATAGACATGCCACGACTCCTCGTCCTCACCACTTCATACCCGGCCAACGAAGCTGACCCACTCAGCGCATTCATTGCCAGGCTTCTCGTGGCGTTGGACAAAAGAGGTTATAGGGCAACAGTCGTCGCGCCATCTGACGGCACATTCTTCGGAAAGCAAACGCTTTTCGGCATCGAGACTCTCCGTTTCGGTTACTTTTGGCCCAGATCTTTGCTCCGCCTCACGCGCGGGGCTGGGGGTATTCCGGAAACGCTGAACCAGAGTTGGTTGGCGAGGGCGCAGCTCGTGCCTATGATGGCGGTTTTCCTGCTGGTTTCCCTCGGACGCGCACGGGGCTGTGACGTCATCTATGCCAACTGGCTGGGCGCAGGGCTGATCGGCGCGATTGTCAATCTTCTTACCGGAAAGCCGCTCGTGGTCTCCTTCCGTGGCGATGACGGGTACCTCGCACGTGATCGTTGGCTTTGGCGCCTCCTCACTAAGTGGGTGTCAGCGCGTGCGGCAGCGATAGCTCCGGTGAGTGAAGAGATCGGAGCTATCCTTGTAGATTTGGGCATCTCTGGCGACAAGATCCACCTGCCCCGCTTCGGCGTGGACACAGAGATGTTCCATCCCGCGAATAACGATGACCGTAAGACCGGCACTCGATTACTCTTTGTGGGCAGTCTCATTCCTAAGAAGGGTGTGCAGGATCTGCTGGCCGCGCTGGCGCATTTTTCTTTAAATCACATATCGCTCGATGTGGTGGGAGACGGATTCCACAGAGCCGAGCTAGAAGCAACTGCAAGACGCCTTGGACTCGTGGACAGAGTTCAATGGCTGGGAATGCGTCCACCGGAAGAAGTGGCGGAACTGATGCGCCAAGCGGATATCCTCTGTTTGCCCAGCTACACTGAAGGAAAGCCCAACGTGGTGCGTGAAGCCATGGCTTCAAGCTTGGCGGTTATTGCAAGCCGCGTGGGCGGCATCCCTGAAATGGTCAAGGACCGCGAAACCGCGCTGCTCCACGAGCCCGGCAATGTGGAAGACCTTCGTAGATGCCTGTCGGAGCTGGTGCAAGATGAGGGTGTACGGAAAAGGATGGCCGCCGCGGGATATGAGTCAATTATTCGGTCAGGTATTACGTGGGAAACCACGGCCGACGATTTCGACCGCATATTCGAGGACATCCTCAAGCTGCGTTCGGATGTTAGCCAGCCCCAATCGTGAGTAATTCGGCCGGAAAGCCGGGATCTTGGAACCGGCTTCGGTGGGACAGGCGTCCCGCCTGTCTATTACGGCCAAAGTCCATGTTCCCAAGCCGTGACAGGCAATCCCGCGTTTCGCGGGACTGTCCCACCGGAGCTTTCGGATGCAATGGCACAAGCACAGGTCTGTGCTACAATAACATTAGACGCGGGCAGCGAAGCATCCTTAACCAGGAGATCTGCCGATGGAAAGATCGTTCAGCGTAATTGTGGAGCGTGACGAAGAAGGGTTCTACGTTGCCTCAGTTCCGGAGCTTCGGGCCTGCCATACCCAGGCGCAGTCTCTGGACGCTCTTATGGATCGAATCAAGGAAGCCATTGAGTTGTGTCTGGAAGAGCAAGGGCCGGCGATTCCGCGCACCACGTTTGTAGGAGTGCAGCGCGTCACGGTGCAGCTACGAGCAGACTGCCACGCATTGATGGCCCCACTCTGATTGCCGCGCTTGCCAATGCAGGGTTCTTGCGGGAACTGCTGCAAGCCTTTTCGTAATTTATCGCCTCGCACAGGCCAGAGTCGAACGAAAGTCGGTTTTTGTATTTCTTGGAGGGCATTGATGGAGGACAACACGGCCAACCTTCTGATTACCGGTCTTCTCACTGGAAGTTTTACTCTCCTGGCTACAGCTGCTACCAGTTGGTTCAATTTACACAATAGCAATCTCCAAAGGGGCGCTGACGAAAAGAAGCGAGTCCGCGAGAAAAAGGAGGATGCGTACCTCCAATGCCTAAAGCTTCTTTGGGAATCCAGGTGCAGAGCCTTTCAACATAACGGGAAGCATTACCTGGATGCTAAGGATTTCGCAGGGAGGATGCAGACAATTCAGCATGTTGAGCCTTGGATGATCTTCGCGGAGAACTATTCTAGCCAGAATTCATCAAAAGTAGCGATCCGGGGGACATGCCGGATTCTTAGAATAGTTGTGGATCTTCAGCATAGAAAGAGAAAGGAGAATTTCAAACTGGCCGGGGAAGAGGAGGAACGGGAGTGGGTAATTGACTGCGGTATTCCGAAAGCGGTGGATAATGCTTTGGGGGTTGTTCGGGAGTGTTCAATTGTGGAATTGAAAGAGCGGGCTTAGATAGAATTTATAATCTAGGCATGTCAAGCGGACAAGACACTAATTTTTTTCTCTTGTCAGGAGAACATATGTTCTATATATTAGAGATATGAGCATCACGGACAGACAAAAGGAAATCGTGGAGTTCATCGGGACCTTCCAGAGCAGCCAGGGGTTCCCCCCTTCGGTGCGGGAAGTCTGTAGAGGCTTGGGGCTCGTCTCACCAGGGAGCCTGCACAAGCATTTACGAGCCCTGGAAAAGGAAGGCTTCCTGGAAGGCGCTCCTGGTAAGAAGCGAGCCTGGAAACTTACCCAGGAAGGTTGGAGCCTCATCGGAGGCCAACGAACGCCGTCCATCCCGCTGATCGGACAAATTGCAGCAGGCACCCCGATTCTGGCGGAAGAAAACAGAGAGCACGAGCTCCCCATAGACCCTGCGCTCTTTGGATCTTCGGACGCGTTCGCGCTGCGTGTGCAGGGAGACTCGATGGAAGAAGCGAAAATCCTCCACGGAGACCTCGCGATCATTCAGCCACAACCTGAAGCGGAAAACGGTCAGATCGTCGCGGTCCTAGTGGAAGGATTGGAGCCGGAAGCCACGCTCAAGATCTTTCGACGCCACAACGGGACAGTGGAGCTCCACGCGGCAAACAGGAATTACGAGCCGTTGATATTCACAGGAAAGGAACTGTCACGAATCAGAATTCTGGGAAAACTCATCGGCGTCATCCGCGTCCGCCCTGAGAAAGGGCCGTAAGAGCGGTTTCAAAGCCAGTAGTTTTGGGAAGAATGGCCGGGGAGGCCCTTTTTGTAAAAAGGGCCTCCCCGGACCCCTCCCCAAAAACTTCTGCCCTTTGCAAACGTTTCCAGCGCGTGCGTGTAATCATTCGGTTACGGGGAGTTACCGCTCTCTGTCATTGCAAGGACTCCGGACTCGATCCGGGGGACGAAGCAATCTCAGTCGTTTGCCGCTGTTAACTGAATCCTTGCGCTTACGTGAGGCGGCACATTGCGTCCGGGCGGTCGGCTACTCATCGTATTGTAACCAAGAGGGTCACTGGAAGTCGTGAGAAGCAGATGGACAGGTTTGTACATCTGGAAGTTCATAGTGCCTTTTCTTTCCTCTGGGGGACGTTTACCCCGGAGGACCTGGTTGAAAGTGTGCGTTCTCTGGGGCAGAGGGCCGTAGCCATGACGGATTACGGTCTCCACGGGGCGCCCAGGTTTTACAAAGCTGCGGAAAGCGCTGGCATTCAGCCCATCGTGGGCGCACGGCTCAGCATCTGGGACGGTTCGCTCATAACTCTGCTCGCCACAAGCTTCGACGCGTACGGCAACCTGTGCCGCCTCATCTCCATCGCGCTCGGCGATAGCATGGCTCCACGGGTTTCGCTCACCAAACAGGACCTGAAACATTGGTCAAAAGGGTTGGTCTGTCTGGCAGGCGAACGAGAATTCCGAACCGGCCGCCGGAGAACACGGGGCAGAGACGCAGTCAGGTTCAACCTGAAGGAATTGAAGGAAGTTCTCTACCATCCGGAATGGTTCTTCGTGACGCTGCACAACCATGAGACTGCAGAAGACGGCCAAAACAGAACCGTTCTCGAGGAAAACGTCGGCATTGCCGCTGAGTTAGGGCTTCCTGTGGTGGCAACGAACCTGGTTACGTTCCTCAAGCCCGAAGATTACCTGATCCACCAGACCCTGGTGGGTATTCAGCGGGAACATCATCACAGGGATATTCATCCGTTTCCTAACGACCGCTTCTTTCTCGCTTCCGGCAAAGAGATGGCGCGGCGCATCCCTTATCCTCAGGCCCTTGCGAACACGGCTTTTATAGCTGATCTGTGCCGACCTTTTTCTCTGCCGATTGGGCGCCTGCATCCGCCTACTTTGCAGGAATCTCGTGAAGCATCAAAAAGGCTTGCTGTGGTCTGTTTCAAGGAACTGGGCAAACTGCATCGACCTGTTCCCGCGGCCTATCTGGAACAACTTGACCGGGAACTGGCGAGCATCAATCGAATCAATCTGGCGGATTTTTTCCTCCTGGTGCGTCGAGTGGTCAACTTCGCGCGCTCCGGAGGCATACGCCACAGCGTGCGAGGATCGGCCGCAGGGAGTCTGGCGGTTTATCTCCTGCTGGGAGGTGTGGACCCGGTGGCTCATGGCCTCCTCTTTGAGCGTTTCATCAACGAAGGGCGAGGCGATCTGCCCGACATAGACGTGGATTTCGACTCCGAGCGCCGTGACGAGGTGATTCATTACCTCATGGATCTCCTCCCCCGACAGACCACTATGGTTGCCACCATTCATAGCTTTCGAGTCCGTAGTGCGGTGCGTCTTGCAGCCCGTGCCTTGGGTTATCCTTTGCATGAAATCAAGCGGCTCTCCACCTGCCTTCCTTGGTCGTTGCGGGGCAGGGACCTCCTCGAAGCGCTGGAGAACCTCCCTGAGCTCCAAGATGCCCCGATTAGCAAAGAAACGCGGCTCATCGAGGTAGCGGCAAATTTGACCGGGCTTCCATCCCAGGCATCGGTTCATTTAGGCGGTGTGCTCGTCACTCCCGGTGAAGTCAAGGACTGGACTCCGGTGGGTCTTTCGCCAAAAGGCCTGGCGGTAGGGCAACTGGACAAGGACGATGCAGAAGCGCTGGGACTGCTCAAGCTGGATCTCTTGGGGCTGCGGATGCACACCGCTATTCGCAAGTCCTTGGAAATACTGGAGGCAAAGGGGACAGCACCGGAGTTGGAACGACTCCCTCTCGACGATCGCAAGACGTATGCCCTCCTCCAAAGCACAGAGAGCCTGGGGGTTTTTCAGTTGGAATCTCCGGGACAACGAGGCCTCCTGGGTCATCTCCTCCCGAGGCGTTTCAGCGACCTGATCGCTCAGATCTCTCTCTTTCGGCCTGGGCCGGTGGAAGGCGACATGGTCCAAGTGTACGTGCGGAGGCGCAACAGAGAAGAACCGGTGCAGATACCTCATCCCGATCTCCTCCCTATCCTTGAAGAGACCAATGGAGTGATTGTCTTCCAGGAGCAAGTCTTGCGCATTGCTCATGTGTTCGCGGGACTCTCGTACGCCGAAGCTGATGCGTTCCGCCGCGCCATGACCAAGGATCGCAGGTCAAAGAAGATGGATCGCCTCAGGAACCGATTCGTGGAAGGCGCCCTGTCGCGTGGCCATAGCCTCTCTGTGGTCGAAGACGTGTTCGAAAAGGTGGCTGCGTTCGCGGCATACGGATTCTGTAAGGCTCATGCAGCTTCTTTTGCGCATATCACGTATCAGAGCGCTTTCCTCAAGGCCCACCACCCACAGGCTTTTTATCTGGGGCTCTTGAATGCGGGTCATGTGGGCTCGTACCCACCCTCGACAATCCTGAACGAGGCCCGGAGACGCGGCATCCCGATCTTTCCTCCGCATGTGAATGCCTCAGGCCTGGATTACGAGGCAGAGGGATCGGGTATCCGGGTGCCGCTCGTAGTGGTGAATGGGGTAGGGCCCGCGGTTGCGCGGCGAATCGTGGCGGAACGAAAGAGCAGAGGGGCGTTTCGTGACGAGACCGATTTCCTGACACGTGTTTCTCTGCCCGACAGTATCGAGGAGGTGCTTACGCTGGCCGGAGCGCTCGAAGCGTTGGAAGACACGGAATGGCGCCTAGCGCCGGAAGTCTTGCGAAGTGCTTCACAAGCTTGAGAGTCCGAGAAGGACACAAAACCCTCTCCCCTGGCGGAAGAGGGCAGGGGGGCTGGGGATCTCCTGAACGAAGAGGTAGGTCGGGTTGAGCCCAGCGAAACCCGACAGGTTGCTTTGAGCACGATGTCGGATTTCGTCCCGCTGCGAACGCGGGACTCAATCCGACCTACAGCCGCTTGAGCGCCTGGGGAGGGTAGTGGAGGAGGTCCTTGCCTCTACCCCCACTCCCCCCTTTACTAAAGAGGACACAAGCTTCCCCCTTTTCTAAAGCGGGATACAGGGGGATTTTCCCGGCTCTCCCCCCCCCTGAAAAACGAGAAGATGAGTATATGAGAAATCCTGATATGACCAACGTTGCAACCACCACGCAAAACGAAGCTCGGTCCATGAGCGTCTTCTGTCGGGCTCATCCTCTGGAAGCTCTGCGCCCTCGGCTGGCCGCGGAAGGAATTGTGACCGCCAAGGAGCTGCGCCGCCTCCCTTCAGGCAAGAAAGTCCGCATCACCGGAGTTCTGGTGATTGTTCACATGCCGCCGACCAAGTCAGGCAAACGAGTTATCTTCATAACTCTTGAAGACGAAACCGGCCTGATCGACCTGGTGGTTTTCCCCAGAGCTCAGGTCAGGTACGCCAAAGCCCTCTTAACCAGCGAAGTCCAAACCGTCGAAGGCAAACTCCACCGAGCCGGCAAAGATGGCCGCGCCATCTCAGTCGTAGTCGAAAGCGTCATCCCCCACCTGACCGGCTCCCTGGAGAAGGTGCTGGGAGCTAGGGAATTCCGGTGACACCTCACCCGATTCCTGTGCTGAAGGCCCAAGATTCCACGACCAACAGGACGCGTTACGGGCCAACCGAACGTCATTTTCGCATGGCGTTCGCTGTGTTCCAGAATTCCCCGCAGGGGAATACTGTGAGTAGCCCTGGGTGCAACTCAGGGAGAAAATGCCCCCACCAATCTCTCGGGATCAGCCCTGGAGGGGCGGCCCCTTTAGGACCGAAAGAAACTAATTATTGGTGCTGCTTACCACGGCTTCCATCCCGCGGGACGCGGGACTACTCAAGGTGTCCCCCTTCGGGGAACAAACAAGAAGGAGGCGTCATTTCGCAATTTTTATTGAGAACTGCGATAGTCCACTGCGGACATCGTCTACTTCACCTTCTGTTCCCAGGTACTCTTGCCGTCGGGAGCCACCCAGCCCTGGAAACGCAGCTCGTTGGGGACTTCACGTACCTTCCAGTAAGCACTGTTTGCGCTGACATATTTCCTCAGGGCTTCCAGGATGGTGCTAAAGTCCTTGCGGTCTTGTTCGCTGAGTTTTGGATCCGAGGCACGAGCGTTCAGGAACTGAATGGTCGCGTCTCTGAGCAGCGCGAGGTCCTTCTCAGGCCACTGCACCAGCACCAGGTCGTTTTCGGCATTGGTGTCCGCGTCGTTGGCGGTCAGGATCTGCTTAAGTTTCGCGCCCTGCTGCCTCAGGTTTTCGCCATACGACGATATCACGTGGTCGCGACTCACGCTCATGACCAGCGCCTGCTGCGCGGGGCTTAACTTCTCCCACACCTTCTTGTTGATGATCATATACGTGATCAGGAACTGCTGGTGCCAGCCGGGGAAGTGCATGTACCGAGTCCCCACGGTGCCGGGATTGCCTTCGGGACGTCCGAATAGCTGGGACACGTCGTCGAGCGGAGTGGCGAATTCGAACGCGTGTATGTGGCCATCTTTCACGGCCTGGACCAGAGACCCGCCCCCGGCAATCGCGGCCACGAACTTGATATTCTTCTTCGGAATCGCGCCTGCTGAAACCAGGTTCTCACACGCTCGGTCGAGAACGAACTGGGCCGGCGGCAGGTATCGGAACGTCCAGGTCTGCTGACACAGGCCTGCCAAGCCGATGCCTTTCTTTGATCCTGCATCGCCGACCGGCAGCATGAAGTACCCGGAACCTTGCTGACTGCTGCCCACAATCGGGACCGCGACGATGTTCTTATTGCCCCCGTCGAGTATCTTCTGGAGAAGATCGAGGCCGGTTGCCTTGCCGTCATCGACGGACTTGCCGTAGAGAAAGCCGATGAACTCATCGAAGTTGGGGCCGAATGGAACTCCCGAATTGTAAATAAATCCCCATGCCGGGCTGAGCTCCGACCCGGAAATGTACGCCGCGTCGAAACCGGTCCCGCCTGCCAGGGGGCCACCTGCGGCCACCGCAGCCGAGATATTCTTGAAGTCCTTGGGAATCGCGGGAGTGGGCTTGATCTTCGTGAACTTCACCTCTTTGTCTTTGCCCAGGACGGTCGCGGTAATGCTCGCGAGCTTCGCGGCATAGTCGTCAGCAGGAGGGCCGATTGCCGCGGAGCCACTGAAACTGCGAAAAGAGATCTCAACCGCAGGTGCGGTCTGCGCGGCCAACAGGATCGCGCAAACAAAGACCGCAACCATCGCGCCGAAACGTGACAGGCACCGTGAGCGAGACACCGTAGCCATTTGGACCCCCTCTCATTTGAATGAGCCGCGTCTTAATCCCGGCTTGGCAGTCCGCGGCAGTTGGTACGCTCTAGTCTATTGCTGACATTGTCCTATTTCATACGTCATGAATGCGACATCGAAGGGCAAGTGTGCGAAACGCTTCTTCTCCACAAGGACAAACCCGAGCGCTTCGTACCAACTCTGGAGTTCCGTGTGTTGTGCGACGATCGCGATGCTGATCGCCTTGGCCTGTTCATCGGCTGCAAGCTGGAACATGTGCCGTACCAGAGCCTCGCCGATACCTTGTTTGCGTGCATCAGGGAGGACCGCAAGCCTCTCCAGATAGAAGATACCTTGATCGGTCTTTTCAAGAGCGCCGCAACCAATAGCTTTACCTTCAACTTCGGCCAGGTAATACACGACTCCTTTGCGTAGCTCGGCCTGGACTTTTTCCATGGTGTGGTGTGAGGGGTGTGTGGGGCAGTTCTCTGGGGTGAGCCCGAAACGCTGGGCCACGTCTTGGAAGGCGCGGCGGATGATGCCTCCCAACAGCTCGGCTTCATTCTGGGTAGCTGTTCTGATCCGTAGATCCATCATCAGTTGTTTCTCGCGCAAACCAGGAGGATGCCTCTACGGAAACCTGCGTTGAAATCAGAGCTTTTGAATGAAGCTGGCATCCCTCCTCTCCCTTCCCTCTCCCACCAGGGGAGAGGGTTTTGCAACTCCCCTCCCCTGGCGAGAGGGGTTAGGGGGGCGTAGGGCATGCCGCAAAAGCTCAAGACTGATGCGCAGTAATGTAGCAAGTTCCAGCGCTTGGCCCTTTAGGGCGCCTCCTCCCCAACGGTTTCCCGTGGATCGGCCTTGCATATGAGTGGATATCTATCCGGATGCCTAATCGAATCCAGAGTCAGGTCAACGTCTAGATCCGGCCAGTGAAGCTGTTCGCGGCCTTGTAGTTGCACGTTCAGTATGGCTTGTAAGGGTGCGTCTTTGAACCAAGGAAACTCGTCGAACGGAAGAAACAGCTCTTCCTCGCCAATCAATATCCAGAGACCATGCCGAGAGATGTTGGTAACCTCAACCTCGGAAGTGCTCTTGCCAAGCCGTTCTGATTTCATGTTCCCGTTCCCTTATGATTTCTTGAACTACCCGGAGATCGGCGGCCGATAATCCTTGATTCCTTGCAAGAGTGATAGATGGTTCAATCCAGAACTTGGCTTCACCGTGGGCGCACTGCACATGAATATGTATACGCGGCTCCTCGCGAGAGAAGAAGAGAAAACGATAGCCGCGTTCACGGAAGACCGTGGGGCTCATAAATCACATACCCTCGCCCCTGAGTCCTTGCGCCAAGCGTCCAAGTCCGTTGGCCTTTCTCCCAGCTCGTTCTGTAAAGAAAGCATTTGGCCAGCCGAACTCCACGCGCATTCTAGCGGAGATTCGGTCTCAATCAAAGTAGCTTTGGTACTCGACCGGGAGTTTGTCTTTCTGCACTTCAAAGAGCTCGATCAGCACATCGTCAGGAGCAGGCACCATCACGTATTTCCACACCCCCAGATCCGCGACTTCTTTCCTCAACGAAACCCCCTTGAGTTTCAGACGCTCCACAACCCCGACTATGTCGTCCGTCTGAATCCCAAAGTGGTGTATGCTTCCCCGCCCTGGGTTCTTCGGCGGCTGATCGTACAGATGCAGTCTGCCGGTGCCGACGCGAATGAACACGTTTCTTGCGCCGGCCACTTCCAGGTCCATGATGACTTTGCCGTCAAAGATCTCTTGGTAGAATCGGATGGTTTCTTGAACATCGGAGGCAAAGATGTGCACATGGTGAAGGTGCTGGTGCATCGTACGGTCCTTTCAGATTAGGCTTCCAGTTCGAGTTTGAAGACCTCGGCCGCGTTCGTGCACAGGAACATTGCCTTGGCTTCGTCGTTCAGACCAAGCTCGTCCAGTCCTTCGAGGCAAGCGGCCGGTGTGAGCATCGGGTAGTTAGTACCGAACATCACCTTTTTGATGCCTCGTCCGCGCATGAACTCAACAAAGTCAGGCGGAAACCGAGTGGCTTTGTAAGCCGATGTATCTATGTAGACGTTCGGGAATTTCCTTGCCAGCAAGATCATCTCTTGGATCCAGGGCGCGCCGATATGACCCGCGACAACTCGAAGCTCCGGGAATTCCAGCGCAACATGTTCAAGGTACGGAATAGGACGGCCCGGCTCAGAGGTCATGAGAGGGCCGGTATGCCCAACCTGCAAGCAAAACGGGATATCAAGCTCTATGCATTCAGCGTACAGCGGATAATAGCGCCGATCATCAGGCGGCAAACCCCAAAGCCAAGGCACGATTCGGAGGCCGCGAAATCCGAGCTGTTTCACGCACCGCCGAAGCTCCCGGACAGCCTCCATCGGGCGCGCGAGATTAACCGACGCAACTCCACACAGACGTTGAGGGTACTCCCGAACGAAGGAAGCTACTTCATCATTGTGAATCAACGCGCCCTGAGGACCCCACCATGCGGCCACCAGTCCGATCCGTACGCCCGCTTGATCCATCGCCCCGATCGTCGCGGCCAACGGGATGTCAGGAATGAAGTTCTCTCCTGACCAACGCCGCAGAGAATCAAACATCGGCTGCTGAAGGAAGTTGCCGGTTGGGTGCTGCATCCAAACGTCGATTATGTTCATACCAGACCGTTTCCGCTATTTCTTTATCTGGAAGAACGACTCGTCGAATTCGGGCTTTCCTTCGTACTTTCTCATGAAGAAGCCCGGAGCGGTCTCCAGGTTCTGTAGTATCTGTGGATTGATATCTACCCCCAAATCGTGCAGCGCGGTGATGATTGCTTCAGGTGATGGAGGACAGGACTTGATTACCTTCATCATCGCGATGTCAGGGTGATTCTTGTGAACCTCGTATAGACATTTCCCGATGAGAACGGACTTCTTCCCCGGAGTGGGTTTCATCCTCTTGCCGGTGAGGATTTCAACGTCGGGCCACGGCTCGCCTTTCCACGCGAATGCGATGGAAGTAAGAATCGCTCCTGTGAGCCCGGAACAGTACGTGCACAGGCTGTTATCGTACTTCGGGTACGAGAGTCCTTTGATCCCCATCTTTTCCATGGGCACCGGCAACGTGTCAGATTCGTTGTAAGGGAACGTATACGCATGCGGAGACGCCAGATCCTCGATCTTCGCTCCGAGCACCTCTACGTCCGAGAGATCCATTGGCCGGTTTCGGTTCTTGGCCGCGTGGACCAAATGGGGAACCTGGTTCGGTTCGTACCCCAGGATTTTCGCTCCGACCATGTCTCCGGACAGCACATCCGCGGATCCGATGAGTATGTTGCTCTTACGCGCCTTGCCGTCGGGCCCTGGCCCACGTTCGATGGTGTATATGCCGTCAAGAATCGTGAATGATGGCGGTATCTTATCCGCAAGCCTCGCGATCCAGAAATCCAGGTCTCTGACAGTGTCTGCCGCGTGGCATTTCTTGCGCGAGTTGACGTCGAGCATCCCCTTGATGTTCTTGATACCTAAGCTGACTTTAGCCTGAGCATGGGTCTTGAGCACAGGGATGTTGACCACGAAATCGCTCCCGAGGATTTCCTTGCTGAACTTCAGCTCTATGCCGTCACCCAGGTCGAGCTTCTCGAAGGGCCGTTCGAACACGTTGATGCTTTTCACGCCGTAGCGGTCTCTCAACACGTTGTATCCGAGATACTCGAACGAGTGATGTGCAGTCTCTTTGTCCTTGGGGTCAAAGACTACCGTGCCTTCGCCGATGGTTATTTCGCTTACTCCCCGTTCCTTGAGTAGGACTACCATGTCCTCAATAACGCGCGACGTGGTGATAACCCCCCACTTGGGGAACGCGACCTTGCGTGTCCAGAAGACGATGTTGGGCTTGATGAAGACTTTTGCCGAAGGGGGGAGCTTCTCCAGGCCCTGAGATAGGTCTACGACCTTGCGAACCGATTCCAGGGGCTTTTCGTACTGTACCAGCGCAACTCGGGATTTCTGCATTGGGTCTCCTTCCGGTCTCTCAGGTGTTGGTGAATCAAGGGCTGGAGTCGCTTCTCTAAATAAGAGCAGCACCAGCAGTTCATAGTCCAGCCGCGTAACTGAGTCGCACTCCATTATGCGTCAAGACGCACCTGATTTCCAAGAGGGATTCGTCGTCGAGAAGAACCTGCCGAGATTTCGCAGCTATTTGCTCAATCGCGACATGGAAGGTCTGATACGGGCTTGGGTTAGGATGAACAAGGCTGTGACGCTTTCATTCTTTCCGATGAGGGATTCAGCGGCCCTCCCGGGCCCGACGGCCCGCCTTTTGAGGTTCGCTTCTTGTAATCGAAGGCCATGCGGCGGATAGTCTCAATCACTTTCTCCATATCCAGGGGTTTCTCCAGCACGAGATCTACACCACTCTCCTGCATCTTGTCTGATTCGGTTGTCTGCCCGCCCCAGCCCGTGAAAAGTATGAAAGGTGTCTTAGGAGTGCTCCGATCCTTGCAGATCTGCTTAATTCTTTTGCCCACCTGCCAACCGGTCATACCCGGCATTCCCAGGTCGCAGATCACCACGTCGACCGGATTATTGAGGAATACTTCAATCCCTTTTTCCCCGTCCACAGAAGTAAGTGTCACATATCCGGACAAATCACCCGTACGCCGCAGCATATCGAGCACGCGTTCATCATCATCCACAGCGAGGACCGTGATCCGCTCATCGCGAGGCAATGGATGGAGTTCGGTCACCACGTCAAGGGTCTGTTCTGCGGCCGGCAGGAAGACCCTAAAGGTGGTACCGACTCCGGGCCGGCTTTCTACCGTGAGACGGCCCATGTGGTTGTCGACGATCCTTTTGCTTGCGGCCAGACCCAGACCCGATCCCAGAGCAGCCTTTGTCGTGAAGAACGGGTTGAAGATCCGGGCAAGATCCTCTTCCGGAATCCCTGGCCCTGTGTCCGCCACACTAATCATGACCTCGCCCTGTTGAGGGGTGCACGTCACAATTATCTCACCGCCTCGCGTTGACATCACGGCTTCCGCGGCATTCCTGATCAGGTTGACAATTACCTCCAAGAGGGCGCTGCGCTCACCTCTGACAACGCAACCCTGTTCAATCTGTGAATTCAGCGACATGGCGACGCCTTCGACTTCCGGCGCGGTCTTCCACCAAGACGTGGTCATGTCTAGGGCCTGTTGAAGGAGAGGCTTTAGATCCAAGACGCCCCGAGTCGCCAGCTCATCTCCGTCCCTCAATCCTGCAAAGGTCTGAAGGCGCCGTACCGTTTCGGAAGCCGAAAGGGACGCTTTCACAAGGGTTTGCAGGTCGTTTCGCACTACGTCGTATCTCCCCTCACCCAGCTCGATTTTCATCAGCTCCAAATGGCCGATGACGATCTGGAGGAAGTTGTTGAAATTGTGAGCGACGCCTCCCGCCAAATCAGCAACCGCCTTGTATCGCTCCGTTTGCCGAAGTATCTCCTCAGATCGTTGAACTTCGGTGATATCTCGTACCGCGTTCACCAGACCTACGCGCGCGCCTGTGGCGTCTACGAGCACAGACACCGAATGCTCCACAGGAAAGATCGTCCCGTCCTTTCGCTTGGCTTGGGAGCAGAACCTCACGGAATCGTCCAAAACGAGCCCTTCCTCGATCTTCCGGCCAACTTGCGCGTGGCGCCCATCGTCCACGTCAAACAGTTCAATCGAGCGTCCAATAACCTCCTGTTTGGTGTAGCCTAGCATCTTCTCGGTGGCTTCATTGACGTCCCTTATGATGGCGTTCGAGTCCACGACCACCACCGCGTCATCCAAGGAGTTGAGTACGCTTTGAAGCCTGAGTTCCGATTCCTTCAATTGCCCGGTGCGTTCCTGTACCCGTAGTTCCAACTCGTCACGAATCTTCTGCAATGCCTGTTCGTTCTCTCTGAGCTGAGCCGCGCTGCGCGCCCAGTCGGTCACTCCAATCATGATAAAGAGAAAGCCCAACGGATATACCACGGCATTTATGAACAGGGATTCATAAGAGGCGGTGCGGAAAGTAATGTGTCTATATAGGGTAGGGAAATCGTCGGCGAGGTTCAAACCTAACCCCACCAGGATCACAATGAAGCCGGTGAGCACGTAAAACCAACTTCGGGTACGTGCTATGCCCAGCCGCGCGGCACGGTGCGTCAAGTACACAGCGAGAGCCACAAATGCTACGATCCGGAGAATCTCCGACAGGGTGCCCCACGCCATGGCTTCCCCCGAATCGCCTCAGGTTGTCGCCTGGAACATTGAAGCGCTGTTGGCTCTGTTGCCTACTTATGCCTCTGTCTTGACACGGCCCCCTGGATCAGGGAGGGCGGCGGATTGTGCGCAGTGCTCTGGTGAAGGGATCCTTGATCTTCTGGTGTGAGAGGGTAAGTCCGCCGGCGCGGGATTATAGTCTCTGAGCCCCCAATCGTCAACGGATTATTAGTGATGCAACAACGTGGCGATAAAATGACAGAAATCCTTTCTTCCGCGCGGCCACGGCGCGCACTGCTCCCTTGGAGGCTGTACCAATTTGAAGTAGGCTTGCCGCGTTCTGCAGCATTATCTGTATCATTGAGGAAAAGTCTCGTACAATACGACAAGCCTCAAAGCAATTTGTCCTCGACCCACTGCGGACCGGGACTTCTTCCTATCAAGTAACAACCCTACCAATTCAGGCTAGATGAAGCCTCCCATTCATCAATGGGAACCCGAACCGCAATACGGAGTGCTCTCGAATTCCGGCGTGGAGCACAACACGGTTCGAACCTTATCTTCGTGTGAGGCAACCCACAGATCAAAGTCGTCCGGGAGGAACTCAATGACCGGCCGACTGCCTTGCTCGGCGATCCGTTCATCCAAACTGGTAATCAAGCTTTGCTCAAAGTCGCTCTTGAGGCTCATATACCTCACCTCCGTCCTTTCCTCTCTGGCCGTTTAGATGCAATCCATTCGCGAACGATTCATGTCCCTTCCGCTTGCGGAACCATCTCGCATTGCTTTATGCTCAGCTCTTGCCGCGGGAGGCCGCGTCGCTCTCTTGGGCCGAAGTCACTGCTGTGGCCTCTGGCGTGCCTTGCGGTAGACTCAGTGATAACGCCCATGCGACAGAAAGTTCGCCGCTTAATGATCCACTCCCTCGCGGCTCTCCTGTCCTGTGTGCGGTAATCGCAGTCGAGACGGAGTTTCATATATGGTTCACGTCGTTTTGGTTACGGGCGGTTGCAGGAGCGGTAAGAGCGCTTTCGCTCTGCAGTACGCGGAAGCTATTGAAGGCGCACGCGCATTTGTGGCAACCTGCTCGCCTATTGACGAGGAGATGAAGGAACGGATTCGGAAACACCGGCAAGCCCGCGATAGAGGGCAGTGGGCGACAATTGAGGAACCTATCCGGCTGGCTGACGTGGTGCGAGGAGCAGGCAGCTTCAACGTGCTCCTAATCGATTGCCTCACGCTCTGGATCAACAACCTTCTCTTTGAAGCTTCTCAAAAGAACTCGCCCGTAAGCGAAGACACGGTAGCCGGACACTGCGCGGAACTGCTCGACGCTATCTCCCGGTTTGACGGAACTGTCATCCTGGTGACTAATGAGGTGGGCATGGGAATTGTTCCCGAGGACGCGACATCGCGCCTCTACCGCGATTTGATGGGGTGCTGTAACAGGATGATCGCGGATGCTGCAGACGAAGTGACATTGGTCGTCTGTGGCCAGCCGCTAACTATCAAGAAGAGGAGTCATTCATGACGTTGCTTGCTGAAACGATTAAGAAAATCGAGCCCCTTGACAGAGAAGCCATGGCGAAGGCTCGAGCGCGACTTGAACAGCTCACCATGCCGTACTGGGCTCTTGGCAGACTTATGGATCTCGCTCTGGATCTAGCAGGTATGACAAGGTCAGTCAGACCTGACGTGGAAAACCGAACCATTGTGGTCATGGCCGGCGATCATGGAGTGGCCGCCCAAGGCGTGAGCAAGTATCCCCAAGAAGTCACCGCGCAGATGGTTTACAATTTCATCAATGGCGGAGCAGGTATTAATGCGATGGCGCGAGTCGCGGAGGCTGAAGTCGCGGTGGTGGATATGGGTGTTGCAAGCGATCTTGATCAGCTCGTGGAGCAAGGTTTGCTAATTTCGAAGAAGGTGCGTCCAGGTACATCCAACATGTCTGAGGGCCCGGCAATGACACGTGAGGAGGCCACGCAGTCGGTCGAGGCAGGGATTGAGTTGGCTCTAGCACTCGCGGACACCACCCATGTCTTTGGCACAGGTGATATGGGAATAGGGAACACAACCCCGAGCAGTGCGATCGTCGCTTCTATGACGGGAAGCGACCCCAAGGAAGTCACAGGCCGTGGCACGGGAATTGACGACGAGCAACTGACTCGCAAGATAGCCGTCATTCAGCAATCGCTTGACGTTAACAAACCCAATCCGCGGGACCCGCTCGACGTGCTGGCAAAGGTAGGCGGATTTGAGATCGGCGGTATCGCGGGGCTGATCTTGGGAGCTGCATCGGCCCGTAAACCGGTAGTAATCGACGGATTCATTTCGACTGCCGGAGCCCTCATCGCGCACGGTTTGAATCCCACAGCCGCGGATTATATGATTGCGGCGCACATGAGCGTTGAGCGCGGCCACCGGATCGCGCTTGAACACCTGGGCAAGAAGCCCTTGATGCAATTGGATCTTCGTCTGGGCGAAGGAACCGGCGCGGCACTGGCCATGACCTTCGTGGAGGCCGCGTATCGGATACTGACCGAAGTGGCCACATTCGAAGAGGCCGCGGTATCAACCGCAGAGGGCACCTGATCGCACACGTAAGCGGAAGTGTCTGATTGTGCAACACCCTTGAACAAGGTCTCATCGCGATTTGATCGACCTTGCCAACTGCAACGTAAGGCTCCGATTTATGGACCAATTTAAACATGGCGGCAATCTAAGGCGAATGGCTGTCGCATCAGGTCTACCTGAAGAGGCAGTGCTTGATTTCTCCGCCAATATCAATCCCCTGGGTCCACCCGAGTGGCTCAGGGCGGTTGTGAGCTCTGCACTCAGCAGGGTAGTCCACTATCCCGACCCAGAGTGCACGCAACTCAAGGCCGCAGCTGGAGACCGATTCGGAGTATCTGCTGCCGAGGTGCTTGCGGGCAGCGGTTCGACGGAGCTGATCTTCTTGCTGGCAAGAGTAGCCGGAAGACGACGCGCGGTTATTCCCGTGCCATCGTACAACGACTATGCGGCTTCAGCGGAACTGGCTGAGCTGCATGTGGAACGACTGTTACTGCGCGCGGAATCCGACTTCTGCGTTGATTACGATGAGCTGGATCGCTGCCTCTCCGCGGACGATCTCGTCTTCCTGGGGCATCCCAACAATCCTACCGGTCTTCCGCTTGATCGTAGAGCGATACTAGACCTTGCCGCTCGGCATCCTCAGACGCTTTTTGTCATCGATGAGGCCTTTGCTGACCTCGCAGATGGCGCGGAAAGCTTCCTGGCCTCGCGTCTGCAGAACATGGTCGTTCTCGTCTCCCTCACCAAGACCTACGCGATACCAGGCTTGAGGCTCGGATGCGCAGTGGCGGATTCGGGGCTGGTGCGATCCATCGAAGCCGTGCAACCACCGTGGTCGGTAAACAGCATCGCTCAAGCCGTGGGTTGCACAGCTCTGAGAGACCGCAAATACGTCGAACAGAGCCGTAACTTCGTAAGGGAGCAAAGGGTACGCCTTCAAGCGCTCCTCGAGGAGCTGCCGGATATCAAAGTTTACCCAGGCACCGCGAATTTCCTGCTGCTAAAGCTTGAACGAACTGGTATCACCGGAACCAGAGTTGCCGAGCGAATGCTCAAAGACGGCATTGGCATCAGATGCTGCGGCAATTTTGACGGATTGGACGATCGGTACATTCGCGTGGCAGTGAGAACCGCTGACGAGAACCAGCGTCTCGTGGATTCACTCTACCGGGCAATGGGTAAGCATCCTCGGGCTACGAAGCCCCCTCGTGCACGCTGCATCATGTTCCAGGGAACATCATCAAACGTGGGCAAGAGTGTGCTCACGGCTGCACTGTGCCGGATCCTGCTCCAGGACGGCCACAGGGTCGCGCCGTTCAAGTCCCAGAACATGTCTCTGAATTCGTTCGTCACCCGCAACGGAGGCGAGATGGGCCGCGCCCAGGTGGTTCAGGCCCAGGCATGTCGGCTGGAACCTGACGTGCGGATGAACCCGATTCTTCTCAAGCCCAATAGCGACACTGGGAGCCAGGTAATTGTCATGGGCAAACCGGTGGGCAACATGGATGTGCAAGAGTATGTCAATTACAAACCCACTGCCTTTGGCGCGGTTGCCCAGGCGTTTGATTCGCTGGCTGGAGAATTCGACGTCATCGTCATAGAGGGCGCAGGCAGCCCAGGAGAAGTGAATCTGAAGCATCACGACATCGCGAACATGAAGATGGCCCAGTACGCTAAAGCGCCGGTTCTCCTCGTGGGCGATATTGACCGGGGCGGAGTGTTTGCATCCTTTGTGGGGACGATGGAGGTCCTCGCAGAGTGGGAACGGAAGCTCGTCCGAGGGTTCGTGGCGAATCGGTTCCGCGGTGATGCGGAGATATTGGATTCGGCCCTGGAGTATACCCGGCGCCACACCGGCAAACCCGTGGTCGGCGTTGTTCCCTTTATGTCCGATCTGGGGCTGCCTGAGGAGGATTCGGTCACATTCAAGGGCGGCTTCTTTGACAATCATTTGCCCGCGAACGACCATGTTGAGATCGCGGTGATCGATTTGCCGCATATTTCCAACTTCACGGACTTCGATGCCCTGCGTCGGGAACCCGATGTGCGAGTCAGGATCGTCAGGACGCCTCATGATTTGAACCAGCCCGACGCCGTGATCCTGCCGGGGAGCAAGAACGTCCCGGGGGACCTGGCGTTTCTCCGCGACAAAGGTTTTGATCGGAAGATCTTGGATCTCTCGGATCGCTGCGGGAGCGAACTCGTGGGCATATGCGGCGGATTCCAGATGCTGGGCGCGTCCATTGCCGACCCTCACGGGCTTGAGTCCGACGGGAAGACGATTCCCGGCCTGGGATTGCTGGGAGTCGAAACCGTGCTGGCTCTGGAGAAGACCCTGACTCGCGTGACTGCGGTCCATCTTGAGTCAGGCGAATCAGTAATCGGTTACGAAATCCACCACGGAGAGACCGACACCACGGCCGCGCAGCCCTGCATCAGGAGCGAGAATGGCGCACTGGCCGGCGCGCGATCCTCCGACGGCAGACTCTGGGGCACATATCTTCATGGCGTATTCGACTCGGACGGCTTCCGGAGATGGTTCATCGACCGGCTCAGAGTGAGGCGAGGTCTTCCGGCCTTGGGCAAGGTGGTCGCGCACTATGATCTTGAGCCATCCTTCGAAAGGCTAGCCGACGTTGTCCGCGGTAGCTTGGACATGGGCTTCATCTACAAGCTGTTGAGATTCTGATGCCCCTGGAACATCAGATCCTGCTCGCCTTCCTGCTGGACCTGGCATTGGGTGATCCGAGGTGGTTTCCGCACCCGGTTAAGATCATTGGACGATTCGCCCTGTTCCTCGAACCGCGGTGCCGGCATGCTTTTGGGAACACGCGGGTGGCGGGGGCCGTTGCCGCTCTCGCGGTTGTTGGTATTACTGCCCTGTCAACATACACGTTGGTGCGGGCATCGGGGACGCTTCACCCGTGGACAGCTGATGCGCTCGCAATTTTCGTTATGTATTCCGGTATCGCCACAAGAGATTTGCTGAATCATAGCGCTTCGGTCTTGCGTAATTTGGAGGCAGGCAATCTTACCGATGCAAGGGTCGCGGTGGGGCTCATGTGCGGCAGAGACACCGATATCTTGGACGAAGAAGGCATCGCGCGAGCCACCGTGGAGAGCGTGGCTGAAAATCTGGTCGACGGCGTAACAGCCCCGTTATTCTTCGCGTTCCTGGCAGGACCGGTCGGAATTATGACGTACAAAGCGATCAGCACACTCGATTCAACATTCGGATACAAGGATGAGCGCTATCGGGAGTTTGGCTGGGCATCCGCGCGGTTGGACGACGCGGCTGCATTTCTCCCGAGCAGGTTGACGGCGGTTCTGGTGCCTGTGGCGGCCGCTCTGACCGGCCTCAGGCCGCGAAAAGCGCTGGAGGTTTTCCTGCGAGACAGGAAGAAGCACCCTAGTCCCAACGCGGGCCAGACCGAGGCCGCTTTTGCCGGGGCGCTCGATGTCAGGCTCGGTGGGCTCAACTACTACCAAGGGGTTGCCTCGGTCAAGCAGACCCTCGGGGACCCAGTATTGCCGCTTGACGCGCACCGGATCGTTGAGGCCAACCGACTAATGTTGACCGCTTCTGTCCTTGCGCTGGCGCTCTTTTGGGTCGTTCGCGTTGCTCTGGTGACATACGGATGATCTACCGGCCCAGCGTATCTGCATGACGATGTGAAAGGCCAACGTGCAGGTTGGGGAATCCGCAGTGATTTCAACGTGTCCCAGAATTGTTGTTGCCGGTACCAATAGCGGAGTGGGCAAGACTTCGCTCACGCTGGGTTTGGTTCGCGCACTCTCGGCTAGAGGTTTGCGGGTTCAGACGTTCAAGGTGGGACCTGACTATCTGGACCCGACATATCTTTCTCTCGCATCAGGGGGGCCTTGCTACAACCTGGACGGCTGGATGCAAGGCACGGAATATGTGCGCGACCTGTTTGTGCGCACCACCGCGGACGCAGATGTGGCAATTGTGGAAGGAGTGATGGGCCTCTTTGATGGCGCAGAGCCCGGGGGAATCGCCGGAAGCACAGCAGAAATCGCCATCCTTCTCAATGCGCCGGTGCTGTTGGTGGTAAACGCTCATGGTCTTGGCGGCAGTCTCGCCGCGCTGGTAAAAGGGTACAGCGAATTCGAGCCCCAAGTCCAACTGATCGGTATCGTTGCAAATCATTGCGGTTCTGCCAGACATCGTATGTGGCTCACGGAGTCACTTCGAGCCGCCGGCCTCCCCGACCTGGTGGCAGCCATCCCCCGAGGAGCTTTCCCGTCACTCCCTAGCCGACACTTGGGCCTGGTAACCGCGGACGCTAGAATCCTCACGTCTCAGGTGCTCGATCAGCTTGCCGCAACTTTGGAAACTCATGGGTCGCTGGAAACTCTGATGGAGCGGTTGCGCGACGTGCCTACAATCCAGGCGCCGGACCCGAACCCAAATCAAGCAAGCGCAAAGACCTCGGTCCGAATAGGACTAGCGTGGGACAAAGCGTTCCATTTCTACTACCAGGATAATCTGGAGGCGCTTGCCGCCCGTGGGGCGGACTTGGTCCTATTTTCGCCGCTGCTCGACGAAAGGCTTCCCGGGGGCCTGGACGGACTATACATCGGCGGCGGCTATCCGGAGGAATTCTCGGAGGAGCTGGCAGCGAACAAGACCATGCTGCGCGACATCCGCGACTTTTCACATTCGGGCAAACCCCTGTACGCGGAATGCGGCGGTCTGATGTACCTGGCGCAGGGGATCGAGACGCTCGACGGCAAGCGGTATCCTCTGGTGGGCGTGCTTCCCGAGTGGGTGAGGATGTTGGATCGGCGCAAGTCTCTGGGATACGTCGAAGTTTCCCTGACCCGCGATTCCTTGCTCGGGGCCGCGGGCAGTACGCTCCGGGGCCATGAGTATCACTATTCTGAATTGCTCGGTGACCCGACTGCCGATCAACAATGGACCACGAGCTACCGTGTCGAACGACGCCTGCGCGAGGCCGAGGAATCCGAAGGTTTTCAGAGCGGGAATACCCTTGCGAGCTACATTCATGTGCATCTTGCGTCTCGGCCGGATTCCGTTGAGAGGTTCGTTGCTGCGTGTCAGGCCGCCAGAAAGCCCGTGTCCGAAACTTGCAAATGAGAAACAGCATGAATTCAAAGGCATTCATTCATAGTCTGTATGCAAGCCCTTTGAACGGCGAGGCCATTGAGGCCCTCTCCTTTGAGCTGATAGATCAAGAAGCCCGCGATCACCAATTGTCGGAAGCGCAGTGGGCCGTGGTGAGGAGGATGATCCATGCCACCGCAGATTTTGGGCTCTTGGAATCCGTGCGGTTCTCGTCCGGTGCCATTGAGTCCGCTCTTCTTGCGTTGCGGGCAGCTCGACCTATCTACGTGGACTCAAACATGATTCGATCGGGACTCTCCATGGCACGGCTTCAGCGGGTCAGCTCGAATTACACTCCCGATAAGATCTCTTGCCACGTAGCCGACGACGACGTGGCAGACGCGGCCCGCGCTGCCGGTCTGCCTCGGTCACTCTTTGCGATTCGGAAAGCCCAACCGATACTCCACAATGGCATTGTGGCGATCGGCAACGCGCCCGTAGCCTTGCTGGAACTGAACCGCATGATTGTGGAAGAGGGGATCAAACCCGCGCTGATTTTGGCTATGCCGGTCGGTTTCGTCCACGTGATCGAGAGCAAGGAAGAGCTTATGGGCCTACATGTGCCGTTCGTAGCTGTCGCAGGGCGGCGTGGTGGCAGCACCTTGGCGGTAAGCGCTCTGCACGCGCTTTGTTCATTAGCTGAGCAGCGATAATGCCATTTTGCCTCGATGGCGACACGTCGGTAACTCTGTGATATATTTCACTCCCGGCTTCCACCCGGCTGGACACACATTGAGCAAGAAACTGAGAACGGGCTTCACGACAGGGACATGCGCGGCCGCGGCTGCCAAAGCCGCGAGCATGATCCTCGCCGGAACTTTGGCTCCGAAAGAAATTGAGGTTCGACTCCCCGACGGGCAGACCGTGAAGCTTTCTGTGGCTGAGAGCGGCAGAGGAGGCGCCACAGCGTGGGCTTCTGTGCGGAAGGACTCGGGTGACGATCCTGACGTCACTGATGGTGTGCTTGTGAGAGCCGTGGTTTCGTGGATTGAGGGAGACGGAGTTGCCTTGCAAGCCGGCGAAGGAGTGGGAGTCGTCACAAGGCCCGGCTTGTTGGTTCCACCGGGCGAGCCTGCGATCAACCCTGTTCCGCAAAGGATGATCCGGGAGGCTGTTCGAGATGTGACCCGGCGCGGCGTCGTGGTGACCATTTCCATACCAAACGGCGAGGAGCTGGCAAAGAAGACATTCAATCCCCGGCTGGGAATTGTGGGCGGGCTTTCGATCCTTGGGACATCCGGCCTGGTGAGGCCATTCAGCGTGCCTGCTCTGCGCGACGCCCTGAAGTGCGCGTTGAGCGTCGCCACAGCTTCGGCGATAGATGCTCCAGTACTGGTTCCAGGACGTATCGGCGAACGCGCTGCCCGGAGGCATTTTCGGCTGGCCCCTGAGCAGGTAGTGGAAGTCAGCAATGAATGGGGCTTCATGCTGGACGAAGCCGCGCAATACGATTTCCGGAACGTGCTGGTGCTTGGCCATCCCGGGAAGTTGGCCAAGTTGGCCGCGGGCGATTGGGACACGCATTCTTCTCGTTCAAAAAGCCCCGTGCCCATGGTGACGCAGCTTGCGACGGAGCTCATTGGTCGGAGTGTTGCAACCGCGACCACCGTGGAAGGACTTTTCGCGAGTCTTTCCGGCGTTGAGAGCAGGCGTGTAGGCGATGCGCTTGCCGGCTTGGTTGTGAAGGCAGTGTCCAAGCGGGTGAGGCGCCGATTCCCGACGTCGGTGTTTTTGGTGAACATGAAGGGCGAGGTGCTCGGCGCCCACGGAGACCTGAGTCCATGGGCAAGACCATCACCATAGTGGGCTGCGGCCCGGGATCGATTGACTATCTGACTCCTGCGGCTCTGCACGCGATTCGTACAGCAGAGGTCCTGGTTGGGGCAGATCGCCTTCTGCGCCTGTTTCCGGAGTCCGCGGCCGAGCGCATCCCCTTGGCAATGCGGACAGAAGAGACTCTCGATCGCATCGAAGAGCTCTTGAGCACGAAATCCGTGGCAGTACTGGTCACCGGCGACCCGGGACTGTACAGTCTGTCACGGCAGGTGATCAGACGGTTCGGTCGAGACTGCTGCAAGCTCATACCCGGGGTGAGCTCGGTGCAAACGGCATTTGCTCGTATCGGACTCGACTGGGAAAACGCCCTCGTGCTCAGCGCTCACAAAGAAAGCCCCGGCGGAGAGCGGATGGATGTCGCGAGGGAGTTCGACTCCATTGCGGTACTTACCGGCCGGAAGGAGTCTGCCGCTTGGATAGCGGAAATGATCCAGGACCTGGCGGATGATCGGCGGGTCTTTATTTGCGAGGACTTGACCCTCCCCGACGAACGGGTCAGAGAAGTAAGCCGCGAAGAGCTGGCCGGCCTGGAGATACGATCCAGAGCTGTGGTGATCATCGTGAAGGCGAGCTTAATGGCATGAAACTAGGAACGCTCTACGGTATCGGCGTGGGCCCTGGCGATCCCGAGCTGATAACGCTTAAGGCAGCGAAAATCCTGTCTCAATGCCGGCATATCTTTGCACCGGCTTCCGACCGAGCGGGTGAGAGCCTTGCACTCTCAATAGCCAGACCTCATCTCAGGCCGGACGCGGAAATTGTCTCCATTGGGTTCTCGATTACTACGGATCGGAGCGATTTGAGCACCCGTTGGGCAAAGGTAGCTTCGCAGGTGGCGACTGTCCTGTACACCGGCTCTGACGTTTGTTATCTTACTCTGGGAGATCCGCTGCTTTACTCCACGTATGTGTACTTGTTGAGACAGTTGCGGAAGCAGGTTCCCGATCTTGAAGTCGTTACGGTTCCGGGTGTGGCTGCCTACAGCGCGGCGGCCGCGCTCAGTGAGTTCGCTGTGGGCGAAGGGAAGGGCAGGGTGACCATAGTGCCGACCGCTGACGACCTGCTAATCATTGAGCAGGCACTCGCGGCAGATGGAACGGTCGTGCTCATGAAGATAGGCAAGAGATTCGAGCGTGTGTTGGATCTGCTCGACCGCACTGGCCGCAGTCAGCACGCGGTCTTCGTCTCCAGGGCAGGTCTCCCGGGGCAACGAGTCGAGCCGGACCTGAACAGTATGTCCAAGGCAGAGCCCGGAGCAGGTGACTTGGCCGTGATCCTTGTTCACGGCAAAGGAGAGACCGTTCCATGAAAGTGTTTTTCGTGGGCGCGGGCCCGGGTGATTGGGAGCTCCTCACTGTAAAGGCCCACAGCCTTCTGACAACGTGTCGCATCTGCATGTACGCGGGATCATTGGTGAGCCCCGACGTGCTCCGACTCATCCCGGAGTCCGCGGAGAAGCATGATTCGGCTCGCCTGGACTTGGATCAGGTGACTGAACTGTTCTGCGACGCACGAGACCGCGACATCGACGTCGTTCGTTTGCATTCCGGAGACCCTTCTCTATATGGCGCAATCAAGGAACAGATGCATCGATTGGACGGGCTTGGTATTAAGTATGAAGTTGTCCCCGGGGTGAGCTCGTTTCAGGCAGCCGCAGCTGCGCTCAAGACCGAACTTACCGCGCCGGGAGTCGCACAGACGGTAATCCTCACCAGGATGCCCGGCCGGACGCCCGTTCCGGAAGGACAAAGTCTAGAGCGTCTGGCACAGAGCAAGTCCACGTTGTGTATCTTTCTTTCCGCGGACAAGGTAGCTGAGGCGGCTCGTGCCATTGAAGCGCACTATGGCAGCGATTGCCCTGCCGCGATAGTGTACCGAGCCTCGTGGCCGGATCAGATCGTCATTCGAGGAACGCTGGAAGATATCGCGGAGAAGACCCGGGCCGCGGGCATCACTAAGACCGCGCTTATTCTGGTGGGGCGCGCTCTTGAGGGGCCGGCCGCGGACTCGAAGCTCTACGATCCGACTTTCTCTCATGGGTTCCGCGAAGGACGGCGGTCATGAAGATAGCGCTTGTTACGCTATCAGCAGAGGGCGCACGAGTTGCCGACCATATCGCTGACGGGTTTCCGGAAGCACGGGTTTACTTGCACACATCCGTGGAAGCAGCGCTTCGAGGAGAGCGCTTCGACAGCATTCTCAACTTGACCAAAGAGATCTTTGGCCGGTTTGAAGGACTCGTCTATATCGCGCCTTGTGGAGTCGTGGTGCGGGCCATTGCGCCTCTCTTGAAGCACAAGGCTTCCGATCCCGCAGTTGTTGTGGTGGATGTCTGCGGACGGTTCGCAATTAGCCTCTTGAGCGGCCACGAAGGAGGAGCAAACGATCTGGCTTTCCAAGTTGCCAATCTGATCGATGCGGAACCGGTTGTCACTACGACCACGGAGGCCGCAAAGAACTTGATTGTGGGTGTCGGCTGCCGACGGGGAACCACCTCCAAGCGGATCGTGGAAGCTATCAAGGCTGTGTTGACCGAAGCGGACCTTGGGATCGATGAGGTACGGCTGTTGGCATCCGCGGACATCAAGGCAAAGGAGGCCGGACTGCTCGAGGCTTCTCGTAAGCTGGGCATCCCTTTGAGGTTCATCTCGTCGGAAGAGATTCGCTCGTCCGCGAGGGCATTTCAGCGCTCGGCTTGGGTACAGCAGAAAGTGAACTTGCCCGCGGTGGCTGAACCGGCTGCTTTGCTGGCAGGCAGGAGGACAACATTACTCGTACCGAAGAAAGACCACCACGGGGTCACCGTCGCGGTGGCGCGGGAAAACTGTTCCTCGTAGGGATCGGCCCCGGCCATCCGTTGGACAGGACCCGCCGAGCGGAAGCCGCGATAGCCCGCTCTCAGGTTGTGGTGGGATACAGTCGTTATCTGAAGCTCGTACAAGACCTGACAGAAGGCAAAGAACTGCTCTCAACCGGAATGACCAAGGAAGTCGACCGATGCACGCTCGCTCTCCGCAGAGCAGAGAACGGTGACACGGTGGCGCTTGTTTCTTCAGGCGATCCGGGTATCTACGGCATGGCAGGTCTTGCGTTGGAACTGGCGCACAAGGAACGTATCTCCGTTCCCATCGAAGTAATCCCCGGCGTGACATCCGCGACTGCGCTCGCTGCTCGGCTGGGCGCGCCACTCATGCTTGATTTCGCAGCAATCAGCCTCAGTGACTTGCTGGTCCCCTGGGAGATTATCAAGCGCCGGCTAGAGGCTGTAGCAGCCGCGGATCTTGTAGTGGCCCTGTACAACCCCAAGAGCCGGAACCGACAGAAACAGCTGGACGAGGCGACGGAGATTTTCCTGCGTCATCGAACGGGGGCGACGCCGGTAGGGATTGGAACCTCAGTCGGAACTGACGAGGAAGAGATCATTGTGTCGGACTTGGACCGTTTCCGAGAGTTCGACATCACCATGAGATCCGTCGTGATTATCGCCAACTCTATCGCCAAGCTACTTGACGGATGGCTGGTTACGCCACGCGGGTACCGAGTATGATCTTGCTGCTCGGGGGTACGAGCGAAACCGCGGGTCTGGCTGAGGCGCTCGCATCAGCAAATCTGCGTGTTTTGGTTTCGACGGTCACAGACCTGCCACTGAACATAGGCAGCCATCCGGCCATCGAACGCGTGACTGGTGCGCTGGACGCACGGGGACTGGAGGGGTTGGTCCGACGTCTGGGGATCAAAGCTATCGTAGACGCAACCCACCCCTATGCGGTCCGGGCACACGAAACCGCGCGACGAGTCGCAGACAAGCTGCGATTGCCGTATTTCAAGTGGAGCCGCGAGGAAACACACTACGACGCCGATGCCGTAATCGTCGCGATTGACCACGAGCGTGCGGCCGAGCTGGCAGCTTCGTACGGCCGTGCAGTCCTGTTGACCACCGGCTCGAAGCATCTCCGTATGTATGTGGAATCATGCCGCAACCGCGGGATCCCCTTGGCAGCGCGGGTGCTGCCGGAGCCCGAATCCATAGAAGCGTGCCGGGCTGCCGGGATCGAGCCCGAGCACATCGTCACGGGTCGAGGTCCGTTTTCCGTGGAAGAGAACGTCTCGGTACTAAGGAAATTCGACATTGGTGTTCTGGTGACCAAAGACAGCGGCCCGACAGGCGGCACGCCGGAGAAGCTTGAGGCTGCTAGGCAATGTGGCTGTCGAGTGATTATGATCCGGAGACCTATGGGAGAGCACGGCGCGGCGTTCTCAGAAGTCGAGCCCCTGGTGCGTGCTGTTTGTGCCGCAGTGAGCGCAGGATGATTGGTTCCGGATGGTTTGGAGCGGGCCACGGGCGAGGAGAAGGGAATCAGACTGCAGGAACCACTCGGAATTCTAAGCTAAGCGGTAGCTCTTCTTAGCGTCCCCCAAGAAGTGGCTTAGATCGATGAATGGCGCTCGGATTCCGCCCCACTGCATGTTCAGTTGATGGGGAGATCTAAAGGGTGCCACTCTGTGGGAATGGATCGCCAACAGCCATCACCGACGCAGCGGCGCAGGGCCTCACATGAAAACAGCTATAGTTCACGCGAAATCTATGGTAAAGAAAGAGCGATTGTGGAAGGAGCTTGATGCAAGTAACCTTCTGAAGGAATGTCCGGGCACGAAGCCACAATTTCATGGAGCTGTTGGCGGAAGCCCTGGATTTCCGAGATACAGGTCAATGCAATGCAATCGGTCCAAGAACCTATCCTGCTCTTACACTCCTTAGGAGAAGGGCATCCAGGCATCACCGCCGCTATTGCGGAGTACTGCGCTGAAGCTGCGAGTCTCTGCTTGGAAGATCAGGGGCATGTGCCGGGAGTAAAGATGGGGGTCGTTGGGGCTCATGCGCTTTCGTGCGTTCTGCAATGGAAGAGTGGCGACGCGAGAAAGGTGTTGTCCTGGGATCAAGAGAACGCGACCGAATGCGGGGCGTCAGTGATTGCGATTCTGGTCATCGATCATCTGACTGGCTTCAAGGTTATCGAGAGAGCCCAAAAGGGTGATCGAGTCGATTACTGGCTGGGCAAGGCGGACAATGATGACGAGCCTCCATTTCTCAGAGAAGGAAGACTAGAAGTATCGGGCATCCGTCGCGGCGATGAATCCATCGTGAAGAAGAGAGTTAGAGCAAAACTGCAACGACTCAAGCTGTCGTCTAGTAGCATCAAGGCTTTTGTGGTCGTAGTGGAATTCGGGACTCCCATGTCCCAGGTGCAAGAATCATGAACGCCGTCAAACAAATTCACCGTCACGCAATGGAGTTTGCGGATCAGGCGTTTATAGCCAAGCTCCAAGGAGACCTCGGCAAGGCTGTCGAGCTAACGCGAAAAGCCTTCGAACTTGAGTGCAAAGCTGCCCAGCTGGTCACCAACGATCTGGATCTAGAGCCCACCCGGTCCGTGCTCCATCGGAGCGCTGCTTCCTTCGCGATGAACTGTGGTGAGTTGCGGCAGGCTGAGCGTCTCGTCGCACAGGGATTGGCGGGGAATCCGCCTGAAGACATCGCCGAGGAGCTGCGTGACCTGCTTGACCAAGTTCATTTCTCGCGTCACATGAGCCTGCGGGGACTGACGCTAGAACCTGAAGAGTTTCAATTCTCTATGACAGGAGACGCGGTTGGACCCGGCATAGCGAACAGCAACCTCTTCTTGCAGCGCTATCAGGATGTGGAGAGATTGGTCTACCGAACAGGAGAGCGAGTTCGAAAAGAGCCTTTCCGCGAAGGCGGGCCACGAAAGAAAGCGTCCACAGGTGGCTTTGATTTGTACGTGACAGTCCCTCGTGCTGCAAGCTTTGCCGTTTCTATCAGAATCGCCGTAGGGACAAACGCTTGGCTTGACGGCATGAGTCCTGGTGCACAGCTAATTGACGAGCTTATGACGTGCTTGGAGCTTTTCAGTAGCTCGGATGAAGTGCACCTCAACGAACGCATTCCAGAACCGGCCTATTTCCGTAACTTCGTTGGGTTGGCTCGTAAGATCGCTCCAGATGGCCAACAGGTCAAGGCGGTTGGGTTTACGACCTTTCGAGAGCAAAGGGAGCGTAGAGTGTTACTCACGAAGCCAGCGGCCGAAGCCATGGCAGTACCGCAAATTGCTGTGGAAGAGGAGCCCGAAGAGAGAGTCGTGATAAGAGGCACGTTGAAGTACGCAGATGCTCTTAAGGAAGAAGGAGAAATAAGATTGCTGGACGAAAAGGGAGGCATCCATAAAGTCCTCGTTCCCGAGGGGATGCTCGCGGACATAGTGAGACCTAGCTTTGACAAAGCGGTTATCCTTACCGGTATGAGGAGGGGGCCTATAATCCGGCTTCTCGACATAGAAGAAGCCGAAGAATGATTTGGGACTTCTCGCCGGGAGACGGCAAGTAGCTGACCAGTGGACTTCTCGCCCTTGTAGTTCTGTTGTGTTTTGAACGATTCCAGATGCGAGTGCGTTTGTCTTGAAAGGGTTGAATGGTTTTGTGTGGCGAACTCGGGACGAGTTGCGGGCCATGAATTACTTCGCGGCAATCAGGCATCATGCAGGCGCCTCGTCTTATCGTCGGCCACTACTGGCCTCATGGCTTATCTGCCGCAAGAAACTGATCACGCTGAGGATGCTGATGGTAGCATCACGAAGTGCTTGGCCTGAAATGTATCCGGAGGAAAAGTGATTGTCTCGGCCTGGAGAAGGCGTGACATACCAAGGTCTTTCTTGGCTGGACAGGTGCCGCGTGTTATGAGAGGATGAGAAAAACCTTTGCAGGTTCCGCAAATGCGGATGAAGAGGGAATCCTGTGAAAATCAGGAGTGGGCCCGCCGCTGTAAACGGGTACGAAAGCCGCTCGAAGCCACTGGGGGCGTAACAGCCCGGGAAGGCGCGGCAAGTAGGGTGATCCGTAAGCCAGAAGACCTGCCTGCAAAGATTGGGTCTGGTACCATCGAGGGGAACTGGTAAAGACCAAAAGGCTTTCCGAGGAGCAGAAAAGGGCAATCCCGGGGCTGTTGAAGCCTCGGGATTTTTTGTTTGTTTGGCATTTCCTGTTTTTGGACAGCCCTTAAGAGGATGTCTGCCTTGCCGTTCTTCTCGGTGGATTGCGAAACACATAGCTCCCCGGCGGCGTGGGACGCGTCGCACATCGGGGCCGTATCCGCGGCCGCTTAGCGGTCGCGCTGCAATTCACAGTGTGAAAAGGAGCGGCTAATGGCAATCAAGAAGCTGGTATGGATTGGGTTCATCGTGGCGTGGGCCGTTTTGTTACCGGCTTGGGCTCTGGCCGGCGGGACCACGCAGTCAGATCATGGCAAGGCACCGGCTAGCAAGGACGCGATATTGTTGGTAGCCTTCGGGACCAGCGTTCCCGAAGCCACCAAAGCATTTGACGCAATCGAGGCGCGAGTCAGACAGGCTTTCCCCCGCGTGGAGGTGCGGTGGGCTTACACTTCCAAGATTGTCCGGGACAAGCTGCGCAAGCAAGGCAAAGGTCTGGAGGACCCAGCTAGCGCGCTGGCTCGGATGCTGGACGAGCGTTTCACGCACATTGTGGTGGCGTCACTCCATACGATTCCTGGCGAGGAATTTCACGACCTGTATCGAGACGTGGAGGCGTTCAAAGGCATGAGCGGCTCAGATGGCGGGAAGCTGGTGGTCTCATGGCCTTTGCTCACGTCACGGGAAAAGATGGAGACCGTGGCAAAAGGAGTGCTCAATCATGTTCCCAAGAGCAGAAGACTCCAGGACGCAGTTATTCTGATGGGACATGGCTCTGAGCGTCACCCAGCTGACGCCGCTTACGCGGCGATGAATTACTGGATTCAGGGAATTGACTCAAACTTCTTTGTTGCGACCGTTGCCGGGCAACCGCAACTGAAAGACCTTATCCCCGGACTCAAGAAGAAAGGCATCAAGAAAGCCTACCTTATGCCTCTTATGCTTGTTGCCGGCGACCATGCCCGCAACGACATGTGCGGGGACGAGAAGAAGAGCTGGAAGAGCATCCTGGAGGCGGAAGGGATCCAGGTTCAATGCGAGCTGAAAGGCACGGGCGAGATGCCCGAGGTGGTTAACGTCTGGGTGGACAACATCCGCGCGGCCTATGATCGACTGAAGTAAAGTGCTCGCCGCCGATCTGCCAGACAGCCTGACTGGTGAAAGATGTGACAACGGAAGAATCCGCCAGAGAGCAAATCAAGCGCCGGGAGAGACATTTCCGGCGGCGGTTCCATCTAGCTTTGGGTGGGATGATCGTTGCAATCGTGGTGTCCGTGTTTCTCGCTGCGACCTTGGGCAGAATTGAGCTGCCTGCGACCGAGGTATGGAAGGCCATCATGGTGGGTCTGGGACTCGCTTCCGAGTCTGCGACCGATGCCACTTCTACTGTGGTGGTGTTCCACATAAGGCTCAGCCGCATATGTCTCTCTTCACTGGTGGGCCTGGCTCTTGCGGTGGCCGGTGCTGCGTTCCAGGGGATTCTCAGGAATCCTCTGGCGGACCCTTTTACCATAGGGGTGTCCACTGGAGCGGCCTTTGGAGCATCAATGGCCATCTTTTTCGGCCTGGGAGCCGAGGCGACCCTGGGAATGGGCCTTCTGCCCCTCGCGTCTCTTGGAGGGGCAGTGGCGGCGCTTGCCGCAGTAATTGCCCTGGCGCGAGTCGACGGGCAACTTAGGCGCGATTCAATGGTTCTTGCCGGCATCGTAGTGGCTACTTTTCTTGCTGCGCTGATTTCGCTGCTCAAGTCGCTGGATGAGGAGTCTGTTTCGAGCATCGTCTTCTGGGTAATGGGAAGTTTTCAAGGCCGAGGTTGGAGTCATGTGGGATTCGCTTTGCCTTATACTGTGGCGGGTCTGATCTTGGTGGGCGCCCATGCCCATGAGTTGGATCTCCTCACTCTGGGAGACATGCAAGCCCGGCAACTTGGTGTGGACGTGAACCGCGTGCGGATGCGGATCCTCCTCGGCGCGAGCCTCCTCACCGCGGCCGCGGTGTCTGTTTCCGGCGTGATCGGCTTTGTAGGACTGATAGTGCCTCACTTGGTGCGTATCACCATTGGACCGGAGCATCGCCGACTCCTGATTCTCTCAGGATTGCTGGGGATGATTCTCTTGACCTGGTCGGATGTGGTCGCGAGGACTGCGCTCCCTGCCGGCGAGGAATTGCCCGTTGGAGTCGTCACCGCGTTGCTTGGAGGTCCGTTCTTCTGCTTGCTACTCAAGAGTAAGAAGGAGCTGCGCAGCATTGATTGAAACATCAGCCCTGCGATGCGGATACGGGCCAAAGGAGGTCCTCAAAGGGATCGCTCTCCGCGTCCAACCAGGCGAGATGACAGGAATTCTTGGACCCAACGGAAGCGGCAAAACGACGCTACTGCTTGCCTTGACCGGCGTGATCGGGGTCAGCTCTGGGACCGTCCGAGTCGCGGGAGAGGATATCCAGGGTCGCAGCCCGGGGTGGATCGCGAAACAAGTCGCTTCGGTGCCTCAGCGGGCTGAGATTTCTTTTGGATTCAAATGCCTCTCGTTGGTTCTTATGGGCCGGTACCCCTACATGCAGGGGTGGGGGGACTATTCGACACGTGATATAGAAGCGGCCCTCACCGCGATGGAAGAAACTCGTACGGCCCACTTGGCCCACCGCATGATCAACGAGGTCTCGGGCGGTGAAGCCCAAATGGTGATCATCGCGCGGGCACTGGCCCAGCAGACTAGGATTTTGCTGCTGGACGAAGCCACATCGAACCTTGACGTGGCGCGAAAGCTGGAAGTCTTCGATCTGCTTAGCGAAAAGAACCGCAATGGCATGACGCTGCTTTGCGTGATGCACGATCTGAACTTGGCGGCGCTCTATTGTTCGCGGCTGATTTTCCTCAAAGACGGGCAAGTGGCTCTGGACGGCCCGACCGAGGACGTTTTCAATGACAAGAACTTGTCTGAAATCTATGAGACGGAGATACGAGTCGGCTCTCACCCCGTCACCGGGACTCCTCAAGCCCACTTTGTGCCTCGCGGTCGTTCTCGTGTTAGCGCCGGTTCTCTGGGCCCGGGCACAGGCGAGTGACGTTGCGATCGTGGATGATTTTGGGCGCCGGGTGGAGCTGCAAGCTCCGGCCAAGAGGATCCTCGCGCTATACGGTGCTTACAACGAGATCCTGGCAGCCATGGGATTGGAATCCAGGATTGTGGGCCGGACAAAAGCGGATCAGACTCCTTCGTCCATAACGACGCGGCCCAGCATCGGTACTCACATGCGGCCGAACGTGGAAATGGTCCTTGGCCTGAAGCCGGATCTGATTCTTCAAAGCGCGGGCCGCCGCGAGGCAATGGCGCCGGTGAATCAACTCAGAGCCCACGGGCTCAAGGTTGCAGTATTCAGCCCGCAGGGGTTTGAGGATCTCTTTTCAGTAATACGCCGGCTCGGAGTACTGACTGGAGAGCAAGAAAAGGCACAAGCGCTTCTGGGCGCCCTCAAAGGGACACTAGATGATGTGGACCGGAGGCTCCGCAACGTGCGACAACGGCCCAAGGTCTTCTTTGAAGTGAGGTATCCTAACCTGCTCGCGGCTGGCAAAGGATCCATAGTTGACGACATAATCCGGCGTGCAGGCGGCACCAATTGCATCGATGCAGACAAGAAGCTCGTGCGCTTGAATATGGAAGCGCTTATCGCGGCGAACCCGGAGTTCTACGTAGTGCAGCGCGGGCCTATGAACCAAAATCCCAGTAACCCTGGGGATCGGCCGCATTTCCAGGTATTGGCTGCGGTGCAACGCAACCGCGTTCTCGTGGTGGACGAGCAAGCATATTCCCGACCAGGGCCTCGCGGAGTGGAAGCTGTGGTTCAACTGGCCCGGTTCCTACACCCTGATCTGTGGAATTGACCTGAATGCACGGCTGTGAACCGCATAGGTAGTTTTACGACTCAGAGAAGTGGCGAAGGAGATCGTATGTCAACCAGACCTGGTGTCCTGTACGGAATTGGGGTGGGTCCCGGCGACCCTGACCTGATAACCGTCAAGGCGCTCAATATTCTCAAGCAGGTTCCACATATCTTTGCAGCGGCTTCATCAAAGAACGATTACAGTCTCGCCCAGAATGTGGTTCTCAAGCATTTTCCCGATGCGCAGGTGGAACAGCTCGCCTTCCCAATGACCAAAGATAAAGATGCGCTCACTTCCGCATGGGAAGCCAACGCCAGGCGTACGCTGGAAGTCCTGGATTCAGGTCTGGACGCGGCGTTCGTGACGCTCGGCGATCCCATGACCTATTCCACCTTTTCTTACCTGCATCGCACGATCAAGCGAATTGTTCCGGATCTCCAGGTGAATATTGTTCCCGGCATTACTTCCTACCATGCAGCCGCGTCTCTGGCGTGCACTCCTTTAGCAGAAGGTGAAGAATCCTTTCATCTCGTGTCCGGAGTCCGGAATTCTTCACGGCTTCGGGAAGTCCTGGAGACTTCTGAGAATGTGGTAGTGCTCAAGACGTATCGTTCCTTCGATGATATCCGTCGCACACTTGAGGACCTGGATCTTCTGGATCGAGCCATCTGTGTGATGAGGTGTGGGTTGGAAGGAGAGACCGTGCTTCAAGACATGGGCTCGCTGACGAGCGATCAAATGCCGTATCTATCTCTGATCATCGTGAAGAAGAAGGGGATCGGTCCGTAGCCCCGGTCATTGCGCCCCAATTTCCCGTGTGTTACTCATAACAGGAACAGCTCTTGCGAGGTCCCACTGATGGAGGAATGCAAGCTTTATAGTCTGAGCACGTGTAGCCACTGCAAATCGTGCAAGAGATTCCTCGGCGAATGCGGAATCGAATTTGAATTCACCGACGTGGATCTTCTGCCCGATGAAGAACGGAACGAAGTGATAGAAGAGATAAAACGTCTCACCGCCAAATGCGCCTTCCCGACCATCGTAATCGGCAATCGGGTGATTGTGGGTTTCAAAGAGGACGAGATACGGGAAGCGCTGGGAATAAAGCGCGCGTAGATCCATGCGGCGTCAAACCCCCTGTTGAAGCTGCTCTGAAGCGGTGTTTGCGGCTGACCCCAACTCGCCCAAGAATTAATGTAACCAAATACGTCGTGGCGGCATCTAATAATTAGGACCTGTCGCATGGTCTTGAATGCGAATGGGAGGTGACGCCATGAAGTGGATATATATCACGCTGTTGGTCTCGCTTTTGTTCCTGGGGCTTGCAGGTGTTCCCGATCCCACACTGGTTACAGCCCAGTATTGGGGCGACGGATCCTCACCGGCTTTTGATCGAACAGCTTGCGAGCAGGACTGCCGATACAAGTACGGAGTGGATCCGCTGAGCTGGCGAGGCGGGGGCTCCAGTTGGTGGCATCGTTACTACGCATGCATCCAGCAATGCAATGACACCTTCTGGAAGGAATTCGACCGGCAGTACGATCAGCGCAAGAGTGAATGATCAAGGGCGTGGTGCAGCCCCACAATTGAACATCGTGTAATACACGGAATACCCCGCGTGAGCGGTGCGATTCCAAGGATGAATTGCGGCATATAGCGACTGCCCAATCCGCCCCGTGGCCCAGTTGTCCGTGTGCACAGATTGCCAAAGCAAAGAAATGGCAGACCAGCGTGTCTGTCCTTTCTTTCTTAGGGCAGATGCCAGCAATTCCCTCACAGTTTCCGGCCAATTACATACATTCGTAGCAGGAAAGCCTATCCTGCGGAAATGCTGTTACTCTCTCGCAGGAATGAGCCCGGGGATTGTCCATCGACTAGCCGGCGCGTCCGGTTCCATCAGCGCGAAAACCAAAGCTTTTTGGGCGGGCGTAAGAGGCGCGCGGGGAGCTGATTGAGCGGCCTGTTCTTCGGCTATAGAAGCTTCCCATATTGCGCTGTTGAACGCGCTTACGAGCGCCATCCGGTGCTGTTCCCGCTCGGCCTCCAGATATTCCTTATTGGCTTCTTCCAGCCGGCCGATCGCGTCGCTGAGGGCCTTGTTCTTTGGCTGCAACGCCAGTGCCTTCTTAAGGTCTGCAACTGCTGAGAACCGATCACCAGCAAGATACTCGGACCAGCCAAGCCCGATCATTGCCGCGGCATTGCTCGGATCATCCGCCAAGATCTTCCAGAAGGAATCTGTGGCGGTGTTTACTTCCCCAAGTTGCAGTTTCGTGTACGCGAGGCAGGTACGGGCAATCATGTCTCCGGGATAGTACAAAAGGAGCTTTTGCAAGCGTTCGGCCGCCTTCTTGTAGTCGCGCTTGCCGTATGCAGCGAGACCGGTGGCCAGAAGGGCCTTGTAGTTCTGCGGATCTGTTTCGAGAGCTTTCTCGTACATCGGTAGAGCTTCTGCCAGCTTTCCTGACTTCTGCAGTTCCAGCGCTTTCTGAAAGAACGCTTCCGCGTCCTCCTGGGCAAAAGCGGGCATCCACTGGAGCGTCGAGCTCGTGATGAGCAGCATTGCTAAGACGGGCAATACGATTCGTGCCATATCCTACTCTCCATTAATTCGAGGCAATAAAGGTCCCGGTTCTCGCCCAGGCGAGAAGGTTCCAGACTAAAAGAAAGAAGGAGGTCTTGGCACCGGCAGCACTTTCTTCTTGTCGGCTCCTTCTCCGCCCATAAGGCCGAGCATAGCGTCCTTTTCCGCTGCGGACCAGCCCTGCCGAGATTGCGACGCCTGCCCCGGCGCGGTCGCGGCTTGGGCTATAGCTCTATTGAACACGCTCTTCATCCGGAAGCTCTCTTCTTGTCGGGAAGCCTCCAGAGCCTCCTTGTTTGCGTCCTGGAGCCGGCCAACGGTGTCGCGGAGCGTCTTATTGCCGGGTTGCTTGGCCAGGGCCTTCTTCAAATCCTCTAACGCCGAGAAACGGTCGCCCGCGAGAAACTCAGACCAGCCAAGGCCGATCATCGCCGCGACGCTGCTCGGATCATCCGCGAGGATCTTCCAGAAGGCCTCCTTTGCCGCGATCAGTTCTCCGAGCTGGAGTCTGGAGTACGCCAGACAGGTTCGAGCGGTGATGTCGTTGGGATAGTAGACCACGAGGGTGCCCAGCCGGTCTGCGGCTTTCCTGTAGTCGCCTCTACCGTAAGCTGCGAGACCTGTGGCGAGCAGTGCTTTGTAGTTTTCCGGGTCTGCTTCGAGGGCTTTCTCATACATTGGAAGAGCGGCTTCAAGATCACCGGAAATCTGCAAGTCCAAACCCTTCTTGAAGAGCTCTTCGGCCGCATCTTGTGCGTAACCCGGAAGCGCGAAGAGCGCGAAGCTCGCTACGACAATCAGGGTTACCAGTCTTCCGTGAATTCCGGCCATGAGATCTCCCCCTCCTTGCCCCGCCGCCGCGGTTCTAGCCCTTCAATTCCTTGATCTTCTCCTGGAGAGCGGGGACCACGTCCAGAAGATTTCCCACGATACCGTATTGGGCTACCCGGAAAATGGGTGCTTTCGCGTCCTTGTTCACCGCGATCAGCAGCGGGTTCCCTTTGATCCCGCCGAGGTGCTGGAACGCTCCGCTGATGCCCAGCGCCATATACACTTTTGGTTTCACTTCTACGCCGGAAGTTCCCACCTGATGGTATTTGGGAAGGAGGCCTTTATCCACGATGGGCCGAGAACACGCTAGAACACCCCCCATAGCGTCTGCCAAAGCCTGGAACATTTCCATATCCGGCTCGTCGCCGATTCCACGGCCGAGCGACACGATGATGTCCGCAGACGCGATATCCACGTCACCTTTTTCCGCCTCAACGAACTTGAGGAAGCGCTTGCGCAGAGACTCGCTTGCAATAGGGGAGGGGACCTTCTCGATCGCGCCCGCGGCGCGGCCTGCCGGAGTAAACGAGAATGCGCCGCTCCGCAGGGTGGCTACCACGCTATCTGCATTCTGGAAGGAGACCAGTGCATTTACTTTGTAGCTATACATCTGCCGAAGCGCCATGAGCTTACCGTCCTGCACCTCAAAACCCAGACAGTCAGGCGCGTAAGCTGCATCAAGAGAAGCGGAAAGCCCCGAGGCCAGATCGATAATGGAGTTGGAACTGCCCATGAGCAGCACGTACGGGCCTCGGTCCTTCAGCAGCGCGACCAGGACTTTGATGAACGCGTCTGAGTTGAACTGCTCAAGCTTCGGGTCATCCACTGCCAGCACTTTCGAGCACTCTTTGGCTACCTGCTCGGCCAAGGGATCTATATTGGAACCTAACAACAACGCTGTAAGGTCTGCTCCCAGTTTCCCTGCCAGATCTCGCCCTGCTGCGATGGCGTCCCAGGTGGTATCCCTGAGCTTCTGCTGCCTGTGCTCTGCTAAGACGAATATGTTCTTCATCAGGCGATACCCCCTTTCTCCTTCAGGATCTCAGCCAGTCGAGTCGCGGCCTCTTCCGCGCTCCCTTGTATGATCTCCGCTCCCTCACCTTCAGGCGGAAGGAAGACCTTCTCGATGCGTGTTCGGGAGCCCCGGCTGCCGACTTTGCTTTCCTCGACACCAACGCCTTCGCGATCCACTACCGGGATTTCCATTCCCGCGACCTTGCGCACAGCTCTGATGGAGACAAACCTGGGCTCATTGAGGCCGGTGGCAACCGAAATGACCGCGGGCAGGTCCATTTCCAGATTTTCTGAGAGCCCACCCTCAAGTTCTCGGATGATTTCCGCTTTTCCGTCCTGAATCGAGATCTTGTGCACCAGCGTAGCTCCAGGCACACCCAGCATTGCAGCCAGCATCCCACCCAGTTGGCCCGCACAGTCATCGTCCGCTTGGGTACCGGTCAATACCACATTGAACGGGCGGGCCTTGATGAACGCAGCCAAGATGGACGCAATCGCATAACCGTCCGAGCCCTCGAACGAATCATCCCACAGCTGGTACGCTTCGTCAGCGCCGCGAGCAAGCCCCTCCCTGAGCATCTCCTCAGCGTCTTCGGGAGCCACGCTGACCAGCGTCACCTTGCCGCCGACCTTCTCTTTGATCTGGACAGCCTCTTCAATGGCAAATCGGTCCCAGTCGTTTATGTCATAGTCCAAGTCGTCCTTCTTGATGTCCCGGCCCTCTTTATCAACGACCACGTCCGCCTCGGAGGTATCCGGCACCCACTTGATGCATACGATGATATCCATAGTTCCTCCCACCTGTCTGAATCACACGTCCTTGCCGTCCCCAGTGCAACGGTCGATGAGTTCGACAAGGTCAATGATCTCGATCTTTCCCTCGTTCCCGGTAGTCTTCACAGCGTCTTCAAGGTTTATCAGGCAGAATGGACAAGCGGTCACGATTACTTGCGCGCCAATCTCTTCCGCCATACGGACTCGCCGTTCACCCATCCTTTCTTTCTCTTCTTCGTTCTCATACCACAGCAGGAGACCTCCGCCACTACAACAGAAACTCCGAGTAAACGACCGCTCCATGTCTTGAAAGTGGATACCCGGGATCTGTTTGAGCACGTAGCGGGGATCATTATAGATTCCGTTGTGGCGTCCCAGGTAGCATGGATCGTGATACGTTACCAGTCTTCCGTGAAGGTATTTATCGTGGAGGCTGATCTTTCCGTCCCTCACGAACCTCGCCAAGAGCTCGCTCGCATGAACCACTGGGAACTTGACCGGATAGTCGTTGCGCATGGCGTTGAGCGCATGGGGATCGAAAGCTACAATCTCCTTGTACTGCCTAGCCTGCAATGCCTCGATGTTCTTCTGAGCGACCTGCTCGAAAAGCCCTTCTTCTCCCAATCTACGGATCTCATTGCCCGAATCGGTTTCATCCGGCCCGAGGATGCCGAAGTCTGCGCCCGCCCGGTTCAGTATTCTCGCGAATGCGCGCGAGATTTCCTGGATTCTCGGATCGAATGAACCGCAACTATCTACAAAGAAGAGCAGATCCGCGGATTCTCCCTGTCCAAGAATGCGCACTTCGCAGTCCTGGAGCTCCTTGGTCCAGTCTGCTCTCTTGTTCTTTGCCCCCGCGTAAGCATTCCCTTTCTTCTTGATCTGCTGCATTGGTTTCTGAAGCGACGACGGCATACGGCCCTGCTCAACGAGATATCTCCGCATATCCACGATCTTGTCGATGTACTCGATAAAGATCGGGCATTCCTGCTCACATGCGCCACAGGTGGTGCAGGCCCAGATTTCTTCTTCCTTGATCACGCCGCCGGTGAATTCTTCCTCACCTGGATTGGGAGGAGCGCCGAAAACAGGATAGTGTTTATACGCGTAATCTCTGGACTTTACACTTATCATGCGCGGAGAAAGCGCTCGACCTACAGTGGTGGCCGGGCAATTGTCAGAGCATCGGCCGCAATCAGCGCAGGAATAGAAATCCAGCACGTGCTTCCAGGTGAAACGCTCGAAGCGACTGAGGCCGCATTCCGGCAATTCCATCCAGTCCGACACCCCGCACTGGACCGGTTTGATCGCACCCTTATTGAGATTGGCCAGGAACACATTGGGTATAGCGGTGATCACGTGGAAATGCTTTGATATGGGCAGGTAATTCAGCAACCCGAAGAATATAAGGATATGAGCCCAATAGCCCCCAACATGGAGCATATTGAGTGTGGATGCACCCGCGCCCGACATGAAGACCGCCGACAGGTTCGCGGCCGGAAACGCGGCCACTGAATGGCGAGCCGTTTGCCCAAGGAGAGCGCTGCCGTCGAAGATCATGTCCGTGACCATCAAGCCTGCGACCAGACCCAGAATCACATAGGCTTCAGCGCCGTGGCTGGAACCTTCAGGGTGCTGGTACCGTGCGGGCTTGAAGATAGCCCGACGGATAATCGCCACGATACAGACGGCCAGCACAATCAGGACCGTGTAGTCCTTGAGCACTTCATATGCAAGACCGACCGAGCCGGTCAGGAACGGCAGGTGAAAGTCGGCAAAAAAACCGCGGCCTATCAGAGTCAGTGACCTCAGGGACAGGATCATGAAACCGGCGAACAACAGGATATGGAGGATGCCGGCAAGTGGGTACCGAGGTTGCCGGGCCTGCCCGAATCCATAGAGCAGCATCAATTTGATGCGTTGCGGGATGTCCGATAGCCTGGAGTCAGGGAGGGTCTTCCTCAGGAGGTCGATTCGTCGGTACATCACGTAGACAAAGAAGCCGACGGCTGAAACGAGAATCACAAAGGCGATTGCCGGAGCAGGAATGCCGGCCAAGGCAACGTTAGCCGGCTCGAGCAGCGTCATGGGCACAACCTCTGAAAGAAATGTACCTCATAGCCCAACGCACACCTATTTGGGTCGTGGAGGCGTCCGGCTAAGTACTCTGATTTCTAAATCCGGTGCTGTGTATCGGCAAAGATTGGTGGGACAGGCGTCTCGCCTGTCTAAAGAAGACGACAGGCAGGATGCCTGTCCCACCAAAGCCTTGAATCCGCGACCGCACTTCTAAAACCGAGCACTGAGTACCCTAGAATGCGGTCTCGTACTTAGCACGACTTCAGTCATTCCGGCGGAAACCGGAATCCAGGTCCAAAAGACCTTCCTAGCCTTGGCCCATCAACTAATCAGCACCGCCAGAATTTTTGCAGGCTTATCGCCGTGAGCTCGGACCAGGTGCGTGCTGGTAGAGTCATAGTAGACAGCGTCTCCAGGACGCAGCACTTCCCTTGTGTCGTCTACCAGCACTTCCATCTCGCCTTCCAGCACGTAGATGAACTCTTGCCCATCATGGGTGGATGGCTCATCGGACGACGCGGGTTGGAGCGTCACGATGAAGGGCTCCATTCGACGATCCTTCTTGCCTGCCGCAAGAGACTCATATTCGTAACCGTGGCTGGTCTGCCTGGACTTGCCGAAGCGGGCGAATCGTCGCCGCTGATCAGACCGGACAATGGTGAAAGCCTGCTCGCCCTCGGAAATCAAGACGGACATGCTCATAGCCAGGGCATTGCTCAGTTTGATGAGCTGCCCTAACGGCAGAATAGTCTCTCCTGCTTCGACCTGACCCAGCACATCAGCCGCGATCCCGGTTTTCTCAGAGAGTTCCTGAAGGGTGAATCCCCTGCTTTCACGGTTCGCACGCAACCGCTGACCGTGACTGACCGCGGCTTCCTGCTCGGCAACGGCTTTCGCGTCTGCTAGGGCTTCGGAGTCAGTAAGGAGATCCTCGCCTCCGTGCTCTCCATATGCGTCTACGGCCTTTCGAAGATCCTCGTATCCGGTTTCTTTCTTTTCTTCACTCATCATCGTTCCTTTCGGGTCGCGATCTGCGCGTGGGCACCGCGATCGCGCGGTCGGCGCCGGAAGCTACATAGATCTGCCGGGAACTCCGATATTCCTCGCAATAACGATACGCTGGACTTCCGATGTGCCTTCACCGATGTCCAGGAGCTTCTGATTACGGTAGTGGCGTTCAACCGCATACTCTTTCATGAGACCGTAGCCGCCGTGGAGTTGCACCGCGTGGTTGGCTGCGCGGTAATAGGTCTCGGAACAGACCAGCTTGGCCATCGCGGAATCCTTCGGGGTCATTCTGTCGCTATCCATGAGCCAGCAGGCCCGGTACAAAAGCAGCCTGGCCATTTCTATTTCGGTATACATGTCCGCGAGCTTGAAAGCATTGATCTGGAACGACCCGATCGGCCTATTGAACTGCTGCCGTTTCTTTGCGTAATCCAGGCCCAGTTCGAATGCCCCTTGAGCTCCGCCCAATCCCATAGCTGCTATGGAGAGCCTGCCGCCATCGAGGGTCTTGAGCATTTGATGGAAACCTTCGCCACGGTGTCCGAGCAGATTCTCTTTGGGGACTCGGCAATCCTGGAAGGTGAGGAGACCGGTATTGGAAGACCGCCAGCAGAGCTTCCCATGCATGGTTTCCGTTATGAAGCCTTTGGTGCCGTTTTCCACAAGAATGCAGCTGATCTCCGGCTTGCCCGGAGCCCTTTCTCCGGTCACGCACTGCACTACGCATACCGCACTAATCGGTGTGCTCGAATTGGTAATGAAAATCTTGCTCCCATTTATCACCCATTCGTTGCCGTCAAGCACAGCCGTGGTCTGAGATGCGCCCGCGTCCGATCCCGCGTTCGGTTCGGTCAACCCAAACGATGCGAGAATCTTTCCCTTGCACAGGTCAGGGAGCCATTTCTTCTTCTGCTCTTCGCTTCCGAAGTAGTAAATCGGCGCGATTCCCAACGAATTCCCCGCGGCCACGGTCGCCGCGTGAGAACCGTCGATTCTCGCGATTTCTTCGACGATAATGATGTAATTGACATACCCAACCTCACTGCCACCATACTCTTCGGAAACAAAGGGTCCGAAGAAGTCCAGTTCACCCATCTTCTGGGTCAGCTCGACGGAGAACTCCTCCTTATCGTCCAGCTCTTGGGCAATGGGTGCAATTTCCTTTTCTGCGAATTCTCGCACAACCTTTCTGGTAAGCTCAGCGTCCTTGGGTAGATCGAAATTCAAAGACATGGATAAACCCCCTTATGCGACGGCAAGATGCATGGCACGGGTTCTGCCGAAGCGCCTCTTCTCAGCTTCGACCGAGCACAGTCTGCCGTGACAGACAGCATTCGCCCCCTGGAACCATTGGTTCCCGAGTCGGGACATCGCATCTCAATGCCTGAAAAGCTGTGGATGATTCACTGCCCGGTAGTGCCAAAACGCTAGATCGGAGAGAAACAGACGCTTCTGCGTAACGCTTTGTAGTTACCAGAGAGGCCCCAAACTGTCAAGACGAACCCCGGAGCGAAAGTACGCGTTCAGTTACTCGCGGGACTCGCCGTGACAAATTGCGTCAAACGCTCTTCTGCTGTCATTAATGACAAGCATTCAGCTTTAAAGTCACTGAGATATCACAAAACAAAAATAACCTTCAGAATTCAACTGCCTTATTTATCTGATTTTTATTGACAAAAGCACGTTCATTTTGGTAAAGAGTAACATTGAACGCATTTATCGATATGGATAGATTCGCCCGTATGTTTCTGGAGCGGTCCTCGCTGCGAAAGAGGGCTGCTGCTTTCACCGGCCCAACCACAAGGAGTATTCCCAGATGAGCTTGTCTCGAAGCGGAACAGTCGCTATCTGCGGTCTGGTTCTGACGTTGTTGGGTTGCGGTGAAGGTGATATCCCCAAGCAGCGTGAGCTCATTGAAAAAGACCAACAAATTTCGAGCCTCCAGGCAGATCTTGACGATAAAACACGGGAACTTACGGTCCGTCAGCAAGAGACCGAGGCCGCGCGAAGTGAGCTCAAGTCGCTGCGCCAGCGAGTGCAGGAGCTTGATAGACAGAGTGCCCGCGTTCAGACAACTCCCGAGAGTCCTACCATCAAAATCGCTCCCGACGCTGAGGCCGGCAAGTTATCGCTCATGGGCGCCAAGGCTTTGGCCGAGTTCCGGGCTTCCCAACTGCAAGAGCGGCTGGATCAGTTGAAGCAGGACTTAGATCGCAAAGAGCAAGCTCTTAAATCTCTGAGTAGAGATGCGTCCCAGAAAGCACAGGAAGTCGAGACCCTTCAGAAACGAATGGAAGGCATTCAATCCGCTGAACAAACCAGGACCCAGGAGCTTACGGCCAAGTTGAATCAAATTAGTACTGAACTAAACAAACGCGCAGAAGAATCTGAGAGGTTGAAAAAGGATCTTTCCGACAAGACACACATGCTCGATGCACTGAAGAATGCCGTAACCGATGCAGGTCAATTGAAAGCCAACGCGCTCGCGGAACTTGGACAGGCGAGCGAAGCTTTGACTGAGAAAGAGAAGCAACTGGAGGACGCACGCCAGAAGACCGAGGCCTACCGAACTGAACTCCTCTCCACGCAAGAGGACATGGAGCGAGCACAACAGGAAGCGGAACAGTGCCTCCGGTCAGCCGAAAAACTCAAGGCCGAATTGGCCCGTCAGGGCAATGAGACTGCGCAACTGCGCACCGAACTCGCTCAGGTGAGTCAGCGTCTCCAAACCCTGGAATCGAAGCAAGACGACCCTTCCACCATACGATCTTCACCCCTAGACAGGTTGCTCCGGGGGCCGGACCAACAAGAACAAGACACCTCGGAAGAGGAAGAATAAGTCTCCTAGCTCCCGGCAGGCCACGAGGCCACCTTTTCCAGGAACACCAGCGACTTGATCTCCTGCCCGCTCAGGTGGCGAACAAACGACGAAAGGGCTGCCCGGAGCTCCCTTGTCCCTCTCTTTGTCAATTTTAGCCGTGAGACCGCGCCGCTGCGGAGGGCCAAACCTCGGCGAACCAGCGCGAGGGTGTCCGGAGAGATCACGACATCTGTGGTGGAGCCTGCCGCACATCCAGGGTGGACAACTCCTCCGTTACCTGGCGAAAAGAACGCCTCTTCTCCAGGGTCGATCTTCTTCCCGCAAACAGGGCAGACATGGAATTCAGGCGCATAGCCAAGCAGACCCAAGAGGCGAATCTCTTCCAGCAAAGAAGATGCCGGAGCAGGGAGAGTGCTTTCGAGACGCTCAAGAAAGTCGACCACGAAATCAAACAGCGCTGCGTCCGCCTGGCATTCCGGGACGAATTGTTGAGCCAATTCCAGGAAATATGAAGCGAGGGTAACCTTCCCGATATCCGATCGGATCCTGAGAAGCCCTTTGACCACGTGAGCTTCGTCGATCCATATGAGGTTGTCCTTCTTGCGCGGACGAAGCAGGAGGTCTACCAGCGTCAGTGGCTCTAAATGGCCTCCGAATCGCTGGCGGCTCTTCTTGGCGTTCTTCGCCACCCCGCGCAGCCAGCCTCCTTCTCTTGTGAGAAAGACCACAAGCTCATCGGCCTCACCACGATCCTTTTTGCTGAGAATAATGGATCTGACCACGTGTCATCCTGTCCATACAGCGAGCCGCTGAAGGCGGTCAAAATCCTCCCACGCCCCCATAGACATCGTGTTTTTGGACCCATTCCTTTTGTTGAGCGATGAAAGCCTTTTCCGCTCCCGATCGGTGAGCTTCAAGCTCGTTGAGTTCCTTTTGCGCTCTTGTCTGCATGGTCGGATTCAACATATACACCATCGCCCCCGCTTGCTGGAGCACGTCAGGTTGAGCAGGTGCGCCCTTCAGAGCCAGAATGGCGAGCGTATTAATACCCCAGGGACTGAAATTCGGGTCACCTTTTCTCTGAGCCGCAGCAATAGCCGCATCTATGGATCGATAATCAGCTAGGTCGTCCAAGCATGAGAACGCCGTTTGCAGCAGATCGAGACGGCGAGATACAAGATTGGCAAAGGTGGCTGCCTTGTCCCGATTGGAGTTCGCTGAGGCCTGCCAGAGTTTGGCCAATTCATCTGCCGCCTGTTTCTGGAACGAGAGCCCCCAGAGAGCGAATTGATATCCTCCTGCCTCATCAAGGATCTGTCGCCCGAAAGATAAGACAACTCTGTACGCCTGCGCGGCTTTGTCCGGCTGCCCCTTTGCCTGATGCATCTTCCCCTTCTTCATGGCAGCCTGGGCGTAATCCCTGAACACTTCCCAGGGCATAGGACGACGTTTGTCACTGGGCCCGCTCTTGAAATCACCGTGGTAAGCACGCAGGAAGCCACCGCTTTTGAGTTGCGCGGCCTTGAAGAAGAGCGCGAGACCTCGACCTTTCTGGTCTATCCCTTTGGGGCCGCGTTCCTTGGGATGCAGTGACTCCAGTTCCTTGTAGATATCCGTGGCCGCACCGGGAATGGGCGGGTCCATGAATGGTGCGTCTTCTTTGCCCAAGAGCCCAAGCTGATCGAGTTTCTGGACAGCGATCCGGAAGCGGGCCGCAAGCTCTTCCTGCTCCGGGGAAGGATAGGAAGCGGTGGATTGCACCGCATATCTGACCGACAAGGGTCTTTCCAGCCACCACCGATTCCCTTCTCCCACCCAAAGCAGGGTCATCTCGAAGGTGGTCGGCCCTCGCAAGTTGCTAGCCAATTGGGGGCCCTGAAAAACGAGTGTCGCCTCAAAGCGCTGCGTCTTGCCGTCCTCTGATGTAAGCTTCTTGTCAATGGTGAATGATTTCAATCCGTTCAGCTTACCGCGATATCGGTCCAGGAACGGCTGCACGTCGTCAGCCTTGATTTCTTTCCCCGCGACAATGTCCGGGTGCATGATTTTGATGAGCTCTTGGCCGTTTGCGGCCTCGAAGACGCGCACAAAGGCGCGCACCGCGTCTTCGGGAGTTTCTGAGGGTCCAAGAAAGCCAAGGAGCCCTACGAAGCCGACAACTGCCAAGCAGAGGCAGCGCGAGGCTTGGGAGCATTTGGTCATGAGTCCGTCTCCCTCGGGAGTTCCGCCTACAGTGGACGCAGTCGGCGCCGCGCAGACGCAGACACCGCCACCGGTACGCAGGTGGAGTGTATTTATCCTGTTCTTTGGACTACTTCAAGGCGATTTTTCGAGGAAGTTCCGGCAGCGGCTACGCGCGTGTTTAGATCCGGTTGGATTGCTCCAGCGAGCGCACGAACGGAATCGTAATTCGTCTCCCCTGTTCGAGCGAAGCTTGGTCCAGCAGGTCGAGAATGGTATCCAGGTCCTTGACGTTACGGGATTTTCTCGTCACCAGATATCGAGAAACGTCCGATGAAAGTCTCACGTTGCGGTCTCTCGCCATCTTGTCCAATATCAGCAAGCGAACTCCATCCGAAGGAGGCTCCAGGTGAAACACCAAGCCCGCGTGCACACGGGAGATTAGGTGCTCGTTGTCGGCGAACACTTCGTCAGGTGACCGCCTGGAAGCCAACATGAGAGGAAGCCCGGCTCTCGTGAGCTTGTTAGAGAGAGTCCACAAATGCGTCATTCCTTCCTCGCTGAGGAGGTGGACATCATCTATCGCAACTCCGCGCGGAGGGAGTTCGTCGAAATGAGATACAAGTTCCTGGAGGTCAGGGAACTCAGGCTCTTGTCCCGACAGCGCGAGGTATTCGATTCCGGGAGTGTCATCTGAAGCGCGAACTCCGAAGAGTGCCGAAGCTGCCCTGAGTATGTGGGTCTTGCCGGTTCCTGCAGTACCGTAGAGAAAAAGAGGCGGAAACGGCCCCGATGGCGCCCCGTAAACGGAGCGGATGGTTGCAAGCGCCTGCTCTATCCCCTCGTGAACAACGAGGGTGTCGAAAGCAAATCTATGAGGAGTGTTGAGCGGCATGACCAGTTGAATCATGTTCCCCATTCTAAAGTCGAACGGCAAACGGTTCAATCCCCAAAATGGCCTGACACTGTGCAGATCGGTTCGGATAAGAGGCTTCACAAAAGACTTGACAGGCTCAGCAGCCTTGATTAATTAAAGATTAGCCGCGTAGAGAAGATTCCCACCCCCAGGAGTCCGGATCCAACCGATATAATTCAGGTGTCAAAGGGAGTGGACCAGATCTCGGGAGCGAGCGCCCTCAGCATCGATTGACCCGTCTCAGGAACATCTTCAATCCCAGGCTCACATTACGAACCATTTTCCCTCAATAATCAGCACCAGGAGATTCCATGGACATTGGAGAACTGAAAGAAAAGAAGGTCAGTGAACTTTTGGCCATTGCCAACGCGCTCGAAGTCGAGGGTGCGAGCAGCATGCGCAAGCAGGAGCTGATCTTTGCCATTCTTCAGGCGCAACAAGAAGCTGAGGCTGAAGGACCCATTCGCGGAGAAGGGGTCCTGGAGTGCCTCCCGGATGGTTTCGGCTTCCTTAGGGCGCCCGATTACAATTACCTTCCCGGACCGGATGACATCTACGTCTCGCCCAGTCAGATACGAAGATTCAACCTGAGAACCGGTGACACGGTCTCGGGTTACATTCGTCCGCCAAAAGACACGGAACGGTACTTCGCCTTGCTCAAGGTGGAGACGGTAAACGGCCAAGATCCTGAGAAGATTCGGGACAAGGTGCTGTTCGACAATCTTACACCGCTCTACCCCGACGAAAGGCTGCACCTGGAGACGGCGCCCAGGGGTTATTCCATGCGGGTGATGGATCTGCTCACCCCTATCGGGAAAGGACAGCGCGGGTTGATCGTGTCTCCGCCAAAAGCTGGAAAGACGGTGCTTCTCCAGCAGATTGCCAACAGCCTCACCATCAACCACCCTGACACGTACCTGATCGTACTCCTCATCGACGAGAGGCCCGAAGAAGTCACTGACATGCAGCGGTCGGTGAGAGGCGAGGTCATATCCTCCACATTTGACGAACCGGCCCAGAGGCATGTCCAAGTTGCGGACATGGTGATCGAGAAGGCCAAGAGGCTCGTGGAACACAAGCGAGACGTGGTCATACTGCTCGACAGCATCACGCGCCTGGCGCGGGCACACAATACCGTGGTCCCTGCCAGTGGAAAGATCCTCTCCGGCGGTGTGGATTCCAATGCACTCCATCGTCCGAAGCGCTTCTTCGGTTCCGCAAGGAACGTAGAAGAAGGCGGGAGCCTTACCATCATTGCGACCGCGCTCATAGACACCGGAAGCAAGATGGATGAAGTGATCTACGAAGAATTCAAGGGCACCGGCAACATGGAGATACATCTTGACCGGCGACTCCTTGAACGGCGCATCTTCCCGTGCATCGACATCAACCGTTCCGGCACGAGGAAGGAAGAACTCCTCTCGGATCAAAGTGACTTACAAAAGATCTGGCTCCTGAGAAAACTCCTGGCAGACATGAACTCGGTCGATGCCATGGAATTCCTCTTGGACAAGATCATGCAGACAGATTCGAACCGAGAATTCCTCGAGATCATGAACAAGTAGGCCTGTTGTTCCGGGCAACCGAAATTTGTTTTCTTTGGGGATTTCTGGTAAATTAATTTGTTTGAACTTATCGGCGGAGGACCTCATGAAGAAAGATATACATCCGGCATTCATCGATACGGTCTTCAGGTGCGCATGTGGCAATGAAATCCACACCCGATCCATGAAAGAAGAGGTGCGGCTCGAGATTTGCTCTGCGTGCCATCCGTTCTTCACCGGCAAGCAAAAGCTGGTGGACAGCGCGGGACGGGTTGAGCGGTTCATGAAGAAGTACGGCGAAAAAGCCACCAAACCGACCACCGCGGCAAAGAAGACCAAGAAAGCCACAAGACCTACTACCAGAAAGACCGCGACGAAGAGAACAACAACCGCGAAAAAGGCGGAGGCGCCAAAGAAGAAGGCAGCGGAGTGAGCTTATCGCATGTCCTTGGACGTGGCAGTCCGGGGCCAATTTTGGTTTCTCAATCATTCTCAGAGAACTACACGCCAAGTCTCGATAGCCATTCCCCAGGAATAACCATATGTTAATCAGTAGTCCTGCCGACAAAGAGAAACAGATCCGCGTCGGGGGCCAGGCCGTCATCGAAGGAATCATGATGCGAGCCCCCCGCACGTTCACTGTGGTGGTCAGAAAGCCCGGAGGGGACCTCGCAGTGCGTGAAGACCGCTGGTACTCACCCATGGAGAAGTGGCCGCTGCTGAAGAGGCCTTTCCTCAGGGGTTGCATTGTGCTGTACGAAGCCCTCTTCAACGGGATACAGGCCCTGACCTATTCAGCCCAAGAAGCCCTGGGCGAGGACGAAGAGCCCCTTGGACCTTGGGCGTTGACTGGTACTATCGGTCTGGCAATCGGCGGAGCAGTCCTCCTTTTCGTGGTCATCCCACACCTCGCTACCTTGGGAGTGGGGGCGCTCCTGGGAACCGATTTAGGAGTGCGGAGCGTCTGGTTTCACGTGATTGACGGCGTGATTAAAGTAAGCATCTTCGTGGCTTACATTGCCCTTATTTCCTTGCTCAAGGAAATTCGCCGAGTCTTTCAGTACCATGGCGCGGAACACAAATCCATACACGCGTACGAGCAGGGAGACGAGCTCACCGTAGAGAACGCGCGCAAGTACTCCACGTTTCACGCCCGGTGCGGCACTGCGTTCATCCTCTTAGTGCTTATCTTCAGCATATTCTTGTTCACCGCTGTTTTCCCGCTGATGCCGAAAGACCTGCTCGGGAACAAGATCGTAACCAACGCCTTCTATATCTTTGTGAAGATTCTTCTCTTGCTACCCATAGCCGGGTGCTCCTACGAAATCGTCCGCCTGGGTGAACGCGTCAACAACCCTGTGTTGAATGCGCTGCTCGTGCCCGGCATGTGGATGCAGAAACTCACAACCAGGGAACCGAGCGACGACCAGATTGAGGTCGCGCTCGTAGCCTTGACGCGAACCCTGGAGAAAGAGCGGCTCTGGGCCGGCGGAGATTCCTCCGCGTGACGAGATAACATGCAGGTACTTGCTAAGCTGGAACAACTCAGCCGTCGATACGAGGAGCTGAACGAAGAGCTCTCCAGTCCCGAAGTGCTCTCCGACCCCCAAAAACTGAGAAAGATGGGCAAGGAGCGGGCTGAGCTGGACGACATCATGAAGGTTTACAATGACCTGACCGATGTCATGCAGGAGATCGGCGACCTGAAGTCTATTATTCGCGACGACGAAGACCCTGAATTGGTCAAGATGGCCAAAGAGGAGCTCCCGGGCTTGGAAGAACGTCGCGACCGATTGGAAGAAGAGCTGAACGTGCTCCTGCTTCCCCGGGATCCTAACGACGAGAAGAATACCTTTTTGGAGATCAGAGCTGGAACGGGCGGCGAAGAGGCTGCGCTCTTTGCCTCGGATCTGTTCAGGGCGTATTGCCGGTATGCGGAGGCTCGCGGGTGGCACGTGGAAATCATGTCCATGTCCCAAGCCTCCACTGGAGGCATCAAGGAAGTCATCGCACTCATTCAAGGTCACGGGGCTTACTCCCGACTGAAATATGAACGAGGAGTGCATCGTGTGCAGCGCATACCCGTGACCGAATCTCAGGGCCGTATCCATACGTCCGCGGTAACCGTTGCTGTGCTACCCGAGGCCGATGAAGTCGATGTCACGATCGATCCGAAGGATTTGCGAATTGATGTGTTTCGCTCGTCAGGACCTGGTGGACAGAGTGTGAACACCACGGATTCCGCGGTTCGGATCACGCACCTGCCTACGAATCTGGTCGTCTCGTGCCAGGACGAGAAATCTCAGCATAAGAACAAGGCCAAGGCACTCAAGATACTCAGGGCTCGTCTGCTCGACGTCATCGAGGCGGAACAGCAATCAGCCATCAGCGCCGAGCGCAGAGCTCAAGTGGGCACCGGAGACCGCTCGGAACGCATACGCACGTACAACTTCCCGCAGAATCGGGTTACCGACCATAGGATCGGCCTCACTCTGTACAGGCTCGAAGGCGTGATGTCCGGCGATCTCGACGAGATAATCGATGCCCTTACTCTGCATTTCCGGACTGAAGCTCTCAAGGAGAGCCATGTCGTCTAACGCTAGGTTCGCATGAAATCGGCTTTAGTCATGGTCCCGCCGAATATTCCAAGTATGGACTCTGCTGCCGGAGGCCGGTTCCAAGCCACGTACAACGCGGACGGCACGCGCGCGAGCCACTGGATTCCGCTCTGGATTTGCTATGGAGCAGCATCGGTGCCCGGTGCCCGTGCTTTGGACTGCAACGTTGAAGGCATCTCCCGAGACGATTTTCTCCGCTCTGTGCCTGCTTACGACATCTATCTCTTCTTCGGGAACGAGGAAACCGTCAGCCACGACCTGGAAACCGCGCGATTGCTCAGCGAGCATAGGCCTCAATCACATATCGTCTTTTGCGGCCCGTACAGCTCTGTGGCGCCTGAAGCTCCGCTTCGAGGTCCTGGAGTTTCCGCGGTGATTCGTGGCGAAATCGAGGGCCCCTTGAGGCAACTCTGCAACGATCGGCCATTCTCGGAAATCGAGGGCCTCTCCTGGAAGGATGGAGATCAGATCGTCCACAACCCGGATGCCGCGCCCCTGGAAGATCTCGACTCGTTGGAATGGGCCGCGCGTATCATCCGGCGGGACCTTCCGCTCCTCCAGTATCGGATACCTTATCTGAAGTACCCGTATATCTCGATTTTTTCGGGTCGGGGATGTCCGTACCGGTGCACGTACTGCCTGTGGCCACAGGCCTTGAGCGGCCATCGATATCGCACGCGGAGCATTAGTGACGTGGCTGCGGAGATGCTCTGGATCCGAGACACCATGCCAATGGTGAAGGAGATCCAGATCGAGGACGACACCTTCACCTGCGATCGTAACCGTGTTTTAGAGCTGTGCGACATTCTGGAAGGATCGGGAATCACCTGGTCGTGCTGCAGTCGATACGATATTTCCGGTGATGTGCTCGCACGCATGAAACAGGCCGGCGTACGCAACCTAGTGGTGGGCTTTGAATCAGGAAACGATGAGATCCTGCGGAACGTGAAGAAGGGCCTGACCACAGGTCAGGCTAAGCGCTTTATGCAGGATTGTCGCAAACTAGGGATTACGGTTCATGGGTGTTTCGTGTTCGGTTTGCCTGGCGAGACCAAGGAAACCATGCGTGAAACGCTGGCTTACGCGTTGGAACTCAAGCCTAACACGGTGCAGTTCGCCATAGCGTCCGCGTACGAGGGGACTCACTTCTATGAGTACCTCAAAGAGAATGGATTCCTACGACACGAGCACGGGATTACAAATTCAGGCCACCTCAGCGCCCGCTTCGATTATCCGGACCTAACCGGCGAGGAAATCAACGCGTTCGCGCACCACGCGTGGCGATCGTACTATCTGCGCCCTTCAACCATTGCCCGATCCATGCTAGGCGCGTTCACCAGCCTGGACGAAGCCGGCAGATTCCTCCACGGGGTAAGGTACGTGGGGGACTACCTCATCATGGCCTCTCCTCATCAGAAGAAATCCTGACGCTTGACGCTTCGGGCCGCCTATGCCCTCACGGGAGGATCTTCACCCGCGTGCCCACATCGACCAGATCATAGAGCTCCAGAGCGTCTTGCGGAAACATGTTGATACACCCGTGAGACTTGGGGAGAATCCCACTCTTGAGTCTTTTTGTCGCGTGGATGTGGATGCAGTCCCCAGTGTACCCCTTGGCTCTATCCAAGGGGTTCGGGTAATCGATGTTGATCACCACTGCGTGTACACCACCGTATGACTGGGACCAGAGCTTTTCGAGGGCCGGGCCCGAAGAACCGTACACAAACTTGTTTCCGGAACACCAGCTCGTACCGTCCTTTATGCGGAATCCTTTTGCCGAATGCCTTGACGCCATCCAACCGACGCGGTAATCCCCCAATGGTGTACGGTGATCGCCAGACTTGGTCTTCCCAATGCCTCCTTTGCCGGTCTCAACGGGGAACTCACGGATCAAGTCGGGGCCTTGCCAGACCTGCAACACTCTGAGCGCGCAATGGATCACCACCTGAGCCTGCCCAAGATTGTCCGTTTGAGAGGTCGAAGAGACTTCTGCCGCGATCGCACCATGAGCCACAACGCTCAGGACCAGCGCGAGACCAAAGGCAATGCCCAAAGAAGTTCTTCGCCATGCCTGCCAAGGAGCGGGAGTACTCAGGGCCATTGCTACACCATAGTTTCGAGGGGTTTCTTCCCTGTGCGTGCCTTATCCATAGCTGCATTCCTCTTCTTCATATCCACAACGAACTTCACTTCGCTGCCGGTCCACGCGTCCAGCCTCGACCAGATTCTACAACCCAGTACTCAGGCAACACGGTCGGCCGGACAGTCGGTCGAGGAGCTCATCACTCAGGCTGAGGCCGCGTACGACCGAAGTGAGTATTCCCGGGCCGTGACTCAGTACCAACAGGCCGTCGCCATGTTTCCGGGTGGGTGTCTCGCACATCGAGTCCGCGGCCTGACCTTGCAGATCCAGGGGAAACTGACCGATGCGATCGAGAGTTACCACAAGGCCCTGGCCTGCGATCCGGAAGACTATCTCGCTATGGAGAAGCTGGCAAGGATTTACGAACACATGGGCGAAAAGATCCAAGAAGCCGCGGAACTCTACCGTCGAGCATCACAACTCGACCCCAGGCCGGACCGACGCGAGGATTTGATCACGTGGGCGTCGATGCTGAAGGACAGGCTGGCGGATACTAATACGTCCGCAACAAAACTTTGGAACCTATGCACCGAACACAGTGCCCGTGCTGATTGGGAGAGGGCAGGGCAGTGCTATTCAAGAGTCATTGCGATAAATCCACGCTTCTATCAGGCCTTCTTCAGTCGTGCCGGAGTGTGGATGGAAAAGGGGGACTACGAGGCCGCAATCAAGGATCTGGATACAGGTCTGGCTCTTTCTCCGATCTATCCGGGCGGGCACGTCACCCGGGGCTTGGTTCACGAGAAGCTCGGTAACTTGGACAAAGCCGCGCGCGACTTCGCACTCGCTGCAGAGACGGATGCCATGGATGCGGCAGGGTCTTACCACCTGGGTCGGATGTACGAGAAAAGGCATCAAGTCGACGAGGCACTGATTTACTATCGCAAGGCGCTCGGGCTGCGGCCCAGAGCTGAGCTCCTCGACGCGATTCAGAGGCAGATGGCAGCTGCCGAGAGAGCTCCGCGGCAATCCCCGGCCGCAGAAAGAGATAAGCCCAGCAAGAGCGGAAAGCGGCTCTGGTGAGACCTGCACTCAATGCTCGGTTTCAGGAGTGCGGTGATGTGTTCCGATGTCCTCGGTGGGACAGGCATCCTGCCTGTCATGCTTTGAGCAGATGGACTGCGGCGTGAATAGACAGGCGGGACGCCTGTCCCACCAGAGCCTATCCCACCATTTCTCGCCAAAATGCGTCAGCTAACCTGCGATACCGACTAGTTGACCCACGCATCCGACGCCCGTTTCCTCGCCTGCCGTCGAGATCTGCCCGGTCCAGAGCAGGTCTGGGAACTTGACTTGTCTTTGGGGAACAGATAAGGTGAGACTGAATGGAGGGTGTAGCTCAGTTGGCAGAGCACAGGGTTGTGGCCCCTGTGGCCAGGGGTTCGAGTCCCCTCACTCTCCCCAAACTTGCGTGCCATGCGCCCGTAGCTCAGTTGGATAGAGCGCCGGACTTCGAATCCGTAGGTCGCAGGTTCGAGTCCTGCCGGGCGTACCAATAATCAAGAGGGGTTACGTTCGATTGAGCGCAACCCCTCCCTCGTTTCCGGATCTGCACAAGGCGTTCTGTGGGCCCCCGTTAATAGCGCGGCGTGACCGGCTGAGTTCCTTGCGAGCCGGGCCGAGTCGTGCGTTTGCTAGGAGCGATTCCGAGCATTCGGTCTGCCTGCTCTTGGATCGCTCTCAAGCGGGCGTCCCTTTCCTGCTCTTCAGCGAGATATTTGTTCCACTGTTTCCACTCGTCAAGCCGGGTTATCCCTCTGCCGAACGTTAAGGCCGCTGGAGCGAGAATCGCGATAAGGATAAGCGCAATGAGCGTCTTTCTCATAAATCGTCTCCTTTCCTCCTACTAATCTAAGTGTACACGAATGAGCGCAGAGTTCCCCGTAGAGTGGAATTCGACCCTCTTTACTGAAGAAGATCGCCGCGGTTCAACAAGTGGCTTGAATAGCCTCAGAAGCCACTCTCTCCGTATGCGCCGGTTTGTGGATCGCACGGCCGGACCTTGCCAACCCCGCGAGTCTATGGCACAATTTGATCGAACAATCTCCAGGATTATTCATGAGTCCCCGAACCGCAGCCCTCACGCAAGCACGAACCATAACCGCCGAGATTCCCAGGTTCGGCCGGTACCTGAGTCCGGTCGTCATGATAAGGGATCTCTATGCTTTTCGATACCTCATTCGCCAGTTCACCTGGCGGGAGGTCGCCGGCCGCTACAAGGGAACGTATTTAGGCCTTGTCTGGTCCTTGATACATCCATTGATGACCTTGGTGGTCTACACGTTCGTGTTCGGGGTCATTCTGAACGTGCGTTTTGGGTCTCAATCCGGAGGAAGCCAGCTCGATTTTGCGCTCAATCTCTTCTGCGGCCTGATCGTGTACAATATCTTCTCAACGTGCGTGGGTCGGGCTCCGACTCTGATAGTTGGCAATCCCAACTATGTCAAGCGGGTGGTATTTCCGCTGGAGGTCCTCCCGGTTGCGATCCTCGGATCTGCGCTCGTGGATGGAGCCATTGGATTTGCGGTGCTCATGGTTATGTTGGTGGCGTCCTCGGTGCAAATCCCGTGGACTATTGTGCTCTTTCCGCTCTGTGTGGCGCCGTTGTGCGCCCTGTCTTTGGGAGTAGCGTGGTTTCTTGCTGCGCTTGGGGTCTTCCTCCGTGACGTTGGCCAGGCTGTAACCGTCGGACTTCAGTTGCTCTTTTTCCTTTCCCCAGTCGTGTACCCGCTGTCGAGCGTCCCGGAGTCATTGCAGCTCATTGTAAGACTCAATCCGCTGACTACTATCCTGGAGGGCGCACGACGCTCGGTAATGCTGGGATTAGCGCCTGAGTGGCTCTGGTGGTCTGCTGTAGTTGTGGTTTCCTTGGCGGGGCTGCAACTGGGTTATGCCTGGTTCATGAGAAGCAAGCGAGGCTTTGCGGATGTCGTCTGAGACTGCTCTTCGCGATAGCGTGAGTACTTCGCTCAAAGGATCGGATGAATCGGACGATTCTATGACGGTTATTCGCGTCCGCAACTTGGGGAAATGCTACTACATGTACGATCATCCTAGGGACAAGCTCAAGGAAGCTTTGCTTTTTGGTCGGAAGAAGCTTCATCGGGAATTCTGGGCTCTGCGAGACGTTTCGTTAGACGTGAAAAGAGGCGAGACTGTCGGAATCGTGGGTCGGAACGGTTCCGGCAAGAGCACTTTGCTCCAGATCATAAGCGGCACTCTCTCGCCGAGTACCGGAACGGTCGAAATCCGGGGTCGAGTAGCCGCGCTCTTGGAACTTGGTTCCGGGTTCAACCCGGAATTCACCGGAAAAGAGAATGTGTACATGAACGGAGCGATCTGGGGCCTTTCCCGGCCTGAGATCGATGAGAAGTACCAGGCCATAGTCGAGTTTGCCGACATCGGAGATTTTATTAATCAGCCGGTAAAAATCTACTCCAGCGGCATGTACGTTCGCTTGGCGTTCGCAGTAGCTGCCTGCATAGACCCAGACATACTCGTAGTGGATGAAGCCCTTGCAGTCGGCGATGAAATGTTTCAGCGAAAATGCTTTGCTCGCATCGATGCGCTACGGGCAAACGGAGCGACCATACTTTTTGTGTCCCATTCTGCCAACGCTGTGGTTGAACTGTGCGACAGGGCATGTTTGCTAGCCGAGGGCGAAGCCGTTCTGCTCGGCACGCCCGACTATGTCATTGCCAGATATCATAAAGTGATCTCCGCACCCGACCAAGCCTCCAAGCGGTTGCATGACGAGCTTCGCTCGTTGGTCCTGGATAAGGATCCATCAGGCAACGACTCCATTGAGCAAATGGGACCTAGCGACCAGGCGCATAGCTCCCAACCACGAGCGTGCTACGATCCCACGCTGATCCCGAAGAAGACTGTGCATTATGAATCCCGCGGCGCGAAGATCTCGGGCCCCGAGATAAGAACGCTTGATGGGCAGGTCGTCAATAATTTGGTCCGTCGCGATGACTATGAGTTTGCGTATACGGTTGACTTCACCACGAAGGCTTACGCGGTCCGAGCGGGCATGATGGTGAAAACACTCCGAGGGATCGAACTCGGGGGCTGGCGTTCCTCGAGCTTTTGGCAAACAATTCCTGTGATCGAGGCAGGGGCAAGGCTGCATGTATCTTTCAAGTTCAAGTGCATACTTGTGCCGGGGACTTATTTTCTCAACGCAGGCGTTGAAGCGGCAATAGATGGAACGCGGAGCTTTCTGGACCGGCACGTGGATGCGGCAGTTTTCCGGGTAATTCCCGAGAAGGACGACCAGCCCTGGGGTCCCGTCGATTTTCTCATGGAGTCCAGTGTGCGCCTTGAGACGAGGCACGATTCCAACATGCCCAGCGCAGGCGGGTCCGAGATTCCAGTGAATGTCTGAACCTCTGAGAAACAATTGCGTGATTGTGCTTGGTATGCACCGTGCCGGCACATCGGCCCTGACGCGGGTTATCAACTTGCTTGGGGTTGACCTAGGCCACGATTTCTTGGAGCCAACCGCGGACAATCCAGCGGGTTACTGGGAGCATCGGGTCATCTACCACATCCATGAACGGATGCTAAACGCACTGGGTCGCACATGGCACACGTTGTTCCCGTTTCCTCAGAACTGGTGGAAAGACGAAACCATCGACCCCTACCGCAAGCAAATTGTACGTGCTCTCCAGCAGGACTTCTCCGGCTCGGCTCTTTGGGGGATCAAGGACCCGCGGATGTGCCGGCTCATGCCACTGTGGATAGACGTACTTCAAGAACTGGAGTCTGACCCCTATTTCATAATCATGTTCCGCCACCCTGAGGAAGTCGCTAAGTCGCTGGCTGAACGGGATGGCTTTTCTCAAGACAAGTGTCTGCTTCTGTGGCTCATCCACTTCATCGAAAGTGAACGAGAGACGCGAGGGTACCCGAGGGTTTTTGTTAGCTTCGATTCATTGATGGAAGACTCGCGTACAGAGACGGTCAGGATATCTGAAACACTAGGGTTGGAGTGGCCCATATCCATAGAGGATGCTTCCGATAGCATTTCAGCGCACCTTCAACCCGCGTTAAGACACCATCGCACTGCCTCGAGCGCGATGGCAGCAGAATCTCAATACGGAGAAGCCGCTGCGGAACTGTTCGAGGCCATGAATGCTGCATCAAGCAGCGAGGGAGGCGCGCTGAGTGAAGTGCTGACCCACATCGAAGGACGTTTGGGCGAAGCCCCACTTGCCTCGAACAGACAGCTCCTCATCGAGGATTTCAAGGCATTACAGAGTCGGCTGGCCGAGACGGATAGCTGGGTGAAAAGCCGAGAAGAGGACCTGGCCCAGTGCCAGCACGATCTACATCGCTACCGATCACAAGTCGAAGACATCGCCGCTCGTCTCGAATGCGTTCTTAACTCACGATCATGGAAGATGACCGCACCACTGAGGCACCTCCACGATCTGTTCTCGCGCCCGGCCAAGTAGGTGAGATCGTTCTGCCATCGTACGCGCCAACTTAACCAGCTTCGCGCGAGGAATGGAATCCAGCAAAGACTCCGCCGATCTGGTAGTAGCTGTCCGTTCGGTTGCTGCTAGCCTTGGACTGATTGACTAGGTATGGTATTATAGATTCGGTTTGACCATCGTAGATACCCGCGAATCCCAGGCAGGTGATGCTAGACGGCACCTGCCATTTGTTACGGCGGATTTTTCGCGGGTCGCTCGCATGAATTACAAGCGCCACACAGACTGTTTGCTGGACCTCACGGAGAACCTCCAATGAGAATTGCCTTTGTCTACGCGGGGATCGCCACCATCGGCTGGAATTCATATAACAAGTTTGGCCGTGGCCTTGATGACTACTATGCTATTCCTCAAGGCATAGCATACCTGCGGGCGCTCTTGCTGCAAGATGGCCGCCACGAGGCGGACATTATCGATTTTCGAATGCTTTCGGGTCCGGAGGAGTACCGAGAGAAGCTGCTTGATGGCAAGTACGATGTTGTGGGCATCAGCTGTTTGACCCCCAGTAGGGATTATGCAGTTCTCGCGGCTGAGATTGCCAAAGAGCTCGGAATGACAACGCTTGCCGGCGGAGTTCATGCAAGTGCGCTTCCTGACGACTTTGCCGGTACAGGATTCTTTGATTGTGTCGTGGTGGGAGAAGGAGAGATAACCCTCTTTGAAATTCTGGAAATGATCCAACAAGGCAAGGAGCTTCCCCGGATCTACCGAACGGTTAACTACGTCAAAGATCTCGACGCACTCCCGTTTCCTGCGACCGCCTACTTGCCGACCTACGAGCACGCTTTCGAAGCCAATGACGGACTTGCAGGCATCACAGCCAGTCGAGGATGTCCGGGACGGTGCAAGTATTGCTGGCCTAACCAGTATGTCATGTACGGGACCAAGAGCATTAGATGGCGCACGGCCAAGAATATAGTAGAGGAAATGCTTTATCTTAAGACTCATTTCCCCATCAAGCTTATTACATTCTACGATGATACCTTTTCATGGAATAAGAAATGGCTCAGGGAATTTCGAGATCACGTCCGTGAAATAAGACAAAACGGAGTCGATATTCCACCGATTGCGGTTAATGCTCGAGCCAATACATTCGATAATGAGGTGGCCGAGATTCTGAAGGAACTGGGATGCGTCGGAGTGTGGTTCGGTTTTGAAAGTGGATCTCCTAATATTCTAAAAATATTGAACAAAGGCTGCACACTCGAACAGAATATCCGCGCAGCGAAAATATGCAGAGAAGCCGGGTTCGATGTTAATGCCAACATCCTGGTGGGGATACCGGGCGAAACCAAGAAAGACTATCTTCTTACTTACAAATTCCTGAAAACGATTCAGCCCAATAACGTAAGATACAACGTGCTGAGTCCGTACCCTGGGTCGCAGTTTTATGAGGAACTAGCTCCCCAAGGTCTCATCGACGTTCAGAAGTATCAGGATTACGACGTGGCAACGCCGCACCTAACGGGGAAAGGGGTTATCAGAAACGTCGATTACAGTCTTGTTATGAAATGGGCCAATCCCTTCCGGTCTCTGGCGGAAGCCACCCGTTTGAAGCGACAGAATCATCCTCTGCTGGCGAAAGCGTTCGTGCTTGCGTGGCGGCTTCGCGCACTGCCGCTCCCTGACAAAATATTGCTTCCTGTCGTGGATGCTCTGGGTAGAATGTATCCATATCTGAAGAGGGCATGAGTTGGGACGCCTCTGTAACATGGGCTTGGGAACCACGATAGCTAGGATGGCTGCGCCGTTCTGGCAGTTCTATGGGAGTCAAATGTCCAGAATGCTAGAGGCTAAGGTAGCGGGCCTCGTTGACGGGGTGGTGATTCCAGTCCGGGAGAGCCAAATCGCAGACAGGCCATATGGACAAAGACTAACTACAAGCCAATTGAGGGACCCCGGAACCCATCTCACCGCTATGCAGAGGGTAAAACCCTATGAATTCGCCTGGGGTCAGAGGTTGAGCAACGGAGGGCCGAACGATGCCTAGAGAATATGCCGCCTTGAAAGAGGAAAACGAAAAGAGATTGGTTGAAGAAATCAAGGGCAAGAAGACGATTCTGACGGCCCTGCCTCCTCGCTGCACTTTTGAACTCTCCTGGCGCTGCAATTACTATTGTAAGAAATGCACATATTCAAGGTTGGATAGGGGCGCCGACTTCTCCGCGGTGAACTTTCCCGAATGGGATTGGGAGAATGTGCAGAGACTGGCCGAAGAAGTCTTCCCCACCATGCGATACACGGAAAGCACACTCCTGGGCGAGCCTTTCTTGTCACCCAAGTTCGACGCGCTTATGGAGCTGCATCGCCGCTTTGGGGTCTACTATCGGCCCACTACCAATGGATCGCTCTTGACCGAAGACAAGATAGAGAAGATCTCCGGCGTGGTGGACTGGCTCAAGTGCAGTTTCGACGCACATACGGAGGAGTTGTATCAAAAGCTTTACCTTAACAAGCACTTCAACACCGTGGTGCGGAACCTGAAGAACTTTTCGGTCTCCAGGATGCATATGAACCCGTACCCCTGGTTTCGGGTCGGGCTGGTGCTCATGCGTACCAACCTGTTTCACCTGAAGGACTACGCGGACTTTGTGTTCCAGGAGTTGGGCGTTGACGACATGGAAATCATGGCCTTGAATTACGCCAACGAGCCCATGGTGGATGAGTTTTACTGGGACATCCCGGACCAGGTGAATCGGGCAATGGATGAACTGGTGGACCATTGTATTCGCAACAAGTATCGCTTGCGGCTCGCATTTACCAGGATGCCCAGAATGAATGGGTCGTGGATCGACAAGACATCAGTGGCCAGATCCGCAGAAATTGCGGCAACACAACCCAAGGCCGACAACAGCGGTTACGAGAAGTACTCGGACGAAGTCCGCAGGGGTGATATTTTTGGTAACAAGGAGCAACTTGAAGGCGGGTACGTCTGGAGCAATGATATGCGAATCAGCAAGATCAAGGCGTACGACGGAACCGATGTGGGTGTTTGTGAGTTTTTCACTCGCCCGTTCTTCAAGCCTCCCACGGTAGAACACGATGGCCGCGACTGGATCAAGTTCGAGAGCTGCGGTAGCTGTTCAACTTTTGTATTCGGCAATCTTAAGGAAAGCACTTTCGCAGAACTGTACAATTCCTTGATGATTCAAGAAGTGCGTCGATTTCTCTATGAGAAATATAACCAGCCACGCGAACAATGGATGTTCCCATGCCGAAACTGCCTGTGCGTCGATCAGATCTACGGTTACGACAGTAACGGGAGACCGAACGTCGGAGTCCGCTTCTTCCCCGAAGACGATCTTTACTCTTATCCCATGAGAGATATTGGCCACAGAGTGTTGCGGAAGGGTTGGGAGTTTTACCGCAGCAAGGGTTTTATCGCCACGGCACGTATGGCTGCCCGTGTCCTCCGGGATTCCCGCATGTTCCGAAAGGTTGCACCCAGAGCATGATTTCCGGTTTCTTAGACGCTTTCTCTCGGGGCGGATCCGGCGAGCTTCAGCGCATCTTTCCAAGCGAGAGGATGAGACGAAAGTGAGCAAAGCGCTGGTTTTCGCGTCCGACATAGTTCCACTGCAAGGCATGGCCACGTCGGGTGGTGGACTGCGCAGTTGGCAGATTATTCAAGGGCTTCAGTCCCGTGGGTTGGATGTGGTCTATTCGCTGCCTTGGAACCGATTTCTCCGCAGACAATTCGACGACAGCTTGCCGCAGGACGTCAAGGACCGCCTCTGGACAGACTCGAACCAGGACGAGATCATTGAGCGGGAAAAACCTGACGTGATCGTGTGCGTGAAGCCCGCGACACGAAAGTGGGAAAAGGACCACCAGGTCCCGGTTGCCATTGATTTTCATGGACCGGATCTCATCGAGTTTGAACAGATGGCCAAGGCTTTCCTTCCCACGGCTCGGTTTGCCCTAGCAACTCGTAAGATCCAAAGTATCGCACAAGGGGATTTCTTCACCTGCGCAGGGCGTCGTCAGCGTTACTACTTCATGGCCTTCCTCCTCATGGCAGGGATCGACATATCCAACATGGAAATCCACTACATGCCGGTCGCGATGCCCCCGGACCTCCCAGCGCATACCCCCGATCTTGAGTATCGCTCCATCATATTCGCGGGTGGCTTCTACCCGTGGTTGAACCCCATGCCCGCGCTGCGCGCCCTTGCCGAGGATCTCCGTAGCATAGGAAAAGGGCGGCTGGACATCTATGGGGGGAGCCATGAGACAAATCCTAATGAGAAGCGCGAATTTGATGAGTTCAAAAGAGACCTCTCGGCAAACCCTTTCGTGAAGTTCCACGGATTCGTCTCCCGAGAAGAACTCCTGGAGAGTTACCGTACGGGTTTCGCGGCTTTTGAGCTGATGCCTCACAATGTGGAACGTGAGCTGGCTTTTACCACCAGAACAGTAGAATTCTTGTGGGCCGGGCTGCCTGTTATCTACAACGACTACGCGGAACTAAGTGAGCTCATCGCCGAATACAACGCGGGCTGGCTCATTCCGCCCACTGATTTCCAGGCTCTTTCAGACGTGATTCGGCACATTCAGGACAACTCCGATGATGTTTTGAAGGCTTCCGAGAACGCTCAACGGCTTGTGCGGGAAAACCTCGTATATGACCGTGTCATCGGCCCTCTGGCTGACTTCTGCGCGAACCCGTGGAGAAGAAAAAGGACGGGAGACAGCGACTTCCTCATGATTCCCTCGCCGAAGAATAAAGGCTTCGGATACATAGATCAGCTTTACATTCACTATCGAAGGCTGCCGTTCAATGAATTCGTCAGAGCTGTTTTCAAGGCCGCGGGGGTGCTCGCGAAGAACCGGTGGGACAACTTTAGGTCTTGATGGTCTTCGGTCCGCCACGCTGGCCTGAATGGCTCTTAGCGAGAGGAGGCAAAACATGTCTTTCACAAGCCTTGTCACAGGTGGGGCAGGGTTCATGGGGTCTCACGTCGCGGACGAGTTGCTCAAGAGCAATCATAGTGTCGTGGTGCTGGACGACCTCAGCGGCGGCTTCACCGACAACGTGCCGTCAGGTTGCGAGTTCGTGGAAGGCTCTGTCGCGGACCATGTGCTGATCGACAAGCTTTTTGAAAGGCATCGCTTTGATTACGTTTTTCATCTCGCCGCTTATGCCGCGGAAGGTTTGAGCCACTTTATCAAGAGATTCAACTACAACAACAACCTGATCGGTTCAGTGAATCTCATCAATGCGTCAGTGAACCACAATGTGAAGTGCTTGGTCTTCACCTCTTCCATCGCTGTCTATGGAACGGCCCAACTGCCTATGACCGAAGCGATGATCCCGCAGCCTGAAGATTCCTACGGGATTGCAAAGTTCGCGGTGGAAATGGAATTGAAAGCCAGTCATGAGATGTTCGGCCTAAATCACATCATCTTTCGGCCTCACAACGTATATGGAGAGAAACAAAACATCGGTGACAAGTACCGCAACGTAATTGGCATCTTCATTAATCAGCTCATGCAGGGCAAGCCGATGACCATATTCGGAGACGGAACACAGACTCGGGCCTTCTCCTACATCGGGGACATTGCTCCGGTGATCGCATCAAGCGTGGATCGGCCCGAGGCCTACAACCAGATCTTCAACGTTGGAGCGGACAAGCCCTACTCGGTGAATTACCTCGCCCAGGTCGTGGCAGATTCCATGCGCAAGGAATGCGTCGTAAAACATCTTCCTGCCCGGATGGAAGTGCTTCATGCGTTTTCCAGCCATGAGAAAGCGGAGACGGTCTTTGGGGCTAGAGCGGTGACACCCTTGGAAGCTGGCGTAGCTCGCATGGTTGAATGGGCAGGAAGATTCGGCTCTCGGGAAAGCAAATCCTTTGAGAACATTGAAATAGAAAAGAACCTCCCTCCAAGCTGGGCAAAGAGATAGCATCCTATGAGTGATCTGCCTCAGGGGAATCGAGTAGCGGTCCTGGTCCTGAATAGAGACGGGGCGCACTTCTTGGACGCCTGTTTTCAATCTCTGCAGAAAATCACCCAGCCCTCGTTTGACATCTATCTCATCGATAACGCGTCTTCCGATTCTTCTGTCGAATTGACACGAACCCGCTATCCGACCGTGCGCATCATCCGCAATGAGACAAACCTGGGCTTTGCAGGAGCCTACGATCAGGCGATCCGTATGCTCGACTACGAATATGTCGTGCTGCTTAATAACGACACAGTGGTAGAGAAAAAGTGGCTCCAGGCGCTCTTCGCTCCGGTTGAGGATGACGAGAAAGTGGCCGCATGCACGTCAAAGATCGTCATGATGAGCGATCACACAGTCCTGGACCACGCGGGAGGCATGCTGACCCTCACCGGTTCCGGGCTAGACACTGGGAAATGGAGCAAAGATCAGGGGCAGTATCAAGCGGCGAGAGAGGTAGGGTTCGGATGTGGCTGTTCGCTTCTCCTCCGAAAGAGTGCCTACCTTGAGGCCGGCGGGTTCGACCCTCGATACATCATATATCATGAAGACGTGGATCTGTGCTGGCGGATGAGGATGTTGGGCTACTCTGTAGTATACGTGCCGGATTCGGTTGTTTACCATCACCTCGGCGGGGGCACGATCACAGGCATGGAGAATCCGTGGAAGACCTACCTGTGCCAAAAAAACCGACTTGCGAACATGATCAAGAACATGGGTGCAGCGCTCCTGATAAAGGGTCTCTTTGTTTCGACCGCCTATGACACGGTGAGGATTGTGCGATATGTGCTGCTGCGAAGAACCGACCTCCTCCAGGCGCTTTTCAAAGGATACCGAGACACGCTCAAGGACTTGAAACACCTGCTGAAACAACGCCGCGTGATCCAAGAAAGCCGGAGGGTCTCCGACAGAGACCTCTCCCGTTTCTTCCAGCCACTCGCCTCGTCAGCCAAAGAATATATGCGACTGGTTCGATCCGCCTCGAATTAGGGTTTGCCTTTTGCTCCAGCGCAAGGGGATCTGTCGAAAGGATTCCGCAGCCTGGTTTCACGCCCGCTCTACGTCCGGATATATGCTTCCTACCGCAAAGCCGTAGTGCCAGATCGCGAATGTGAGGAACAACAGCCGCGTGAAGCGGAGGGCCTTCTGAACGCGCTTGGTCTTGAGCCAAAACCAAAGAAGTGCACCAAGCGGAGGAATGAGTAATACCGGCCACGCCCAAGGCCATACCACTAAGAGACCAGTCAGTATCCCAACAGAGGCTACGAGGCCGACGGGCACGTAATGGAGTAGGCGAAAAGGCCCGTACTTGCGTACGAGCCGGCCTTGGCAATGGCCATAGCGTTCCATCATGTGTGCGAAGTCGCGATAGGTTGCAGGTCGATAGTGGCCAACCATCGCAGCAGGGTTGAAGATCAGTTTGTATCCGAGCCTTCGTATCTTCAGGTCGATTTCCACGTCTTCGCCGGGCCAGAGTGATTCGTCGAACCCGTCCACCTTGCCAAGCACTTCTCTTTTGTATGCGACGTTGCAGCTCGGATTGTGGTTTGTCTCTTTCATGACCCGGCCGGTTTGTACGTAACCCGTCACAAATCCGATGGCTTGCATGAATTCTTGAAAGGTTCTTCCCGCTTCGGATTCATCGACCGGGCTTCTTTGTGCCCCTCCCACACCTGCCACGTTTTGGTCAATGAACCCCTTTTCCAGCTCGGTGAGCCAATGCTCGTCTACCACGCAGTCACTGTCGGTGAATGCCACCAGGTGTCCCTGCGCGTGCCGGACCCCCTCATTTCTCGCCCGGGAGGGCCCGCCTTTCGGGAGCTCAATAAGCCGAAATGCGTCATAAGATCGGGCGATCGCAGTTGTCTCGTCGGTTGAACCGTCATCTACGAGAATCACTTCGTACGAAGAGTGACTGAGGGCTCCAAGGGAATCCAGGCATCTCCGTATTGTTCGTGCACTGTTGTGCATCGGAATGACAACGGAGAATAAGGGGATAGAGTTAGTCATTTCCCGCGGCGCCCCATCCAGAGGTATGAGAAAAAGTTCTTTGCACCACGGATCTTCCGGTACAGGTCGGACGTGCTCCGCGTCTGAAACAAGAATCTAACCATATAACTCGGTCGAAGATAGAAACTCCTGAGCCCTCGATCAATAGCCTCGTTTATCTGTGCAGCGGTAAGACCGGGATACTGCACCACGGCCGTCTGTTCCCCGTCATTGAGCCACGCATCCCACGTGTCAGCCGTGACAAGGCCCTGCTCTTGGCAGTATTCGTAGTATTGCGTACCAGGGAAGGGGACCGCCCCCGAGAATTGGACCGTATGCAATCCCAGCTCCAGAGCAAAAGATATGGTCTTCTCCATGGTTTCCACTGTTTCGCCGGGAAGGCCCAGCACAAAGCACCCGTGCACGTCAATTCTCTCCTTGTTCGCAAGTTCCATGAACCGTCGCGCATCCTCCAGAGTGGTCTTCTTTCCGATCCGGTCGAGGATTCCTTGGTCACCGGACTCAAAGCCTACCAGCAGCTCCCGGCAGCCTGCTCGTTTCATGATTCGGAACATCTCACGGTCCGCGTCATCTACACGAGCGTTCACGGAAAACGTAATCCGAAGGTTTCGTTTGAGAATTTCTTCACATATAGCTATTGCATGGGATTTGACCGCGGTGAATGTGTCGTCTTCGAAGAAGAATTCGCCACCCTGGAGCACTTGCGGGCAGAGTCGAATATCATGTTCGATTTCGTCCACCACACGTTCAGGTGAACGTAGCCGGGTCCTGCGCCCGTGCATCACCTGAGGCCATAGGCAAAAAGCGCATCGATGCGGGCATCCGCGGCCTGAAAAAATGTCTATGTATGGGTGAAGCTTGCTGCCGTCAAAGTAGCGCAGGAGGTCGAGTTGGTGCCAGGCGGGAAATGGGAGGCTGTCCAAGTCGTCAATCAACGCCCGCGGTCTGGTGCGGATCGGCGTGACTCCGTCCAGGTAGCAGATCCCTTCCACATTCTCCAGATCATGAGCATTCGCGATCACATCCCGAACTGTGAAGTCGTATTCCCCAATGCAGATCACGTCCACAGCGCCATTTCCAAGCTTCAAGGTTTCTTCGGGGAGTGTGGAAGCATGTGGCCCCACCATGATGACACGCGCGGAAGACACTTCCTTGCAGAGGCGTGCACATTCAAGGTCAGAATATATCGACGGTGTGGTGGAATCGAGCACGACCCAGTCGGGCTGCTCTTTCTGGACAACGAGCCTTAGATCGTCCCGAGTCCAGCCCATAGCAGGGAAATCGTACAACCGCGCGTCAATGCCCGCATCATCGAGCACGGCAGTAGCATAGGCGAGCCAGTCCGGGGCACGCAGGACCCGGCCTCGAGTCCGCGCGGCCCATCTCTGTGCTCTGTTGAAACCTTCTACATAGGGCTCATTGAAAACCAAGACCTTCATTGCGGCTTTTCCGTATCTCGTAAGGCGCGGTCCCTTTCGTCGTAAGCCTTGATCTGGAACATGCCCAGGAAAAACGAGGAAAATACCACCTGGATCCCGAGCACCGTCACGGTAGTAGCGACGAAGACCGGGTGAGTCGAGCGCAGCTCGCCCATCCCCCGAGACAGCCAGACCACCAGGATCGCGGCATCCGCCGCGAGACCCAATGCAATCATAATTGCGCCCAGGGCGATCCCTAGTTCCAGCGTGAACCACTCGAATATCTTCCTAAAAAGGCGGCCGCTCATCTCAAAGGAATCGTTCATGGCGAAAGCCTTGGTAAAGGCCCCTAGCGATAGAATCTGAAATCCCAGCATAGAAAACAAGCATCCCAGAGCCAACCAGTGCACGCCCATATAGAACCCGTGAACGAAGACGGGTCCCCTCAAGAGCATTGCTTGCAAAAAAGCGCCTGCCAAAAAGAATAGAGCACCTGGAATTAGATAAAGATAGTCCGGCGCGTAGAATAGCAGGAGCCGCAAGGTGCGCCAGCCGTCCCGAAAGGATCTCAAATGAGGCGGTCTAGAACGACGGTCCTGGTGAAGCGTGATCGGAACCTCGGCTATTTGCATTTTCTGATTTGAGGCCTTAATGATCATCTCGATGGCGAATTCCATGCCGATGGCCCGGAGGTTTAGCTTGTCAAATGCCATTCTAGAGAAACCTCGCATTCCACAGTACGCGTCGCTCACACCGGTCCGAAAGAAGAGGTTCATAGTACCGGAGAGGAACGGATTTCCGAAAAATCTGTGCAGCGGCGGCATTGCCCCTGGAAGGATGGTTCCCTTGAGCCTCGTTCCCATCACCAGATCGTAGCCTTGACGTAGTTTCTCTATGAACGGCCCCATGGCAGTCCAGTCGTACGAATCGTCACAATCCGCCATGATGCAGTATTTACCCCGAGTAGCTTTGATGGCGGTGTACAGAGCCGATCCATATCCTTTCATCGGCTCGTGAACCACTCGTGCGCCCAGAGATCGAGCTATTTCGGGCGACCCGTCGGTGGAGCCATTGTCGCCGACAACTACTTCACCGCGTATTCCAAGTGTCTGAAAGCACTGCATGGCTTTCCTAATGCAAGTCTCGATCGTCTCTTCCTCATTCAGGCATGGCATCACAGCGGAGACTTCGATGCTGTCGGCATGTTCAGCCATTACATCTCTCTGTTGACAATGCACCTTGTAAGGAGTCGCGTGTTCGCTTCACGGTTCATCATGACTGAGAGTTGATGTCAAGGATAACTGAGCCTTATTCTAGACGAATTTGCGCGAGCATGAAAGGGGGAGCGGACAGCCGTGGAGTGATGCGACACGACAACAGCGTTCCCACCTGTCTCCACGCCTCGACCGTCGGCAAGGTTTTTCACCATCCAATGATAGATGGCCTCATCTATGCTCAGGTATCCGGGAACTACCGTAAACACGGTCGCCATTAGATGTACAATCAGAAAAGCCCCGATCGCGGTGTATTTGACGAGGCGCCACCTATGCGCGGTTGTACTAGTTGTTGCGGGAGACAGAGCGGAATGCAGGCTTTGAGGAGGCTGCGTGGTCATCGATTCGCTTTGAAACAGGCGAATCACGGATCGGAATCAGCCCGGAATAGAAAGCGTGATTCGCGATTCCCGATTCACTCGGTCCTATTGATCCTACGGGGAAGGGCACGCATCGTGCCGCGCTGTCTGGTTCCGGCCACCGTACTTCACCAATCCGCCCGGGTCAAGGATGTGCACTTGAGCCGATACTCGCGGGATCGATCTTCTTAGCGCTTCTTTGGCTTGAGCGCTTGGCTATCCGGCACAAACGCGTACAACACACACACGAAGCCCACACAGCCCACGCCAACGTACCAGAGAGGATGGAAAGGTTCGGGTCCGACCACCGACGACGGTATTTGGCCCAGAGCGTAGCCTAGCACGTGAATCATGACTGCCACACCGATAATAGTGAAGAAATTCACTGAGGTCATGGCTCGCGCGATAATCGTAGGGGGCACCAACTCCTTGATATGTGCGTACAGGATCTGCCCGGGTCCCGCGGTGAACCCCAGCAGAAAACAGGTGCCCAACAATATCCATGAAGGGACCCCGGGTCCCCACCAGAGGATGGACAGGATAACAAGACAGAAAGCCACCATCGTGGGCAACGCCACGTTCTTGCGAGATCGCAGTATGCGATCGCTCAGCGTCCCCCAGAGCGGAAGCCCTGCCATGTAACCGACTCCGAGCGCGAGAAGAGCGTTTCCCGCTGCTACTTCTCCAAGCCCGACTCCGAAGATGAGAAAGGGGCCGATCCACAGACTCTGCAGCGCAGCAAAATATCCGTACCTGATAAAATTGCTCAGGCTAATCGCCCAATAACTGTACATTCCCGCGAGCGTCCCCAGTCCTGACAGGACCGAACCGGACTTGGCGCGAGTAGGCGCCGCGCCTTTTGGATAGTCACGCACCACCACGAAAAAGGCCGTAACCGTGACCGCATTGACTGCCGCAAAGAAGAGGAAGCTACCTCGCCAGCCCAGCCAGACGCTCAGGAGCGCCAGCGGCGTGGCGGCCAGCAAGTTGCCCAGCACTCCGACGGAGACCGCGGTCCCACTCAGAAAGGCAAATCGATTGACAGGGAACCAGGCCGCGAGAAGCGTCAAAATCACCACCATGTTGCCGCTCATGCCAATGCCAAGCAGTGCTCGGCCCAAAATCAATTGGTTGGATGTCTCGCCCAAGGCAAAGACCACGGCCCCGGCCACTGCCGGCACGGCGGAGCAAGCGATGGTCAATCTGGGACCTAACCTGTCTATGGCAATGCCCAGCGGGACCTGACTAAACGCAAAGGCGTAGTAGAACGCTGCAGAAAGATCGCCCAACTGCCCGCTGGTCAAGTTCATATCTCGCACGAGCGCGGGACTGATCACCGCGGTCGAAACCCGATAGAACATGGACAGCACGAAATTCAGGCTTCCAAACGCAAAGATGAACCATCGCCGATAGCTCCCCGGCGCGGGATCAACAAAAGCCGTCATTGGCCGTGTCCCGAGCACAAGGCCATGTTCGCCAAGAGTCTCATTGTCTTTCCAGTCATCCCATTGTGGGCGCAAGTATCCGCAGCCAGACCTCCAGCCTCAGATCGAGCTTCTCCAGTTATTGAACGGAAGTGCCCCGCAATTGGTTTGAAGAAGTCTCCACGTGAAGCGCCTGCACTGAGCGGGGTGAGGCAATAATACACCACAGCACGCGTCATGCAACCCGAATGGCCCCGGCATGACCAGCTAGTATTTCAAGGCTGGTCAGCAGCTAGCCAAGTTTCTGGACCTTGAAGAGCACGGGCCTGAACCAGTCTGAACAGCCTGTGATGATCACACCGGATTCTTTCATGCCAGGGTATCGGCCGCCACCGGCCACCATCAGGATTTCCTTGCGTATGTCCGCCCAGGCCCAGGGGCAAAAACCATCCGGGGCTCCCCAGATACTATCGACAACGAATTCCTGGCCATCTTGAAAGTACTCGCATGGACCGGGATGGGTGCTTGGATTCTCAAGATACTGTTCAATCAAGTCGTTATTGATCGTCCTCTTTAGGACGGTGATTTTGCAAACCGCCTTCTGCGTAGACATCGTAAAACCCCCTTTTCGTCGCAGTCACCAAGAAGACCGTATGGCTCTAATCTCCGCCGCCTCCTCCGTTGCCTCCTCCACCTCCGTTTCCTCCGCCGTTGCCACCGCTGTTTGAACCGGAGTCGCCACCCCAGTCACCGCCGCTGGAACTTGCGTCCCCACCGGTTTCCCCAGCGCTCGAGGCCCACTCCGAAACGCTCTCGGAAATACCTGAAACGGCCTCCGAAACAGACTCGGATATCTCAGACGCGGTCTCCGATACCCAGTCCAGAACATGGCTGATAAAGCCACCTTCGGTGTCAGGTTGCTCTGAGGGTTCGGCTTCCGCTTCATCCATATCATCCGGCTCGTCGTCGAAATCGGACGTCGCGGGATGGAATGTCTGGTCCAGGCCCTCTTTTCGCCCGCGCCCAGCTTTGTCGTATTTCGTCACAACGACCCCGCAAACAGGACATTCCTGGAACGTATTCGGCTCCGAATAGCCGCAGGCCGGACATACGAACGCAGGTGCCTCGCCACTCGCCGGCGAGCCTGTGAGCGCAGCAGCTTGATCTCCGGTCACAAGACCGGCCTTGACAAGTTCTCGATAGAACCCCTGCAACGTCTCCGAGGGCAGGTCGTACTTCCCCATGAGCTCCGAGTGGCCCATCCCTGCTTGAATGTCGCCCGCGAGCTGATGTGCTTTGATCTTGCGCTGACCCATGTCGAGACCCTCCGTTGATCGGATGCCGCAGCGTGCGCCGGGATTACTCCGGTCCCTGACAGTACCTCTCCGCGACCCGAGTCGTCAATTTCTATCGTGGTCCCTGAACACGCTTACTCGCTTGCTTCAAACGATAGGTTGAGAGCAGAGCGACGAGTGAGGTATTCTTACATTGCCAGCGCGAGGTGCAGCGATGAAAGTGCTCATCATCTCGGCCAACCGGGAAGAGATAAATATGCGCACGTGGCCGCTGGGCGCGGCATGTGTAGCTGCGGCGGCAGAGCAATCCGGTCATGATGTTGAGTTTCTCGACTTGATGCAAGTTCAAGATCCGCAGGCAGCGGTGTCGAGGATTATCGAGAAGTTTCAACCTCAGATTATCGGCCTCTCGGTAAGAAATGTGGACGACCAGAGCATGGCTGACACGAAGTTCTTCTTGGCCGAAGTGAAAGCGTTGATCCTACTCCTGAAACGCCTCACAACGGTGCCGATTGTGCTGGGAGGGGCCGGGTACAGCATATTTCCGTCAGCCATGTTGGACTACCTTGGCGCGGACATGGGGATTCAAGGTGAGGGAGAAACCGCGTTTGTCGAGCTTCTTGATCGGCTGGAAAGGGAGGAACATGTGGTTAGGGTTCCGGGGCTCTACTTACCGGCGTCCAAACCTCAAGTGGAAAGGTTGTTCGTTAAAGATCTCGATGCGTTGCCTCTTCCCGGCGCCCGATTCCTGCCTGAAAGCTACTTGCAAGAAGGCGAGGAATTCTGGCTTCCGGTTCAAACGCGGCGAGGGTGCCCCATGAGGTGCAGCTACTGCTCGACCGCCGCGATAGAAGGCTGCGTCTTGCGAAGACGGTCTCCTGAAAGAATTGTTGAGTGGATGAGTCAGTGGACGGACCGGGGAGTGCGTCACTACCACTTCGTTGACAATACCTTCAATCTCCCGTCCTCGTACGCAAAGCAGCTCTGCCGGGAGCTGATCCGAGCAAGATTGGATCCGATATGGCGGTGCATCGTATATCCATTTCACGTTGACGAGGAGTTGGCTCAACTCATGGCGGAAGCAGGATGCGCGGAGGCTTCCGTCGGATTTGAAAGCGGCTCTGCTCTGGTGTTGTCAGGCATGAACAAACGATTTAGTACGGAAGACGTCCGGAGAGTATGTGAAGCCTTGGGTCGATACGGCGTACACAGGATGGGCTTTTTGATGCTCGGAGGCCCTGACGAGACCAAGGAATCGGCGTTACAAAGCCTGGGATTCGCGGACTCATTGAATTTGGAGTGTGTGAAAGTGACGGTCGGCATCAGGATCTACCCTTACACTGCGCTCGCGAAAACCGCCGTGGATGATGGAACGATAAGTCCGGACGATGATCTCTTGTTGCCACGCTTTTACATGGCGCACGGACTTGGGGATTGGTTGCGGGAAACCGTGGACCAGTGGATGTCCACTCATCCGAACTGGGTCGATTGAAGGTTGCGCTCGCGACCAAGGTGGCGGATAAGCGCTTTACGGGCCCATTCTCACGCCTCTCATTTCATCATCGGCTCACGGAGGTCACTTAAGGGGAGGAATCGGAGATGACCAACGAAGACCTTCTAGAGTTAAGGAAGTTTCTGGTCCCCGAATTCGTCTATGGGGAAGGAGCGATAGATCTGGTAGGTCGGTACGCTCGCAATTTCGGCGCCAAGAAGCTGCTGATGGTAACCGATCCCGGCATTGTTCGAGCCGGATGGGCTGGCAGAGTGGAGGCGTTGCTCAACCACGAGGAGATACCGTATGTGGTTTACGACGGAGTAACACCGAACCCCAAAGACGAGGAAGTTATGGCCGGGGCCGAAGTGTATCGGGATCAAGGTTGCGACGTCATAGTGGCGGTGGGAGGCGGGAGCCCCATAGATTGTGCCAAGGGCATCGGCATCGTCAGCGGTAACAATAAGCATATCCTCGAGTTTGAGGGAGTGGATGAGGTGCCGATGCCGGGCCCGCCATTGATTTGTATTCCCACAACTGCCGGGACCTCGGCGGACATTTCCCAGTTCGCGATAATCGTCGATACGACCAGAAGAGTGAAAATCGCTATTATCAGCAAGACCGTCGTGCCTGACACTTCTTTGATAGATCCTGAGACTACCGTGACCATGCCCCTGGATCTGACCGCCGCGACCGGCATAGATGCACTGGCTCACGGGTTCGAAGCCTACGTTTCAAATGCAAGTTCCCCGATCACAGACTTACTTGCACTGGAGGCAATCCGGTTGGTGGACGAGCACCTGATCTCTGCGGTCCAAAAGCCGCAGGAAATGAAATACCGCAATGGCATGATGATGGCCAGTCTCCTGGCGGGTATGGCGTTTTCCAATGCTAGCCTGGGCCTGGTTCACGCAATGGCTCACGCCTTGGGAGGGCTCTTGGATTCAGCTCATGGAGTGTGCAATGCCGTCCTGTTGGAGCATGTGGTAGATTTTAACTTCTCGGTGGCTTCGGAGAAATATGGCAAGATCGGCGCAGCTCTGGGACTTGACATGGAGGGAATGGACCAGGAGGATAGGAAGTCGGCGATCATCGACAAAATAGTCGGACTGAGGCAAAGCGCCGGCATCCACCTCAGACTCAGGGAATTGGGAGTGACTCAAAAACAGATCCACCGGCTGGCCCAAAATGCCTTACGGGACCCGTGCCTGGCCACCAACCCCCGGGAACCCAAATTGAAAGAAGTGGAAGCAATCTATGAAAAGGCGCTCTGAATCGAAGACAGATCAACACTCTTTGCGCCAAAAGATCATAGGGCTCGGGGAACGCTCCATGAGAAAGAGCTACTACCCCCAGCTTCAGAGAGAAGCAGAATTCCTCAAGGAAAAGTCCGCGGCTCTTTTGAAAATGCTGACGGACCTGGAGGAGGCCAGAAAGAAGCTTGAGGACAGCGAAAGTATGTACCGGTCCATCTTCGAGAATACCGGCACGGCAATGGTGATCATCGAGGAGGACGAAACGATCTCCCTGGCGAACAGCCAATTCGCAGATCTTTCCGGCTTTCCGCGAGACGATATAGAGGGCAAGAAGTCGTGGACAGACTTCATCGCTGAGAAAGATCTGAAACGGATGTGGGAATATCACCGCTTGCGAATGATAGACCCTAAAGTTGCACCCCATGAATACGAGTTTCACCTTGTAGACCGGCAGGGCCAAATCAGGAACATATTCTTGACGGTTGATAAGGTCGTCGGAACCTCAAAGAGCGTCGCCTCGCTCTTGGATATCACCGAGCGGAAGAGAGCTGAAGAGCAATCCCAGGTCTATCTGCGCTTTTTTGAAAGTCTGGAGCAGGTGGAGCGGGCCATTCGGAAGGCGCAAGACCTCGACCAAATGGTGTTGGACGTCCTGGACACAGTTCGGGGCATATTCCAAAGCGACCGCGCGTGGTTGTTACATCCTTGCGACCCCGATGCTCCATTCTTCCGCGTGCTCATGATACGGACCGACGACCAATATCCCGTGGACCTTACCCCTGATGTCGACCTCCCCGTAGCCCCTGATGTTGCAGAAGTTTTCAGGATTGCGCTGAGCACGAGTGGACCGGTGACATTCGATCCGAAGTCCGTCAGAACCATACCCTTGGGAAAGGAGTACTCCATTCGCTCTCAGATGATCCTGGCTGTTCATCCAAGAGTTGGCAAACCTTGGGTTTTCGGGATGCACCAGTGTTCGTACGCACGCGTCTGGACAGAGCCGGAACAACATCTCTTCAACGAGATCGGCCGGCGAATGGCGGACGGGTTGGGCAACATGCTGTTCCTGCGCGAGCTGCGGACGAACGAAGAGAAATACCGCACTCTTGTCGAAACGCTCAATGAGGGTCTGGTAGTCATGGATGCAACAGGTGTGATCACCTACAGTAACCATAACATGGCGGAGATGCTGGGGTATGTCGAGTATGAGCTCGTGGGCAAACGCGGAACGGACTTCGCTGACAAAGCCAGTCGGAAGATACTCAACGAAAGGTTTTCCAAACAGGCCACCGGAGAAATTGCTTCAGACAACTACGAGGCCACGCTAACGGGGAAGGACGGTCGTTTGGTTCCGGTCCTCATGTCCACCAACGCTCTGTTACACCAAGGCGTATTCAAGGGGAGCGTCGTGGCGATTGTGGATTTGACCAGGCACAAACAGGCCCAAGAAGCGCTCAGAAAGAGCGAACAACGATACCGCCTTCATTTTGAGCACGCGTCGGATGTCGTTTTCTCGTATGACACGCGGTTCCGCATTTTGAGCGTATCACCTTCTGTGAAAAGGATATTGGGCTATGAACCCGAGGAGCTAGTCGGAAAGTCGTTTATGGAACTGAACGTCCTGGCACCGGAATCTTTAGAATCCGCGTACGCTTCTGCTACACAGGTCCTGGCAGGTGGGCGAGTCAATGCGGCGGAATTCTGGTACGTGGCTAAAGATGGAGCCAAACTCCTCGGAGAAGTCAGCAGCGCGCCTATCATGGAAGGTGATAAAGTCGTTGGAGCGGTGGCCATTGCCAGGGACATCACCGCTCGCAAGCAGGTCGAACAGGCCCTCCGTGCATCGGAGGAAACAACGAGGTTGCTGATCGATGAATCGCCTCTCGGCATAGGAATCACTCAGAACGGCATCCGAGTATATGCCAATCCTGCTCTTGCAAAGATGTACGGCTTTGAAAACCAAAATGAAATGATGGGGCTTCCCGCAAGGGAATTCATCGATCCTCGAGACAGGGAACTACGGCAACAAGTGGAGCATGACATACTTGCCGGAAGGGATACGCCCACTTCCTACGAGATACGAGGAGTCAGGAAGAATGGTGAGCGTTTTGACATGGTCTTCTGGCCGCGAAAGATTGAGTATCAAGGGAATCCGGCTGTCCTTTCATTTGCTGCAGATACGAGCGAGTCCACAAGACTCAAGGCTCAACTTGTTCAAGCTCAGAAAATGGAGGCAGTCGGAACGCTGGCAGGAGGGATAGCCCATGATTTCAACAACTTGCTTACTATCATCCTGGGTTATTCGGAACTGATCCTCGCGGACAAGAGCAAGGGAGATCCGAATTATACCGAGCTTCGGGCAATACGCCAGACTGTGGCACGTGCCGCGGAGCTCGTACAACGTATCCTTACGTTCAGCAGGAAAGTGGAGACTCGCCGGCGGCCCCTGAACTTGAACATTGAAGTAAACAAGGCACGAGAATTACTGACGCGAACCATCCCCAAGATGATAAGTATTGAGGTTGTTCTTGATGATGAGCTGAAGAATATAGACGCAGACCCTGGCCAGATTGAGCAACTCCTCCTGAACCTGGCCGTGAATGCTAAACATGCCATTGGCGAAGGCAAAGGAAAGATCGTCGTTGAGACGAAGCGGGTCTGGCTTGATGAAGAGTACTGCAAGTCCCACTTGGAGGCAGAGCCTGGTGAATACGCGCTGCTGTCGGTGTCAGACACGGGTCATGGCATGGAAAAGGAAGTCCTGGATCACATTTTCGAGCCATTCTTTACCACCAAGAAAGCCGGAGAAGGAACAGGCTTGGGACTGGCCATGGTTTTCGGAATCGTGCAGGGCCACGGCGGACATATTACGTGCTATAGCGAACCAGGCATGGGAACCACGTTCAGAATCTATTTTCCGGTAATCGAGACCGAGGCAAAGCCTGATGACGCCACAACCCAAATGATGCCGTCATATGGCAGTGAGACAATCCTGCTTGTGGACGACGAGGAGCTGATAAGGGACTTCGGCAGGAAAATCCTCTCTCGTGCCGGGTACCACGTTCTGGCCGCGGCAAACGGCCAAGAAGCTCTTGAAATCTATCGTGAAAGAAAGAGCGACATCGCGCTGGTGATTCTGGATCTCATCATGCCGGAAATGAGCGGCAAAGAGTGCCTTGAAAAGCTCTTGGAGATCGATCCGAAGACAAAGGTCATAATTGGAAGCGGTTATTTGCCGGAAGAAACCACCCGCGAATCCATCCAGCGCCAAGCAAAGGGATTCATAGGCAAGCCGTACCAACTGAAAGAAATCCTCTCCCTAATTCGTAAGGTCCTGGATTAGTACTTGGCGATAGAGTGCCCATGAAAGCCTCTCCCAGTGATCCATCTGCTCTCACGATACTCGTGGTGGACGATGAAGCCACCATTCGGAAGACTGTTTCAGTATGCCTTGAGACAGAAGGCCACAAGGTCGTCTCGGTGAGTAACAGCGCGGATGCTTTAGCAGAAGCTGCCCTGAGCTTCTTCGATCTGGCCTTTGTAGACATTCGCTTGGGCACATCCAGTGGACTGGATCTTTTACCGCCTTTGTTGGCTTCGTCCCCGTGGCTGAAGATCGTCATCATAACTGCGTACGCTTCCATTGAAACCGCTGTTGACGCAATGCGACGCGGGGCAAGCGACTACATCCCCAAACCGTTTACACCAGCACAGGTGAAGCTGGCGGTTCACAAAGTAGCGGAACTGAAGAGGCTCGAAGGTCGAGTGGCGGCGCTCCAAGAGGAATTGGAGCATTCCCACCCCGAACTCACCTTTTCAAGCCTGAGTCCCGCCATGAATCGTGCGATCCACATTGCCCGCCAGGTTGCACCCACAGACGCGACGGTGCTCCTGCGCGGAGAGAGCGGAACAGGCAAGACAGCCCTCGCTCGGGCGATTCACCAATGGAGTCAGCGTACAGCCAGACAAATCAGCATTGTGTCGTGCCCCTCGCTCTCGTCGGAGCTCCTGGAAAGCGAGCTTTTCGGACATGTGAAAGGTGCCTTCACCGGTGCAGTGCGCGACAACCCCGGGCGCATTGCCTCTTCCGAAGGAGGCACGCTTCTGCTCGATGAGATCGGCGACCTGCCTCTCTCCGTGCAACCTAAGCTCTTGCGCTTTCTTCAAGATCGCGAGTACGAACGAGTAGGCGACTCTCACACTCGTAAAGCGGATGTGAGGATCTTGGCCGCGACAAATACCGACCTGGAAGAATCCGTGGCGCAGGGGCACTTCCGCGAAGATCTGCTGTATCGACTGAATGTGATCCAGATCGAAATCCCTCCCCTTCGAGAACGACAGGAAGACCTTTTGGATCTGGCCGAGTCCATGCTGCTGTTCTTCGGCCGCCTCAACCACAAAAGGCTCGGCGGTTACACGGAAGAAGCTCGGGCCGCGATCCTGAATTACGAGTGGCCGGGGAATCTGAGGGAACTTCGAAACTTATGCGAGCGTGCCGCGATCCTTTGTCAGAGCGAGTACGTGGGAATTGAACATCTCTCGGACAAAATGAAAACCGCCGAACCGACTCTGCGAATCGGCGATCCCGTGAGCCTTGCCAGCATTGAAGAGGGGCACATCCGACGTGTGTTGGCATCGACCAAGTCTCTGCAAGAAGCGGCAGAGGTCCTGGGTATCGATCAGGCGACCTTGTGGCGACGCCGCAAACAGTATGGAATCTAGTTAGGCTTACCAAGGTACTGGTGCGTCAAGGGCAGGGATGCATCCGCAGGTCTCTCAGGCGTTGTCTAAAATGCTACGTACCTCTCGGAGGAGCTCTTTGACCCGAAACGGTTTGGTAACAAAGCCTCTTGCGCCCATTTGAACGGTCTCTTTCACTGACGTGTCCGCCGAGTACCCGCTGGCTACAAGGATCTTCACGTTCGGATCGATTGTCACAAGTTCCTTAAGGCATTCCATGCCGCCCATCTCGGGCATGATGAGGTCGAGAATAACCAGAGATATCCGAGACCGTTCCCTTTTGAAGAGGTCGAGCCCGTCTCTGCCGTTGGCCGCCTGAAGCACGGTGTAACCTTGTTTCGTGAGAATCCGAGCTCCTAGTTCTCTTACAAAGTCCTCGTCATCCACCAACAGAAGTGTCTCAGTTCCGAATGCAGGCATTGTGCCGCTGTCTTCAACATCGGGTTCCATCTCGTCTGGTATTGCGGGGAGATAGACCCCGAAGGTGGTTCCTCGGTCCACCTGACTTTGGACAGTGATGTGGCCGTTGTGCTGTTTGACGATCCCGTACACCATCGCAAGTCCCAAGCCCGTACCCCGTCCTCTCGCTTTCGTAGTAAAGAACGGCTCGAATATGTGTTCTACGGTGTCCTTGTCCATCCCATGGCCCGTATCCGAGACCTCCAACAGCACATATTCTCCCGGAGTGGCTCCAACATGAAGCCTGCAATACTCTTCGTCCAATGTCACCATTGAGGTTCTCAGGGTCAGTTTCCCGGCATCCGACATGGCATCGCGGGCATTTACGGCCAAATTCATAACGATCTGTTCAATCTGGGACGGGTCTGCATTTATCTGCGGAAGATCAACCGACAAATCAAGATGCACGTCGATCATCCTGGGAATGGTACGCCGAAGGAGCTTCTCGATTTGTACTATCTGGCTGTTGAGATTGAGTGGGACCGGCTTCGGCTCTGACTTTCGGCTGAACATGAGCAGCCGCTGAACCAAGTCGGCTCCGTTCTTTGCAGCGTGGAAGATTTTCTGAAGATCATCATACTCCGGATGCTCTTGATCTTTTTCGGCCAGCAGCAATTCAGAGAAACCCTGCACGACGGTTAAGAGGTTGTTGAAATCATGAGCAATACCCCCGGCAAGAGTTCCAACGGCTTCCATCTTCTGGGCCTGAAAAAGCTGAGCCCTTAAGCTATCCTGCTCTTGTGCGGCTTCCTTGCGCTCCGTGATGTCTATGGCAATTTGAAACTTTACGTCACGCCCGTCGGGCCATCTTATCATTCTGTCGGTGGCAAGGAAGTCTCTCTTGAGTACGCGACTGCTATACTCCCATTGATACGGTCTACCTTGCAGCGCCACGATCTGCTCATTGATACAATGACTGCAGGGACCGGGAATGCCTCCCAACTTCTCGTAGCACAGCCCTCCTATAAGTTGTTTTCCGTACATATCCTCAGTGAACCTGTTGGCAAACAGGATTTCATAGGTACGAGGGTCTATGACGAGAATGACCTCATTTATGCTTTCAAACAATGAGAGGAGCTGTTCCCGCTCAAACTTTAGCGTATCTTCAGCCGTTCGGCGTTTCGAGATATCGTTGAAGAGGAGGAGAAGGTGATGTTCTCCGCCAAACGTGAAGCGTGCCATACGCGAAGCTACCCATACGGTCTTTCCGAATAAGGAGGTGAGATAAACCTCGCGCTGTGTGCTGATTCCTTCGGAAAGAACTCGCTCTGCGTCAGCCAATAGTCCACTGTCTTTCCAGGGAGCAAGATCGCGAAAATTCTGAGTCATGAGACGCTCTTTGTCTGCTCCCACTATCCGTCCGAGCGCATCGTTTGCTGAAATGCACTGTCCATCGGCTTGAAATACCGCAATGCCCACGGGAGATGCCGAGACAATTTTCTCTGCAAACTCCTTTGCCTCAGCCGCTCTTGATTCTGCTAACTTCCTGTCAGTGATGTCCAAGAAGGTTCCGGTCATCCTCACCGGGTTGCCATCCGGGTCACGTTCAGTGATCTTTCCCCGCGCATGAATCCACCTCCATTCGCCGCTCTTATGTCGTGCCCGGTACTCTGCCTCGCTGAAATCGGTCAATCCCGCCAAGTGATTGAAATACGGCTCCAAGGCTTTTTGGCGGTCGTCGGGATGTATGAAGCTCTCCCAAGAACTGAAGCTCTGCTCTATTTCATCAAGCGAATATCCAACTATCTCGGCAGCGCGTTGATTGGTAACTGCGTGACCAGTCCGGATGTCCAAATCCCATAACCCTAGATCTCCGCCGTCCAATGCAAGTTGTAATCTCTCTTCGCTTTTGCGGAGTGACTTCTCGGCCATTTTCCGGTCCGTGATGTCTCTCGCAATAGACTGAAATCCGACTGTAGTGTTGCCTTCCATTACTAGCTGCACACTTTGCCCGATCCAAACAGTCTTTCCCTCTTTGTTAATGATAGGCACTTCATAATAGGTGTCAGGAATGCGTTTGACGAATTGCAATCCGTAAAATCTCTCAACTTGTTTCTTGTAGTCAGGGTGAATTAGATCGAGATAATGCTTGCGAGAAATTTCCTCCTGGGAATAGCCGGTGATCCGCAAGCCTACGGGGTTGAAGAGCTCAAAGAAGCCGTTCGCGTCGGTGCGATATATGATGTCGTTGGCGTTTTCCACTAGATCGCGGTATCGCTTTTCGCTTGCATTCAGCGTGGCTTCAGCTCGGTTTCCCTTGGCCAAGGATTCCTGCAGACGGTCAACCGCTAGCCTGAGCCCAGCCTCAGTCTCCAAGAGCTCGTTTTCAACGCGTTCGCTGTTCAGCATGAGAAAGGCCAGGGTTCCTCCTATTTGAAGGACGATGATTGAAATAAAAAAGACGGATTCAACAGGAGAATCCAGGAAAGGGTGGGAATAGGCTGAGAAGAAAGCCCATATGGCCCTTCCGAGAACGATTGCTCCACCCAGCGCAAGGAAGGACCCAATCACGACATAAAGCTTCGACTCAAGCCTGACAGGCCGACGCAACAGCAGAAAGGCCATGGCCCAATGCGGTAAGCACACCGCGGACGAAACGATTAAGGTACGCCAGACTATTGATTCATATCCGTAGTAGAAAGCAGCCGCAGCGGTAACAACGCCGACAGGAAGCGCATACCATAGCCGCGACATGGGTGTAAGCTCCAGGAAACGCCGCATTCCGGCAAGTTGGAGCACTATGGCCAGGGGAGCGCTCGCATTCAATACGAGGATTGAGATAGAGTCAGGAATATATCCCCTGAAGCCCCAGAAAAGGTATCCCACGCTCACCAGGCTCACGCCGGCGGTCCAGAGGCCAAATCCTGGGTAGGTTTTGCGGGTCATCCGGAAGAAGAGCAACGTCAAGGCCAAGAAGGCGCTGATCACGAATGCCAGAATGGGCATTGATCTCACTGCATAATCCTCTTCGCGCGTCATTGCTCGAGCAGACCGGCATTGCCCGACGGTACTGAAGTGTCCTGGGCCGTTGGCCCGGACACGAGCCGTCCTACGACTGTCCTGAGCACAAGAGACGATCGTACGGTCGCCGCAAGTCTCGAGAAAGGGAAGAAACCTTCTTCCTGACGCTGTGATGTGTATCTGGTCCAGTCTCTGAGCGTACCTTACGGAACTGTGCCAGGTCAAGCGCTCCATTCTGGATTCCGGGGCCCGAATTTCCCTTAGCGAAACCGCATCTAAAATGGACAAATGCCGAGACTGTAGATTGTACAGAAGCTCCAAGGCATGATTGGGAGGTTTCAGCATGAAAATTGCCCGGTATTTCATCGCCTTTCCGCATGATGGGCGCCAACTGAACGGAGTCCGCGGGGTGCCAAGACCGAAATGATTGAGGCGGCTGTCAATGCTATGCGAGGCGAGTTCTCGTTGAACCGACTCGAGCGCGCCTGCCCGGGAGTGAGCCGTGACATGATCCGGCGGGCCCTTCGACAGCTTCAGCGAGCGGGCCGTGTTGAATGCCTCGGCCGAGGTCCAGGAGCCACTTGGCGGAAAAAGGGTAATACCCTTTAAAGGGGGTAATAAAGAGGGTAATGTCATTCGGAAGGTACGCAAACGCGTTGCTGAAGTGCACTCTGCAGGAGGAGGGAGACTCCAGGCACCCGGCATGAGAAGAGTCCCAAGGCCAGGCCCAAATCGTGTTCAAGGCTGGGGCCATGCGAATGGGCGGCCCGGTCGCCCGTATCAATGTGAGGTGGAACCCTGTGTCAAGACAAGAATTGCACTTCGGCAAGACGCGTGTCCGGGTTTACACTGAAGAAGAAATGAGAAATCGGAGACCATCCGTGTCTATCACGATACCGCCGATCCCCGCGAGCCCCCCCTCTGATCCACGACCAACCCAGCGATCGTGCAACTTGCAATGCTTGCCGTGAGCAACCATGCAATGTGCACTCTCGCATGCCTTGTTATCTTTTGTGATCCTTGTGATTCCAACGTGTTACAATTGGCGTAATTGGCATCCGGTTTGCTCACAAACAGTTCAGCGAGGGAGCGACATGCTTGGCCTGAGAACAAAACTTTCGTTGGGATTCGGCGGCCTCCTCGTGATTATCGCGGTGATCGGCATTCAGAGCGTCTTTCTGCTCAGCGAGCTGGGGGAATCCATCGATATCATACTCCGGGAGAACTACCGGAGCGTGATCGCTGCGCAAGAGATGAAAGAGGCCCTGGAGCGCATGGACAGTGGAGCTTTGTTCACGCTCCTCGGCTACGAGAAGGAAGGCAAGGATCTCGTGACTTCCAACGATAGCAAGTTCCGGTCCGCGCTCCAGGTTGAGCTGAATAACATAACCCTGCCCGGAGAAGCCGAAAAGGCCGCGTTACTGCAAAAGCTCTTTTCCGCGTACAAGGTTGATATCGACGTGGTCACCGACTCCTCAAAGCCTCGCGACGAACGGCGCGAGCACTACTTTGGCCGACTCCTCCCGCTTTTTGAACAGATCAAGCAGACTGCGGACGAAATTCTCACCATGAATCAGGAGAATATGAGCGAAGCCAACCAGCGGGCACGGGTCACCGCGGCAGGTGCAAGACATCGCATGTACATCCTGCTTCTGGCCGGAGCGGGGATCGCTGCCGGATTTGTCTTCTTTACCGGGCGGTGGATCGTTCGGCCCATCGCTCGGCTTCAACGCTCGGCAGATGAGATTTCTCGAGGAAATCTTGATCTGGTGGTGCAGAAGGATTCTGATGACGAAATCGGAGGGCTCTCCGAATCCTTCAACACAATGGCTGAAAGCCTCCGGGAATTTCGTCGGAGCGGCCAGGCGCGACTGGTCCGAATTCAGCGTTCAACGCAAGAGGCTTTCGACAATCTGCCCGAAGCAATTGCTGTTGTCGATGCCGAAGGATCGGTGGAAGTGGCCACAGGAGCCGCTGTCTCGATCTTCAGCTTGAAACCGGGGCGTTCTGTTCGGAATGCGGCCCTGGATTCCCTGGACAACTTGCTCGGAGATTGCATTCTCAACGGCCGCACTGTGGAGCCTGCAACCGATCAAGCTCTGATTCAAAAGTTCATTGGCGGTGAGGAACGATATTACCGCCCCAAGGCAGTTCCCATTCTCGAACCCGGAGGAAACGTTACGGGCGTTGTCCTCATTCTCTCTGATGTGACAAGGCAACGAGAGCAGGATGAGTTGAAAAGGAGTGTGATCTCAACTGTCTCTCACCAACTGAAGACTCCTCTCACCTCAATTCGCATGGCGCTGCACCTCTTGTTGGAAGAGAAGCTCGGAAGCCTCACTGAGAAGCAGCTGGATGTGCTGATTGCTGCACGGGAAGACGCGGAAAAGCTTCACAATATCTTAGAAGACTTGCTGGATATCAGCCGACTGGAATCGGGGAAGCTCCTCACAGAGTGCTGCCCTGCGGTACAAACCCACATCTTGGTTCTGGATGCTGTCGAACCTTATAGCAGAACCGCTCAGGACAAGGGGGTAGGGCTGAATGTCGAGCTCCCCAATGATTTGCCGAATGTGCGGGCCGATCAAATGGAAGTGAATCATGTCTTTGCCAATCTGCTGAGCAACGCCTTGGCATACACTGCGCCAGGCGGAACCATAACCGTTTCGGCGAAGGCTGAGGAACGGTTCGTTCGCTTCTTTGTCTCAGATTCAGGCGTGGGAATCCCTGACGAGTATCGAGAGAAGGTTTTTGACCAGTTCTTTCGAGTTCCCGGACAGGAGAGCAGGAGCGGCGCAGGACTCGGCCTATCCATTGCACGCAAGATCGTCGAAGCGCACGGGGGACTCATCAAAGCAGACAATCGTGAAGGGGGAGGGAGTGTGTTCCACTTTACGCTCCCGCGCGCGGATGTCAGTGAGAAAGGGTAGATTCCATGGTGGCCGATGGGCTTTATGTAATTAGTCTGGTGGCATTCTTTGCTATATGCCTCTTGTACGCCCAATTCTGCGGCAAGGTGTAGACCATGCTCGAAACGATTGTTGGAGTAATTGCCCTGGCATTGATCGTGTATCTGTTTGTTAGCGTGATCCGACCGGAGAAATTCTGAAGCAGAGGTTTCGATGGAAATAGATACGTTCGGACAGCTTCAATTAGAGCTCTTCTTTGTTGTCCTGCTCCTGCTGACGAAACCCATGGGATTGTATCTCGTGCGGGTTCTCGATTCGAATGCATCGACCTTTCTCGATCCTGCGATCAAGCCGGCAGAACGGCTTCTCTACCGGATCTTGGGGGTGATTCCTCAATCCGAGCAAGACTGGAAGCAGTACACAACATCTTTGCTGACCTTCAGTTTCATTGCGGCTCTCTTCACGTACGCAATCCTGCGACTCCAACGCATTTTGCCGCTCAATCCTCAGGGACTCGACCCCATAAGCCACGATCTGGCGTTCAATACCGCCGTGAGCTTTGTCACCAACACCAATTGGCAGAACTATGCTGGTGAGAAGACTCTCTCGTATTTCTCTCAAATGGTCGGGCTCACCTTCCAGAACTTCGTCTCAGCCGCGGTGGGAATCGCCGTGGCCGCGGCTCTGGTTCGCGGTATTGCAAGGAATGCGGCAAAGACAATTGGCAACTTCTGGACAGACTTGGTCAGGATCAATCTTTATCTGTTGCTGCCCCTGTGCGTGATCTACGCGTTGTTTCTTGTTTCTCAGGGCATGATCCAGAATTTCAAAGCATACGAGACCGTGCGGCTCGTGGAGCCCGCCGCGGCTCAAAGCCCGACGAAAGAATCTGAAAGCACTCAAGAGAAGGTCGGTACGGCAACTGCGGTCACCGCGCCCAAGCTAGAGACCCAGACCATAGTCCAGGGCCCAATGGCTTCCCAGGTAGCCATCAAAATGCTTGGGACCAACGGAGGAGGATACACCAATGCCAATGCCGCGCATCCGTATGAAAATCCCACACCTCTCTCCAATTTCCTGCAAATGCTCTCCATATTCCTCATTCCTAGCGGCCTGACGTACTACCTTGGCCGGGTAGTGAAGAACCAGCGTCATGGTTGGACTGTATGGTTTTCAATGGCAGCGCTCTTTCTCGTGGGGGTGCTTGTCTGCTGGTGGGCTGAAGCTGGGGGCAATCCACGACTGCATGAGCTAGGAATCGATCCCATGGGCGGAAACATGGAAGGCAAAGAAGTCCGTTTCGGCATCCTAAACTCGGCGCTCTTCGCTGCGATTACCACCGCCGCATCCTGTGGAGCGGTGATTTCGATGCACGATTCGTTCACCCCGCTTGGTGGGCTGGTCCCACTCCTCAATATCCAGCTTGGAGAAGTGGTCTTTGGCGGCGTTGGAGCAGGGTTGTACGGGATGCTGGTCTTCGTGGTGCTCACGGTCTTTCTTGCCGGTCTGATGATCGGACGCACCCCTGAATACCTGGGAAAGAAGATTGAAGCCAAGGACGTAAAACTCAGCGTACTGTTCGTTATGATTCCCGTCTTCTGCATCCTAGGGTTCACCGCTTGGTCCGCGGTGAGCTCCTGGGGCCTCGATGGTCTTAAGAACGGGGGACCACATGGTCTGAGCGAGCTGCTCTACGCGTTTTCTTCGACCGCGGGAAATAACGGGAGCGCCTTTGCCGGCCTCAACGGCAACACGCCCTGGTTCAATGTGACGCTCGCTGTGGCAATGCTCCTGGGCAGGTTCTTCATGATTGTTCCGGTACTCGCGTTGGCGGGGAACCTGGCCGGTAAGAAATCGGTCGCGGCAGGAGAGGGCAGTTTCCCGGTCTCAGGGCCGACATTTGTGGTTCTCTTGTCGGGCACCATATTGGTTGTGGGCGCGCTCACATTCTTTCCTGCGCTTTCCCTGGGCCCGTTGCTGGAACATTTCATGATGACTCAATCAAGCGTTCTCTTCTGAGGGGATCGAGCATGGCCAGAAAACGCATACGTCTCTTTGACAAGGAAATACTGGCTCAAGCAGTGGTCGATTCCTTTAAGAAACTCGATCCGCGCACCCTGATAAAGAACCCGGTCATTTTTGTCACCGAGGTCGGTGCCGCGGTGACAACGATCTCGATCTTCGCAGGCAGCGGCTCTGAACCAGTGTCCTTCGTGATCCAGATCGCTGGGTGGCTCTGGTTTACCGTGTTGTTCGCCAATTTCGCGGAGGCTCTGGCCGAAGGCAGCGGCAAAGCGCAAGCCCTTGCTCTGCGAAAGACCCGCACGAAGACAATGGCCAATTTGATGAAAGCCGATGAATCGAGCACTGTGCAAGTGCCGGCTGAAAAGCTCAAGAAAGGCGATGTGGTCGTGGTCTCGGCGGGCGAAACGATCCCCGCTGATGGCGAGGTCATTCGAGGGGCGGCCTCGGTGGACGAGTCGGCAATCACAGGCGAATCCGCGCCGGTAATCAGGGAATCCGGTGGAGACCGCAGCGCGGTCACAGGTGGGACGCGGGTTCTTTCCGATCAGATCACGGTTCGTGTCACGGCCAATCCTGGAGAGAGTTTCCTGGACCACATGATCCAGTTGGTGGAAGGAGCTCATCGACAGAAGACGCCGAACGAGATCGCTTTGACAATACTCCTCTCCGGCCTCACGATCATCTTCCTCGTAGTGATCATCACGTTGAAATTCTTCGGTCAATACTCCGGCATTTCCTTTTCCCTCACGATGCTGTGCGCTTTGCTGGTCTGCCTCATACCCACGACCATAGGGGGGCTCCTCAGCGCCATCGGGATAGCCGGCATAGACAGGTTGGTTCGACGGAATGTCCTCGCCATGAGCGGTCGGGCGGTGGAAGCCGCGGGCGACGTGAATGTGCTCCTGCTGGACAAAACCGGCACCATAACCCTCGGCAATCGGCAGGCAACGGACTTCATTCCTGCCGAAGGAGTCACTGTGGAAGCATTGGCAGACGCGGCTCAGTTGGCCTCGCTTGCGGATGAAACTCCCGAAGGGCGCAGCATTGTGGTTTTGGCCAAACAATACGGACTTCGGGGAAGGTCAATTTCAGAGATGCCAAACGCCAAGTTCATCCCCTTTTCTGCCCAATCCCGCATGAGTGGCGTGGATGTCGACGGCAAGCAGGTTAGGAAAGGTTCGCCCGACGCTGTGAAGGCTTTCATTGCTCATGATTTTCCCGCAAGCGTCGAGGACGCGATCGAGAAGATCTCGTTGCGTGGCGGCACTCCGTTGGCGGTGGCTCAGAGCGGCCGCATACTTGGCGTGATCCACCTCAAGGACATTGTGAAAGGCGGCTTGAAAGATCGCTTCGAACGCTTCCGCGCGATGGGCATCAGGACAATCATGATCACAGGGGATAACAAACTCACTGCGGCGGCGATAGCCAAAGAAGCTGGCGTTGATTCTTTCTTGGCCGAAGCGAAACCGGAGGACAAGCTCGATCTCATCCGCAAACAGCAAGCATCGGGACTCCTCGTGGCCATGACCGGCGATGGGACCAACGACGCTCCTGCGCTGGCTCAGGCTGACGTGGGCGTGGCGATGAATACCGGGACCCAGGCTGCAAAAGAGGCCGGAAACATGGTCGATCTGGACTCCAATCCCACAAAGCTCATCGAGGTTGTGGAAATCGGCAAGCAGATGCTCATGACCCGAGGAGCTCTTACGACCTTTAGCGTGGCCAACGACGTTGCCAAGTACTTTGCCATTATCCCGGCCATGCTTGTGGCAGCCTTTCCGATGATCGCGCCGCTCAACGTGATGGGACTGCACTCGCCGTTGAGCGCTGTCTTGAGCGCGGTAATCTTCAATGCCCTCATCATCGTCGCGCTTATCCCTCTGGCGCTCCGTGGAGTCCGGTTCCGGCCGCTAAAACCGGCAACGCTGCTGAGACGCAATGTCCTGATCTACGGTCTCGGTGGCCTAATCGCGCCATTTGTGGGAATCAAGCTGATAGACATGCTGGTTACCGCTCTTCAACTGGTCTAGAAGGAACGTTTTGTCATGAAATCCCTGCTCGAACAGCTTGAGACATCCGTTAGGGCAACCGTGGTGTTGGCACTCATTGTCTGTGGAATTTATCCGGTCGTGGTCTGGGCTGTGGCTCAGGGGGTTTTCCCGCACCAAGCCAACGGATCTCTCGTTGCCACGGACCGCGAGAACACAGGCTCTCGGCTCATCGGGCAAAGCTTTGCAGGAGACCGGTATTTCCACCCTCGGCCGTCAGCCGCAGGACAGGGTTATGACGCGGCCGACTCCGGCGGGAGTAATCTGGGGCCGCTCTCAAAAGAACTCCATCAGACTATTGCCGACAGGGTCCGTCGTTATCGCAGCGAAAACGGTCTTTCGCAAAGCACGCTCGTTCCTGCGGATGCCGTGACTGCCTCAGCAAGCGGATTGGATCCTCACATCAGCCCAGCGAACGCCCAACTCCAGGCGCGCCGTATTGCCAAAGCCCGCAGTATGACCGAAGGCTCTGTGAAGGAACTGATTGAGAAGCACACCGAGGGTCGAACCTTTGGGATTTTCGGCGATCCCCGGATAAATGTTCTCACGCTAAATCTTGCCCTGGATCGACAAAAATGATCGAGGCGAACGCTCCGGTAAAAGACAAGGCTCTGAGCTTTCTGCGGATGATCCGCCGCCACGAGCGCGGCAAGCTCAAGATTTATCTTGGCTACGGAGCAGGCGTGGGCAAGACATATCAGATGCTTCTCGAAGGTCATCAGCTCAAGGCTGAAGGAGTCGACGTGGCGATTGGCCTTGTGGAAACTCATGGCCGAGCCGATACCGCGAAATTGATCGAAGGCCTGGAAGTCATCCCCCGCAGCCGTCAGATGTACCGAGGCATCGTGCTCGAAGAAATGGACGTTGATGCGGTGCTGGAGCGCAAACCACAGGTAGCGCTCATCGACGAGCTGGCCCATACAAACGTGCCGGGGAGTCGCAACCCCAAGCGATATCAAGATGTTCAAGAGATCTTGCAGGCCGAGATTCATGTAATCACCACGCTCAACGTGCAGCATCTGGAAAGCCTCTACGACACGGTGGAGTCTGCGCTGAGGGTGAAAGTGCGGGAGCGTATCCCGGATTCTGCTGTCGCAGAAGCAGACCAGATCGTTAACGTGGATCTGGCACCCGAAGACCTGCGCAAGCGGCTGATTGAAGGAAAGATCTATCCGACCGACAGGATCGATGTCGCGCTCAACAATTTCTTCGCGGACACAAACCTGGAGATGCTCCGAGAGCTTACTCTCAGAGAATTGGCCTCACAAATAGATTTCAGAAGGCGAGAAATCGAGCATGAGACCGATTCCAAAGCCCCTGATCAAGTCATGGTATGCTTGAGTTCTCGCGGTCCCAACAGTGAGATGCTGCTGCGCTACGGTTCCAGACTCGCGGGCCGACTGAATCGTAACTGGTACGCGGTCTATGTACAAACACCTCACGAAGAGCCCACTGTCATTGATTCCCAGACTCAGACGATGTTATCGAGCACGCTTACACTCGCGAAAGAACTGGGGGCAATTGTCTTCACGTACAAGGGGGAGGACATCGTCAGTACCATACTGAGCTTTGCACGCGAATATCGAGTGGGACACATCGTCCTCGGGAAACCTACGGCACTGCCCTTGTGGAAAAGGCTGCTGGGCAAACGAAGTGTGGCAGAAAGGCTCTTGTTGGAATCCAAAGGTCTCACCGTTGTGGTGCTCGATACCTGGCGAGAAGGAGCCGGTCTTCCTGCGATGGCCATTGAAGAAACAGCACGCGAACCGGATGTCGCCGTGCCTGTTCCAGAGCCTACGGTGTCGCGCCTTGGCGATCTGTTGTCTCCAGATCGAGTTCTCATCTGGCAAGAGCCTCTGCGCAAGGAGCAGGCACTTCGTGAACTTACCTCGGTGGCAGCCCGCCACAACCGCCTCCTTGTCTCCGACGCTCTCTACGAGCGTGTGTTGAAGCGAGAGAACAAGGTTTCAACGTTCTTAGGGGACGGAATGGCGCTCCCTCACGCTCGAATCGAAGGGCTGACGATCCCCGTTTTGGCCTTGGGAGTAGCGCGGCAAGGTGTAGAAGGGGTGCAGTCGAGTCACACAGCTCACCTCATTCTACTCATCCTTTCACCTGCTGATAATCCGAACGTTCAAGTTCAGCTTCTGGCTCAAGCCAGCCAAATAGCACGAAATCATGCTCTTATGAGAACCATATTCGCTGCCCGCCGTGCAGAAGAGATCCTTGAAGCCATTCGAGCCTCGGCCGGCTAACGACACGAATAGGCAAGACCCAAAGGGACCAATCCAGCCTTTTCCCATTCGCTACGCTGATGACTCCGATATCTCATCCGGATGGACGTCTCCTTTTGTTATGGGGGCATCGATTCCTGGCCATAACCGCGTAGGATGCAGTGAACCAAGCGAATCCCATCGGTACGCAACAACGGTAAAACGCTAGCAGAGAGTTCTCTTTACAAGAAGGGCTCTCCCGGCAACTATGCCAGTAGTTCACACTCCCTGCAGTCGCCTCGAGAACTTGTCCCGACAGTTCGCCACCGGCATCTAGCCTCTCCAAACTCGCTTCCTTGTGAAGATCATTATTGACTAGTGGCCGAGCGACAGGATAGATTGAAAATAGTCACTAAATTGGCACGGTTATTAACGTGACCATGGCATTGCCTCTTCTGGGCCTCTTGTAGAGCACTGCCGATGCCGTTCTTCGCCAAGCGTATCATAGATCGCCTGCTCAGCAGCAGATGACATCGAAAGGACATGCCAGCGCACAAATCCGGATTCTGGCGCTACTTCAACAACCAGATACCAAGTTTCAATTCAGGGGGCTGCGGTGGGAAACCGACGAATAAAGATTCTTATCGTTGATGATGAGCCGTACATCGGCGATCTGCTCACGCGTTACTTGATCCCCGAAGGGTACGACTGTCGAGTGGTCTTAAGCGGAGAAGAGGCCATGAAAGCCCTCGAATCGACCTCTTTCCCTCTCGTCTTGGCAGATATCATGATGCCCGGAATGTCGGGCATCGATCTCTTGCACATCATAAAGACCCTTTACCCGGATGTGGCGGTGCTCATGGTCACGGCAATAGATGACCGTGATACCGGCGTGCTGGCCGTTGAGTTAGGGGCTTATGGATATATCATCAAACCGTTTGAACGCAACGAAATCTTGATCAATGTAGCGAATGCACTTGAAAGGCGAAGGCTCGCACTTCTGGTCCGAGAGGGGCGAGCCCCAACTCCCAGGGCGGCGCAGTCGGCTACTCGGAAGCGTCGCCCAATCAAGATACCGGCACGAAGGATCCTCGATCTTGTCAATTCCGGGATGGACGAAGCCGCACTTATGGCGGAACTCAATCTCTCTGCCAAAGCACTCAACAGTCTCATGGACCAGATGGTAGCCGCCGGACTGCTCAAGCAATCGGACGTTGAGCGTCGAAGCTCCCTGTCTCCCGGCACGGTGGTGGTAGATCTTGAACAAACAGAGTTTACTGAGGGTAACAGGGAAAAGCCCGTTATTAGCGCAAAGGATGCCGCTCAATCCATAAAGTCCGGAATGGGGGATTCATCCCTCATGAAGCGATACGGGATTTCCGCAAAGGGACTTCGAAGTCTATTCAGGAAGTTGGTAGCGTCAGGAGTCGTCGAGCAATCCCAACTTGACAAGCGGATGTCCGAGACTCACGAGTGGGCCGTCCTGGACGAGTGACCGGGCCACGCCGCCTAAGGCGTCATAGTTGAGAGTTCATCTGCCGGTGGCCGGTCATATGAGAGTTCCAAGGGTGTCTTGCCGCAGTCTTGTCCGGATCCTTTTCATCCGCCAAGTGTTTACTTTGCAAGAATGTCTGCCGCAGGGTCTTTCCAAAGTAGTGGCTTCCTGAGTGTCGCCTTACAGAATCGTACTATATGGAGACAGTTTGAGAGGTCAAAGACCCGCTTGATGAGGGCATCCTGTTCTTCCCGACGTTGAACAACGTTACCTTGTACCTTGGCATTCTTCGGGAAGCTCATGCTTCTTGCAAAAGCCTCCTGGGTCATCCGGACAGTTTGCCGTCCGCATATGCCGCACACAATACCTTGTTCTTGCCGCTTCGCTTCGCCTCGTACATCAGACCGTCGGCCTGCTGCAGCATCGTGTCTACCGAGTCCGCTGGTGTCAGAAATGTTACAAGTCCCACGCTCAGCGTCACAGGCCACCTTTTCCCTTTCATCTTCTGGGCTACGTTGTCCTTTAGCCTATGCATGGCTCTGCGGGCACGCGCGACCCCCGTTTCAGGAAACAGAATGACGAATTCATCTCCTCCAACACGCGCCAGCACATCGGAATTGCGGATGTTGTCGGCCAAAGTTCCCGCCACTGTTACGAGCAACTCATCACCGGCAGCGTGACCAAGAGAATCGTTGACGGCCTTGAAGTCGTCGATATCCAGATAGGCCAGTGTGTACGGATGCCAGTGTCTGGATGTTCCTTCGATCTCTCTCTGAGCAGTCTCGTGAAATGCCCTGGAATTCAATGTTCCTGTCAATGGGTCTTTCCTGGAGATCTTCTCCAGAGCCTCCCAAGAAGATCTCATGCGGGCCAGGGAGAGGGTCACCACCAGAAAGAATCCCAGTCTCACCAGGGTGTTCCAATAGAGGAACAAGGGATGTGAATAGACGCGACCTGAAGCGTGCTCTGCCACGAGCCAAGTTGATGCACACAGCAGAGAAACAAGAATTCCTTCAAGCCATCCCACACATGTACTGACCAGAACAACAGGTATCAGATAGAAGATAGAGAAGGAGAGCTCTTCTCCGGTTAGGAAATCCATCAGCCCCACAAAGGCATCTAGAAGCACTGCGACCGCAATCAAGACCCACCGGGGCCTCTGCCTTATCCAGTCAATTGCAGAGGAGAGTCCAGACCCGCCTGAACCCGACACGACCACCTTATCACCACCACGTTTCCGGGATCGGACCGGAGTTTGGGAAGAAAAAGGCCACGGGCTTTTCCGCCGTGGCCCTGAGATCTTATGGTGCTCGGAGCGAGAGTCGAACTCGCACACCCTTGCGGGCGGTGGATTTTGAGTCCACTGCGTCTACCGATTCCGCCATCCGAGCACGTGCGGTTACATCGGTCTCAGTACAGAATCATCATACGCAGACGCACACGATTAATCAATCCGAAAAAAGCGTCGCCGAGAAGGTCAAAACGCATGGGCCGCTTCTCGATGGCAGCGAGTGGACAGATTACCGCATTGAGGTTGACAACGGTGGGGGCTCAGCCTAACATCCGCCACGTTTTAATGAAAAATCACCTCAAAATTCGAACATAATCTCCTTATCGCGAAAGGAATCATGATGCGTGAAGGGAAATACCTCGTTGACGAGCTCAGTAAAGCGGAAAGCTGGCGCATCTTCCGAATCATTTCCGAACTCGTGGATGGGTTCGAGGCTTTGGCCGAAATAGGGCCTGCTGTGTCCGTCTTCGGGTCATCTCGGGTGAAAGAAAAGGATCCTGTCTATCGACTTGCCCACAAGCTCGGCAAATCGCTGGCTGCAAACGGGTTCGCGGTAATAACCGGGGGTGGGCCCGGAGTCATGGAGGCCGCTAATCGAGGCGCCGCGGAAGGAGGTGGCAAGTCAGTAGGTCTATGCATTCAATTGCCCCAGGAGCAGCAAGCAAACCCATACGCAAATATCCGCCTTGATTTCAGATACTTCTTTATCCGTAAGGTTATGTTCGTGAAGTACGCGGTGGCGTACGTGATCCTTCCGGGCGGTTTCGGCACGCTGGACGAGCTCTTCGAAGCGCTCACTCTCATCCAGACCATGCGCATAAAGCCGTTTCCGGTGATAATGATCGGCAAGGACTACTGGGAAGACCTTATCTTCTGGATCAGGCGGGAAATGCTCAAGAAGTATAAGATGATCGATCCCGCGCACTTGAACTTGTTGCAGCTCGTTGACACTCCCGAACAGGCAGTTGCAGCCATTAAGAAGGTGCTCATCCTCTAAGGAGGCTCTATAGGCCATTCACCCCCATAATGGCCGTTCGGGAAAGCCTCGGGGCAAGGACGGGCACGGTCGGTCTATCGCGTGAGGGAATACGGCCTTGCGTCATATCGTGGCGTCGAAGCGGCATTTGACGCTCGGCTTTTCACCGGTGGGATCATCGGGTCATACCCCGGGGGAGGTGGAACAGGTGCGCACGACCAAACCAACGGTCTGGGAGGTTCAATTATGGGCGCTACGAGCGGTGGGGCAGGGGGGTACAAGGGACTCTTCGTGCAGCAAGCAGTCTTGGCCACCACAGGTGGCCTGCACACGGGAACAGTCGAGTGTGGGTAGCACTCATACGTGCACGGCTGCGCGGCAATCAGGCCGGGAGCGGTTGCAGCGCCGACGACAATTACTATAATGAGCAAATATTTTAAAACCATACCCGTGGACTCCTCAACAAGACAAAACTTTAAAAGAAGGCTCTAGCTACTTAATTCAATGCAATTTTAACATAGTATTCCCCAAAAGTCCATGATATTCCAGAGCTAAACCTGCTTCTTGGACCAATGCCCACCTTGAGCTGAGATCCCTGCTGAAAGTCTCTCAGAACACTTTGCACTGCAAGTGCGTGGCACCTCTTGCTTTTTCCACGCATTCACCTAAACTCATCATCAGAGTGCTTCTTTATAAACCTGCCGGGTAATCATGACGAAACCGGATGTTGACATCATTGTGGTCGGCGCGGGTCACGCCGGGTGCGAAGCAGCTTTGGCTCCTGCGAGGATGGGTCTCAAAGTGTGGATGTACACCCTGAACGTGGACACCATCGGGCTCATGCCGTGTAACCCTTCGATCGGAGGCCTGGGAAAAGGGCATCTAGTCAAAGAGGTTGATGCTCTTGGTGGGCAGATGGGCCTCGCGGCAGATGCTTCCTGCATTCAGTACAAAACCCTCGGCACAAGGAAAGGCCCTGCTGTCCAGGGGTCCCGAATGCAGTGCGACCGGAGCGACTATGCCCTGGCCATGAAATACGCGGTTGAGCAGGAACCGAACCTCGTGGTCCGCCAGGAAATGGTTGACGCTCTTTTACTGCGAGGCGATCGTTGTGTGGGTGTGAAAGAGCGATCCGGGTACGAGGTAAGTGCTGTCGCGGTGATTCTCGCCACCGGCACCTTCCTGGACGGCATGATCCATGTGGGAGGACGCTCGTTCCCCGCGGGAAGAGCCGGCGAATTCCCAGCCAGAGAATTGGCCGCTCAATTGAAAGCGATGGAACTTCCGTGGGGTCGATTCAAGACCGGCACGCCTCCAAGGCTCAAGGGTTCAACTGTGGATTACTCGGTTATGGAGGAAGACGCGGGAGACCGTGTCGTGCGCCCGTTTTCGCTGCGCACCCAGAGCGTGGATCGGCCTACAAAATCGTGTTTCAAGACTCACACATCGAGCCGCACCCATGAGATCGTGGGAAAGAATCTCGATAAGTCGCCACTATACTCAGGCATCATCAAGGGAACCCCCGCGCGATACTGCCCTTCTCTGGAAGACAAGGTGGCCCGATTCCCCGATCGGGGGCGCCATCCGGTGGTGGTGGAACCCGAAGGGCTCTTTACATCCGAAGTGTACGTCAAAGGCATGGGGAATTCGCTGCCTGCCGAGCTCCAAGTTGAGCTGGTTCGATCGGTTCCCGGGCTGGAGCACGCGGAGATCGTGAGGCCCGCATACGCGATCGAGTATGATTACATTGACCCCACATGCCTGAAGCTCACGCTTGAAACGAAGCAGTACCGATGCCTGTACTTCGCGGGCCAGATAAATGGAACCTCGGGATACGAAGAGGCCGCGGCGCAAGGTTTGTGGGCCGGGATCAATGCTGCGCTGGCAGTGCTGGGTCGTGAGCCGTTCATCCTGGATCGGTCGGAAGCTTACATGGGCGTGATGGTGGATGACCTGGTAACGCTGGGAGTTACGGAACCGTACCGGATGTTCACGTCACGAGCCGAGTATCGGCTCCTTCTGCGTGAGGACAATGCCGCGGATCGGCTTCTGCACAAAGCAAAGGCACTGGGGCTTGTTTCCGAGACGCAGGCTTCGACCTTGGATACTCGAATTAACCAGGTGCAACACTATCTTAGGGTTCTGGACGCCGTCGTGGTGAAGCCGACCCCCGACCTTAACGCACTTCTCCGAAATAAGGGAGGCTCCGAGCTCCAGGACGCGGTAAGTGCTACCAAATTACTGCGAAGACCGGAAGTCCAGGTCGCGGATCTTGTACAGTTGGGCTTGGCGCCCACGGACGTCCCCCAGGACGTGGCTCGACGACTGGAAATCGAGCTGAAATACGAGGGATACATTGAGCGACAACGTCGCGAGGCCGGCCAGTTCAAGAGAATGGAAAAAGCTATTCTACCGGAAGATCTCGACTACGACGCGGTCTCGGGACTTTCCAGAGAGCTGCGAGATAAATTAAAGGTTATCCGGCCAGCCAATTTGGGGCAAGCCTCCCGCATTCCCGGAATTACCCCTGCCGCCATTGCTGCACTCATGGTCAGACTCCGCCAGCGCGGCCGATACGCATGCCCGATCAATAGATAGCCTGCCGGCATTTCATGCTAAAGAAGCGGCAAAGATTGATTCCGATCTGCGGATAAACCCTCATAATCTCGATGAATTGATGGTGGGGCAATAAGAAAGCCTCTGATTCTTGCGCCGCGATGCACGTGGCATTCGGAGGCATACGGGTGAACATGCTCAATTCGCCCAGGAAGGATCCCGCGCCGATTACTGCCCGTTCCTTTTCGTTGGGTGTGCCCCAGCCGTTCACGATTCTCACCGACCCTGTCATCACGAGGTATATGGTGGAGTTTTCTTCGCCTTCTACGATCATCGCGTCTCCCGCGTCGAAGTGTTCCACTTTCAACACCGTGGCGATGGCGTGGAGCTCCCTGATCCCCATGTCCTCGAAGAGAGTGAAGTTCCGCAATTTGTTGATCATTTCTATAATCTCGGGCATCTGGGCCACCTCGTTTTTCGTTCGGGCAAGCGCGTACCTCGCCAGCTCCTGGACTCCAGGGTTTTCGTCAGCCAAGCGCTGCTCGATCACGGGGATGAAGCTCTGGTCGGGCATGTGGTCCGCAATAACGAAGAGCGCCATTATTCGTGTGACAGGATCGTCCGATTCAGCCAGGAAGGTAAGTAGCCTTTCAGGGTTGTCCTTGCGAATCAGCGGAAGATGTTGACGGCCTTTCTCGATCTTCTCGTCCAATGGCACATCTTCTATCAACGGTATCAGATACGGCGTGATCTCTTTCTCTATCGAGTTTTCCACAAGTTCGACAGCAATGGACGCGGTCTCGGATTTGAGCGCGTTGTAAATGAGCCGCATGTCCGCGTGGTACACCCAGAGCGCATAGAAGATCAGGCGGAGTATCTCGTCGTTGGTTTCTCGAAGGTGCTCTTTGAGCATCGTGATGCTCACACCGTCGCTCTCAGCCTGCATACGCCGGAGCACTACCAGATTTGAATACGCGTCCCCGAGTTCTTTTGCCAGGAAGGGCACCACCTCGAAGCCTTTGAGCCCCGAGAGACGTATGACCTCGAGTATTCCCTGTTTCATCCGAGGCGTGGAATCGATCAGTGACACTTCGAGATAGGGGAGAATCTTATCTCGGTAGGCAATCAAAGCTTCTATGGCCGCGTTGCGTACGTGAATGTCCGTGTCGTCGAGAAACCGCACGAGTTGTCTTACCGCTCGGATATCCTGCGTCACCGCGAAAGATGCCGCGGCCTCGGCTCGCGTGTTCGGGTTGGGATCGTCAAGCATCTTGAGGGCCACTTCCGCCTCGATGGCAGGCACCCTGCCTGTGGCGACGGCAGCGGCTTCTTCTTTCCGATCCTCCACAGCAACGGGCCCGAGCTCCATAGCTGCGCCGCCGCTGTCGAATGCTCGTACGGATTCCACCTGGTCGAAATCGATCTCCTTTTCCGCGATCACCTGTTTCAGGATTCTCTTATAATGCCGCCGAAAGATAAGTGTCTCCGCCACCCACCAGATCGACAATACAAATGCGAGGTAAGAGAAGGACCGCGCGTCCATGACCGGCTTGAGTATGATCATGGACATTGAGCCCGCCAACATTCCCACTTTTAGGACCGTGCCGCGAATGAAGCTCCGGCTCCACGCAATAAGCTCTTTCGGGAGCACATTGTACAGGATCTTGTTGACTGGCCCTGATATCGCCCTCTGGATAAGTATCGCGGTGAACTGCCCGTAACACGCGACATAGATGTTGAAGAAAGCCTGCAGAGACCCGAATAAGAGTGCGAAGTTTACCGGATGAACCAGAGACGCATTGGCGAGCCCCATAGTCGTATAAAGGCGGCCAACGAAGAAGAGCAACACGAACGTCATCAGAGTCGTCATTCCTCGAAAGATGCTGAGGAATGAGATAAGGGCCTGCTCCGATGCGAAGGTGTGATTGGCTATCACATTGAATTGATACAAGAAGATGGGGAGCAGTATATTAGGGATCAGCCCGGTGACGATGAGATAACGCACCATAGGATATTCAGCGATAAGAGAGGGAACTCGTGTGAGCGGTATCCGGCCGGTGTCACCCTTTGCAGTCGCGGTAGCGGCCCTCGGCTTCTGGCCCTTGAATACTTCGGGACCGGTCCGGGCCAAGAAGAAGGCGGTTGCGAGGCATACTACGGCAAATACCAGCAGGGTCGGGTCTTCGCCTATAACAAGGGTGATGGGCTTGGTGATGAAGCTCCCGATCGTGGTCCCCAGGACCTGGCTCATTGTGACAAGAGGGAAGATCCGCTTTCCTTGGCGGGTATCGAACAGGTCCCCTGCCATGTTCCAGAGATAGAGGAGCAGGATTGAGTCAAGGAGGTAGAGAAGCTGATACAGGATTGGATAAGCAATGCTGAAGCCTGATTTCACCATCCAAAAGAGGATGATCACCATAACGCCCAGGCATCCCAAGAAACCGGACAGCAGAAAATGATCCAAGTATCGTCGAGAAACCCGGTCAACCACCCCAAGGACCACAAAGGTCAACAACGCATTGATTACCAGCATCAACGGGATGTACTGGGGTCCGTACCGTTTGAGGAATGCCGCGTCCACATAGGTGCGGAAGATGGCGGTTACGAAGAAGATGGCGAAGAAGATCGCGGCGAGCCAGGCGAAGTTCGAAAACTCGTGGGAATATACCTTGAGGTACTTCTCCAGCAGCTTTTTCATACGCTCCCCACTTGCAACCCGCCCATCGCACGGCGCTATAGGATAGAGCACCGCATTATAAGCCAGCACACGGCAAGCTGCAACTGCTTTGAACGTGCTGCGGTAACTCTTCAGTCATGCGGGGGGACTGTCATTGCGAGCGTAGCGAAGCAATCTCCAGCGCCGCCGAAGCTGAGATTGCTTCGTCGTTTCACTCCTCGCAATGACAACTGCGATGCCCTTCAATCTCGCACGTGGCTGAATGTTTACGTGTAGTGTCAATCGCATGGCACTTGGTTCACCAGCGAACCATGCGCATGCAATGATTCTCACTTGACGCTATTTATGAGCTTGGATCGAATCGCAAAGGCACGCTCAGAATCGGGCCCGATCTGCTCTACGTTTCCATCAGCTCCCCCCTGGACGACTTTTCGCCCGCGAACGTGCACCGCGTAGACCTGAAACGTTTCTTTGTCTCCTTTTCCATCCCAGCTTGGGCGCACCTCCAGGATTATGTTCTTGCCGATTTTCAGGCCGTGCTCGTTCTCATAGGGACCTCTTACGGGGCCAACCTCATAGTACCTGCCCTGCGTCGCGAAGTGCCTTCGCTCGGACTCTATCGCTTCCCGAACCGCTGCCACTGCGGTAGCGTCCTGTTCCGCGACCTGGGTCACCACGAAATAGTCATAAGCCAGATACGCCAGGAAATACCCCAGAATCAGGTTTACCACCAGCGTTGACACAAGCAGCTTAGGCCGAACCCGCACCGTACCGGGCGTACGTCGGCTTGCCACGTAGAGCCACGCCACGTAGATAGTCGGCGCAAACACGATCACCGCGAAGCACACGTAAAAGATGAAGAGAATGAACAATCCTATCGTCTGTTGCAGCATCCGGCTCGTCCCCGCGTTACAATCAGCGCGTCAGTCTTGATGACTCTCATATGAGTAAGCTGTTTTTCTATTGACGATCCTCTGCGCCTCGGTTTTTACCAGCTCCGGCAAGTTCGGGACTTCCAGGATTTCTTCCAGGTCCGGCAACTTCATGAACACCAACAGCTTAAGTGCTATGGAAAGGGGCGTGTGAGGGTTCATGACCAGGGTCTTCTTAACGTCATAACGAGCTATCCACTTTGGATGATTGTAAATCTCCTCCAGCACATCTGCATTTCCCGGCCGCGTGGCAGCAATGCCGATCACCAGCCTCTCTGTAAGCTTGGGATTTTTCAGAAGATTTCTGATCACGCGGCGATCCGGGTCGCGGGCAAGGCGTTCGATCGATCGAAAGTCCGGCTTTCGAGCAAGCGCCTTCCGTACTCCGAGAGGAATATCCCTGAGATCCGGCCCAACGGAAGACCGAAACCCACTCTCGCTCGGATGCTCCGAAGGAAGATCCAGGAGTATGGACACGATCTCGAAATCGCCAGCCTCCTGCGCACGATGAACAAGCCGCGACATCCTCTCAGAACCCAGGACCTGAGCGAGGGTCCCGGACACAATGAGTCCGTTGTACAGACGCAGGAAATCCTGATCGCCCGTCAGCGTCTTCTCGTAGACGATCCGAATGGTCTCCAAAATCGCGGCATCGTCCAGGGCCTTGAGCCTTTCGGCAAGCGCATGGCTCCTTTGAATCGCCTCGGGAATGGCGGACAGGGAGGCGATCAATTCACGCACGTCGGATGGTTCGACCGCAGGGCCGGTGGAGTCGTTCTCAGTCATCTACTAAGCCTAGAAATGAATGGTTGGCCGGACATCATGTCAGAGCAATGATTCCATGCCTCTATTCGGTCGCGCCCGATCTCCTTGTAAAGATGGGTTGCTGGTAACCAGCAATGTATCACAGGATTCCGGCTCAAGGATACTCCGGGGCGTGACATCTCACGGGAGTCGCGCCCGAGATTGGCATGAAGGGACGGGCCGGGTGCATTTTGCCTCTCGTGGCGGTAGCGGCCCGCGTGTGCATATGCTAATGTGGAAATCAGAGTTATGCATGCCTACCTCCGGAATGTGTTCCAGGCTGGCCGGAGGACCCTGGACACCGACGTTTTCCGGATTCCTTGCAGGCGCAAGCGAGGTGACACGGGGACCGTGATTAGTTGCGAGGTCAATTGCCGATGAAAGTAGCCTTTGACGTGGACGGAGTCGTCCTAAACTCCATCGAGGTGATCCTTGAACACATAGGAAGCATAACAGGCCGACACATAAGAATTGACGAGTTAGGCACGTGGGACCTCGAAGCTTTCGGGATCGACTTTAAGACGCTGTGGCGGGCTGTGGAATGGATGTACAAGACCCCGATCATTACACCCTATGACGGAGCTATTCAGACCCTCTCGCGCATACACCAGGAAACCCGAGAACCGCTCCTGTTTATTACGGGGAGATCTGACCCTCAAACCGCGGCGCGCCAGCTGCAGGTTTTGAACTGGAACCCAACCGTGCCCGAAATGGTCGTCACGGGTGGCGACCGTAACAAGACCCAATATCTGGCGGATCATCAAGTGGAGTTCATGGTTGAGGACGACGTCAAGCATGTGCAGGAGTACCTGAATGCCGGGATTCGGGTCGGCCTCATGCATAGGCCTTGGAACAAGGATTATTCTCACGATGTGACCAAACGCTTTGCGAGCTGGGAGGAACTGGAAGCCTGGTACTTCGATCATCTCCGGTGAGGAACCGGTTTCAGACGAGCAGCAGGCAACCGGTACTTATGAGTGGTGCTTACTTCTGTGCTTTACTAAGCGTAATAAGGCACAAAGCACAGCTTGACACCTGAATCATCGGATATACAATTGTATCCGCCATCTATACTGACGATGCGAGTACCTGATCTGCGGGGTAAGCAAGGAGGCATGTGATGGGCTTCATAGACAGATTGGTCGCTCTGATTCGAGGGTTTTTCATCAGGAGAGGCGACGACCTAGTTTCGTCCAGTCCCGAGGCCATCCGAGCAACGTATGCAACCGCCATCGATGAAGCAAAGAGGCGGTACAAAGAGATGCAGGAAGCGGTCGCGCTCCTTGCAAGAGAACGCGAAAAGACCGACGTGTCTTTGAAGAAGCTCGACGATGAAGAGAAAGAGCTTGAGCGAAAGCTGGATGGCGCACTCGCGATGGCCCAAGGAGAGCCCAGCAATCCTGCGCACAAGGAAGCGGGAACTCGATACATCACTCGCATGAAGGATATAGATGCCAAGCAAGCGGTCCTTGCAAAGGATCTCGAATTGCAGACCCAAAAGGTCGAAGACTACAAGACGAAGCTCCGTGACTTCACCGAGGAAATCGACAAGCTCAAGAGAGAGCAGGGTGAACTGGTGGCTGAATTCATTTCTCACCGACAAATCATCCAGTTAGAGGACCGCCTCAAGGGCCTGGGTGAGTCGGCAGTGGACGAATCCATTGTCGCCATAAGAGAGAAGGTAGGCGCGCTCAGGGCAGAAGCCAAGATCGCCACGGAAATGCGTGGGGCCACTGTAGGAGCGCAGGATGTGGCGTACGAACGGATCGGCGCGGAACGTGATGCCGCAGCCCGTTTCGATGAACTGCTCAAAGCTCGCACGGAAGCTCCCGCGGGCGCACCTGAAAAGGAACGCGATTTGGGTTGACTACCCTGCGCCGCAGACGCCTATTTGGTGAGTCGCGACTCATGTACGTTGGCTCAATTTGCCACTAATACTATCCATATCCGACAATGCCAGACGAACCCTCCTACCAGCTTGAATTTGCCGCCAAGATCGTAGAGAAATACGTATCATCTCAGTCCAATGTCTTTCTGATCTATGGGAACACCAAGGACGTTTATCTGCTCCCTTCCGGCTCATACGTCCCTCTGGTCGACTTTCTCGTAGAAGCGCTCATCAAGCCCGACCGTCCCACAGCCCCGCGCATTGTCGTTGTGTACGATCCGGCGACAGGCATATCGTTTCGGAACCCTCTCGACCGGCAGCTTGTCGCAAAGGAGGTTGGCGAAGACCGTCTCGACAAAATACTTTCCGCGTCACGGCGCGACATCGTGACTGCGTGTGCGGCTCTCCGCGAGCTCACAAGACTCGACGTGATGGTCCCACTACCTGACGACCCAGCCGCGAAGATACGTAAAGACTTCGCTCTCATTATCCGATACGCGGAAGCTGTGGCGCCGCCGGCTCGCGGGGAAATGATGCTCGATTCAGAGCGTCTAAAGGTCCTGACCCTGGAGAATTGGTTTTCAGATAGTGCCTTTGTCGCCTCCTCAGATATCGTCTTCTTGATCGGCGAAACGCTCAATGGCATCAACGAGCGGATCGTTGACCTACCTTACGCAGCCTCAATCGAAATCGAACGGCCCAGTCAGGACGCTCGGCGACGATACATCGAGAAGCTGATCGCTGACGAGAAAGTTGAAACCAGCCTCTCTCCCGAGCAGCTCGCGTACAGCAGCGCAGGACTCACTCTCCTTTCGCTTCGCCAGATCTTTCTGCAAGCCGGGTACCGGCGGCAAGCGATCACACCGGAACTCATCTCAGAGAAGACAAAGGAGATCATCGAGAAGGAGCTTGAAGGGCACATCGAATTTCTTCGCCTCTCGTTCGGCTTTGAAAAAGTAATCGGCGCATCGCGTCTCCTGAAGAAGCTCCGGGAGCTCAAAGAATGTCTCAGGGGCAACAACCCCGAAATCATGCCCGTCGGCATACTTGTGGCAGGCGCGAACGGCGTGGGTAAGACTTTCATCTACAAGGCTTTTGCCAAGGAATGCGGGTGGGTAGCGGTTGTGTTAAAGAACATCCGCGGGCCTTACGTGGGTCAGACCGAAAAGAACTGGGAACGCATCCGGTCCGTGCTCGAGGCTATGGGCAATGTGATGGTGATCTACGACGAAGCCGACACGGAGATTGGCGGACGAGGCCCCCAGACTCACGACGTCGACCGAAGACTCTTCGGGAACATCCTGCGGATGATGTCCGACGATCACAACCGAGGCAAAATCGTCTGGATCATCATAACCGCCCGACCGGATCGTCTGGAGCCTGACATCAAAAGATCGGGAAGGGCAGGCGAGCATCTTCCTGTCTTCGACAATGAAGGCGCAGAAAAAGAGGCCTTCATTCGGCACGTTTTGATGCAAGCGGGCATGAACCTGGATCAGTTCTCCGCAGAGCAGCGCCAGGAATTCCTCAAACTTACTGCTGAATATTTCCCGTCCGATTTCGACCACGTGCTCACCGAGCTCAGACGTCGGGCAATCCTGGAAGGGCGCCTTACACCTGATATTGTCCTGAAAGAGGTGCGGGACTTCATCCCTGCCGATATAGCCAGACAGCGCGAGTATCAGGAACTTTTGGCTGTCCTGGAGTGCACGTCGCGTGAAATCCTCCCTACTCGGTACGCCAACCTGTCTAAAGAGCAGATCGAGACGCGCCTCCAAGAGATCAGAGCCTCTATGAGGCAATCCTGATGCTCGTCCTCGCGATTGAAACGTCCTGCGATGAAACCGCGGCCTCCGTGGCAGTGGACGGCACGAGCGTTCTCTCAAGCGTGGTTGTCTCGCAGATCGACGTCCACAAGAAATATGGCGGAGTAGTTCCGGAACTGGCATCACGCAAGCATGTGGAAGCCATATCGATCGTCATTGAAGAGGCCTTGCTTCTGGCCGACGTAGATCCGCAAGAGATCGAAGGCATAGGCGTTACCAGAGGCCCGGGCCTGATAGGTTCGTTGATCGTGGGGATCGCCGCGGCCAAAGGGATGGCGCTCGCGTTGAATCGTCCCATATGCGGTGTGAACCATCTGCATGGGCACCTCTTTGCAGCTCATCTCGAACGGGATGATATCCGCTTCCCATTTGTGGGCTTGGTGGTTTCAGGCGGGCATACGAGCCTGTATCACGTGAAGGGTCCCCTGGACATTGAATTGATCGGTAAGACCCGAGACGATGCAGCGGGTGAGGCATTTGACAAAGTTGCCAAGTTGCTCGGCCTGGGTTATCCAGGCGGTGTGGTGATCGAGCAATGGGCTAAGGACGTGGATCCGGCGGCTCTTGAATTCCGTTTCCCGAGAGCACTGGTGGAAGGTGATGAACTGGACTTCTCTTTCTCCGGCCTTAAAACTGCGGTGCTCCGGCACGTTGAAGAGCGGTTCGAGATTTCACGAAACGTGGCAATTCCCGGGAGCTTTCATCCGCTAATTGAGCCGGGCGCAGCCGGCGAAACGGACTACGCGGTCCGAGAAATCGCGGCTGCATTTCAGGACGCAGTCACCGAGGTGTTGGCAATCAAAGGATTTCGTGCTGCGCAGAAATGCGGCGTAAGCCAGCTGGTTGTCTGTGGCGGCGTCGCGGCTAATGCGGCTCTGAGACGGCGGGTTGGGGCGATGGGCGATGAACTGGGTATCGAACCCATATTTCCGTCACTGAGCCTTTGCACTGATAATGCAGCCATGATCGCGGCTCGGGCCGATGTGCTGCTGAGCTCGGGTATTACCGATAATCTGGATTTCGGCGCGAAGAGCAGGTGGTAACACCGCCACTCTTCTTCCAGGTAACCGAATGATTACTTCGATGACTTGAATCTGGTTGGTATCCCACCGTTCGCTCGGTAGAATGGCAACCCGACGGAGCGGCGTAACAAGGAAGAGGGGGCTCGAAGGAATGCAAAATTACAAGAAGAAGGTTCTCTTCGATAACGAAGCAGTAAGGGCACGGGTCAAGGAATTGGCCGCGGAGATATCCGCGAAACATCCGGAAGGTGATGTTCTCCTGATCGGCATCCTGAAAGGCGCTTTCATGTTCATGGCCGATCTTGTCCGCTGCTTGAGCGTGCCATGCGAAGTGGATTTCGTGAAGATCTCATCCTATGGGTCGGGAACCGTCTCCAGCGGGAAGCTGAATATCCTTTTGGACACGAGCATTCCGGTAGAGGGCAGGGCAGTGATACTTGTCGACGACATTGTCGACTCGGGGCTGACCCTGAACGAATACCGCCAAGCCCTGGAAGCCAGATCGCCGCGCTCTATCGAAACCATCGCGCTCATTGACAAGACCGGGCGTCGCGAAAAACATGTGGATCTCGATTACTGCGGTTTCAGGATCGAAGAAGGGTTTGTGGTAGGCTATGGGCTCGACTGCGATGAATTCGGTAGACAATTTGGCGACATATATGTTCTTGAAGATATCTGCTAGTGCGAAGCGGAGGCCGGTGCACCGCTTGTCGTGCGGTCACCGTCCCAATTCGGCCACCTCATCGCCGCGTTCTCGGACGAACGCCATATCGGCGTCTGGCGGAGCTTCAGCGTGAACTATAACTCCGCAATCTTCAAAGCCTCGATTGCTTTGCTGGTGGTGCTCGCATTCGGTACCTTGGGATACTGGACGCTGGAAGGCTGGACCTTTCTCGACAGCTTGTACATGACGGTGACCACGCTCACCACCATCGGATTTGGAGAGGTCCATCCACTCGGCCCGAGGGGAAGGATCTTCACGCTCATACTCGTTGTGCTCGGTTTGGGCGTGGTTGGTTACACTGTGTTGACCGCGACACGACTTGTTGTGGAAGGCGAAATCAATGCCATCCTAAAAAGGCGCAGATCGATGAAGACGATTCAAAGGCTCGAGAATCACCTAGTCATATGTGGATTCGGTAGGATGGGCTCCTTTATTTGCCACGAACTCCACCAGAGAGGGATGCAGTTTGTGGTGGTGGAGAGCAACCCAGAGGTCCAGGAACGCATTGTGGAACTGGGTTATCTCCTTTCGCCCGGTGATGCCACCGAGGAAGAAGTGCTCCGAGCAGCAGGGGTGGACAGGGCACGGGGCGTGGTGACGGTCCTGAACACGGATGCCCAGAATGTCTATACCATCCTGACCTGCAAAGAAATAAACCCGAATTTGGATGTGGTGGCGCGGGCCACCGAGGACTCCGCTGTGAAAAAGCTGATTAGAGCAGGGGCGTCACGCGTGATTAATCCGTACGACATCGGCGGCATGCGACTTGTCCTGGGAATGCTCAAACCCACGGTGGTCAGCTTCCTCGAAGTGGTCATGGACAGCTGGCAGCTCAACGTGGATTTGGAAGAGGTCCGTGTGGCAGACGAATCGGTCTACGTGGGCAAGCGGCTTATGGATACCGATATACGCAAGGAGCTGGATCTGATTGTGATTGGTGCCAAGAAAGAAGATGGGACGATGGTCTTCAATCCCGGGCCTGCAACCGTAATAGATGCTCAAGACACGCTCATCGCGATGGGAAGGCGGGAAATGCTGGCGATTTTCATGGAGCGAGCTTCCACAGCGGGATGAGTCGGCTGCGGCGTACGTGCGAGCGGGCAAACCGCCTTTCAGAGCGCCTTGCCAAGTATCCGATACCTCTTGTAAAACTTACCACCCAACTCCTCGGCGAACTGGTTTATCGCAGCGTTGTCCTCGAGCGTCCAACTCAGTTCCAGGTACTTATACTCTTTCTTCTGCAAGCCCATCCGATTCATGTAGTCGAAGACCACCAAAGGAATGCCAAGCTTCTGGTATTTCTTCTTGACGCCGAAAAGAGCGCACCGCACACCGCTGATCTCTTTCCGATAGAGAAGTATCTTCAAGAGTCCCAGGACTCCGATTCGGCCGTTAAACCGTTTGAGCAACGGATTGATGTCGGGCAGGACCAGCGCCACGCCAACCGGTTCCTCCTCCAGGTATATGAAGAACACCAGGTCGAAGTCCGCAATTTTACGTAAATTGGCCGCGATTTCGGTCAACTCATCGTCGGTGAGGGGCACGAAACCCCAATTATCTTGCCAAGCGTCGTTGTAGACCTCCCTGAGGAGGTAAAGATCTGAGATGAAGTTCTTCTTGCTAAATGTGCGAATCGAGACCCGGTTCTGCTTCATGACACGGTTGGCCAGGCGCTCCATTCGTTCACTGTTTAACCCCAGTCTCTCAACGAGGAGCGCCCTGAGGTCCTTTTCCTTAGTAAGGCCACAAGATTCGACAAGCGTTTGATAATAGGGCGGATTGTAGGTCATCCCGAACACGGGAAGATTCTCGAAACCTTCGATGAGCAAGCCCAACTCGTAATTGGTCGACGGGTTGAGCGGACCCCTCATGAAGGTCATCCCTTGAGACCGCAGCCACCCCTCCGCAGATCGAAAGAGCGCCGCGGCCGCGTCAGAGTCGTTCTCGCACTCGAAAAAACCCCACGCTCCGGACTTCTCATCGTGGAATCGATTGTGGTTGTCGTCCACGATCGCAGCTATTCTGCCGACTGTTTCCGAGCCCTTTCGGGCAAGGAAGAGAGCACGTCGCGAGAACTTCCAAAATGGATGCTCTTCAGTATCAAGCAGCTTCCTCACTTCGGCCTTGAGCGGCGGAACCCAATTGGAGTCTCCAGCGTAGACCTTCCAGGGGAGGTCGATGAAGGCCTTCATATCACTCTTATTTTCAACCAGAACGATGTCCACACCACGCATCTAGGTCTCCCAGCCCCCCGTGTATCGGGCCACTTTTCCCGGAGAACATAAGGTCGGCCGTATGCAGCCCCTAGGGATGAGCACCGTGGCCGCACACGGCCGAACCGCTTAAACATAGAACTTTGTGGCTTTTCTGGCAAGCATAACATGCGACTGTGGCAAAATACCACGCTCATTGTCCCATGATTCTCTCCATCACCTCACTCAGCCATAACCGCACGTTATCGGTGAAGCTTCTGAGCTAGTGGTTCACAACAACTCACCTTTTCCTGTCCTAAGGAGCTTCGTTATGATAAACTGTCAAATTATGATTACCCGTCGCATCATACAGTCATTGCTGGTTCTGGGTTTGGTAGCCGTATCCACTCTCGCCTACGCGGCCGAGCCTCAACCGTTCGACCTCCGCGGCACATGGGTGGGCAATGCCAAAGGCCCCATCTTTGGCGCGGAAGGGAGCGTCACCATCCTCCATCAGCGCGGTGAGCAGATTCATGGAGTGGTGGAGGGCGGGAACTTCCTCGGCCGGGCCAAATTCGACATCGCGGGAAAAGTAAGAGGGAATTACATATTCGGCGAGAAAGAAGGGAATTTCTTTCAAGGCTATCTTTACGCGGACGGCACCATCCGCGGCGCGGTAAAGGCCATAGACGGGGACATCTATCGTGTCTTCTTGCGGCGCCCTTTGTATCAGCAGTGGGGCGCCTATCCGCATGGCGGCTGGTACCAATGACCCCGCAAGACGGGGAGCGCGTCCATTGCTTTCCTCCCAGCCCTTATTTCACGTCACTGAATTGCTCGTGAAGCACTTCGCCGATGCGGGAACATGAGCCTGCTTGATGCCGATGGGATCGAACTCCTGGACCAGAATCATTCTCCTTTCCATTCTGTGTCTCGTAGTCATTGGCCTAATTGTCTATTTGGCCTTGCCCCCCAAGAAGGAAATCATGCGAGCGCTGCTTGTGGACTTGGAGTTGGAGGGGCCCGATTCTTCTCGGTACAAGGAACTGCGGGACGCGCTCACCGTCCGCTTGCCTGCTGAAATCCCCGCGATGAATCGCTTCGAGGTAGACCTTTCCTATTGCCATTTCCCTCACGTGACCCGTGAGATGCTCGATCCGAAGCAGATCGATTTCCTTATACTGAGCCCGCAGAGCACGCCGTGGCGCTTGTACAAGGACGAAGCGCGACGGCGCTTGGACCGGTTTGCCGGGCAGCTCAGGGACGTGATTGGAAAAAGCGACCTGCCTGTCCTTGGCATTTGTGGAGGGCATCAGTTCCTCGTGCTTGCGTTTGGCGGGGAAGTGGATTTCATCGACCCGGCTTTTGTGGGCAAAGAAGTCCAACAGTACCCGCGAGAAGCTGTGTCGGAGCGAGGTGTTGTCTGGCTGGAAACGCTTGCCAATGACTCGATCCTCACCGGAGTTGCGGGCTATCCCGGTGGGTTCCGTGCCGTCCAAAGTCATTACGAAGAGGTGAAGCGTCTTCCCCCGGGATTTGTGAACCTTGCACAAAGCCTCCTGTCGCCTGTGCAGCTTATTCGTCTTGGCGATAAACCGGTGTACGGCGTCGCTTTCCACCCGGAACGGTGCTGGAGCGGTTCAGGCTGTAACGGCACGGTAATATGCGAGGGCAAGCAGTTGCTGGGCAACTTTTTCACAATAGTTGCTGCACAGAAAAGCAAGTAATAACGGGTCTGCCCTCAAGAACAGTAAGACACTAGGATAATCCTTTGGCCGAGGAGATGGTCTCGGGAACCGCACTGACCTGACCCCACGAAGCTCGAGGTCAGGTCAGTCGCACCCAGGATATGTGTCGATTCCGTGGGGAAACGATACCAGGACGCGTAGGACATGACCTTCTTGGGCATCTTCCGTCAAGAGGGGCGAGCGTGACCGTAGGGGCGCAATTCATTGCGCCCTATATAAGGGCGTGATGAATCACGCCCCTACAGACGATTCTAACCCATTGTCCCGGTGACGACTTTGGTAGGAGCAAGCTGCGAGAGGCCACATTCAATACACGCGTGGGTAGACTATCGGGTGCCACTGACCTGGACGAAGTCTAGGTCAGTGTCCGGCTTCTCCGAATGCATGTTGCTTATTCCGCAGCAGACCGATACAAGAGTATTGATCTGTCTGACTTCGTTGCAAGAGGGTGACTATGGACGACGTCCAAAAAAGCAAGATACGTCTGAAGCACTGGATCGACCACAACCAGGAGCACCTGAAAGGTTACTGGGAAGTGGCTGATTTGCTTGATCGGCATGGCCAAGTCGCGGCTTCCGGCCCTATTAGGAGGGCAATTGGTCTCATCGAAGAGGCGAATCGAGAATTCAGTTTGGCGCTTGATAGCCTGGGAGGCTCTGGCGAGACCCCCACATCAGACGCAGAACACAGAGAACATGGCCATCACCACCACGGCTCAGGACATCATTCCCGCGACCACAAACATGAACATGATGAATGACCGCCACCGAGACTCGCGCATCGGTTCATAGCCACCGCGTTGCGGCGATGGAAATTATGGGAATCGCGTTGTGGCACATGTGGACAAGCGAGGTGACCACGATGGCTTTTCCCCGTGACTTCTTTTCCCATTCGAGAAAGCACAGAGAAAAGACAAAAAATGCCCAGGTAACGATGAGGCCCCAACCGGGATCCGTGAGTCCGTGGAAAATACCCCAAACTATCGCAGATGCGACGGCAACCCAGATTGTATTCTGAACAGCCCTTTTGAGTACCGCGAGGATGGGCCACATCAGCAGGGTCTCTATCCAAGGGCCCACAAGAAATGCTGCCAGGACAGCCACCCACACGGGGCTCTCCCATAACTTCAGTGGGGGATTCTCGTAACCCGCGGATGCACGCACACCGGCTACCAGCGCGGAAATCAGGAGACTCGGGATCATAGAAATCAGCCAAGCCTGCCAAACGTAGCTTGGAATGGATTGATCGGTATTACGCAGTACCCGGAGTATGTTCTCCATTTTCCGAAGCCACAAAGGGAGTGTCATCAATCATAGGAATCCCTGTCCGCAAGTCCAGAAGAAAATTCCTTGTCCGCGGACGCAATCTGCCCCGTGCCGCTATAATCCCAGAGGGTCGCACCGGGACAAAGCGTCCAATGATGTCATTGCGAGCGTAGCGAAGCAATCTGGGCACCCAAAAGAACAGATTGCTTCGTCCCCCGGATCGAGTCCGGGGCCCTCGCAATGCCACAAAGCGGCAATTCGTACCACGTAGCTGAAGGGTCACGCCCCACAGTGTTTCCCGCTTGACATTTGACGTAATTTCAACTAATTAATGCGGCATGTTACTTGATTTTCTTAAACAACTGGAGAAGAGGCCAGCTATCCAGCCACTCCTGGAGCGCTTTCGACCCCTCTTCACAGAAGCAAAGCCCAAAGGAGTCCTCTTCTCGGAAAAGGGATTCTCCCAGCTCATGGCCTTTCTTGAAAAGGGCGAGCCCTCTTTCCAGTCGGTCGCAGTACAGGCAGGCGCTCACTGGTCATCATCTTCACAAAAAGTGGTCCTGCGGAATGCAATCCTTAAGAGGGGTTTTCGGACCCCTTCGTGCCTCTGGGCGTACAGACAGTTACGCGGCAACCCCGAACAGATCATGCAGGAATGCGCCTCGCCGGAAATGGGGCTCATGCAGATCATGCTCCTCAAAGAGGTAGAACCTGCGGCCGCGATACCATTCCTTATCGAAAGGTATGTATCCCGAAACGACGGCCAAGAAGAGCTTCGCAACGCGGCCAGGCTCTGTGTGTTGCGCCTGCTGGATTCCCGAGGCACTCCCAATCTGATCCGAAGCCTGCAATCGCGTTACCCTGGCGTGGACTTTCTTTCGCAATGGCACCCCAGCATACCGGGCCGGAAGGTCCTCTCGAGCGTACCCCGCAGGCACGAGGCCGTAGATTTCCACGACCTGGTGAGGAGCGTGCGGGACGTGAAAGAATTGTCCTCGTTCACGCGCACGTTGTATTTGGTTTCGCTCTTTTGCGTACCACTCTCGGAAAAGGAATGGTCCTCTCTTTTCCTGAGCTGGATGGACCACTACCATTTTCAGCGTTTGGGCATGGCCAGAGTGGTGGAAGCGTACAACGGCGGCTTTCTTCTATCCACGGATATGGCCAAGCAGAAGCTGGTCCGCCAATTTCTGTACGATTCGTATTCGATTGCCAAGCAGACGGTCCAACACAACAACGCACAACGCCGGCGAGAAGCGCGGGAATCCAAGGTCCGAAGCAGCGAATTGGACAGGCAAGCTCTTGAGCTTGTTCCTGAAGGCATCATCTGTGTAGACCCGAGCCGAGCGTTCTATTACATAAATCCCGCGGCGGAAAAAATGCTTTCGGCAAACACCGTCCTCCGAGAAACGCTCTTCGGAAACGGACCTCTAGAGACCGCGGTGCAACGCTACTCACGCGAACAGGTTGTCTCCCGCCTGGCTGGGGCAGGGGAGGATGACTCGCAGGTGGAGCTTTTCGGCGACCGCGCGACCATGTCGAGCAACGGCCGGAGGTTCGAGGTGGAACTTCGCGGCCAGATCATCCTTTTGAGGGATGTGACTGACCAACACCTGATCGATCAGGAGATCGGGAAACTCTACCGGCACGAGCTGGGCGCCGCGCTCGACGTGCTCGGGGTCGGAGTAAATTCCGCTCGGCAATTGATCAGAGATGCACGGGCCGAGGAAACTGTCGAGCTGCTCGATCAGGTGGAAGCGAAGCGAAACGAACTCGTCACGATGCTCGAAGAGCGCATCGATTTTATCCGCCTGCACTCAGACACCTTCCAGATCCGCCCGAATGTGCTGAATTTGAACCTGGTGGTGGACAAGTGCGTCAACAACTACGTGGAATCCGCCTCGGCAAAAGGCATTACGCTAAGATCCAACCATCTCCACACTCCTGGGGTGACGGTCAGAGGCGAGGAATCGTTTCTCAGACGGGCTCTGGATAACCTCGTCAGAAATGCAATCAAGTTCTGCAACAAAGGAACCGAGATCGAAGTGTCCTTGGGGACCGAAAACGGTCTAGCCTTTGTTAGGGTGGAAGATAACGGACCGGGAATCCCCAAGGAAAACCTGGGCAAGATATTCCAATTAGGTTTCACCACCGGTGGCACAGGCCGGGGTCTGTACCTGGCCCAGAGGATAGCTCTTGCTCATGGCGGAAAGATTGACGTGAAGAACAGACCGGGGCAGGGCGCGTGCTTTACCCTCCGGCTGCCTCTGGTTGCGGAGCAGTAATGGAGCCTAAGATCTCATTGCTCGTCGCGGACGACGAACCGATCATTCGCCGCAGGGTGGCGCTGATGCTGGGAGAACGCTTCCGTATCGAGGAAGCAGGTACTGCGGAATCCGCGCGCGAGGCGTGCAAAAAAGAATACGACGCCATCATCTTGGACATTGTCTTCCCGGACGGCAACGGTATTGATATCTGCAAGGAAACAAAAGCCCGAGATCCATACACTACCATAGTGATATCCTCGTCCCTAGAGAGCGTGGACGCGTGGAACCAGGCATTCCAGGCAGGAGCCGACGGATACCTGGAGAAACGAGAGCTGCTCGGGCTTGATCCGCGGAAAATAGTCCTGACGATCGAGAATCTGGTGGAACGCAATCGTCTTCGACGACAGTGGGAAGAGACCAATCGGCGACAGACCGAGCTCTTGTCGGTGCTTTCCCATGATGTGAGAGCCCCGTTCCAGGCGCTCCTGGGCACCATTGAGCTGCTCAGGAGGAGCGCGATTCCGCCCGAAGCCGCAAAAAAGGTCGATCTTCTGCACGGATGTGCGAAGGATCAACTTGCCTTCATAAATTCTCTCTTGGATCTGCTGAGGTTGGAGTCGGGCGCGGCAGGCATTCGCAAGAGAGATGTGGACATCAATCTCCCGGTGAACCAGTCGCTCCAAAGTCTTGGTATACTGGCGGCCAGGAAAGGAATCTCTGTGGTGGCGGATCTCGCCGCGCAGTTGCCGGCAATCGAGGGAGACCTGGCAAAGATTGCTCAGCTTGCAGGGAATCTCATCAGCAATGCCATCAAGTTCACGCACCGAGGAGGCCGCCTGGTTGTGAGAACCCGAGGCGCGGCTCGTGACAGGCAAGACGGCGTGGAGCTCCAGGTTGAAGACAGCGGCATCGGAATCCCATCGGAAGAGCGTGACAAGGTCTTGCAGCGTTTTCATCGAGGCCGGGAAAGAGGTACGGAAGGCGAGACCGGCACCGGGCTTGGTCTTTCCATCTGCAAGGAAATTGCCCAGCTCCATGGAGGAATGCTGGAAATCGCTCCGGCTCGGCCTCAAGGCACAGTCGTGACCGTATGGTTCCCGATTTCCAGCGACTGTGGCAGCGTCAAGGCCGCGAATGTAAATCAAGACAGGCCGCTCGCAACGCCGAGACGCCGTTCAGCGCAAAACCAACAGTACCTCATGCCGGCCCCACAATGAAGTGATGAACCGACCTAAGACATGCTCTGCCCTCCGGACCCGCTCATCCCCTCAGAGCCGAGAGGATACGCGGACACATGTGCCGAGTCGTCCCCACGAGGCCGGCACAGGGATCACGAGTCCGTCGAAGCCACCATGGTACGTTCTTCGACTCGCCGCATTCTGCATTATTGCTGCCTGGATACTCGCCAGTCTCACCGGGTGCGAAGTAGTCCCGCCCAAGCCGGACGATCTTTTTGTCCTCTACCGCCAGCGCATGAGAAACGCTGAACTGGACAAGGGCCGAAGCCTCCTCACGGACGAATCCAAGGAACTTGCGCAAAAACTCGCTCAGGATCACAAGCTCAATCAGCCCCCGGAAAACCTCGCGCTGCTTAACATCCTCGACCCTGCAGCCTCGCCAGTGGTGAAGAAGTCCGCGGACACGGAAGCTTTGCTGCAGATACGGACGCTCCGCGGCGGATTGCGTCTCCTCCGCCTGACCAGGAAAGATCCCGACTCTCCCTGGCGGATAGACATGGCTCAGGATTTGAAATCTCTCAAGGCTTTCTTGGAAGCTAAGGCAGCTTTAGAGCAGTTCCGGGACCAGGCGATCGAGTATGCAGCCTCTTGGAAGGCATTCAATGAGCAGATCGGGAAAATAAAGTCTCCGGAACCCCCTCCTGAGCCTCGCGTTGCGCCCGAGGCCCAGCAAGAGACCAAAAGGAGAGAGCCTGAACGCAAAAAGCCGCCCCCACCGACGAGACGCCAACCCCGGTAGCCCATTACATTAATGCGGTCGCGCACTTGGGGCGCCACTGACCTTCTTCCAAATTCAATGGTCCGGAATAGGCGACAGAACTTCTGAAACGAAGCACTCGGTCACGCAAAAACCCCGGCCTCCTGTTCTCAACGAACCGGTAGGCCGGGGCTTTTTGGTTTTTTCGGGGGATTGACTCAGAAACGCGCGACTATGTTGCCCGAATGTTCTAGCGCCACATGGGTTTGCCTAAGCTCTGGGGAGGTTGGTAGTATTGCATGGGCATCATGTTATATGCAGGAGCACCGTACTGCATTGGGGGCGGCGCGTATTGAGCCCCTGGAGGAGGGCACGCAGGCGGCGCACACGTGGACGGCTGCGCATAGGGTGTCGGCTGTCCTGCTGAACAAGAAGAATAGGGTGCGCTTCCCGAAGCGCCGGATCCGCGCAGTTCGTATGTCGTAATTGTGCCTTTGTACACCGTGTAAGCGTCGGCTAACTGGAACGCGCCGGCTGCCACCACCAGGATTGCAATACCAATGGCCACTTTGGTTATCATACCCAACTCCTTTTCTCTCGAGCTAAGAAGCCTGATGAGCAAAATTTCATAATATCTTGATTTAGCACCGGTATCATACCATGAATTGTGTTTCAGTGTCAATATTCCTGTGTAAACAACTAAATGGATTATTATCCGATAATTCCATTTAGGTATATTGACTTGCCTCCTTCCTATTGCCCCTAAAGAAGGGTGCGAAATGGTCGGAGCCTCTCCCCCTTGACCAAGGGTTTGGCCCGTGCTAACCGTCTCTTTAGCAAAGCAAACGTCGCTTATCGTCATAACGAGAGAGCCTTGCTGCTAGAATGGCAGGCGTGCATGTGCCCGAGAATGTGAGCGCGAGACGTGCCCACCGTGCATGGTGTTCCAATGTTTGAACAGAGAGTTAGTGCCAAAGATGCGGCGTTCCTCCTGGATTTGCCATCTGCCGAAGAATTGGCGGCCGTTCCTTGGAGTGAGATTGGCGAGCCTGCTCCGGCAAAGGATGGGTACCGTCTGAGCCACATCATGATCTTCAGACTCGCAGCGATCATGAAGGGGCTCGGGGTCGAGTCCGGGAAGGCATATCGCTACGCAGAGGCCGTACTGCGTACGAGCCTGTTTTCCCCTCAGGAAGAAGGACTTCTCGCGTCGCTAGAAAACGAGACGGAGGAACTCTACTGCCAGATCGCGGACAATCAATTGGCAAGGATCTTCGTCCGAAACGCGGATGACCAAAAGGAAAGGGAACTGGGCGCGGTGAAGCCGGTCCTCCTTCCCACCACGCGGTGCGAAATCAATGTCTTTCGGGCTGTCAGGCCCATTCTCTATAGGGCGCAACGTCTCCAAAAGAAGGGGAAGTAGGAGCGACTTCGGACCGCGATCTCACCGGGATGGCTATACGGATGGGACGGCGGAATCCGGGTGGACTATCGTTTCGCCAGGCAGCCCTTGTGCTCGATTTCTCGCATCACTGATTCGAGCTGCCGCTTCATGGTTCCCTTGGTAAGCTTATAGCTTCGGATCATCTCCAGTGACCCTGCATCAATGGCCGACCCGAGTACTATGTCGACCGTCTTGATGTCCTGCTGGTAGTTCTGGGCCATGCGAACCAGTTCAGAGCAGCTCTTGCACTCGGTACACTCCGCGAAAGCCGGCTGAGCCGCGGTGACGGCAAGAGCTATAAGCATGGCAGCGGTCAGCCATCTGGTCGTATTCGACATGGTCTTGGCTCCTCTCACATCCCTCATTCGCAGCGCGTGTGGAACGAGGCTTGATGCGGGCTTATTGCACGTCTCTTCGCGCGAACTCTGCCCGCGCGGGCTTATTATAGCATAAGACGCGTGATAAGCAACATAAATATTTACTGACAGTTGTCATAATTAATTAAAGTTATTTATACCTTGATCATAATAATATGCTGTAATCATATCATTTATGTAATATGACCCCCCTTCGGTCACGATGGGCAAATTCCGAGAGCACGCAGTCAATGAGCTCCTATTCCTCATTTTCGCGAACGCGGGAATCCGGAGGCTCAATACACAGATAGTGGAAAACCTTGTACGAAACCCCAAGGCTGGATTCCTGTTCCCGTTTCCGCTGGAATGACGTTCTTTTGCCTGAAAATAGCCTAGCCCCTGTAGACGAGGCACCTCGCGGTTGGTGCCACGGATGTGTCCCGCGTCCCGTGGGACGTGCGATGATACGTTCGCGCCAGACCCCGATCTTCGCATCACTGAATGGTTGCGCTTCGGACGGAGAACCGGTTTGACAAATTTCCGCGTTCAGCGTAAAATTGTTACATTATCCCACTCAAAAGAGGACTTCGTGCGACCGAACAAATTGTGTATTTGCTGCATTCTGCTCGGAATGCTGGTAGCGCTCTTTCCTGCCACTTCGTCGGCAAAGGTTCTCCGGGGCTTCCAAGGTATCGAGCTTGGTATGAAGAGGTCCCAGGCCATTGATGTGCTTCGCAGCCTAAAAGGGAATGAGCCCGCGGTATTGACGGAACCGAACGGCTTCAGCTTCCTGGTGAAGAACAGTAAGCTCTTTCGGCATGCTCGTTACCGTTTTGATGAAAACGGCATGCTCACCGAGATCCTGCTAACCATGCGGGAAGTGCTGGGAAGAGATAAGATCCTGGAAGAGCTCAACAAGACTTACAACTTGGAGTTAGCCGACAAGGGTTCCGTGGTGCGTGAAGGCGTCATGTTCTCGGTCCAGGGTAATGACCTATCGATCAAAGACGCCAATTTGGGAATTGCCAAGACTTCCGCGGATGGTCGGGGACCCACCAGGTAGCCTGACAAGCTCGAGCAGCCATCTTCGCGAAAAGGCCTCCCGACCTTTCGGTCACGGGAGCTGGACTGTCCTGTCTCCAAGACCAACCCCACCAAATGCAGAGATCGGCCGGAGACATAGAAACTCTCGGCTTGGTTGGAGATCAATCCCTTCTGCTGAACGGTCGTCTACAGCGCGCCCGGGTTCCAGTCCGGGAACTTGAGGCCCCTGAATTCGCCGCTCGCGAGTCTAAAGCAGACGATTCGAGGGCGTCCTTTCTCGGCTTCGAGTTCTTTGATCTTCTTATCTATCCACTCCCATGCGGTCTTCATGGTATCAAGCGTTCCCTGAGGCGCCTCGACAGTGCGCACTTCATCATCGTCCCATGAGAAGGTGACACAACCAGGTTTCATGCTTTCCAAGACTTTGTCACCCCACGGTGACTCCTGCGATCCCATATCAGTCCTCCATGCATTTCGATGTGTCGAGATCAGGCCAAGACAAAGACTTGAAGAACGAACAACATCGCCAGCCCGCCCACAGCCAGATAATCACGAGCGGCCAGGCGCAATGGCCGAAACTCGGTTCTTGGCCGGCCGGCCGCAAATCCCCGCGCGCGCATCGCCGACGACAAGAGATCGGCTCTCCTGAGCGCCCCGAAGAGCGCCGGCGTCAACACGGACACGAACAGGCCCGCGCGGGTGACCGCGTTACCCTGTTCAAATTCTACGCCACGTGATCTTTGAGCATCAATGGTGCTCTTCAACTCCCACTCAATTATGGGCACAAAGCGCATGGCCAATTGCATCACGAGCGCCAGCTCTTCCACAGGGACGCGCAAAGGTTTCAGCGGTCTTCCCAATCGCTCAACACCATGGGTGATGGCGGTAGGAGTGGTGGTGAAAGTGAGCAGCATGGCCAGCGCGATAGCTTCCGTGAGCTGCACCGTGATGAGCAGGGCGGATCTTAATCCTTCATAGCTAATGGGAAGTACCCATTTCCCCAATGTGACGGCAGTGCCTTCTGAAACGAAGAAGACATTCAACAGAGCCACCAGGAGCAGCATCCACTTGAACCTGAAGAGCCCTCCGATCCAGAGTTTCCATCCCACTCGACTCGCGCACGCGGCCACGAGAACCGCGAGCCCCGTGACAACAGTCGCAGCCGTGTTTGCTGCATAGAACAGCCCCATGACCACTGCGAGCATTCCGATCAGTTTTACACGAGGGTCAAATCCATGCACCCACGAGTCCATAGGGACATAGGCTCCGATCAAGGTGTGTTCAGCAAGCCTTCTCATTGGCCGGTTCTCGTCTCGTCTCCTTTAGGTAAGGCTTGACCTGGATCCTGAAGCTTGTCCGACCCCCGAAGCCGAGGACTTCCGCGATTGGTTGTGGCTCTCTCGTTATGCCACTCGCTGTCACTCGCGTCCCTTAAGAACCTCGCATTCCCAACCGGAGGACGTGACCCGCAAATGGGTGGCCCAATTCTTTATGGGCCTTGGTTTGGACGTGAAGGTCTGTTTCCATTTCTCCGCGATAGGATCCCAGACATGCGAGGTAAAGGAGAAGGTTTTGTCGCCCTTTGTGAATAGGGTGAGAGTCCATTCTTCAGTAATGTAATCCTTGCACAGCCTGGCCAGGGAGCACTTCGTCTCGTTGTTGACGATATCTATGGCCTTATTCTTCAGCTGTCTCTTGTATGCCGCGTGATCGTGTTTCTTGATACCGGGGTCAGCCCGCCCAGGCTTCTCTTTCCTTTCTTCCGCGCCACTGGCAGCCTCCGCGGTTGCAGGTTCGGTTTTCGGGGGCAATTTTGCCGATCCGACACTTACCGGCTTTGGAGGTTCATCGGCGTCAAACTCACGCTCTGTGGCGGGAGCAGGCCTTGGTTCCCGGTCTCTAGCGGTAAGGCTCTCTTTTGGAGGAATCACGGGCGTGGAATCGTTTTCGAGCTTAGGCTTGATGAGTTTACCCGATTGCGAAGGAGGGTTCTTCTCCGAGGAGGTCTCCTTTGAGCTGAATAGGAAAGGAATACACCCTGTCATCCATAAGACGCACAGGCTGACAGCCACCAACCCGACTCGCATTTTCCTATCGCAACTTCGATCAATCCCCATTTGTCGGTCGCTTGCCGCGTCAATGCTTTTCGAGATAGCTCGGGAGCTACCACGGCGATCAGGCACAAGGTCCCGGGCCGGCGCATCCCGCCCGATCCCGAGATCATCTACTGGTACTGCTTTTCCGCCCAAAACGCAACATGGGTGGCATCAGGGCTCCACGCGGAGATGGTCTACCAGAGGAAACCAAGTGTGAGCGGCCCGAAAGTCCTGCGGAGTTTGCGCACCATGACAGGCTGCTCATCGGGCCGCCTTTCGAAGTCGTTCTTCCAGACGAGACAACTGATCTCCCAGAGCTTTAGGAAGGCGATCTCCGAACTGCTCGTAGTGCTCCCGGATCGTGGGAGCCTCGGCCAACCAGCTTTCCACATCCACACTCAGAAGCTCCTTTAGAGCATCAGGCGCCAAGTCCAGACCGCTCATATCCAAAGCATCGGAAGTAGGCAATCGACCGATCGGGCTCTCTACGGCCTTGCCGCTACCTTCACATCGCTCGAAGATCCACTTGAGCACCCGACTATTGTCTCCGAATCCGGGCCAAAGGAACTTGCCGCGGGAATCTTGGCGGAACCAGTTCACGTAGTAGATCTTCGGCAATTTGGCCGGTTCGGTCATGGTACCGATTTTCAGCCAGTGCGCGAAGTAGTCGCCCATGTGGTACCCGCAAAAGGGCAACATGGCCATCGGATCTCGGCGGACTCGGCCTACTTTACCCGTAGCCGCGAAGGTTGTTTCGCTGCTCATGATCGAGGCGAGGAACGTGCCGTGCTGCCAATCAAAAGCTTCTGTTACCAACGGGATCACCGTCGCGCGACGACCACCCACGAGGATCGCGTCGATAGGCACACCGGCAGGGTCTTCCCAGTCCGAGGCAATGACGGGGCATTGTCTGGCAGGAGTCGTGAAACGCGCGTTTGGATGTGCCGCGGCGCGTCCGCATCCAGGTTTCCAGGGCCGCCTGAGCCAATCGATCAGTTCTTCCGGCTGATCGTCGGTCATTCCTTCCCACCAAACGTCATTGTCCGGGGTCAATGCGCAGTTCGTAAAAATAGAGCCCGTGGCTGTGGTGAGAACGGCATTGAGATTGGACTTCAGGCTTGTACCTGGAGCCACCCCGAAAAAGCCATTTTCCGGATTTATCGCGTACAGTCGGCCACCCGGGCCGAATTTCATCCACGCGATATCGTCGCCGATGGTCTCGGCTTTCCAGCCCGGGATCGAGGGCCTGAGCATAGCCAGGTTGGTCTTTCCGCAGGCGGACGGAAAAGCCCCGCAAATGTAGCGGACCTGCCCATCGGGGTTGGTCAGCTTCAGGATGAGCATGTGCTCCGCCATCCAACCTTGGTCTCGCGCCTGAACCGAAGCGATCCTCAGGGAATGGCATTTCTTGCCCAGCAGGGCATTGCCGCCGTATCCTGAGCCGAAGGACCATATCTCCCGCGTCTCGGGGAAGTGGCAGATATACTTGTGCTCGGCATTACACGGCCACGCGGCGTCAGCGGCGCCGGCTTCGAGTGGAGCCCCCACCGAGTGAAGACCTCGAACGAATTCCTCATCAGGATCCAAGCTTTCGAAGACGTTTTGGCTCACGCGAGCCATGATTTGCATATTTGCCACCACGTACGGAGAGTCGGTCAGCTCCACGCCAACTTTGGCAATGGGAGATCCCTGGGGGCCCATGCTGTACGGGATCACGTACAAAGTGCGGCCCTTCATGGATCCCTCAAACAGGCCCTTGAGGCGCGCCTTCATCTCGTCGGGATCTGCCCAATTGTTTGTGGGACCTGCTTCTTCCTTGCTCTTGGAGCAGATAAAAGTTCGGTCTTCCACGCGAGCTACGTCCCCAGGATCGGACCGGACGAAAATGCTGTTGGGCCGCTTGAACGGGTTCAGCGGAATCGCCGTGCCGGTCTGGATCATCATCCGTACCATCTCTTGGTATTCTCGGTCCGATCCATCGCACCAGCGTATTTCATCCGGCTTGCACATTCGGGCGACTTCTTCAACCCATTCCTGGAGCCTCTTGTGTTCAATCATCGCAACTTCCTCTCCATAGCAGTCTGTGAGACGAACTCTTTGCATCTCATGGTATAAAAAAAGCGCAAGCGCCGGAAGCGCTTGCAATAAATCAAGTGCCTTTGCGAAGCCTTGCTCATCATTGAGCCGGCAATCAGTTCGCGCCAACTTCCCGCATTCAGTCTAAAGAGTGGCGCCGTGTCCTATTGATGCCTCCACCCGGAAAAGGGCTCGGTTCTTCAGACGATGCCGGCTTTGGAGGCTCGCCCGTGGGTTTGGCGCCAGCCGGAGGCGCGGATTCTGCAGGAGGGGCAGGGGAGGGACCTGGCGAAGCACTGGCCCGGGGAAACTCTGACGCTGGTATATGACTGGTGAGCCCCATCTTGTCCAAAGCAGTACACAAGAACTCTCCGAGCCGTTCCTTGGGCACGAGTTTTTCCGTGCCCCACACCAGTGCGAAGATAATTGCCGCCACTACGCCCGCCACGATGAGAAAACCGATGAGAGATAGGAGACCGATTAGAATCAGAATGAAGTAGATGGGGAAGAGAAAGCCGTACGCGAAGCCGCGGCCCACCTTGACAGCCATGCTGTCCTCTTCTTCCCGACCCAGGATGTCGTCGAACAGCTGCACATAATAATTCCTTCCCTGGTAACTGAGAGCGGCGCTCAGCAAACCCAGGAACAACATGGCAATCAGATAGCGCATAGTAATCCTCCGTGTGGAATCTGTGAGGCCTCCTCTTGATGCTTTCGAGGACTGCGCAACTAAGGTCGCGAAAAGGGGACAAGGGTCGGCTCTGTTTCGCCCCGTTCAGCCGGGAAACTCGCAGTGAGGAGGGTCTAACGCTTGCGAGCTTTCTTTCGCGCCTTCTTCGCCTCTTTGCTCTTCTTTCTACGCTTTTCCAGGGACTTCTTGGAAACTACCTTGCCTCGGCCGACCTCCGGCATACCGAAAGGCCCTCCCATTCCCATCATGGGTTGATCCGCGCCGGCTGCGGCCTCGAGACCACCTCCAAAGAGGTTCCTCACTCCCTTCATGCGCTTCCAACGACCCCGGAGCTTGCCGCCTCCCATGGCAACCATGAGGTCGCGCATGTCCTTGAACTTGCCCAGTAGTTCCTTGACTTCGGACTCCTTGCGCCCTGAGCCTCGTGCGATGCGTCGGGCTCTACTATCATCAATGAGCTCCGGGCGCTTCCGTTCGGCAGGAGTCATGGAGCTGATCATGGATTCCATGCGGACCAGTTCGTAGTCGTCGGTCTTGGCCACGCCGGGAGGCATACCGCCGGAGAAGAAGGGCAGTTTCTCCATCACGTCCTGGAGAGGCCCCATCTTCTTTATTGTCTTGATCTGGTTCAGAAAGTCGCTGAGATCGAACTGCCCTTGGAGCATCCGCAGGGCGTCTTCTTCTGCTTTCTTTTCGTCAACGACCTCTTCGAAATCCTTGACAAGGCCGACCACGTCTCCGAACCCAAGAATGCGGGAAGCCAGTCCGTCGGGTCGGAATTCTTCGAGGCGGTCCAGCCCCTCTCCCATTCCCACGAATTTGATGGGAACACCTGTGGCCTCTTTGATAGAGATCGCTGCGCCGCCGCGTGCATCGCCGTCCAGCTTGGTCAGGATGAATCCGGTAAGCCTGATCCGCTCGTTGAAGGCATTGGCTATGTTGACGGATTCCTGGCCGATCATCGCGTCGCACACCAGCAGAACATCATCCGGCGCGGTTTTTTCCTGGATGAGACGCAGCTCTTCCATAAGCGGTTCATCAATAGTCAAACGGCCCGCGGTGTCGAATATGGTTACGTCGCAGCCTTTTCTATAGGCTTCTTCGAGCGATCGACCGCATATTTCCGGTGGGCTGGCGCCGCCATCCGTGAAGACAGGCACGCCCAAATCTGAACCGAGCGTGACCAATTGCTGCACAGCAGCGGGTCGGTACACGTCCGCGGCAACCAGCATGGGGCTCTTCCCGGTCTTTGAAAGGTACTTGGCAAGCTTGGCGGCTGTGGTAGTCTTCCCGGAGCCCTGAAGACCCACCATCATAATTGAACTGACCGGCCGAGTGCGCAAACTCAGTGAGGCGTCTTCCGGGCCCATGAGCCGGATCAGTTCGTCATGACAAAGCTTTATGAAATGATCTCCGGGTGATACACGCAGCTTCTTTTCTTTGTGTTTCACCCGGGTGAGGACGATGTCTCCGAGAGCCTTTTCTTTCACCCGATCCAGGAATGCGCTGGCAACGTGGAACTCCACGTCTGCTTCCAGAAGTGAGACGCGTATCATCTGCAGGGCGGCGGAGAGATTCTCCTCCGTGATCGTGCGCATGCCCTGCATGTAATCTCGGACATCTCGAAAACCCTTGCTCAGGATCTCGAGCACTTACAAACCTCCCGTACGTGGGAATGGACGTTCCCGAAGAACATTTCCATTAGCATAGAGACACGTAAAATGTAAGTATTTTCTTCGCTTGCCCGCATTGGGCTTTTCTGTTATAAGGTGAGTCCGCTTTGATGCACCCGTGTGTGGGATGGGGCAGCTATGCTCGCGCAATTCCGTAGGTTTCAGGTTAAGACGCAGATCCTGTTCGGTCGCGGCGCGATCCAGTCTCTCGGAGAACTGGCATCCGAGCTGGGCGCCAAGGCGTGCCTGCTCATCGCAGACAGGGCACTGGAAGAAACAGGAATACTGGATAAGGTTCGCGGCATTCTGAGGGAATCCGGCCTCCGAAGCGTCGAGTTCCTTGGGACAGAACCGGAGCCCTATCTGGACAATGCCGACGAAGCGGCACAGCTTGGACGTGATGGCCAGGCAGAGCTGGTGATCGGTATGGGAGGCGGCTCGGTTATGGATACGGCCAAGGCCGCGGCCGCTCTGATCCGAAACGGCGGCAATGCCGGCGACTATGTCGGTTTGAATCTGGTCCCCGGGCCCAGCCTACCGACGATCATGGTTCCTACGACCGCAGGAACCGGCTCCGAAGTCACCTTTACGGCCGTATTCACCAATCGGCAAACCAAGGCAAAAGGCGGGATCAACAGCCCGCATCTCTTTCCCGATCGGGCGCTGCTGGACGCGGAACTGACTCTCTTGCTGCCACCGGGCGTCACCGCCGCCACCGGCATGGATGCGCTGACCCACGCCATTGAGTCTTACACGAGCAGGTCGAGCACCGTCTTCACCGAAGCGCTCTCCCTCACAGCCATTCGGTTGATCAGTCGCTTCCTCCGTCGAGCAGTGTTTCACGGCAACGACGCGGAGGCGCGCGAAGGGATGCTCATGGGAAGCCTTCTCGGAGGGATGGGACTTGCCGATGCCGGAGTGGGAGCCGCGCACGCGCTTGCTTATCCTCTTGGGGGCAATTACCGCATACCGCACGGCCTGGCAAATGCTGTATTGATTCCGCATGTCATGGATTTCAACCTTCCCGCCGCGGAAGAGAAGTTCGCCATGATAGCCAGGAGTATGGGCGAGGCAGTCGAGGGCTTGCCGCCGGGATTGGCCGGTAGCCTTGCTGTGGAGTCAGTTGCCAGGCTGTGTAGCGATATCGGCATACCCCATTCGCTTGCTGAACTGGATATCCCGCGGTCCGATGTCCCGACACTGGTGGAAGGAGCGCTCAAAGTTACACGGCCTGTGGAGAACAACCCGCGATTCATGGGCGCAAAAGAAGCGGAAGTCATCTATGAACGAGCATTCGGTTGACGCGGATCATAGTTCACCGGAGCGTCCGCGGTAAGTGCCGAATTCGCTGAAGCAGTTGAATCTTAGAGCTTACAGTCAGGAGGCCCCATGCCGGGATATGAATGGATGGGTGAACTGGAAAAGGAACAGATCAACGAGGTTCTGGAGACCGGCATCCTTTTCCGATACGAATTCGACGCAGAGCGAAGAGGAGTATGTAAGGTAAGGGAATTTGAAGAGAAATTCGCTCGCTACAATGGAGCTGTGTACGCTCACGCGGTATCTTCGGGGAGCGCCGCCTTGAAGGTGGCTTTGGCTGCCCTTGGAGTGGGGCACGGCGACGAAGTGGTTACCCAGGGATTCACATTCATCGCTACTTTCGAAGCCATCATTGAGGCAGGAGCGGTGCCGGTTCCCGCGGAGATCGATGACACTCTGAACATGGACCCGGCAGACTTTGAAAAGAAGATCACGGACAGGACCAAGGCTGTCATCCCGGTGCACATGCTGGGATCGCCCGCCCGCATTCAAGAGATCATTGAGATCGCTCGTAAACGCAACATCAAGGTCGTGGAGGACACCGCCCAGGCGGTAGGCGCGGCAGTTGGGGGCAAAAAACTTGGCACCTGGGGTGACATGGGCACCTACTCCTTTGACTTTTACAAGACCATCACCACCGGAGAAGGCGGAATGGTGGTGACTAATGACCGAGATCTGTACATCCGAGCGTCCGAATATGCGGACCACGGTCATGACCATAATCCCAACGTGGGGCGAGCTCTGGAAGGTCGAAGCTTCTTGGGGTTCAACTACCGCATGATGGAGCTTCAGGGCGCCTTAGGCGTAGCTCAGCTTTCCAAAGTGGACGAGATGATCCTGCGCCAGAAGCAGAACCAGTCCATGATCAGGGAGACCCTGGAAAGTATCGACGGGATCACCATGAGGGTCTTGCCGGAAGACGGGAAGGATAGCTACACTCATATCTGCTTCTTCTTGCCCAACGCTGACAAGGCGATCGCCTTTCAGAAGCGGCTGGCTCAGGGCGGGGTAAATGCCATATATTTCAAGAATAACTTCTGGCATTACCTGGCCAATTGGCAGCATTTGATCGACAAGAAGACCGCCTGGACCCATCCACATCCTTTGGGTGGACCTATCTCCGGAGGCAAGGTGAACTTTTCATCTGATATGCTTCCACAGACTGACGCAATGCTGGCGCGGGTGCTGGTGATGCCTGTTCCGCTCCAGATGGACGAAGAACGTATCCGCCAGATGGTGATGGCCCTTCAGTCCAGCGCGGAAGAGGTCCTTTGAAAACCCACCCTAACGGCCGACGACCAAATCGGATCGTTGGATTCATTCCTGCCCGAGCCGAGTCTTCACGATTCCCGGGTAAACCCCTGGCGGACATTCTCGGCAAGCCCATGATCATGCAGGTTATGGAGCGAGTTGCTCAGTCGCCGCTGCTGGACGACGTGTGCGTCGCTACTGATTCGGAAGCTATTTCCGACGCAGTTCGGCAACATGGCGGAAAAGCCGTCATGACTGCTGCAGTGCATCCATCCGGCTCGGATCGAGTCGCTGAAGCTGCACGGCACATGGGTCTACAGCCTGATGACATCGTGGTGAACATCCAAGGAGATCAGCCTCTCCTGGAGCCCGAAATGATCGCAGAAGTGGTCCAATCTCTTCTCGATGATCCGTACATCCCCATGAGCACACTCATTTACCGGATCGTCCGGGACGAAGAGATTACTCATCCGAACGCAGTGAAAACCACTTTCGATCGCAACGGTTTTGCCTTGTATTTCTCTCGATCTACTATTCCCCATTTCAGTGTGCGGGGACTGGAGCCCGCATACTACAAGCACCACGGGATTTATGGCTACCGAAACGATTTCCTCCAGGCCTTTGCTCAATTAGCCCCAAGCCCCCTGGAAATAGCGGAGCGTCTGGAGCAGCTGCGGGCGCTTGAGAATGGGTACCGGATCAAGGTGGTCATTACGGATAAGGACTCCATAGAAGTGGACACTCCTCAGGATCTGGAACGCGTGCGTGCCGTTCTCGCCAGAGAGCAATTGACAAAGCCAAAAACGTGATGATATGGGATTAGACGCAAGTGAGCAGGGCACGAGATGAAGTTCGCCCCGGCCTCGGGCAGGCGTGAGTCCGGTCGAGACCCTTTTCGTGCCGCCGGCCATGACAAATAGGAGCGTGAAGCGTATTGGCAAGGGATGACAACATCAAGGTTGAAGGCACTGTGGTCAAAGTACATTCCGGCGGAATGTACCAGGTGGAAACAGATGACGGAAGAAGCATCCGGACAAAGCTGTCCGGCAGGATGTCACGCTATCGTATCAAGGTTCTCCTCGGCGATCGCGTGACGGTTGCTCTCTCTCCTTACGATCTATCCCACGGCTTGATCGTCTACCGAAACAAGTAATCCACTCAGTGACCTCGTTTTCAGCAAGTCAAAATGGAATCCTGAGCAAGGTTGTGCATGGAATCCACGCGCATTGGCTTTCTGTTCGTAGTGCGCCCGATCCCACGGCTTGAAGTATTTATGCGCACTTTGCAGGCCCGGAGTTCGGACGCCAACAATTTGAGACTAGCTTGCTAGATCGAGAGGCAGTTTCATGGAGATACTCTTTCTGGGCACCGGAAGCGCGTGGAGCGTACCCGAGCATTCGTGTGAATGTGTCATTTGCAAGGAGATGAGGCACAGAGGCGAGGAGCGCACCCGCACATCTTTCCTTGTGAAGAGCCACGAAGCATTGCTCGTCGATTGCGGGCCTGACCTCCTGAGACAGATGAAGGCCCACAACCTTACTCGTCCGGACGCTGTGCTCGTCACTCACGAGCACTCGGACCACTTTATTGGGATGGACGATCTGCTTGCGTTCCGCCGCTCCATGCCGAAAGACGCATGGGTTCCAATCCCCTTGTACGCTACCGCGACGGCCTGGAAAGCCATCGAAGCGCGCTTCGGGTACCTGATCGGGTCCTTGATCGAAAAAAGAGAAGCGGTGCCCGGCGAGTCACTAGAAGGACTGAGCACGAGGGTGACACCGTTCAAAACTTTTCATGGCCCCACTGCGGCAGGCTCGGTCGGATACGTGATTGAGGAAGAACAAGGTAACCGTTCTTGCAAGCTCGTGTACACGTCGGATTTTCTCCGCGTGGATGTCGAGCCTTCCTTGCTCCTGACCCCCGACGTGTTGATCATACAATCGCACTGGCTCAATGAGCCGACGAACAACCGGCCCAATCACATGAGCTTCCAGAGGGCTATGGACTTTATTCGGCGATGGAAACCGCGAAATTCCACTTACTTGGTTCACGTATCCGCGGGAGATCAAGTGCCCGGAGATCCTGCCAACAACGCGCTTAACAAGCTGGAGCCGCTGTCACCGCTGATTTCGCCTCTAACGGGGGAGCCTTACCCGATCCCCAAATGCCAGCCCGAATGGGAAGCTGTGATAGAACGAATCAGGAAGGAACTAGACCTCCCTGGACCTGTGGTGGTAGCAAAGGATGGGCTTTGTGTGCAGGCGTGAATACCCGGAACGACGCTCTGAGCTTTGGGCACGGAGTGAAAATGTCGAATTCTAGATCATGTGCGAGTGAGAGGTACCTATGGGTGAAGATCTGAAGGAAAAGACTGCTCGGATAGCAAAACTCTACTTCGAGGGTTATAAACAAGAAGGGCCTTTCGACCTTTGGCGCTCGTTTGACAAGGGCCTCGCGCGAGATTTATCGCTGTTCATCACCGGACAGATGTACGCGAGGGAGCGAATTCCTCACACAACGCGGCAACTCATCACAATTGCTGCGCTGACCGTCCTGGGACGGACGGAAGAATTGAAGTTACACATATACGGAGCTCTCAACGTGGGTTGCGACCCGAAGGATGTGGCCGAGGTCATTTTCCAGTGCGGGATTTATGGCGGGATCCCGTGCGTAAACCAAGCCTTGAAAGTCCTGCGAGAGGTGCTGCAGGAAAGAGGTCAGTGGCCTCTGGCGCTGGACTAATCGTCGAGGGTGAACTCGAAATCTTCGCCGACATCTTCCAGATCGAGCTCAGCCTCATCACGGCGCGCGGGGGCCTCTATGGTCTTCATGACGCCGGAACCTCCGCCCGTGAAGACCTCCTCCAGGATTACTTCCGGGGGTTCCTGGTAGACCCCGAGTTTCCTCCGGAGGAGGCTTAGGTCCCGGTCGCACGCGGGACATCTCAGATTGTAATCGAAGCTCACGAACCCGCACCTGTCACATTTCACCGCGCACCTCCGATGAACGCCAAGGCCCTTAAACCAATTGAGTCAAGATTAGCATGAACCCATTGAAAGATCAATTCATGTGGTACATGGCGCATGGAAAGCCTTCCAAAAGGAACCTTATCAAGCTCCTGCCAATCATTCTCGTGCTCATCGCCGTCGCGTGTGCCAGTGTACCCCATACGGGCCGCCGGCAGTTCAACGTCGTTTCGGACAAGCAATTGAACGCTTTGGGCTTGAAGGTGTTCGATGAAATCGTGATGAAGGAGCCGCAATCCAAGAACGAGCGGGTGAACAGTTCTGTGAAGAAGGTCGCGGACAACGTGATCAAAGCTGCCGAACGCATCGACCGGCCGGGATTCGACTGGAAAGTGGCCATCATTGAAGACGACACGCCTAACGCGTTCTGTTTGCCGGGAGGAAAGATCGTAGTCTGTACCGGCATCCTGCCCCACGCAAAGAACGAAGCAGGTTTGGCGGCAATCATCGCGCACGAAATAGCTCATGCAGTGACAAAGCACGGAGCGGAACGCCTCAGCCAAAAGCTGGCCCTGGAAGGTGCTCTTAACATTGGTGGCCAGGTCTTACGTGGAGAAGACGGCAGCATCAGCACGGGAACGAAACTCCTACTTTCCGCGCTCGGCATGGGGGGAACAGTAGGGATAATTCTGCCGTACTCACGTACCCATGAATTCGAAGCCGACAGAATCGGGCAGGTATACATGGCTGCCGCAGGGTACGACCCGGAAGAGTCAGTCAGACTCTGGGAGCGCATGTCCAAGATCAAGAAACCTCCGATTCCCATTTGGCTTTCTACTCACCCTGCGGATGCGGATCGCATCAAGAAATTGAAGGAGTTTCTCCCGGATTCCATGAAATACTACCGCGACGCGGCCACGAAATACGGGGTCGGCGGATCCTTGTAGCGACTGTTGCCAAACCAACGACTGTTTCCGAGAATTATCCCGAGGACCACATCGGATACGCTTTCGAGTGGACATGAATCTCACGGGAGGTTGATATGGGCGTGGAATCAACCGAAATCAGGTCATTCGTGGCGATTGAGATCCCTCCTGAGGTGAAGGCATTCCTGTCGGATATGAGTCGCCACCTCAAAGGGTTTGGTGGCGACGTGCGCTGGACACGGCCGGAAGGGATCCACATCACCTTAAAATTTCTCGGCAACATCAAGCCGAATCTTGTCGGCGATATCCGGGATGCGCTCAGCCCGATCTGTGCTCGGCAAATACCCTTTCCGCTGAGCGTGCGTGGCACTGGAGGATTTCCTGACATGCGAAGGCCGCGCGTGCTCTGGGCCGGCTTGAACGATCCTGAGCAGGCACTGGTCCCGCTCGCAGCGGAGATAGATTCCGCGCTGGAGTCGCTCGGATTCGCCAGAGAAAAAAGGCCGTTTAACCCTCATCTGACTCTTGCGCGGTTCAGATCTCTCAAACGCAGCTCCGATCTCCTTCAGGCCGTGACACGCATGGCATCTATCGAAGGGCCCGAGTTCACCGCGCATGAAGCCACCCTGTTCCAAAGCATCCTAAAACTCACCGGCGCGGAATACGCCGCATTGTGTCGGTTTCTGTTTGCTCCGAAATAACTTCACTCGCACGCATCTGCTGAGACATCGACAGAATCATGCCCACGCGTTGACTCCGAGGCTTCGGCTTACTAGAGTGGACGTGGTTACTTACTCAGATGTTCGATGGGGCAGCCGCCATGTTACGCACTCCACAATGCGGTCTCACCCTCATCTTGGCAATTGCCTTGCTTGCCACGTTGGCCTTGGTGGCAACGGCACAGACCCCCTGCGAACAGGTCTGCCGCGGCGCACAAAACCTTGGCGCGCGAGTGTTGGGGGCGGCAACGCCTTCTGAAACGGATCGAGGAGCTGCCCCCAGCTTGGCTCAGGAAGCCCGTGTGGTTCCTCCACATGACCCATGCCTCCCGCCTCTGTTCTGGGACTGGAACGAGTTATCGCGCACCGAACGTGAAAGCCCCGAGTGGGGTGACTTCAAGAGTGCAGAAATCGTTCTAGACCTGAAGACATTCAGCCTGACCTTATTGGGAGTCCGTGGAGACGGCTCTGTCGAGTCCATCTACGAGACGCCGGTTGGTGTGGGGCAGGGGAAGACCCCCACGCCGACGGGACAATTCATGATCAACCACGTTTACTCGTACCCGGATGTCTGTTTCTTCGCGGAAGGGAATCAGAAGGTCCCCGAGCTCTATAACGGCTTCTTCGCGCCCTTGCTCCTATGCGACGAGCACGGAAAGTGCGAACGATACCAGGACTTGGGGATACACGGCTTCAACGCGGCCGCGTACCCACATCCATCGCGCATTCGGCCAGAAACCGAGGGCGAAGTCTCCGGCGGATGCATCAGGTTGCCTGACCCGTGCGCGTTCAAATCAGCTCTCATTCGTCTGGTGGGTGTTGGAAGCGTAAAGCGGAACGATCGGGGCTCCTACCACTGGCTAAATAGGCCGGTGGCAGTATCCATCACAGATGGAGCGACAGGAATTCTATCGGTTTTGCAGGATGGGGCCCTCTACTTGCAAAACGGGCTGAAGAGCGTCCTAGAAGGGCTCACTGAGTAGCCGGTTGGGCACATGGCCAGGGTTCGGCGCGTGCATCAATGGATCCGGAAACCGATCAGGCCAACCACCGCAAGAACAATATGGCCGCGATGAGAAATAGAGCTATCACGAGGAGCGAAAAGCTGTATTTCATGCCCACCCCCGACGCGTCAACAGCGGCCTAGCAAAGCGCCGCTGTTGAGAAGGGTATGAACTGAGCCTGAGGAAAGGCTCGATGATTGAAATGACCTCCCGTCCCTGGATGGGGGGGTTATGGGGGAGGGAGGGTGTCCATCCCGGGACAGAGGTCAAAAGGTTGGCTTACGCCAAACGACGTTCTCACGGTTCTGGAATATAGGAGACCTCCGGCAAAAAGTCAAGAGAATACTTTAAGAAATGACCATATCTTTCTGATTTTTATATCTAAAAATAACATATACTTCACTTGAGACCGATGCAGGTCTCGTTGTGAACCATTAACTGCCCGAAATGCCCTGATATTGCTCGAAACGCGTAACAACCGCAGCCGGTTCGCGAAGTACTTCGTACACAAGGTCTGAGAAAACCAGGGAGGTCCGGTGACTTTGAACGGACGGCTGCGCGGATGCGACAGCGCTGAGAGAACCGGAGTTAGAACCGAACGCAGGATTTTGGAGACAGCGTGCTCTTGAACACAGAGACTCTGCCATCCGATCGACCAGTGACCAGTCTGAACATGGAAGTCGCGGACCTGGTCGTGAGGTGCAATCAGGGAGATAGAGCTGCCTGGGACGACTTCTATGCTCGATATTACCCGATGATTTCGCGTGCTGTTCGGCGATACGGGCAGCGCGCTTCGGAGGATTTTGAGGACCTGGCCCAGGAGGTTTTTGTGCAGCTTTTCCATGCGCTCAAGGCGTACGATCCGTCGCGACCCTTAGAGGCTTACATCTTGGAAATCGTGAGACGGGTCAGGATCAGCGCGTTCAGAAGGTCCGGCGCACAAAAGCGCGGAGGCAGCAACCCCGGCACGGCAACTCCGTTCACGGACGCGATAGGCCCTTCAACAGAGACCGTAGGGATGCTCTTCAGTTCCTCCGAAGAAGACCAGGAGACCTTGATCATTAAAGCTCAGGAGATCTCTCGTCTCAGGAGCGCGCTCAACCGCTTGGAACAAGCTTGTCGTTCGTTGCTGGAACTCAGATACGACCGAGGCCTCAGCTACAAGGAGATTGCCGAGACCCTGCGCGTTCGAGAAGGAACTTTGAGGGTGCGCGTCCAACGCTGCTTGGCCTCGCTGGGCAGGCAGTACCTCAGTGTTGAAACCGGGGGCGCTGAATGACCACTGGTGAACGAAGACCTCCCTGCGAGGTTGGGCCGGATGATACCCGTCTCCTTGCCTACCTGGAAGGCGCGCTCTCTGACGAGGAGGCGCATGAAATCAAGGTGCATCTTCAGGTCTGCCCCGTCTGCACCAAAGAACTTGAGCTGCTGCAGAGGATGATTTCTTTGATGGAGTCACACTCGACTGCGTTTCATGTTGACGAAGCTACTCTGTACCGCTTCGTGGCTCACCGTGAGGACCCGCAAGGTGCAGTTGCTCAGCACCTCAGCGCCTGCGATGATTGCCGAGCGGATGTGGAAGCGTTGAGAGAGATGCTCAAAATTGACGTTGGGACGGCGCCGGTCGTGGGCCCGATACCGGAATCTCTCAGAGCCAGGTTAGAAGCATTTCAGACGGAGGGGAAGATCCACGAGGAGCCCGCTCCTTGGTTATCAAGACTAGGCGACTGGATGAGAGAGCTGTTTGGACCGATGCCCACCCTCGCATTCGGCACTGCGGCCGCGCTCGTGATCCTCGCGGTTCTCCTGGTACCGCTGTGGCCAAAGATTCAGGAGCTAACGCAGGAAACGACCGGCTTGAGAGAGGCGCAAATAGAGGAAAAGGCACCTTTGGCAGACAAGAAGAGAGAAGAGAGCGCTCCATCGGAGCCTGCTGAGCAGCCCCAGGAGTATCGATACGGAGTTCCGCCGCCCGTCCCCGAGATAGAATTACGTGCCGAAAAGCCCGGTGCTCCTCTGCCATCTCCAGCCCAACAACCCGCAGCTCCGCGTAGTGGCCGCGGCCCTTACCTCGGCAGGCAGGGACCCGTTTCGGCAGGGGAGAGTGCGCCAACGCCTGAAGAGTTGGAAGCGTCACGTCCGGCCCGGACGCAGACAGGAGTACCACCCGTCGCAAAGAAGATGAAGCGCGCTGAAACCTCCAGAAAGGGTGACATCGAGCCCGAGAAAGAGGTTGCCCCCGCAGAAACCCAGCATTTTCGATCAAAACAACTGGAACTCTTCTCTTTTCGCCTCCGGGTGGTCGACGCACAGGGACGGGACATCCCTTGGCTCACTGCCAAGATATCCGGTCTTGCAAGGGATGAACTCCGGGACAGGGCACCGATACCGGACCGGGAAATAGCCGAACCCCAGGCGCGCAGGGAACGAGATGGCGCTCCGGCAGCCGAAGAATGGAAAGAGCCGCCATTGATGCCCGCGCACGAGATCGTCATCCGCGTTGAGCAGGTTGGCGAGGAATACCGCATCGCTGGAAGCCTCCAGGACGGCAGGACAGGAGCGGTGCTGAAAAAGCTTGAGCATTCGAACATCCCCTTGAACAGCCTTCCTGATGCGGTGGACTCAATGGTTGCAGCTCTCGCCCTATATCGCGGTCCAGACCCTAGCCAGAAGTGATATCCGGTAGAGCCCCCCGACCTCTTAGGAAAAGATTGACCCGCGGACGCGTGGAGGCGTATGCTCCGAAACCGGTGGAGAACCCTCTTCCGGAGCAACATGCGCACAGTTCCGGCTCCTCGAGGGTTCATGAAAGGCGACTCGGCCGCCATATCCGTTCTAAGAAGCTATCGTTGAGCGACCAAGACCCCTAAGATCGGCACGATGGCAAGCGCGCTGCGTCATTTGGGATCAACGCAAGAGGACTCGACACATGGCCACGGCATATCTGAAGACCGCAGAAGGGGGGGTCAAGACACTTGAGCTGACTAAGATAGCCGATCTTCCGAGCGAGACAATTTGGCTCGACCTGCTGGGGCCGTCTCGCGAAGACGAGCGACTCGTGGAGAGCTTCCTGGGGATCGACGTACCGACGGAGCAAGAAATAGAGGAGATCGAGGACAGTAGCCGTTTCTACCAGAAGAACAACAGCATTTACTTGACTGTGTCGCTATTGACTCGTTTTGAGGCGGGGCAACCCACCAGTACGGACATCAGATTCATATTGACTCCTCATAGACTCATATCGGTCCGTTATGGGGAATCCAAGCCGTTTAGGATCTTTTCCAGCCGCCTGTTGCGGGACAAAGAAGCGAGTGAGTCAAGTGACATCATGATGGAAAGAATGCTGGAGTTAGTCGTCGATGATTTGGCCGACCTTCTTGAGGAAGCGGCCTTGAAACTTGACCAGCTGGCCCGCAAGGTCTTCTTCTCGTCCGTGCCCGGCAAATTAGGCGAAGGCGATGCCGAGAGCATGGATCTCAAAGAGATGATCACCGAAATAGGACGTTACGGAGAATTCATATCAGAGGCACGTCTCAGCGTCTTCAACATGAATCGTCTGCTGATCTTCCTGTCTCAAACCAGCGTCAAATGGTGGCAATCCGACACGAGGGCGCGGCTTCAGACACTCTTGCGAGACATTCGGTCCTTGATCGAGCATGCTACCTTTCTTGCTAATCGCGTTAATTTCATTCTTGATGCGACCCTGGGCATGATTAACATCGAGCAGAACAAGATCATCAAGATCTTCTCGGTGGCCGCTGTCGTTTTTCTGCCTCCGACACTCATCGCCAGTATATACGGCATGAATTTTCACTTCATGCCTGAGCTCCATTGGGCATATGGCTATCCCGTGTCCATTGCCCTCATGATAATGGCGGCAGTGCTGCCTTACTGGTACTTCAAGCGTAGAGGATGGCTCTGAGAGCCAATATCAAGAAAACGTCCCTGCAAAGCCTTAGGTGACGCGACCTCCCGCACTGTGACCCTTTGCAACGCATCACTCTTGAGGCATAATGGAATCTTCAGCGGATAGGACTCTGCACGAATTCCGGGAGATGGACATGCCGATTAAGAAACAATTCGAAGTGATGCTGGTTGACGCGCCCGGGGAACTGGCCAAGTTCACAGCGACGCTCAAGAACCAGAATATCAACATCGAGGCCATGAGTATCCAGGACGCGAACGAGTATCTCTTGGCCCTCTATGAGGTACGGGGTCAGACCGGGCGCAGGGTCGCGCCACGCGATTACTACGAGGCCATTCTCAAGGAGTCAGGCCGATACTCACTGATCCGCATGATTACCGACGATCCGGAAAAGGCTGTGGAGGTGCTCACCAAGGCCGGATATCAGGTCAAGATCGAAGAAGTAATTGGATTAGTTCTGGACAATAGGCCGGGCATCCTACATATGATCTCTCGGAAGTTCGGTGACGCGGGCATTAACATCGCTTACACGTATGGTTCGGGCTTCTCGGACAGCAAGGCCGCACTGTTCATATTCAAGGTCTCTGATATGCAGAAGGCGCTGGAGGTATTCCCGGGAGGAGATTACTGACCCAGAAGGCCGCATAAGTAGCTGGGCAGTCCGGGCTGATAGAAACATGCATCCCGCCGCGACTTTCTGGCTCGTCCAAGACGTGCCTGTGCCGATCCTTTTTTACACCAGCCGTCGTTTCCCGCCGATCAAGCTCGCTGATGAGCCTCAAGATAGGTCGCCGAACGATGAGGAGATCTACGAGGTCCGGATCATCGACAACGACTTCAACACGTACCAAGAGGTGATGGATATCACCAAGGCCGCGCTCGGCATCACAGAAGAAGAAGCATACGCCGTCGCGTGGGAAGTGGACCATAGAGGCTCCTGCGTCGTGGCTGAAGGACCACGGCCTGATGCTGAGGCCATCGCACAGATCATCAGACTCATCGGCATTGAGGTCCAAGTGAACCCAGTGGGCACCACCGTGCACTGACGTGATTCTGCCTTCTTCGCACCATTTACGTCCGATAAGATATATTATGTTAACTCGCGGAACCGGCGTCATTCTCAATCGATCACGCACCTGAAATGGCAACCTTCACCTCCCCGAACCGAGAAGCCCCAACACGTTGCCATTGGTGAATGCCCTTGGTTCCTTCTTACTCAAACACGAATTGACATGCGAAGCCCGCCCTCCTATCATCCCATCCCATGAACAACCGCCCTGTTTCTGAATCCACGCCCTTCTTGAGCGTCACGGTCATCGCGAAGAACGAGGCTGACCGCATGGGTCGCCTACTCCCGAGCGTCACGTTCGCTGATGAGGTGGTGGTGATCGATTCAGGGAGCACGGATGACACGGTGAAGATCTGCCAGCAAGCAGGCGCAACCGTGCAGTATCACGATTGGATGGGCTATGCTCGCCAGAAACAGCTGGCTCTGGAAACGGCACGAGGTTCGTGGGTGCTTTGTCTGGATGCTGACGAAGCGGTCTCTCTTGAGGCGCAGCAAGAGATTCTGTCAGCCGTAAGGAATGCTCCTGAGCATGTGGTCGGTTACTCGCTACCTCGGCTGAGCCGTTATCTCAATCGGTGGATACGGCATGGAGGCTGGTATCCTGATCGAAAAATAAGACTGGTCCGCAAGGGATACGGCAAGTGGGTCGGCGATGGAATTCACGAAAAGCTGGAAGTCTCAGGCCCGGTGATGGAGCTCAAGCACCCTCTGCTGCACTACGTGTATAGGGATATCTCCGACCAGATCTCTACAATCAACCGCTTTTCCAGTGTTGCTGCGGACGCGGTCACCAGACCCGCGGCCGGTTGGTACGTGGTCGCGGGAGTCTTTCACGCAATCGGGAAGTTCCTGGAATGCGCAGTCTGGAAGATGGGCATTCTCGACGGGATTCCTGGCCTGGTTATCGCTATGAATTCGGCATTTTACGTCTTCATCAGACACGCAAAGCGCTGGGAGCGCAGCATCGCTGGGGAACCGCGTAACGAATAGGTTCTTGCTTACGGAGCTCGGAATAGGAACGGTCGAGCCAATATCACGGCTGGATGTTCATCTTGACCCTGAAGCAAGACACTGCAAGCGCTGAAAGCGCTTGCCAAGGAGGGGAGTTTTTGGGGAGGGGTCCGGGGAGGCCCTTTTTACACAAAAAGGGCCTCCCCGGATACTTCTTCAAGACTTCACAGGCTCCTACCATGAAAGTCGCGTTCGCGATTGAGAATTTTAGTCTTTATGGTGGCGGCGCGGAGTCGTATGCGGTTCAGCTTGCTCAGACTCTGGTGAGTCAGGGCCATGAGGTGCACTTCTTCGGCCACCACTGGGATGGCGATCCCAAGGAGGCTGTTTTCCACAAGATTGCTCGACTTCCCAGGATAGTGCCTCCTTTTATTAGGATCATGCACTTTGCTCTGGCGCATCGAGCCGCGGTTGCCCAGTACGATTTCGACGTGGTGGTCGGTTTCGGAAACACCTTGACCATGAACGTGTACCAAAGCCACGGAGGCGTTCATCAGCGGAGCACCAGTCGAAAGATTGCCGCGGTAAGAAACCCTGCGGTTCGTTTTTTGAAGCGATTGGCAGTGCTGATCACACCAAAGCATTATGCCCGTGCCTGGATTGAATCCGCGGCCTTCAGGATGAATCGCAGACCGATTATCGTTGCCATTTCGGACATGGTTCGCAACGACATGGCCGCACACTTCCGAATCCCCGCGGACGAGATAAGGCTTGTGTACAATGGTATCGATGCGGCGAAGTTTTCAGCTCCTCCGGGCGATTCACGTATAGAAGTACGAACGGAGCTTGGCTTTGGTGCAGACACGGTGCTCTTCCTGTTCATGGCCTATGACCTGAGGAAGAAGGGCATACAATATTTGGTGGAGGCCACAACCAAGTTAGGCGACATGATAGGCGCGAGCAAGTTCGGCGTGATCGTGGTGGGAAGCCTCCCCTCCCCTGCCCTCAGTCGAATGGTCGATCGACTCGATCTGAGAAGCATAATAGCCTTTGCGGGCCCCACCAAAGAGCCGGAACGCTACTACGCAGCTTGCGATGTGTTTGTCCTGCCCACGTTCTATGATGCATGTTCGTTGGTGGTGTTTGAAGCCATGGCCGCAGGCTTGCCCGCAATTACCACGGCTTCCAACGGAGCTGCCGGCATCATAGACGAGGGCAGGAACGGCATGGTCATCGACCAGGCCCAAGATATCAATGGGCTTGTGAACGCGATGCGGCGATTTCTTGACTCTGAGGCCCTCAAATCAGCTTCAGAAGCTGCCAGGCAGACTGCTTCGCGTTACACGGTACAGGCGAACCACCAAGAAATGCTCAAGGTTTTTCGGGAGGCGGCCGAGAGAAACCCGAAATCGATCTAACTCATGCGGGCTAGACTTGCGAAGGTGGGTTTACGCTATTGGGCTGTCTTCAAGAAATGACTTGCCAACACCGACACTAATCCGTCCGTGGTATATTCCGCCGCTTCCACGGTGGGCGCGAGCCCTCTTTCTCGTATGGTTTGTGACGTGACCGGGCCGATGGAAGCGATCACAACCCCGTCCAGAAGACTGCCCAGGTCTTCGGATCCGAGCATCTCCACAAAGTGGTTCACCGTGGAAGATGACGTGAAGGTGACCGCGTCAATGGCCTTGGTTCGGAGCAGCTCTTTGGCGTGCTCTATATCGGATGCATCCGGAAGGCACGTACGGTAAACCGGTACAACATCGACCATCCCGCCGATTTTTTCGATCTCTTCAGGGAGCACTTCTCTCGCTGTCTCGGCTCTAGGGATAAGGAAACGTTTTCCCTTGACCTGATCCGCGGTGAGCTGAGCCAGTAAGCCTTCTGCCACGAATTCCTTGGCAAGCAATTCCACTTTCATGCCACGGGATCGGATGGTCGCTGCGGTTACCGGACCAATGGCCCCGGTTCGCGGACCTGCAAGATCACGAATATCTCCCCGCAGCTCCATGAATCGCTTCAGGAATAGTTCCACGCCGTTTACGGACGTAAAGATAATCCAGTCGTACGAAGCGATCTCTTGAATGGCCTTGTCCATGGGGCCCGTGTCTACAGGCGGTTTGATCTCGATGGTCGGAAAGAGGATCGGTTCGCCGCCCAGGGAAGCGATCTTCTCCGCGAGGCTCCGTGATTGTTTTCGGCTGCGGGTGATCAGAATTCTTTTGCCGAAGAGCGGCTTTTGCTCGAACCAGTTCAGCTTTTCGTGGAGGTTCGTGACAGACCCAACCACCAGAACTGCCGGAGGCTTGATCCCTGCACTAGTGGCGTCTTCAGGAATTCGGGCGAGTGTTGAAAAAAGCGACTCCTGAGACGGGGTAGTTCCCCATCGGACCAGAGCCGCTGGAGTATCCGCGTCTTTGCCGTGCTTGATGAGTGATTCCGATATGGTGTTCAGATTGCGGACGCCCATGAGGAAGACCAGGGTCCCTGGATTGCGGGCCAGCACGTCCCAATCGATTGCGGTTTCTTCTTTGGCCGGGTCTTCATGGCCTGTGATGAACGTGACCATGGATGCGTGTTCGCGATGTGTGACCGGAATCCCCGCGTACGCGGGCGCAGCCACCGCTGAGGTCACCCCAGGAACCACTTCGAAAGGGATTCCCGCTGCCACCAGTTGCTCGGCCTCCTCCGCGCCTCGGCCGAACACGTAAGGATCGCCGCCCTTGAGGCGAACTATCTTCTTCCCTTCCCGAGCTTTCTGGACGAGGATATCGTTAATCTCGTCCTGCTCGCAGGTGTGGTCTTTGCCTTTCTTTCCGACGTAGATCAGTTCCGCGTCCGCGCGGGCTTCCTGAATAAGTCTTGGAGACGCGAGGTAGTCGTACACGATCACGTCCGCGGTGCGAATGCATTCCAGGCCCTTCACGGTGATCAGGGACGGGTCTCCAGGACCTGCGCCCACGAGGAAGACAATGCCTGTGTTTGGACGTCCGCTATCTTGATGATTCTCCGTCACTTAGAGACTCCGAGGGCAAAAGTAGCAATGAGTGCACAAATCACGGGAAGCTCTTGCAGAAGGCGGAAGTTTTTGGTGGAGGGGTCCGGGCCCCGCGAAGCGCGGGGTTGCAAAAAGGGGCCTCCCCGGCAAAACTCTTCCAACAACTCTGCATTCCGCTGCTATGTCAGGTCGCCGGTGGGGCCTGGTTCCCAATTGCTTCCGGTGACGCTTCTCATTATTGAGTCAGCGCCTCTTTGGATGAGGACATCGGCCAAGCGTGAGCCGATGCCTGGATTTCCATCCGGCCCATTATAGCTTTCCTTCATCAGCGGGTACCCGTCCGGATGGACTACAGCCGCGATTACGCTGGTTCCGTCCAGGCCAAGAACCGCATGGGCGGCCAGCGGGACCTGGCATCCTCCACCCATTCGTGCCAGGAATGACCTTTCGATCTGCACGGAGGCAGAGGTAGCATCGTGGTTGAGCTGCAAAACCACCGCTTCCACCTGCTCATCGTCCACACGAGTCTCGATGCCCAATGCGCCCTGTCCGATTGCAGGAACCATGACGTCAGGTTCCAGGAACGAAGTTGCGCGATCTTCAAACCCCATTCGCTTGACGCCTGCTGAAGCCAGCACAATACCCGCTAGGTTCTCTGATTCAATCTTTCTCAGTCGCGTGTCAACGTTCCCTCGGATGGAAACGATCTCCAGTTCAGGGTATCTGTTGAGAATAAAGGCCCTGCGCCTGAGACTCGAGGTCCCGATACGGTCACCAGACTTGAGTTCTTCCAGTCCGCGACCGTCTCGGGAGATGAATACATCCCGCGGATCTTCTCGTTTCAAGATCGCTGCGAGCTTGAGTCCGTCCGGAAGCTCGGTGGGTACATCCTTCATCGAATGAACTGCGAGGTCAACCCGACCTTCGAGAAGAGCCTCCTCGATCTCCTTCGTGAACAGACCCTTGCCCCCAATGGTGGCCAAGGGAGCGTCGAGGATCTTATCGCCGGTGGTCTTGATCGTGACCAGTTCGATGCTTGCCTGCCGATGAAGCTCTTGGATGAGCGAAGCCACGTGCCTGGCCTGCCAAAGGGCCAGAGCACTCCCACGGGTGCCTATTCTCAGTTTCATTCTTCTTCGGTCTCGCTTCCGTGATGGCTGAGCTCTGCCGGAAGACCGCCGTTCAACCTGAAGAGTTTCTGTGCCACGTCGAGGTAAACGTTTCGCTTGGAGCTGATTCCGCTTTTTCTGAGGAAACTGATGGGATCGTGCGCGATCTTGTTGATAATGGAGCGGGTGATGATTTCTACGGCTTCTCGCTCCCCCGGACTTAGTCCGGAGAGCTTCCCATTGAGCCGAGCCATTTCGCGGATGCGGATTTCCTCCAATTTGTCCTTGAGTGCCACAATGGTGGGAGCTGCGTCCAGGCTCCTGGTCCAAGCCATGAACTTCGCCACTTCTTCATTCACGATCTTTTCAGCTTTGAGCGCTTCCTGTTGGCGTTCACCCAGGTTTTCTTGGGCTACGCTCTGTAAATCATCGATGTTGTACAAATAGACCCCGTCAATATCATTCACTTCAGGGTCCACATCTCGCGGTATGGCTATGTCGATGATGAAGATCGGCCGATTACGTCTCCGCCGCATCGCGACCATCATCTGTTCCGGTTGTATGATGGGTTCGCGGCTCCCTGTGGACGAGATGACCACATCAGCCTCGGCCAGACCGATGTCCAGCTCGTCCATAGGAATCGCGTTGCCGCAGAGTTGGACGGCAAGAGCGCACGCAGTATCATAGGTTCGATTGATGATCGTTACCGGCCGATCCACTTGGCTCATCAAATGCCGTGCGGCAAGTTCGGCCATTTCGCCGGCGCCTATGAGCAGAACCCGCTTGTCGGTCAGTTCGCCCAGGATTTTCCGTGCTAAGTCAACCGCCACATAGGCCACTGAAATCGCGGCTTTACCCACTCCTGTTTCGTTTCGAACGCGTTTCGCCGTGAAGAAGGCACGATGCATGAGCCTGTTGAGAACCGGACCGCTCGCGTTGAGAAGAGTGGAATGTCGGTAGCTGTCCTTTACCTGGCCCAAAATTTGAGGTTCGCCGAGCACCATGCTGTCCAAGCTTGCTGTGACCCGGAAAACGTGACGTACCGCGTCCGCGGCCCCCTTCACGTAGAAGAACTCACGGTACGGCTGCACGTCCAAGCCGTGCGCTTCGCCGACCACTCGCAGGATGCGATCGGCCGCGTTTTCCAAATCTACCGTCATCACGATTACTTCTGCCCGGTTGCAGGTGGAGAGGACCACCGCCTCTTCCACTCCCTCCAGGTTTAGCAGCGAGCGCGTGACAGAGCCGTCATGGTCGCGGGCAAAGGTGATCTGTTCCCGAATTTCAACCGGGGCAGTTATGTGATTCAGACCTATGACCATGACGTGCAGACTCATAGTCTTGAAGGCCCCATAAAGCGCGAATTGCCGGTGAACGCGTGATGGCCGCCTAGAAGCACACTGACTCCCAGGAATGTGAACATGACCAAAGCAAATCCTAAGATCGCCAGGACCGCGGCACGCTTGCCCCTCCAACCCAGGACCACGCGCTGATGCACCATTGCCGCGTACGCGAACCACGTGATCAGGCTCCACGTCTCTTTCGGGTCCCAGCTCCAATAAAACCCCCATACGCTCCCTGCCCACAGCGCGCCGGAAATGATCCCGATGGTCAGCAGAAAGAATCCGAATGGGAGGCCGTGCCTGTTGATCGTATCAAGCGTTTCCAGCGATGGTAGGAGATGGTGCAGGCGACCGATCCGCTTCGTTTTTATAAGCCGCTCCTGCACAATGTACATGAGGCCGCCGGTGGCCATCAGCGCGAAGATCGCATTGCCGGCTACTGCGAGCACCACATGTATGGGCAGCCACCAGGTCTTCAGGACTGGGACAATGGGCTCCTTGATCTGATAGGAGAGGGTCGAAGCATAAAGAAGAAGCACTGCTGCCAGTGGCGTGACGATAGATCCAAAGATCGGGCTGGGATCACGGTATCGAATCATGAGAAAGAGCCCAACAATGACCCAGGAAAAGAACGAAACCACATCAAATGGGGTTGCAAGAGGAACAAATCCCGAGAAGATCGCGCGGTGCAGAATCGATAGGCTGTGAACGGCAAATCCCCCAACAGCCAGCAAGAACCCGATCCAGGGTTGAGCGCCCGATGAAATAACGAGAAAAGTGAGGTATCCCAGCGCTGCGCCAAGGTAGAGAACAATTGTTATCTTGAAAAAGAGGAGATCCACCGGTTCAATCCTTGCCTGCGGTCAAGTCCATGGCCTCGTGGACAATCTGTTCCACGGCAATGCCTTCGGGAAGACATGAACGCAGCACAGACACAGCCTGCTGCGAATCCTTCGCTTTCACCGCTTCCATCAGGGGCGAATCCACAATCTGAAAGAAGAGCTCCCTATTCCGGTCTGACGAGTACCCGAGGGGAATGACCGCTTGCCTCACACCGGCGAGCATTCGGGTCAGGACTTCATACTCGGCGCCGAACTCCCCTTCGAGACGTTCCCTGATTCGCCGGGCCAGCGCAGGCGATGCGCCGCTTGTGCTCACCGCGATCGTGAGATCTCCGCGGCTCACAACGGCCGGAACGGTGAACGTACACAGCTCAGGGACATCCGCGATGTTGCAAGGGATGCCTCTTTCCGCAGCAAGACGGTTGATGCGTACGTTAACTTCTCTCTGATCCGTGGTTCCGAAAACGAGCGCCGGTTCAGGGTTGCCCAGCACGAGTTCTTCTCGGAACGGTTCGGCTATCCATCGGACGTGACCTTGCGCCACGAGCTGTTGCAGCTCATCTTCCACTTCCGGCGATATGACCGTGACCTCCGCGCCGCATTCGAGGAGGCTGCGGACTTTGCGCAAGGCTACCCTGCCTCCGCCCACGACCAGAACCGGCTTATCGTGGATCAGCATCATCAATGGGTACGCCTTCAAAAAGCCGCCTCCTGGGGAGCTGGCGCATTGTAACCTGTAGACGCAATGCGGGTCAATTCCACGGGGAATCGGAACGCAAGCCTTAAGTTACACGAGGACGAATCAGAAAAGCAGTTCACCGCGGAGGCCGCAAAGTTCGCAGAGAACACAGAGCGCTCTCTGCGGTGAGGTTCTTGCGTATTCCTGGCACGGGCCGCACGTAACTGATTGGTTACATCGGAACACTTACCATTGACACGGGAGGCGGTTTGAGTCGTAAAATACTCGAACATGGGGCACGTTCCCCAACTCGCCCTTTTGTAAAGGGGGCTTTGGGGCATTCGCGCTAACTTCTCTAGAGCCACAGACATTCATTTAGCAGTTCATCCATTTTCATCAGACGTTTTCGAGGTCGCTCCGCGAGCTTTTTGCACAGGTTTTTCCAGTCCT
>JBFLZC010000009.1:0-182096 GCA_040756375.1 Thermodesulfobacteriota bacterium
GACCCACTGATACAAGACTCAGATCCCTTCACAGGGTCCTGCAGGCCCTACGAGGGTGATCCTCTTGCCTCAGGCGGCGGGCGTCCCATTGCCTGGTCATTTCTCACAGACTTCTGAGACAGTCTCTTACACGTCCGGGCTACCGAAGGCATACGAGGCTTGCGTCCCCGCATGCTCATAAATGATTCTGTTACGATTATCGACATTACGCTGCATCAGCTCCGTTAGAAACCAGAATACGATCCCAAACCTGGATGGAAGTTTGATCATGAATCAATTAAGAAAGACTCCGATCTGAGGATAATGAAGACATTTGAATGGATAGGCAGAATAACTAGTCGGGGCCTTGACGACGCGGTTGAATAGAAAAAACGCTTTAGGCTTCTGAAGAACGTTAGAAACCAGATGAACCATTTTGCTGCGCCGTGCCTCGCGTTCACACTGAAAGACGTCCAGGAGTGGCCCAGCCATGTTCCACATATTGGTAGACTCTTGTGGAAAATGCAGATGAAGATGGATGAACCACCGAGCAAGGGCATCGACGAAATGATCATTCTGCCGGCGGTGCACCTCGTGCCTCGGGACCCTTCCGCCGGACCGCCTGAGCAGGGCCCAGAAGTTGGTCATAGCAGTTCCTCATGGTCCACAACGTGACAAATGGTAAGAAAACTGACTCCCGATTTGGTTGCGACCGGAGACAGATCAAGGCATTCATATTGATGAATTGCTCCAAGTTGGAGAATTAAGTGCCTGATCAAACTTTCTTTCTCTCTGTACCTGGAAGTTGATCACAGGCCGATAGCAACTGTCTCGCATAGGCCTCTGCAGCCGGTCGAATCCATGTCGGCCTTATCAAGGAAAGCCACACCAGCAACATGACTAAATTGAACGCCAGCGCAATGACGACGATGGGCTTGAGCTTGCCGGGATCGAGCCAGTTCGGATGGATTTGGGTTGACGCCACAAGTGTTGAGATCAACAACACAACGATTGCCACCGGCTTCATGGCCCAGAGGTTTCGTCGAAAACCATAATTCGCGTTCTCCTCGGCCACCATTGAGAAAGCCTTCTTGTTACGAGTTCGGGCTATCAGGTACGCAGTGCACGATCTATAGACCTCGTCCGCGCCGCTGGGATCTTTTCTTTCATTTTCCGGCGACGGCATCTTGATGTTAGGAATAAGCGATTTCAGTTTGGTGTGATATCGCTGAACAGTCACGTTGCCCAATGGCGAGTCATGATGCCTTAACATGACTGTTGTCGGCTTTCCACCGAGAAGTTCAAAGAGACGGCGTTCCTTTCGTTTTCCCTGATCCCGTGCCAGTTGTTCGAGAAGGACGGCCAATCCACTGGAAGTTCCTAACCAGACTATGAAATCCCAACCGGCAAATTTCTCGGGAAACAAGCATACGATGGAGAGCCCCAAAGGGAGCAAGACGAGAAACGCCGGGACCAACCTGGCGTGAATCGAGTACTTATCGAATGATGGCAACATGATGTACCTCCGTCCCGTTGCCAACGAGAATCCCAAGATCTCCGCTGTCGGCGGCAATGAGCATAAGAGGTGGCAAGCCTTCGGTCGCCATAATATCAGACAGCCAACCGAACGCTCTAAGGTCGTCCCCGCTGGGAGAGCATCTGTGTCCCGGAGGATGCGAATGCCACTCGCCAACGTATTCCAACCTGTTTATCGTGGCGAGAGAAATCCGTTTCAATTCCCGCGTCAGCCCTTGGCAGCCCCTGATGTACACAGTGGGCCACTCTTTGCTATCAGGTGGCGAGGGAATTGTATCCACAAGGTAAATGATTCGCCTCTCTAAATCATGCGAACCAACGAGCACCCCACCGGTCTCGTTAGGAAGTTTAGATTTCCGGAGTTGCGAGATTTTCTCGGCCAGATATGTGTCCCAACAAATGGTCCATGACCCCGCGGCTGCGGAAAGAACCCTGTCCGTGGGCACATCGACACGCGAAACGCAAAACGAGTCGGGAGCAGCCCTCCAGATGCCAATGCTCGCCGTTGACTGCTCCAAGATTCTTTTCAATGCGCCGCTTCCTATAGAGGCATGCAACGATACCAAGTCCTGAGACACAACCGAAGAAATGTCCCGGCAGGAATTGGCGTAGCGAACCATGGCGCTGGATGTGTGGAGATGTGTGGCTAGCTGTTCGTTATGGATCAGATGTCGGTAATACTGCATTTCCAAGAAATCCAACTTGGTTTGCCGGTCCACCGGTTCAGCCAACATGACGAGGTCTTCGCCGGAAGGGGATAGGAAGAAGCACACCCGCCGTACGGTCGAATCTAGATCCAGAGCTAGGTGTCGGCCTACCGCGACAGACGCCGAAGTGTCCAGAATCAAATCAGCTTCGTTGAAAGCCGCGTCGATATCAGTGCCGTTAGTGTATGGCTTCAAAACATCGTCAAACATTCCTCTCGCTACTTCCAGATCGGCAACTATCGTCCCAGCAATAGCGGCCAAGCTCAACGCCTTCGGGTAGCCTACTGCACGATCAGTCAGGGCATGACGAGCAAGGTTATGAGGCCATAGGATGTCGTTATCAATCAAAACCCATTTCCCGAAGCCAGCACGCACCAGATTCAGGAACATCTGTGATCCCAATGCACCCATGCCTACCGCTGTAACTCGTACATCAACGGGGTCGGTCCTGTGGTTTTGCCCAGCCGCCTGTTTTCGAGAGAATTGGAACATTGGCGTGAGAAGGGAAAGCCCCAAGTCAGCGCCATCTCTGGCGGTATCTTGGTCCAGTAGCATCCCAATCTTGCCGTCAATCAGTTCCCAAATCCCTATCTCAATCCCAACCCCTTCGATCTCCTTGTCCAAGAGGAAGCCCCAAGCATCGGAAATCTCGACAGGGTCACCGGAGGACCTCTGTTTCGGAAAAACAACGATCACGAACAGTCTTTTCTTTTGGCAACTCGTCAGAATTCCGTCGGTGTGCAGCTTCCTTAGGCGTGCGCGCAGCGATTCAAGCAGGTCAAGTTCTGCAACAGCCGTGATCTGGCAAAGTTCCCCCAAATTCTTCGGCTTTCGATGTATAATACCGTGAGGTTGCGGTGGACACCGGAAGGCGGTAGCCACTCCGAGGGATTCAAGATCCTGGCGGTGATGCGGATCGTTCGAATCAGTGGTAACGTTGGGAAGCCGAACCTGATAGAAAGGACTTCCGATGGCCCTGTCCAGCGTGTCCACATAAAGGAAGTCCGGTACCGTTTCATCAATGGAGCCCAGGGCGGGAGGGATCACCAGAACTGTGCCCGAAAACATGAAAAGAGGTTCGAGGGGCTGATCATCCCCGTGCAGCCTTCCAATGGCGGTCAACCTGAGCCAGTTCCGGATTCTTTCAACGAAACGGACAGCTGTCCAACTGATTTTCAGCTCGTCATAGGATTCATCATAGAGGCACAGGCTGCGAGGGAACTCACTTTCTCTCAGATTTAGATGTGGGACCTTAGGAAAGTCCTTTCGAAGAGCAAGCACCTCAGGGAACCTTCTGTCCGTCGGCCGGAAGCTTACGGAAAGGCGCTCAGTGCGCCGGATGTCATTCACCACGTTTTGGGGACGTTCGACCTCCACGTCGAACACGATTGTCTCAATGGCATCAACTTGGTCCTGTGCGTTGAGGCGGCGGCATTCCACAAGCGTGACGAATGGCAACGCCTCGCTGGCGAGCACTCCTGCCAGCTCCCGCGCCTTAGGAACCAAAAGATCCGCAGGGGATACCGGGTCACCATCCGCGGTGAAATGATCAACAGCCACCGACGCCTCCGGCCCTTGGTGTCGGTTGGAGGCTGGCGATAGGGCCAGCGCCGAGCAAAGACTTCTTGAGTAGAGCACCCGCCCCACCGATCTCGATGACAAGTGGTTCAGGTCTGGACTTCTTGGGATGCTCCATCGTCACCACGAAGTCGCCATCAATTGTTGCCACAACGTCTCTGTAATAGTTGGCAGCTTGTCGGTGCGGAGGCTGACTATTATCATCGTTTGCCGGTATTGGGTCACTGGGCGACACGATAATTCCACCAGGCCTGCCTTGATCGAATAACCACTTAACCGCAGGAACGGGCTCGGTCTTGTTCTTTCCTTTGTCCGGACTTAACGACAGGTAGCTGCAATGGTGAGGAAGCTTGAACACGTCCCACACCAATCTCTCATCTCGATTGTGGCCGAGGGTAATATTGACGACGTCCGTCCAGCGCTCGCACGGCGTATCGGCCCCAAGCATGCAACAAGTTGTACGGCCTTCTACCGTAAAAGTAACATGCAGAACCAGCGATCCCTCGTTCCGATCCTGTAAGCCCTCTCCGTCCCGAAAAGCAAATGGAGAATGTACGAAGAACTCCACGCCGTCGGCGTTCGTCGTGAATCCCGGAACCAGTTGTCCTGCGTCAGTCATCAAGCGTTCACGAGAACTTGGGTCAAGGGATTCGGCCTTGAACCATTCGGTGAGCTTTGATGGTCGAGAAAAGACCCGGATGCCAGCCCCTTGACGTAGCCGATGCCTTGCCTCGGCCCGGATTACCCCAGCATCGCCATCGAGATTCTGTTCAAGCACCATGGAGGCCGGAACCCAGAGTTCCGCTATCTTTGCCCGGCCCGCCCCTTGGTACTTCTTGGCGTGATCGAAGTAGAAGAAATCGGAGGCACCCCGAACGTGATCATCATCGGCGTGGGAAAAAGCAACTACATCATACCAATCCCGATCCGCTTCTTCGAGGTCTTCGATTAGCTTTGAGCGAAGGTCGATACGCAGATCGCTCTCCTCTTCCCCGCTGCGGCAGTGGGCATAATCCACCAGCATCTTTCGCCCATTTTGAAAATCTATAAGACATGTATCTGCGTTACCGAGAGGGTAGAAGGTAAGTCTAACCATTTGCAGCCTCCGAGACCCCAATTGTTCACGCTTGGGCCGTTTGTCAACTGTACTTCTCCAACGGCCATCAAGCCGCCACACGCCTGGAGAGTGGCCGGGACGTGCTGTGAAGGGCCTGACCCCTCCCCCCGAGTGTGTCGCGAGAAATAACCGATTCAGCTAGAATTGTCAAGCGATGAACACAATATATAGGGTCTCACGCTGTCATGGCATCTACATAATGTAGTTGAGCGACGCATCGTCGCTCAACGTCCCCACGACGAACTCGCGCGAAATGGGCTTGAGACCGAGAGCGGATAAGTCCAGATGAAATCACTCTTGCCGCAGAGTCGGATGTGAAATGGGGGACATCCGAAGCTAACTATTCGATCCCTCGATCAAGGGCGGGTTAGCCAAAAAAGAGGTATTGTTCCTCGCCCGACAAACATGTCAGGATGTTCCATTGCCCTGAACGTGCATTTACCGCGAAATCTACTGCCATGCAGCGCTGGAACAGGGCTTGTCCTCAAAACCCACGACTATCTGGCGCTCACTTGGCCATTTCTGTCCAATCCAGACGAAGCCTCGGCTATCGTGCACTCGCTGAACCATGGCTCGATCTTCTTCACTAAGCCCATGAACTCTTCCCGCGTGAAGGAATTGCGTGTGCGCCTCGCGTCTTTGTCCGCATAGATGATTGTGGCCCTCAGCTCAAGGCATTTGGCCCGTTAATTTCCGAATTCTTCCGCCAACTCATCTATCAAACCGCGATGCTGCTCAATGAACGCTGCACCCCTAGCTCTGATCGCACTATTTTTCTCTGCCGTGGAGATCATATAACCGGTATATCCGTCTGGGATATCTACGTATTTAACACGCACGGCTTCGAAAGATTCCATCTCTTGCTGGCTTATCGAGTAAAAGAGCCAGATTAGTATATGAGGCCGAATAAACGTCCTGTCGCTTTGCAAGGCCAACGTATAACGTCGGCGCCACCCAGTTGGGGGCCAATTCACCGATCGTACACGATGCTAGTTCGGCTCTTAGCTTTGAGACAATCTCTTCAAGTCCACCTGTACACGTGCCACAGCTCAAGATCATTGTGCGTGGACAAGGAACACAACGCTGTGCCCCACGCTATGAGAGGCCGTAGTCTTTGATCTTCTGTAAAAGCGAGGGATAGCTTATTTCCAGGAGTTCCGCAGCCTGTGAACGGTTCCCGCCCGTACGATTCAGCGCCTTGATAATCAGGGTCTTTTCAAGGGATCGGGAGGCTCTCTTCACGGAGAGGTTATCATCTTTATCCAATATTGGGGCAGGTGGAGCCCCAAGGAGCCGCAGATCGTGCGGGAGGCAGTCCAGCGTAATCTGAGGCCCTCCGCACAGAATCATCGCGCGCTCGATCACATTCTGAAGCTCTCGCACATTCCCCTTCCAGGGCGCGTTCAGGAGCGCATCCTGAGCTTCACGGCTTATCCCCTTAACCTTGAGCCTCATCTTCTCATTGAACTGCCCCACGAAGTGCTCCACAAGAGGGACGATGTCCTCCCGGCGCGCTCTGAGCGGCGGGACGTGAATGTGCATGACGCTGAGGCGATAGTACAGATCTTCCCGAAAGAGACCGTTCCGCTTTTGCGCGTCCAGATCCTCATTGGTTGCAGCTAATATCCGAACCGAGACAGCGCGTTCCTGGTTTTCGCCTACTCGGCGAATACGGCCGGTATCAAGCGCTCGTAGCAATTTGGATTGCACTGACGGCTGAACCGCGCCGATTTCATCCAGCAAGAGGCTCCCGCCGTCAGCCTCCTCAAAGAGCCCTGGCTTGTCGGCAACAGCACCAGTGAACGCGCCTCGCGCATGGCCAAAAAGCTCACTCTCAAGGAGGCCTTCCGGCAATGTAGTGCAGTTGATGGCCACAAAAGGACCTTCCGCTCTCCCCGACTGCCGATGTATTTCTCGCGCGATGAGCTCCTTGCCGGTGCCCGATTCTCCGGTAATGAGCACAGATGATTCGAAGCGCGCAGTTTGGTCGATAGTTGCCAGGATAGATTTCATGGCCGGGCTTTGGGCCACGATGTGCTCGCTCGCCTCCGCGTGCCGCAGCTGCCGCTTGAGCCGAATCACTTCCCGACGCAGGCGTTCTCTTTCCGCGGCCTTGCGCAGCGTGAGCACCACCTCGTCAGTCTTGAACGGCTTCGCGATGTAGTCGTACGCACCCTTCCGAATGGCTTCCATGGCCAGATCCACATTGCCGTACGCGCTCATGAGGATCACGATAGCGTCAATCGAACGCGCACGAAGGTTCTCTACCAGTTGAATGCCGTCCATGCCCGGCATACGAACGTCGGACAGAACGTAATCAAAGCTTTCACGCTCAAGTATCTGCAAGGCCTCCTGCGCGGAGGACGCACATACCGGCTCCAGGCCTTCCTGTTTCAAGAGGGCCCCGAGCATATGCAACATGTTCGGCTCATCGTCCACGATGAGAATTCTTTGAGACGCTGGAGACATCATTGATCCTTGAGGCGGACTCTTCCCCTCACGCCGAGTCGCGACCGTGGGGCAACCCACAGCCATCATATGACCGTTCCGTTCCCCGCATATTATGTGTCGGAGGCGGCCCGCGATCAATGATCAACTGACAAAGGCTCGGGGAAATTATCGGCCGGTTGGCATAAGCCTTGACATTATTGACAATTTACTTTAATATAGTGCCATAGGCATTGGTTATTATGGAGATTAAATAATAAAAAGAAACCGCGGTCCCCAGGAGGACGCCCCATGAAAAGAGCCTTGAAGGCAACGCTGCTCGTCGCGGTGCTGTTCGCGCTTCCCAGCGTGGTCCCTGCCGACATCAAGAGAAACAAGGATCACGACTTTATCCCCAAAGTCCACAATCTCGTGTTTGTGATGGATGTTTCCGACTCCATGATGAGCGGCTATCCCCAGACGTTTGACCTGACCCGTCACTTCGTGTCCTGGCGCGCCTTCAAGCTGTTTAATCATGTCATGCCCCATGTGCCTCGCTGGCAGTATGACCTGAATACCGCGGTCATCACTTTCGGGGACAAGAAATGCCCGAAGATTGTCAGTCCGCTGAGCCCGTGGGAACGGGTAAAGTATGACAAGCTCTTTCCGTGTTTGCGTGAGGATGGTTTCTACCCCTTGCGAACTGCCGGGTTCCAAGAGGCGCTCCAACTTGCGGGTTCCATTTTGGGGACCGCGTGCGGCCGAGGCGCTGTGTTGGTATTGTCCGACGGTGGGTCCATCGGCGAGTGCCCGCAAAAGACCGCGACCGCGCTAAAGGACCATTTTGGCGACAAAATACGCGTCTACGGCATATATTTCGGGAACACGGAGAGCGGTTGGCGAAATCTCTATGAAGTGTGCAAGCTGACCGGCGGGTACGCTCGGCACTGGGAGGATGTGCGCACGCATCAACTGATGCAGGATTTCGCGTACGACGTGACCGTGCAGGAAATTATGTTTCCGTATCCTGAGATCTTCTTCAAGCACGAAAGCGCGGACCTGATTCCCCCGGAAGCCATCAAGCTGGAGAGCGTGGCGAACTTCCTCCACGCGATCCCGCAGTACGTCTTGCAGATCGACGGGCACAGCGATTTTCTTGGTGGTGAACGCCACAATTTCACTCTGGCGATGAAGCGGGCTCGTGCCGTGCGCGACGCGCTCGTCAGAATGTACAACATCCACCCCGACCGAATCCGCATCCGGTCATGGGGTGAAGAGCTTCCCCGCTACGATAATCAGAACTTGGAAACTCGCGCGAGGAATAATCAAGCCAACCTGTACTTGGTCCTCCCGCTGAGGAATTTCCCCTACGATGAGAAGAACCTGCATACCTTTGGTGTCAAGGCCGTAGGAGACCTCTTCAACACGCAGGAGCGCAATAACGACCGAGAATGGGCCTGGCCGGACACCCCTCCTCCAGGCGCGGCGCTCCCGGTAAAGAAGAGAATCCGCTGATCCGCCGAAAGTTGGCCGCCAAGTTGTTTGATCGCGCATTCCTATAAAATTTGTCGACATGAGGTCGCTCTGGTCGGGTCTACGTATGGGGTGGTTTGGAGGGGAGATGAGTCTCCCCTCCAAATTATTGCGCAACGATGCGCTCTTACGCTCGATCTCCGAGGCGAAGCCTCGCGGAGTGCTCGACGGAGCCGAGGACTTTCATGATTCGTTGTAGCTTCTGAGCCATGGCAGTTCGTATGAAAGATTCGCTCCAATAGAAAAGGCCCGGCGAGTAGCCGGGCCACGGTCACACAAATCAACCTTGCGGTATCACAAGCGGGGGAGGAATTGGGGCGAAACCGGCAAACACTCCATTAGAAGAGAAATCCAACTTCCACAAAGGCCCCGTCCACGGTGGTGTTGAACTGCTGGGCCGCTTTATCCTTTTTGAGCTGAGCATAGTGGTAACCACCTTTGACGAAGCCGAAGCGGCCCTGTTTGATCGGGATGAGATAGCTAAGACTTGCCTCTGCATCGTACCCGATATGGTCGTCCAAGAAGGCCACTCCGCCTTTCAGGCCGATGGCTAGAGTGCTGCCCCGGTAGTTCTTGAGACACTTGTTAAACTCAACCCCCAAGAGTGCCAGGTTCTTGTCATCATTCCAGGTGACGAGTGCCTCAGGCCCCAGCGCCGCGCCGATGGAGAGCTTATCCTGAATATGCATCCAGTCGGCAAAGACACTGGTGACACTGCTGGTGGTCCGCTTTAGATCCAATACCAAACCGAGCCGGTGTTCGGAGCGTTCCCACTTTGAACGGAGAGTGGTCCCACCGGCAAATGTCTGCCCGCCAAAGGTGAAGGTAGTGACAGGCTGGCCCGTGCCTTCGGCCTTCATCGGAGAGTACGAGTACCTGATGCCCCAACGAGGCTGGAACTGATAGAAGGCTTGCAGAGACCAGATGTTGTGACCACTCTTGGGCATCGCCAGGTGATCGCTGAAATTGATCAGAGAGGACTGGAGGCCGGTGACCGCTGCACCGTAGCGAGCCTCACCCTGAACCCTGCCGAAGAGGACCCTGGGCGCTAGTACGAACTGTCCTTGCGCGGGCATGGGCAAGCAACAGTCCGGACCCCATTCCGTGGGGATGAAGCCTGAAATGCCCCGGAGACTCTGGACAATGCCTTGGCCGGGCTTGGCCTTGACGACCGGCGCAGGCGCCGCGGTTGTGCCCGTGGCCGTTGGCGGCTTCACCTTGGCGATGGATTTGTAGCCAGCGGCAGAGTCTTTCGGAGCTCCGGTACATGGATCGTAGGTGGTGCTACTCGCCCAGGCGCCGGTGCTCAAGACTGCCACAGAAAATAACAGCAGTACTGTGCACTTGAGAACCGTTCTTAACATAATACCCTCCCTCAGGGTCTGATGTGTTGCGAGGGTGAGATAAGCCGGTTCGATTACAATGTCAAGTAAAAAATCCTCTTAGATCAAAAATTTATTCAAAAAAGCTAGAAAATAGTTGAAAGAATGGTGGGTCGCTGTTAATTAACAGACTAATATTGCGTATGATTAACTACAAGCTCACTTCTTATGTGCAGCGGGGTTAACTAGAAGAAATAGAATTAATTATCCGAAATAATAAGTAAATATATGAGCACACACTCTGAAGAATTGCCTTGGCGGCTCGCGCACAACTCCCGCCCCGCCCCCCAGCTTGATACCTAAATTACTTGAGATAATACTAGTAACTTGTTGATTAATAATGAGTTATAATACAAAGATTGGCGCGAGGGCTGCAAAAAACCCTGCAAATCCCCCAGACTCGCGGCGCATCAGCTCACTTCCGTGTAATAGCCCCGGTGGGGAAGGTGGGGGGACTGCTCGAAAATGCGGAATTTGGCCAATCCCATCTTTTGCAGTCTGAAACGAAGGGAGGTCCAAAGCACGCCCAGTCCGTACATGACAGAGCGGCGGAAATTGATAGACGAAGCTTCAGCGAAGTATCGAGTCGGGCACGAAATCTCACCCAGCCGATAGCCAAAGAAGATCGCCTGAGCAAGCATCTCGTTGTCAAAAACGAAGTCATCGGAGTTGTTGTGAAGGGGGAGCTCCTCTAGGACGCGGCGCGAGAAGGCCCGAAAGCCCGTGTGGAACTCAGAGAGTTTCGATCCGAACATAAGGTTTTCAATCAGGGTGAGAATTCGGTTGGAGATGTACTTGTACGTGGGCATTCCGGACTTGTGGGCGGTTCCGCCCAAGATGCGCGACCCCAGCACGACGTCGTATTCCCCGGAGACCACCATTGCGGCCATAGCGGGCACGAGTCGCGGGCAATATTGATAATCCGGATGCAGCATCACCACCACGTCCGCGCCACTCTTCAGCGCTTCGGTGTAGCAGGTTTTCTGGTTACGGCCGTACCCGTAATTCCGGTCATGACGGAAAGATTGAATATTCATCTCGCGGGCGAGCCGCACTGTTTCATCGGAACTGTAGTCATCCACCAGCAGGATGTCGTCCACGACCTGGCGATCCAGTTCGGAAACGGTCTGGTGCAAAGTCTTTTCCGCATTGTACGCGGGGAGCACCACGAGTATTCTTTGTCCGTTGAGCATGGAAATCTTTCTCTGGCGTCAGTCAGGCTTTCTTGAGTTGCTCGGTGGTTCGGCGGACCTGGATCATTTCCGCGACGATGGACACAGCCAGTTCTTGGGGCGTTTCACCCCCGATCCGCACTCCTATTGGAGCGTGGACTCTCACCAGGTCCTCAGAGGTGAAACCTTCCTGAAGCAACGCTTCACGAATCAAGCTCACCTTACGTCTTGAGCCCATCATGCCGATATATCCGGCCTTGGTTCGCAGAGCCTGCTCCAGCACGAGCTTATCGTGCCTATGGCCGCGGGTGACGATAACGATGAAGCTGTCTTCGTCTATTGGCCGGCCCTTGAAGGAGTTCTCAAATGAATCCAGCACCACGACCTCATCCGCCTCCGGCACCCGTTCCTTGGATGCAAATTCAGCGCGATCGTCCAGGATTACCACCTTGAAATCAACGTACGCCGCCAGGCGCGCGACACATTCGCCAACATGGCCCGCTCCGAATATGTATGCAGGACCTGTGGGGTGCAGTCGCTCCAGGAAGACCGGACACTCAAGCCCGGGAACGTCAAGGACTTGAGCAGGCTTAAGAAGTCTCGATTCAGGCATTGCTCGAATCGCGAGCTCTTCCCCGGAAAAGCCGCCGAGCTTCCAAGCCGTTCCATCGGTCAGCAGATGTTCCACATGACCCTGGCCCCCTGGTGGAATAGACATTGGCGTAAAGAAAAAGGCCGACCCTTTCTGTAACGAAATCTCGGATAGCCGCACGACAACGTCCCTGAGACTTTGATTTCGCGCGTCCACATATTCAACGAGGACTTCCGCGTTGCCGCCACAGAGCTGATCGGAGGAGCTCGCATCTTGGCCTGTGAAGGAAAAGGGGACTACCCGGGACATCCCGTCCTTCAATGCCTCCCGAGCCAAGGCTTCTACCTTGGCCTCGAACTGACCTCCACCTATGGTCCCGACAATAGCGCCGTCCTTCCGCACCAGGAAACGCGTTCCGAGGTGGCGGGGAGAAGAACCGGTCACACTTACGATGGTCGCCAGAACAAAATCATTGCCTTGCTCGAACTGTTCGACTGCTGCTCGCCAGATCGCCAGCATGGTCTCTGTCCCTCTCTTGCGGGAAGTAGTATCGGACGCCGGAGCGCCGGAAAGGCCGTCAGACGGACAATGTCCGCCGAACATGTATCATGCGAGGCAATAAGACCTCTTGTCAAGATACCCCCACGATGGGGGCAACTGCTGAATCGAGTGACTTTCAGATGAGCGCTCAGGCGTTCCCGGATGCCCCAAAGGGGAATACCGTGAGTAGTCCCGCGCACCGCGGGATGAAACGCTGGGGAAGGCTATCACCCTCCCCCTTGTATATTGAGCCCAGAGTACTTCTCTTGAGGAAGTATTCCTGAGGGGTGAGCCAGAGCCCAAGAATCCGACCCAATGTTAGCCCAACGCCCCTCCGGGGGAGCGACACGGAGAAGAACTCTTTTCCCGACTGTCTTCAAGGTCTGGAAAGAGCGGCAGGGGCAGTTCGTGTCTGATCGCTGGCAAGTAACATTTTCTTGCCGATAAGAACCACAATCACGAGCAGCCGCTGGTGAGGCCGCAGTTCAGGCACTCGTAGCAGGAACCGCTCCGAATCATGATCGCGCCGCAGTCGGGGCAGGGTGGCGCATCGGACTGGGGATCAAAGGCGTACCGGCTGCGTCTGGCAGCAGCGCCTGTCTCCGTAGGCTTTTGGTCTCGTCTAGGTGCTTCCAGGCGAAGCTCCTCATCGTGGCCTGCGGGCAGCAGACCCGCAGCCTTCTGCCGCTCTTTTGAGAGGAAACGTACGCCCAGGTAGCGGAATATGTAATCGGTGAGCGACTTGGCGATTGGAATATCGGGGTTATTGGTAAAGCCGGCCGGCTCGAATCGTACATGGCTGAATTTGCCCACCAGGTCTTCCAGGGGCACCCCATATTGGAGAGCAATGGAGGTGAGCGTAGCTATGGTATCCATGAGGCCCGAGATTGTGCTCCCTTCCTTGGCCATGGTGATGAATATCTCGCCCACCTTGCCGTCTTCGTAAAACCCTGTGTGGATATACCCTTTTTGGCCCGCGATCTCGAACTTGTGGCGGGAAGCCTTGCAATCCAAAGGAAGTCGCCGACGTACGGGGCCTGCCGGCCTAAGCAGCGGCCCTTCAGTGAGGCTCAAGGGCTGTACCGCTTTGCACCCGTCTCGATAGATGGCAATCGCTTTGAGCCCCAGCCGCCACGCGGTCCTGAAGATCTCCTCCACCTCTTGCACGGTGGTCCCTGAGGGCAGATTGATCGTTTTTGAAATAGCACCAGAGATGAATGGCTGAACCGCGGCCATCATCCTCAAGTGTCCCATGGGCGATATGAACCTCTTGCCTCCCACCGGCTTGAACGCGCAGTCAAAGACAGGCAGGTGCTGCGGGCTCACCTCAGGCACATTCTCGATGGTGCCGTTCTCTTCGATCTTTGCCACAATGTGTTGCGTCACCACGGGCGGATATCCGAGCCGTTCCAGTGCACGCGGCACCGTCCTGTTGACGATCTTGAGCTGCCCGCCGCCGGCCAGTTTCTTGAATTTGACCAGGGCGATTTCAGGCTCGATTCCCGTGGTGTCGCAATCCATCATGAATCCCACAGTGCCGGTAGGCGCGACAACGGTGGCTTGACAGTTGCGGTACCCGTGTTCCTCTCCCATCTTCAGGGCTCGGTCCCAAACCTTTCGCGCCTGGGAGATCAGATCCGGTGGAACCTGAGGGCTGCTGATCGTCCGGACGTGGTCTCGGTGCATCCGGATAACATCCAGCATCGGTTCTCGGTTCTTCTCGAATTCTTCAAACGGCCCCCGGACCGAGGCAAGGCGAGCAGACTGTACGTAGGCTTCGCCGGTCAAGATGGCAGTCAAGGTTGAGGCCCACGCGCGGCCCTCATCGGAATCATAGGGCAGGCCAAACTCCATCAACAGCGCGCCCAGGTCGGCGTATCCGAGGCCAAGGGCTCGCATCTTGTGCGAGTTTTCCGTAATTGCCGCGGAGGGGTAGCTGGACTTATCAACAAGGATCTCCTGCGCGGTGATCATCACATCCACGGAATGCCTGAACGCGTCGGCCTTGAACGTGTCCTGATTCAAGTACGCGGTAAGCCTTAGAGAAGCCAAGTTGCACGCGGAATTGTCAACGTGCATGTACTCGGAACACGGGTTGGAACCCCTGATAGGAGCGGTGTTCGGGCAGGTATGCCATCGATTGATAGTAGTGTGGAACTGCATCCCCGGATCGCCGCATGAGTGTGCGGCCTGAGCTATTTCCCGCATCAGCTCTCGAGCTCGATGGGTGTCAGCGGCCTCACCGGTAAGGACGAAGTGCGTGCGCCATTCGGCGTCCTCGCGATCCGCTTCCATGAACTCGTCGCTTGCCCGTACGGAATGGTTCGAGTTCTGGAACGCCACCGTGGAGTATGCGTCTTCCAAGAAAACGCCGCCGCAGCCTCCCTGGACGAGCAGCTGCGCCTTGGCCTCTTCTCTGGCTTTAGATCGTATGAAATCGAGTACGTCAGGATGCTCTACATCCAGGATAACCATCTTGGCCGCACGTCGGGTCTTGCCCCCTGACTTGATCACACCGGCCGACGCATCGGCAGCTTTCATGAACGAGACCGGGCCTGATGCTGTTCCACCGCCGGCCAGCGGTTCACGCATAGATCGAAGGCTGGAGACGTTCACGCCGGAGCCGGATCCACCTTTGAAGATGAGCCCTTCCTGGTGGTACCAATTCAGGATGGACTCCATAGTGTCGTCTACGCTCAAGATGAAGCAGGCTGAACACTGAGGCTTCTCTTCAACACCCACGTTAAACCATACCGGGCTGTTGAACGACGCCATCTGGTGCACGAGGAGAAACGTCAACTCATCCCTGAAGACCCCCGCGTCCTCATCGGAAGCAAAGTAACCCTGTTCCACTCCCCAGCGGTGGATGGTTTCAACGACGCGCAGAATCAGGCCGCGGACGCTGGTCTCACGGTCGGGGCCCCCAGGCTTGCCTCGGAAGTACTTGGAGACCACCACGTTCACTGCCATGTCCGACCATGACGCGGGGGCTTCCACGTCTTTCTGCTCGAAGATGACTTCGCCGCTCTCGCTCTTGATTACCGCCGACCGCTTCACCCACTGGACAGTATCAATCGGATCTCGCCCAGGAGAGGTGAAGAAACGACGGAATTTCAAGCCATCCGGCTCCACTTCTACTGTCTGGGCAGCTTCGGTGTTAAGCCTATCCAGGATTGACTTCACTCGGTCAGCCATAGTGTCCTCCAACCGCGGGGCCTTTTCGGGCTCCTGTACTGTAAACATAATACAATTCAATGAGTTAGTCAACTTGAACTATTTGCTGACGCGAGTTTCGCGGACTTGGATGAGGCAGGGGAGGTCAGAGGGCTCTGCTGTATCCGAAACGGCGAACGGTGTCAGTGGACGCTCTCTTGCGTAGACGCCGCAGATGGATTTCGCGACAGCGGGGGCACCGGCTGAAATGGCGAGAGGAGGTAAATCCGCACAACGAGCATTGAAAAAGGCTATCTGGGAGATCGATACGCACCAGCGGGATATGCGACGCGTCCCGGCCGTCACGCAACTCCACGCGACGGATCAGGTCCTCTTCGGTAATGTACCCACCGTAGAACAGCCGAGCGTAAATCTTGCCCATTTGTTCCCAGGATACGCTGAAGCGTTCCTTGATCTCTTCGTCACTTTTTTCCGATTTGATGTCTTCGACTATGTCGCGGATGCGGATCAGTTTCTTTACTTTGGTAATCGTGAGTTGTCTCTTCATGCATAGTCCCGAACGGATATTTTGCATGAAGTTTACCATAAAACATGTTGATTATACAAGACAAAAATGCATGGAATTGCTCATCAGATGATGTGGGGGCGGCTGCCGCAGTATGAATGAACGGTCAGTAGCCATCTGCAGAATCAGGTATCGTGCCCCGGGAACTCGGAACTCGCATAGGTGACATCGCGGGCGTTCACTACTTCCTTGCAATGTTCACAGCACATCACTGGTGTAAGGGAATGGCCACATGACTCATGATGAAGAATCAGTGGCGGCCCATCTTCATCAGCCAGCCACCGATCACCCCATTTGATAAAGGCCAGGATGATGGGGTAGAGATCAAGCCCTCTTTCCGTAAGCTTGTATTTAATCCGTCTGGCATCGTCCGCATCGCTTTCCCGCTCCATAATGCCGTTTTCCACCAAGAGCTTCAGGCGGTTGGACAGTATGTTTGTCGCAATTCCCAAATTCGCCTGAAACTGATCATAGTGCCTGACCTTGAAAAAGGCCTCCCGCAAAATCAGAAAGACCCAGTGGTCACCGAGTATGTCCAGCGATCGGGCGACGGAACAGACCCTGTTGCCGTATTTCTTTTTCATACTGTCTTCCTTCAAGACCCATTGCTGGATTCAGGATAGACAATTAACTTGCAATTTGCAAGTCGTTTTGCTACAAGAAATATAACTTGCACTTTGCAAGTTATTATAAAGAAAGGAGGCAACAAAGCATGGGCACAAAACCCTTACTGCTTGCGATGGAGGGTGACATAGCAAGGCTGACCTTTAACCGCCCAGAGGTTCACAATGCGTTGAGTGTAGAGTTGTCCGATATGCTGATCGCGGAGATCCAAGCCATAAGAAAATCAACGGATGTGAAGTTCGTTGTCATAAAAGGGGCAGGAAATACCTTTTGTGCGGGCGACGATATCACTGAGATGCCAAAGTGGGGCGACGATGAACGCGGCCAGAGCACTCAGGGCGCCAACGGAGCAATTCGGCGGGTCCGGATGTACCAGGACATGGCCAATTCCTTGGAAGAACTGGACAAAATAACAATCTGCGCAGTGGATGGTTATGCGGTGGGTGGCGGTCTTGAAATCACTATGGCGTGCGATTTCGTCATTGCTACGGATCGAGCAATCTGGGGCATGCCGGAAGTGGACAGCGGCATCACGCCCGGATGGGGCGGAACGACACGCATGGCAAGGTACATCGGCAAAAGACGAACAAAGGAGGTTAATCTTATCGGGGCTCTCATGCCGGCTCAAAAGGCGGTTGATTGGGGGCTCTGGAACAGGGTGGTACCGGTCGAGAAACTCGATGGAGAGGTGGAAGCGCTGTTGAAAGTGCTTCGCGTGAAGAATCAACAGGCCTGTCGCCAGCTCAAGTACATAATCAACAGGGGTTGCGAGACGGACTTGTATACGGCCCAGGGATTTGAAGTCCTGTCCGGAGGTTTGAGCGCGGCCGTTAACGGTTTTTGGCAGGTGTCAGACGCTGATCAGGGAAAAGGCGTTCTGAGCTTTGCCGAAAAGGGCGAGATGTGGCGGCAACGGCGGGCACTGGCCAGAAATTTCTGGGCAGACTGAATCAGGGTGAGCAGAAGATTATGGAACTAATGCTCTGTCCTTCAATCACGTGCTTGATTTCTACCCATAATTACAGACGGATAGATACTATTTAGCGCATAGCTATTTCACAGACGGAGCACTCGGTCACTCTTCGCTGGACCAACTAAAGGATTCCTGCAAATCGCGGACTGAGGTTTCGGGGGAAAAGCCCCCTTTGAGGAGTTCATCCAGGCTGGTGACGATTCTGGCTCTGTTGCGGCCCTCGCAGATGATCAGGATATCCCGCGCGTCTTCACGGGCAAACTCTTGCATGTACTGGAGGCACGCGCCGCACGGGAGCAAAGGGTTGTATAGGTCCGAGACCACGGCAACAGCGAGGAAGCCCCGTTCTCCGTGGATCAGCGCGTGATTGATCGCATTGCGTTCCGCGCATCCGCTGAGGACCGGAATCAAGCACTCGGTATTGCAGCCTTCGAAGATGTTTCCACTCTCGGTCAGCACCGCCGCGCCCACCTTGAAGCGGCTGAGGGGCACCGAAGCGTGCTCTTTCACCTTGCGGGCGGCCTGCACGAGGCTCTCCACATCCCACTGGGGACGCTCGTCAGCAAAGGTGGTCAAAGGTTCTTCGAGAGGCATGGGAGCCCTGGATACCACTGGGCAGGGAAGAGGTCAAGAGCGCGGAGAGGGCGTCTGGGAGGTCATAGTGATTGCCGAAATTCTCACGCGATTTGCGGGACTACGCCCCGTCATTCCTGCGGAAGCAGGAATCTAGTCTTGGGGCTTATGTAGAAGACTTTCTACTTTCTGCTTGTTGATTTCCTGGATTCCCGCGTACGCGGGAATGACGAACAAGAGTTCGGTACCTATATCTCCTGGGGATTTCCATCTTGTCGCCAAAAAGACATTGTTCTCGGCAACCGCTACAACATCCTCGCGCCTTCCTCAGAAACTTGGAATTCTGTGGCGTTCTTATCGATTGACAAGCCCGAAGCGGAGGTTGCGGAAACGGGCTCGATCCTCGTCCGACACACGTGAGCCGATTCGGGCCATGAAGAAGTTCTCTTCACGCAAGCCGATGTTGGGCTCGTTGGTGTAGACTTCCTTAAATCCGTGCGGCCTAAGCAGGCCCATGATCATCTTTCGGTATTGGCCCAGGGTCATTCCTGTGCCGTCCAGGTCCCAGTGCCACGAGTAGCCGTTCATGTAGGCTATTCTGTCTTCAAAGGAATCATCTTCCATCAGCACATTCACCAGCGTTCGACCGAGTTTCAGGTGTCGGTAATTCCTGCTGACCTCGATCGCACCCATTTCGTACATCAGGTTGCCCAGTTTGCTCCAGCGTTCCCCTTCTGACGGGTGCCAGCACGCGGAGTATCCGACCAGCACTCGGCCGCGGATGAGAGCCACGGCCACACGGCCGCCTTCAGTCGCTGCTATTTTCTGGAACACATCCAGCTTCTGGATGATGGAGCGATAGTGGGAGAAATTCCCGATCCCTTTATCCAGAGCGAAGTCCGGGAATTTTTCCGGAGGGCATCGGGGAATAATGCACAGCATCCCTTCTTCGGATGTCTCGAAGATGCGTTCGTCCAGCACAGCATCGGATGCGCCGGTCCGGTTTTCTGACGATTCGTCGCGGGTCAAAAATCGCTCCACTCCCGGTGGATGTTCTTCACCATGATGATGAGATTTCTGTAGTTCCCCTGGGGGTCCATCACATATTCTTTGATGACAGCCTGCTCGAAAAAATCCAGCTTGTGAGCCGCGCCTATGGCGGCTTCTTCGACTCCTTCGACGAATTCGGCCACCAATTTCTCAATTCCGATCTCCAGGGCAAGCTTGATGGCATCTATGAGCATCCAGGTTCCCAGTCTTTGCTGCCGAAATTCGGGATCGACCGTGATCCGCAGGTGTGCGACGTGCTTCATGCACTTTGCGGGACGGCGGTGGAGGCGGACATTGGCAATGATCCGATTGTCGTCCTGTCGTACGGCAACCATGGGTATAACTCGCTGGTAATCCAGGTCTTCGATCCATTGCCGCATTATTGTTGGGTCCGCGAGGTCATCTCGAAGAAACCAGCGCTCGTTGTCGGGAATTCGTGCAAAGAATTCACTGAGCTTCTCTTCATCCTCTCGTGTAGCGGGCCGAAGCAACACGCACGAACCGTCTTTGAGCACAGTCTCTCGCGGATAATCGTCGAACATGTGGCCGATCCTCCCATCAGAACCGGGTTTTAGTGAGCATCTCTTAGCAGATTGACCCTGAAATGACAACGTGCCCGCGGCGGGGAAACTATTTGCAAACCGCTTCGGGTCGAGCCTAGAATAAAGGTGAAGGACCTCTCGGTGTCTCAATGAGGGCGGACACCTGAAATCAGGATGTGTACAGGGTGTCCAATTCTTAGCCTCTTGGACAGCCCGTGCTTGAAGAAAACGGGTAGCGGCCGGCGTCCCCCGGATCAAGTCCGGGGCAGGCTCTGCCGGCCCGAGCTAGTTGATTCCTAACAAGAATGTGCCGGCACGGAGGCCGGCACCTACCAATGTCCGCACAACAATCGGACATTGTTCTTGAAACTTGCTAATAACTTCATGGAAGGAGTTGCGGCACAGAAAGGAGCTGGGGAGGATGGACAAACAAGAAAAGAGCGTGCTTGACGCTATCAAGAAGGCTGGGAAGCCGGTTCGGCCCGGGGACGTGGCTAAATCGCTCAAAATGGACTCCAAGGATGTCTCGAAGATAATAAGTTCACTGAAGGCCAAAGGACTGGTGCACTGCCCGAAGCGCTGCTATTACGCACATTCCGAGAAATGACGGCGAGTCGCGGCGGCGTCGAATTAGAATAGTCTGGAACGAAAACCGCTTGGAAGCGCACGTTTTCGTCCCAGGATATTCAATGAATATCAGGCGGCGTTCGCGTCATCCTGCCACAATCCGAAAGGATTTTTCTGAGGATCGAGCAGCACCGCGAACCAGCCCATCTTGGGAACCGCGGACTTACCGACGATATCCGTCGCACCGGCCAAGTGTGCCTTTTCGAGGGACTCGTCAATGGAATCGACGCAGATGTAGCTCGTCGGTCCCTGATGGGGGTCCTGGCGCAGCATGATGCCGCCGCACACGTCTCCTCCCGATGTGCCGCACTGGATTCCTTCGGATGTCTTGATTAGATGGTACTCCATGTCGCCCGGCATTCTCTCAAAGCTCCATCCGAACACACCGCCGTAAAATCCTTCTAAGGCTCCTATATCGTCGGCAGGGATCTCAAAGTGACATACGTGATTAGCCATAGTTGCACCTCCATCTTTTGGAACCAGACAGGAATCTCGCCCTGCCCGGATCTCGCTGGAATGGGAGAATCTTGCCTACCACCCTTAACGTTGTGCCGTGAGTAACGAGTGCGCAAGGTTGGCGAACCTCCGGAGGTGCATTTCCGAACTCCTTGGCTTGACAGTGGCGTGGTGGGGTGATACCAGGTCAGCGTTATGCACAAAGGCTCCCACAAAGGTATTTCCCCTGAACCGCCTCCGATCGAACCCCCCGCGCACGTGCACTTGATGGGAATTTGCGGCACGGCAATGGCTTCGCTTGCTGGGATGTTTCAGCGGGCCGGCTTCAAGGTTACAGGATCGGACCAAGCTTGCTACCCGCCGATGAGCGATTTCCTGGACCAGCTTGGGATAGCGGTGATGCAGGGTTTCAGAAGCGAGAACCTCCAGCCGCGGCCGGACCTTGTGGTTGTGGGCAACGTAATCCGAAAAATCAATCCGGAAGCGGTCGAGGTAGAGCAGTCGAGTATTCCTTTCACGAGCTTTCCCCGTGCCCTGATCCGGTATTTCGCGCAGGACAGGACCAGGGTCGTGGTCACCGGGACACACGGGAAGACCACGGTCAGTTCCATGATCATGTGGATACTCCGGCAGGAAGGGCTGGACCCCGGATTCATGATCGGAGGCGTGCCCCTGAACATGGAGAACGACGCGCGGGCAGGCCAGGGGCCGCACTTCGTCATCGAGGGCGATGAGTACGACACCGCGTATTTCGACAAGCGCCCAAAATTTCTTCTGTACCAACCGCACGTTGCAGTGATGACCTCGGTAGAATTCGATCATGGCGACATTTATGAGAGCCTGGATGAGATCCATTCTCAGTTCCAGATATTTGCCGGGACCATTCCTGCAGACGGGTACCTGGTCTTCCACGGCGCGGATGCACGTGCACGCGAAGTCGCAGCCTGTGCGGCTTGCCGCACAGAGAGCTACGGTCTTTCCGATGAGTGTGATTGGGCAGCGGATACCCTCAGGGAGACAGGCTCAGGAATAGAGGCTCGTATAGTGCATGGCGGGCACGCTGTGACGCAGGGTACTCTGCCGATGATGGGCACGCACAATGTGCTCAATGCGCTGGCAAGCATTGCGATTGCTGCTCGTCTTGGAGTGGAGCCGGAGCGTGCTCTGAAAGCCTTGCAGTCTTTTCGCGGAGTCAAGCGAAGGCAGCAGATCCTCAACGGCGACGGTCGCATTCTGGTCATCGACGATTTTGCCCACCACCCGACCGCCGTAAGAATGACATGCGACGCTATTCGGTCGCGCTTCCCGGGGCGCCGTCTGGTAGCGGTTTTCGAGCCAAGGACCAATACGAGCCGTCGTTCGATCTTTCAGCACGATTACGTGGAGGCCTTCCTGGCTGCGGATCTCATAGCGTTGAGAGAACCTCCAAACGTGGACCAGATCCCTGAGCCGGAACGATTCAGCTCAGAGCGATTGGCACACGATCTCAAGCTTCGCAACCGGGATGCCCACGCGTTCCCGGATTCGGACAAGGTTCTTGAATTCTTAAAAAAAGCGCTTCATGATGGGGACGTGGTTCTTATCATGTCCAACGGGAGTTTTGATAACCTTGCCACTCGACTGGTGGACGCCCTGAAGGCCCAAAGAGCATGAAAGAAGCGCGGCTCTACGATCGACTCGATTCGGACAAGGTCAAGTGCCGTCTCTGTCATCACGGCTGCAAGATTGATGATGGCAAGACCGGGATTTGTGCGGTACGGCTGAACAAAGGCGGGACCTTGTACACGCTGGTGTACGACAAAGTGGTCTCCACCAATATCGATCCTATTGAGAAGAAACCGCTTTATCACGTGGCGCCAGGTTCCCGGTCATTCTCGATCGCCACGGTCGGGTGCAACTTCCAATGCTCATTCTGCCAGAACTACACCATTTCTCAGATGCCGCGGGACCAGGGACGGATCGTTGGGGAGAGCTATTCGCCTGGACTGATCGCGGAGATGGCCGCGCAAAACAAATGCCGGAGCATCGCCTATACCTATACTGAACCCACCATCTATTATGAATTGGCCCGCGAAACTATGGTCGAGGCAAAAAAACTTGGTCTTATCAACGTATTTGTGACAAACGGGTACATGACCCGCGATATGCTTGACGATTGCAAGGGTCTGCTAGACGCGGCCAACGTTGATCTGAAAGCCTTCGACGGCAAGTTTTACACGCGGTACTGCAAGGCGCGGCTGGAAGGAGTCCTGGACTCGCTGCGCTACATGAAAGAGCTTGGAATATGGGTTGAGGTTACCACGCTGCTCATACCCACCCTGAATGATGACATGAACGAGGTCCGCGAACTGGCTCAGTTCATCAAGAACGATCTGGGTGCAGATACGCCTTGGCATGTGAGCAGGTTCTATCCGCAATACAAGGAGACTGAGCTGCCGCCCACGGATGCCCAGTTTCTGCGCCAAGTGAGGCAAATGGGCCTGGATGAGGGTCTTTACTACGTTTACACGGGCAACATTCCGTGGGACCCTGGGGAAAAGACCCACTGTCCCGGTTGCTCATATCTCCTCATCGACCGGGTGGGCTATACCATCAGGGAGAATCGGGTCAAAGACGGCCGTTGCCCCAAGTGTCAGTACCACGTGGAAGGCCTTGAGCTATAATGCCATGTCGCTTTTCTCACAGAGACCTCGTTCGAAGTTTTTCCACAGGACGTGCTCATGCGGAATCAGAAGCGAATTCTTGTTGCGCCCTCTATCCTCTCCGCGGATTTCACCAGGCTGGGTGAAGAAATTCGGGCAGTTGAGGAAGCCGGAGCCGATTGGATCCATGTGGATGTGATGGATGGACACTTTGTCCCGAACATCACCATCGGACCTATGATCGTGGAGGCGGCCAAACGAGCGACCTCCTTGCCGATTGATGTCCACCTAATGATATCCGACCCCGATCGTTACATTGACGCGTTCTGCGACGCGGGCGCGGATGTGCTCAGCGTGCATCCTGAAGTAACCCATCACTTGCACCGCACCCTGTCACGAATCCGTGAAAGAGGCGCGAAGGCTGGAGCCGCTCTGAATCCCTCCACAGGGCTTGCCGCGATTCGTCACGTGGTCGCGGAGCTTGATGTGGCTATGATTATGACGGTGAATCCGGGCTTTGGAGGGCAATCGTTTATTCCTACGATGTTGCCGAAAGTGGAGGCGCTCCGGAAGCTGATCGACGAATCCGATTATGAGATCCTCATAGAGATCGACGGAGGTGTAGGCCCCACAACGGCTGCGGACCTTGCCCGCGCGGGAGCCGACGTATTTGTGGCGGGTAGCGCGGTATTCGGGCATCCGCCTTACAAGGACGTGATCGACATTCTGCACTCAGCGGACTCTCGATAGACGGATATGTTCAAAGGAAACAAATCATGATCCGCACGAAAGTACTTACGGCCGCGCTTATCGTATGCGCCTTGTTATTGCCGATCTCGGCTGTTGCCACGTCTCCCGCCGCTGCGGAACTCAAGACCGATGCTCCTTCCGGGCAACCACCCGTGATGGAGATGCCCCGAGCCGAAGACGATCCCGGATATTACTTCCTCATGGCTGAACAGGCTCAGGCTGAGGGCGACATGGAGAGGGTATACTATTACTACCGAAAAGCCCTCGATCTGGACCCCACGTCACCGTATCTCAATACGAGAATAGGAACACTTCTCGCCAAAAATCGGAGGACCTCGGACGCGCTCATCATGGCCCGAATGGCTTTGTTGTACAACCCGGACTATGACGAAGCATATACGCTCTTGGGAAAGATCTACACGGTCACCGGAGATCGCGACCGAGCCATAGAATCGTACAATGCGGCTCTGGAGCTGAAGCCCGATGAGAAAGATCTCTACATCTTTATCGGTTCGCTCCAGGCTTCACAGAGGCTTTTCGGCGACGCGGAAAAGACCCTCAAGAAGATGATTGAGCGCTTCCCGGAGGACCGGGAGGGCTATTTCTATCTTGGCAAGGTTTACGTCGAAACCGAGCAGTACGACCAGGCTGTAGAGACTTTCCAGAAGCTGCTGGAAACAGGCAGCGACGTAGCTGCTCAAGCACACGTGGAGATCGGGACTGTCTACACGCTCCAGAAGAAGTATGACGAAGCGGAAAAGCACCTCCGGGAAGCTTTAGAGCTGGACAAGGTCAACATAAACGCTCGGTTGAACCTGGCTCACGTACTGGCAAGCCAGAAGAAGTACGACCAGGCCTACAAGGTTTTTGAGGAACTTTCAAAGCTTGCGCCGTCAAATCTCAGCATCCAGATTAGGATGGCTCTCATCCTCGCGGCCCAGAAGCAGTATGAAATGGCCGAGAAGACGCTAAACAAAATCCTCGAAACCAAGCCAGGCTGGGACCAGGTTCGGTACCATCTGGGAAGAGTGCTCAGAGAGCAGGGAAAGGTGGATGAAGCAGAGCAAGAGTTCACCAGGATCCCAAAGGATGCGCCGTCATATCTGAATTCCAGACTTGTCATGTCCCTAATGTTTCTCCGAAAACGCGATTATGCCAAAGCCATCAAATATGTCGATCAGGCCCTTGAAACCGATGCAAAAGATCCCGATCTTTATCACATCCGCGGGTCCGTGCTCGAGGAGATGCACCGGTACGCGGAAGCCACGAGTAATTACCAGAAAAGCCTGGAGCTGACCCCAAACGATACCAGGTTGCTCTATTCCCTGGGCAATGTGTATGAGAAGAGCGGCCGCCGGGGCCTCGGCCTCACCACCATGGAAAAGCTGCTCCACGAAAAGCCTGATGATGCCAGCGCTCTTAATTTCGTCGGCTATACCCTGCTCTCCATGGGACAAGATGTGAAGAAAGCGGAAGAATGCATTCGGAAGGCCATGGACCTGAAGCCTGACGATGGGTACATCATTGATTCGCTGGCCTGGTTGTACTTCAAGAAGGGGGAGAGCGAGAAGGCCCTGGAGCAGATCGAGAAGGCGTCGGAGAAGGTCAAATCGGATCCGATCATCGCGGAACATCAGGGAGACGTTCTGGTCTCATTGGGACGAAAAGAGGACGCGGTCAAAGCTTACCAGCGTTCCCTTGAATCCAACCCGCACAATCTGATGGTGCAAAAGAAGCTCCGAGAACTGGAAAAGGAACTGGGCAAGCAAACCAGCCCGGAGCAATCCACAACCAAATGAGCTGTGGGAACCCTATTCCCGCGCTCCTTTCCGTGGAGAGTGAGCCCTATCACATCTCATCGAAGGACGCGACCAGCGGACGGCGATCTGAGACTTTCAATGAGCGCTGATATTGTTCATGGTAGGGGCGCACGGCCGTGCGCCCCTACGCGTACCCTCGATACAAAGTCGGACAGCAATGTTGTTGTGCGTAACCATCCTATTTCACTGCTAAAGTCTCCCGACCGCCATTTACTAAAGGCGAGAGGCGCAGATTTTGAATGGTGTTTCCGCTACCTTGGGATTCTCGCGTTTGGACGCAACTCATTCTTACGGACATCCTTGCTTTTTCTCGTTCTGGTCCTTCATGTGAGCTGCCTTCTTGTTGAGGCCCGGACCCCCGGCCCGGGTGTCCGGGCAGCTACTCCGTGCGGACGCTATTCTCTGCCCGCGGATGTGCTCAAAAAACCGTTTCGATTTGCAGGAGAAGTCGTCCCTATCCAGCGGCCTGATGTAGGAGATCGAATCCGCAACGAGCTGAACTTCCTACTCCTTGACGCACGCAGCGCACTCACATCCTGGATCAATCAAACGCAGCAATTCGCCTGGATTTTCGAGGAAGTGCTGAAGCGGGACGGTGTCCCCCAGGACTTTCTCCTGTTTGCTCCGGTGCTTTCGGGCCTCAGCCTCCAGGCTTCTCCCAGAGTATCAGGAGCAGGCTGGTGGGGACTGGACAAGCCGTGCGATTCCAATGAAGGCGTGAGCATGTCCGTGGACGCGTGGCACGATGATAGGCTGGATCTGGAGCTTTCCACCGCATGTTTTGCGTCCCGAATCAAACGCATCAGAAAGGATCTGGGGCACGAAAGTTGGCTCATGGCCGCGGCCGCATACATCACCGCGACCAAAACCGTTGCGGAACGCGAGAAGCAGTGGAAGTCTCAGTCCTTTTGGGACATTCCACTTCCGGATAACGCCGAAGAGCTGGTGGTCAGGTGGATAGCATTCGCCATTATCTTCGCGCATCTTCGCGACTACGGCCTGAATGCCGCGACTACTCCGCCACTGATTTTCGATAACGTGACGGGCATTGCCCTGGCAAAAGATCTGCCCGTGGCTGAGATCGCGCGGATGACTGATACTCCGCCCCGGAAGATCCTCGAACTCAATCCCAAACTGAAGCCTTCAGTCGGGAAGTTCCCCGCCAAAGTAAAAGGCCGCAACCTGACGCATTCAATCCACACCTCGAGAGGCAAGGGCTGGATCCTGGTGAACAAACTCAAAGAAGCCGGATACCTGGCACAAAAGCCATAGAGGCGCTTTCAGAGCGGCGTCGCTTTGGGGAGCCCTCCTCAGATCTCCATCAGGTCTTTTCCAACGATCACCTTTCCGTCGAAATGGGCCCGCGCTCCCTCAATCCACATTTCATCCGTCACCGACAGGTCGTCACAAGGCACGATGTGAGACAAGACCAAGGTCTTTACTCCAGCGGCCTTCGCTACTTTTCCCACATCGTCGTGAGTGGTGTGGCTTGCAACGATATGCTCAAGAAGCTTATCTGCATTCGGGATACGGGCAATGAGCTTGGCCAGAGACGGTTTGTGAATCACTTCATGCACCAGCACGTCTGCGCCCTGGGCCAGTTTGATCAGATTGTCCGAAGGTGTGGTGTCGCCCGAGATTACGATCGATCGATCGGCCGTATCAAATCGGAAGGCAAAGGCGGGGACAACCGGCGGATGATGAACGAGCGTGGCGGTGACCTTGACGTTGTCGTCCTGCATGACTAAGCCGCCCTTATCGAATTCATGAACAGTCACCAGCGGCACGAGAGGCACTCTTTTCTCGTCGTCTATTCTGATGTTGATGTCATACGCGTTCAAATCAAAGTAGAGCTTGGTCATCTTGTCTATTGGCGGCGGTCCGTACGTATCCACAGGTGTCTTAAGCCCGCTGGCCCACGCCAAATAGATAAGGTTCCCGTAATCCGCGTTGTGATCCGAATGATGATGAGTCAAGAACACGTTCCGAAGCTTGGGCAGAGGGACTCCCGCCATGACGATTTGCCGCGCAACCCCTGAGCCGCAATCCACCACATAGGGAACCGAATTGACGACTATTACCTGAGCCGGTGAGGATCTCACTTTGTTCGGCCGCGGCCCCCCAGCGGTGCCGAGAAGGATAAGCCGTGTGCCGGACGATTTCTTCTCGGCAGTACCTTGCCCGGCAGAAGCGGTCTTTGCTCCGCCGCTCAGCAAGGCTTGACCGGCAGCTAGGGCTGAAATCCCCGCTGCCATGAACCTACGTCGAGACATCTTTTTCATGACAACCCCCTTTGTTGGAGAGACGTAGAGACGTTTGGAGGAGCACAGGAACTGTTGGAAGAGGGGCCCGGGGAGGTCCTTCCTTGCTCAGCCCTCCCCGGCCATTCCCGGACAAACTCTTGGTTCTAGAAACCGCTTCTACACTTCTAGGGCCAGGTTGAAGCCTTCTTCCACTGCGTTGCCGATTTTGCCTACCTTTGCTGCGTCGCCGATCACTTTGATTTCCACGCCCGTGGACTCCAGGGCTTTTGCCAGGGAGTTTTCCGAGCGGGCTCCCATTGCGAGTACCACCGTATCGGCGGGCAGGGTTTGTTCATTCCCCTGCGAGTCGGTATAGGTGACCCTGCCCTCTGAGATCGATTTCATGGTCGCGCCGGTGATGATTTGTATCCCTCTGGTGTGCAGGTCTTTCATGAGTACCCATCGGGTCGACGGGCCCAGGTCCTGCCCGATGCGGCCGAGCATCTCCAGGACCGTCACGTTCTTGACCCCTTTGGTCATGAGCTCCCGCAGCACCTCCGGTCGCTCCGCTTGATGCAGCGTGAGGAAGTAGAGCTGCTCCGGTGAGATCGTCCCCTTGGAGGCAAGGAACACAGCGGTTTCCAGACCCACGGACCCTCCTCCCACCACGACCACGTTGGTACCGGTCTTGAGATCGTCTTTCAGCACATCCCAGGCCTGGAGCACATAAGGAAGGTCCACTTCCGGAATGGGAGGTTTGAAGGGAGCTGCGCCTGTCGCAACCACCACGAGGTCAGGCTTTTCTTGGGCCACCAGCGCGGGGGTAAGTTCCGTGTTCAGGCGCACGTCGACTTGGAGTTTGTCCAGCATTGCCCTATAGTATCTGAACATGTTCAGGTATTCCGGCTTCCGGGTGCGGATCGCAGACCATTGGACCTGCCCGCCGAGGTAGTCAACCTTGTCAAATAGGGCCACTTTGTGGCCGCGTTCAGTGGCTGTGCATGCAAATTCGCACCCTGCCGGGCCAGCGCCGGCGACAAAGATCTTCTTGACCTTTGTAGCGGGTTTCAGCTCGGTTTCGCCCTCACGGCCTGCCTTCGGGTTAACCATACAGCCGACCGGCCTAAGCTGAAACACGTAATCAAAACACCTCTGGTTGCACGCCACGCAGCGACGAATTTCATCGAACTTTTGTTGACGAGCCTTGTTCACAAATTCCGGATCGGCCAGGAGACCTCTAGCCACTCCCACGAGGTCTGCGATGCCTTCAGCAAGGACGTCCTCGGCGATCAGGGGGTCGTTGATGCGATTGCAGCCGATAACCGGCACGGTCACGTTTTCCTTTATGCCTCTGGCAAGGTAAACATACCCCGCCTGAGGTAAGTCCATAGTGATTTGAGGAACGCGGCTCTCATGCCATCCACCGGTAACGTTGATGCAGTCCGCACCCGCATCCTGGCACGCTCTGGCGAAGACGCGGGCTTCCTTGTTCGTGTGGCTGTCCTGGACAAAGTCGTTCCCGGCCACCCGTACGATGATCGCCATGTCCGAGCCTGCTTGTTCCCGCACCTTGCGGATCACCTCCAGGCCGAATCTCATGCGGTTTTCCAGCGGGCCGCCGTACTCGTCGTCCCGTTTGTTCGTCTTGGGCGAAAGGAACTGGCATATCAGGTATCCGGCCGAAGCCAAAACCTCCACTGCATCGAAACCCGCTGCCTTGGCCCGGCGAGCTGCTTGCACAAAATCGTCCTGAATCCGTTGAATGTCCGCCAGGGTCATTGCAGTGGTCTTCTGTCGGGTGAAGTACGACTCATACTCGGAAGGCGCGAAGATAGGCAGGCCTTTCATACTCGCAAAAGAATATGCCCCGGCCATGTATAGTTGGACCGCTATCTTGCCTCCTTCCTCATGTACGCCGTCGACGAGTCTTTTCAGCCCCGGAATATACTTATCGTCCTTGATAGAGATGAACAGATCGATGCCGGAGGCTTCCGCGTCGATCTCCGCGCCTCCGACGATAACCAGGCTGGCGCCTCCACGGGCTCGGGCACGGTAGAAGTCCACCATCTTGTCCGTCACTTCCCCATTCGGACAGTAATTCAGGTGCATTGCAGTCATTACCACCCGGTTGGATAGCTTCATAGGACCGACCGATATGGGTTCGAGCAGCTTCTGAATCACGGCAACCTCCCACGCTTAGGTGTAAAATACGGATAAAATTTTACGCTCCCTTGAATTCGCCTTTTCGTTTTTGCATAAACGCTGCCATAGCCTCGAAGAGATCTTCAGACGGCATGATCATACTTGACCTGGCCGCGTTGTAGTCCATGGATTCTTCGAGCCCAGCTCTTTCCTGGAACAGGAAGACCTCTTTGGCTCCCTGCACCGCCAAAGGCGGATTGCCGGCGATCTCCAAGGCCATTTCCTGAGCAGCGGTCTCCAACGCTTGATGATCTCCATACACGTGGTTAACCAGGCCGACAGACTTGGCGTACGTGGCGTCGAAGCGATGTCCTCGAAAGGCAATCTCACGCGCGAAACCTTTGCCCACGACCCTCGGGAGTCGCTGCAAGCCGCCTACGTCAGTGATTATTGCCAAGGTTGCCTCAGGCAAGGAAAACACAGCGTCCTGAGAACAGAGGCGAATATCGCAGCAAAGCGCCAACTCAAGCCCTGCCCCGAGACAGTGTCCCTGTATCACGGCAATGGTGGGCTTGGACAGCCGTTCCAGCCGGGTGTAGATCCTTTGAATCGTTCGAACTGAACGATAGAAAGCCATCTTCTGTGTTGCGCTTGGCTGGCCGCTGAGCGTGTTCACAACCTGATTCTCAGGGCTAAGGTCCAGTCCTGCGCAAAAAGACTTACCCGCGCCTTTCACAAGCACGATCCGCGCTTCCTCGTCCTCCTCGGCTTGAGCAACAGCCGCGCCCAGGGTGTACCAGAGTGCGTGGTTCAGCGCATTGCGCTTCTCAGGCCTGTTCAGCGTCATAAAGCCGACGCGATCTTCGCGATAATAGGTTACAAGCGCATCGTGCGTAGGAACTTCCGTGCTCATTGATTCTCCTTCGTGTTGGATAGAAACGAGAAGATTTCAGTATTGTTGACGAGTATTCCCCCCGGAATGCATCCGTAACCGTTTACGAAGCCACCTCCCGTTGGCTTGGAGGCACAAAGGCTTGCAAGCGCTGGAAGCGCTTGCACAGGCTGAGAGTCTTTGGAGGAGGGGTCCGGGGAGGTCCCTTTTTGTTCGGGCTTCCCCGGCCTCTCTTGCAGAAAATTTTGCCTCTTCAAGCCTTTCCCGTCATTCCTCACCGTGCAGGCCGTGCACGATGGGATTGGTCGGATTTCCGATACGTCTGCTGAGCATCTCCCGATCCAGGGCCGCATTCACTTTCAGATCCATCACATGGTGCTCCAGTGAAGGTATGCGCTCGGATGCCGGCCGCGCTCGCTTGAGGCACTCCAGCAGCGTTTGATAGAACTCCAGATCTTTACCCTCCGGAAGCGTCTCAATCAGCGCGAGCGCTCGTTCAGGCTCTTCCATGTGCAAAAGGCATTGGACTCGTTTGAGCTGTGCACTGGGAACCTCTTCCGAAACCTTCTCGTAATAGGGAAGAGCCCACGCAAACTTGCCCGTATTCATCAAGGTGTCGGCAAGAGCCTTGAGCGCCTTGGGCTTCTGTTCCAGAGCGTGCGCCAGCTCCTCAACGACCTCACGCTTGCCCAGCTTTGCCGACTGGTGAGCCAACATCAGGAAATGGCTCGGAGTTTGTGCAAGCGCCCGAGGGTCAGAGCGCCTCAGCGCAAGATAGTAGAGAATCTCGTTTTGTTCCCTGAGAGTGTCGAGGTCGGAAACAGGATACGTATTTTGGATGTTCAGGCTTTTGACTTCGTCGATGCTATTCGCCTCAACCGATTGAAAAACTTTATGAATCTTCGCCTGAACTTCTACCTTCTTGCCGCGGAGCTCCTCCTGCACGTAATCATCGGGGAAAACAAAATCGAAGGAGATTTCATCGCCTTGTCGTGCGCCCACAAAACCCTCTTCAAACGAAGGGAGCAACAGGCCTCTCCCCAGCAACACGTCCCAGAACTTACCTGAGATTCCAGTAAACGGGACTCCTTCGAGGAAACTGCGTGAATCGAAGATGACGCGATCCATAGGCCCTATTGGCTCGTCTGATTCCTTGAAGAAGCTGAGCGCGGATATGACCTCTTCGAGCATATCTTTGTGCCCGTCAGTATGCTTTTGGAGCCCCTCGAGGAACTGAAGGAGTATGTCAAACTCTTCCAGAGCCGAGCTGGCCAAGGCACCGTAAACGTAGAAGCTGGTCTCGTCTTCCAGCTCGTGTTGGTTTTCCAGCAGGAAGTCCAGCACCTCGAAGATGTGTTGCTTGAAGTAAACATCCCGTTCCATCTTTTCATTGGCCAGGACCCACATGTTCCTGACCTTCTTCAGATCCTGCCTGGACATGGTTTCGGTCTCGTATTCATCGCCAATTGCCATGTATTGAGCCCGGTACTGAGAAAACGGACGGAAACCCCATCGTGGAGGATTCTTTTCGTAGATGGACCCGAAATAGAGCTGCATTTGTTGGGAGCCCGAATTCGATTGGATCGAGATACCCAATGATTTCACGAATTCGAGGGTTTCGCGGGCCGATTCCACGGTTTCTCCCGGCAAACCGAAGATGGTGAAGAGCTCGGTCTCCATGCCCAGGGATTGCGCGGTCTTCACGTTCTCTCGGAGTTGCTCCAGAACGATTTGCTTGTTCGTTCCCGCGAGCACTCCTGGACTTCCTGATTCGAGTCCGAACGCAATCGTGTCCGCGCCTGCTTCTCGGAGTTTTTGGAGTAGCGAAGCGTCAATCAAGTCCGACCGTGTCTGAAACCAGAACGGCGTTTGAATGCCTCGAGCCTGCTTGGTTTCCAGGAGCCGCAGGGTGCGCTCGCGATCTTCAGTGAAGTTGGGATCAGCGAACCAGAAACGTTCGATGCCTTGTCCCACGAGCAATTCCATCTCAGCTATGGTGCGTTCCACTGAATGGAACCGAACTTTCCCGCCACAGATGCTCGGAGTGATGCAGAAGCGGCATACATGGCTGCACCCTCGGGAAGACAGCAAGATGGCGGTATCCTTGCCTTCCAAATTCAGCAATCCCGTCAGATACGGCGAGGAATATTCGTCCAGATCAATCGAAGGTTTCGGCCCAGTGCCGGTATCCACAATGCGGCCCTCGCAGCGGCACACGATCCCTTCCACTGTTTCCAAGGGCTCATTCGCGTCAATTGCCTTGGCTATCGCGGCCGTGACCAGCTCGCCTTCACCACGAACCAAAATATCCACGTCTTCCAAGTGTTCCAGAGCGGTAGGCGGCATCCGCACCGCCTGCGGACCGCCGAGCATCACGCGGATCTTCCGATGCCTGGACTTGATGTATCGGCACAGGAAACGGATACGGTCCATCGTGCTCCGATACGCGGTGAAACCGATAACATCGGGTTCGATACGGCGGATCCACTTCTCCAGTACATTCAAGCTTAAAGCGCGACCGCGCAGATCATCGATAATGATTCCGTCCCAGCCCTGTTCCTTCAACGTGGCGAGGATATAGCCCTGGGATATGGGTATGCTCTCCGAAGACTCGGGGCCTACGTCGTGATTCACATTGATAAAGAGAAAGGTCATAGGTTTCGCATCCAAATCTTATGTGCGTCGCACCGGAGCGGCATCAACGCACGGCTTGTTCAGACGGGCAGAATAGCATCAAACGACCTTTGCTCACAACACCTCATATTGACGGCCTTGCTCACGAACTGCTAAACCCATGCCATGAAGAAGATCAAAAGCCCGTACTACGCGCTGGTCTGGGTAGGAGTATGGACCGCGGCGCTTATCTGGTTTCTCACTTCAGGCATGTTCACTTTCAGAGAGAATGTGGGCCTGGTGATCGTGTGGCTCGTGCTCGTGGGCATCACGGTATATCTGCTGGTGCAATATTACCGAAAACAGCCTCGACGAAGCTTGCAAGCCAAGCCCGTAGTCCCGACGATACCGGCCCTGAACGCACTCTGTCCGTGCGGTTCAGGGAAAAAATACAAACGCTGCTGCGGCGCAGCTACCGGTCAAGCGTAGGAGCGCTTGCTAAACGTGTGAGCCTCTGGAAGAGTGGCGGGGGGGGGGGGGGGGGGGGGGGGGGGGGGGGGGGGGGGGGGGGGGGGGGGGGGGGGGGGGGGGGGGGGGGGGGGGGGGGGGGGGGGGGGGGGGGGGGGGGGGGGGGGGGGCCCCTTTTTCAAAACGGGGGCCCCCCCGGACCCCTCCACCAAAAACTCCCACCTTTTTCAGGCGCTTCCAGGGCTTGAAAGCGCACTTCAGGGCGCAATTCATTACGCTCGAGGCAACGAAGAGTGGAGAACAGCACGTGAAAACGGACAAACTTAAGAAATTCGCTCATGAGTGTGGTGCAGATTTGGTGGGAGTCGCGGACCTTGCGCTTCTGGACGGCATTCAGACCGAGCCTGCCAACCTCCTGGAAGGCTATACCAGGGCCGTGAGCATTGCAGTTCGGCTCGCAGACGGCGTGATCGATACCATCGTGGATCAGCCCACACCCATCTATCAGCAGCATTACTTGAAAGTGAACGCTCTACTGGACGACATAGCGCTCCGGGTGTCTCAGTTTCTGCAGCAGGACGGTGGGAAGGCCCTTCCTATTCCCGCGTCCCAGCTCCTCGACAAGAAAAAGTGGACCTCGTACATTTCTCATAAAGCAGTGGCCCTCGCAGCAGGCCTTGGATGGCAAGGTAAGAGCCTCCTCGTCGTGAATCGCTCCTTTGGTCCGCGGCTACGATTGGTCACCGTGCTGACAGATGTCGCGCTGGACCCTGATAACCCGGTGAAGAACCTTTGCGGAAAGTGCTCAGCCTGTGCGGAAGCGTGCCCGGCACAGGCCATCAAAAATGTGAACACCCAGCGCCACTACAAAACCCGCAACGAAGCTTTGCACTTCAATCGTTGCCTCAAGAAAGTCTCCAAGGAGTTTACGCAGATCCCCTTTATCGACAGCCCCATCTGCGGCGTTTGCATCAGGGCCTGCCCCTGGGGCGCACGAAAGAGGGGTGCGGCCGGCGCTAGCGCAACTCCAAAGAAGTAAGAAGGGAAGACCCAGAGAACAATGAAGCCGCGATCCTGATCCGGCTTAAGACATCGGCATAGTCGGCAAGATATTGCCAAGGCAGCACTGGAACTGTGTGCAAGCCCCTTTTCTACTTGGATTCTTTGTCCTCGGACTTTGCGTTTTTGGCCCCCTTCTCAGTGGAGAACCCGCACCCGCACCCGCATTTTTCCTGCTTTTTGTTTTGCTCTTTGTCGCTCATCCCTATCACCTCCTTCCTTCCAAAGTGGTTTTTACTTCTCTTTGCGTTCTTTCAGGCGTTCTTCCAGTCCGGCAAGTTCCTTTTTCAGTTGGTCTCTGTAATCTTCCATCCACCCCTCTTCCTCTTTTGAGGAGAAGAAGCGACGGATCGGGGGACCGCCGCAGCCACACGTGCATCCCCACCTCATGCCTGAAAACCTATGACCTGATCCTGGCTGACACATTCTCAATCACCTCTCTTCCTTTTTGGGCCAGCCGCAGCGTGTCCCCGGCGTATCCCAGGTCACCACGCCTTCGCCCTGAAACAGTCGCATTACAGTCCCAATGCTGCCTTGGCAATATCTTGCCGGAGTAACTCGGATGTCTTGAAGTGAAGCTTCAATCCTCGTGCATCTCGGAACAGTCTTTCGACAACAAAGTCGCGGCAATATCCGTGACCACCTAATAGCTGGATTGCCTTGTCGCTCACACACACAGCCGTTTCGGAAGCGAACAGTTTTGCCTTCAAGCCATTGATTACGGCGGTAGATGGAGAAGACTCAGCCCTGGCGGCACAGGCCTGGAGGAGTGCTTCCGCAGATTCGGTTCCAAGAATCATGTCTGTAATCATTGACTGGACAGCCTGATGAACACCGATTGGCTGCCCGGAAATCCTCCTCTCTTTCGCGTGCTTTACCGCAATCTCCGTGGCTGACCTGGCTATGCCCACTGAGATTGCTGCTGCCCCAAAGAACCCCCAGCCCATCATTACTTTCCCCATAATTTCAGCCATTCCACCTTCAGCTCCCACGAGGTTTTGTACCGGAACTCGGCAGTCGCTGAAGAACATCTCTCTTGATGAGGTACTTCTCATGCCCATACGGTCTTCGGGGCGTCCAAAGGAAAGTCCCGCGGTGTCATCATCAAGAATGAGCAGACTCATTCCCTGTGGACCCTTTTCAGGATCAGTCCTCACAAGAATCATGTAAATGTCGGCCTCTCCTGCTGAGGTGATGAAGATTTTGGAACCGTTCACTATGTAGAAGTCACCATCCCTCTTTGCCGTGGTCCTAATAGCTCCTGCATTGCAGCCTGAATCGGGTTCGTGAACGGCAAATGCTCCGAGAGTTCGACCTGTCACCATTCCAGGCAACCATTTCTTCTTCGTCGCTTCGCTCCCGAAGAGTTCAAGCGCTTTAGCCACAATCGAATGGGACACATAGATGAGAGCGGTGGAGGCACAGGCTCCGGCGAGTTCTTGCACGATGGAAGCATAGACCAGACGCCCGGTTCCAGAGCCCCCCTGAGCCTCGGAAACGATCGCACCCATAAGACCCACTTCTCCAAGAATCCGCAGGCACTCCCTTGGAAACTCGCCGCTCACATCTCTCTCCGCAGAGCGAGAAGCTATTCGTTCCCTCGCTATCTGTTTAGCGAGATTTTTAATTTCCACAGCCTCTTCAAGAGAAGATTCTTGCGCTTTCATCGAAACCTCCGTGTGTATTCAGTATATAAGCAGATACTGAAACGCCCGCCAAAAAAATTATGCCTTTTTTTTGAACTTCTCCATCTGGGTCCGCACCTTCTGTAACTCACCTTCAAGTTCCCGCTCCAGTTTCTTTAGGTTAATCAATTCCGCGTCCCTCGAACCGATTTTCTCAGGCACAGATTGCTCCGCCACCCGACAGCTCTCTTCACAACCGCAACGGCAAACATTTGAAATGACTTGTCCACATTGCTCAAGTGCTGCTTCATCCACCTCGTAGGGTATCCAGAAGCCCTTTCGCTGATTCCGAACCAAGCCCGCATGTCTAAGAATCTTAAGATGCTGAGACACCGCAGAAGGGGTGATCCCCAATATCTCCGCCATCTCATTTACGCACAAAGGTCCCCTCTGCTTCAGGAGGTCGATGATCCTGATCCGCGATTCCACGCCAAGGACTTTAAATAGTTCGGCTTCCTTCTGGCACATGGGGTGTCTTCCGGTAATTCAGTTCCTACTTAAACGCTACACGGCCGGGTACGCCCAAGTCAAGATAATTTTTACGAGCGGTCGGGCCAATCTTTCAACGTAAAGGTTGGGGAGAGCAATTCCAGCAGCTTGCGAAGTTCCAGCCGGTCTTCTTCGGAGATGTCGGCTATTTCGAACCCTGCCACGTAGTTCCGTTCGGTCAGGTCCTTTTTTGCCCAACGGCAAAGCGCGTAGAACTCGAACGGCCGGATATCGGTGAACTCCTCGGTTTCGACTCTCAACAGCCTAATTTCGTCAACTTCTGCTTTGATACCCGTCAACTGGACCTCGGTGTCGCTAAGGTCCTGAAGAAAACATTTGGTTTCAGGCTGGCCTACAACCGAAATCGACACGCGGTCCTCAATGAAATCCCGGGGTAGATTGCGCAGGTCTTCGATCGCAACGGTGTCATCATAGAGCGTGGAGCGCGACGCAAGCTCTGAAGGTCGGATGGCCTTGGCGGCGAGCAGTTTGCGAAATATGCTCTGGAGGCCCCTGGAAGAGAGCTTGTATTTCTCCATGAGCACTGAATCAGACATCCCCGAGAGGATATCATCCACCACGTCTTTGGCCCGGATTAGCCTCTTCTGAGCCATCAGTGCAATCCTCCCCTCCAGGTCTGCTTGTGAGAACGAAAAATCCCCCCAGTTAACTTCTACCAGAACTGAGAGATTTAAGGTAGATTTCTCGCAATCTTTTTTTTGAGACCCCGTGGTCCACCACGTCCCACGGAAAGATTTCCTCCCGATCGCGTTCCCGCTGGGCGTAGAAATCCGGGCCGAGTTTCTCTTGCTTGAACACACCGGACCAACGCCCTTGTTGCGTGGCGACTCTTAGTATCGCAGCGGCGATTCTTCGGTCTCCACGGGAAAGCACTGCCTGGTGCAACGCCTCGCGAGCAGACTCGACACGTAACACCACGTTGGGCATCTTGCCCAAAGCTTTCTTCAGCATAGCAATCCTGAGCTCCAACACTCGGCTGTCGGCCATGCCCGCCCACTGAAATGGTGTCCAGGCCTTTGGCACAAAGGGGTTGATCTGGATACCCATCTTGCCGATCTTTCCTCGCGGCCTTGACGCGCCCACAAAGATCTTCCGGCTCTGCATCACGAAGTCCACGATCTGATGCACATCGTCGTCAGTTTCCGTGGGCAGCCCGATCATGAAATAGAAGCGGATATTCGGTATGCCCGTGGCAACCAGTTTGTCCACAAGCTCATAGAAACGCTCTGAAGGGATCTCTTTTCCGATCACTTTCTTCAGACGCCTCGATGCGACTTCCGGCGCGAGCGTGGCAGTCTGCTGTCCGGTTTTGGCCAGAAGCTCGATGATTCGCGGTGAGAGACCCTCGGGACGTATCGACGACAGGCTGAATGTGCCCCCGCGGCCGACAATCCATGTAAGGATCGATTCCAACTCCGGGTGCCCCGCGAGGTCCGACCCGATCAGGCCCACAGAGCGACCTTCGGCCACAGCCTTTTCAGCTTCCATCCGAAATCGGTCAAATGCGGCGTAACGCACGGGAAAATGGATCCAGCCCGCCGCGCAGAACCGGCAGCCGCGACCGCATCCTCGGTTGGTTTCAACCAGAAGCGACTCGCCGAATTCAACCTCAGGCGAAAATAGGACCGACACAGGAACCGGTGCGCTCTTTGAACGCCGTTTCGCAGCACGGACAGCCCGCGGGAAGCCCCGTTCAGGGTCGATAGCGTGGATAAGACCTGAATCCGCGAAAGTGAATCGATACGCGGAAGGCACGTACACCGCGGGCTGATCTCGGAACTCCCTGAGAATCGCGGATCGGTCAGTGGGACGACCCCTTCGACGAAGCTGGAATTCCGCAATGCGGTCAAAGAACCCTGTTTCCACTCTTTCCGGTTCATCCTCGATTTCGCCGATGAAGATCAGGTCCATGAATGCTGCCAGCGGTTCGGGATTGATCGAGACCGATACTCCTCCGGCCACGACCAGCGGATCTGAAGGTCTCCGGTTTGTTTGCAGGGGAGGGATACCGCCAGCAGACAACATAGCCGGAATAGTGGGGTAATCGTTTTCAAATGGTACGGAAAACGCGACCACGGGGAAATAAGACAACGGCCGCGCGTGCTCTTCGGAGACCAAGCGGCTGATGGCTCCTCCGCGGCGAGCAGCGGTTTCAGGTAAGAAGAACCGCTGGGCCGAAAACCGAGGATGCGAGTTGAGGTAATGGTAGAGGCGTTGAAATCCGAGGTTGCCCATGCCCACCCGATACACGTTCGGGTAAACGAGCGCCACGGGAAGGGAGGCGCCCGGTTGTTTACGGACTGCTCCCTGCTCCCGTGGTCTTGTCATGGGTGGGGTTACAGGTCGGCCTGCTTACGCAGGAACGTGGGGATGTCGAGATCCTCGGCTCCTTCCGAGCAGTAGTCGTCAACGAGCCCGAGGTGGCGGCTGCTCTTTTCCCTTTTGGATTGCCGAATAAATGCGGGTAGCTGCACGTCCCGTGATTCACCGGGGATGATGGTTTTTGCGGGGTGCTTTTCCTGCTCCATTTCTTCGTATTGGACGGTCACCGGCCTGACAACGTGTTTTCGCTCGTCGGTAGAAGTTGAGAGCTGCACGTCTCTTCCGAAACCTGTGGCAATGACGGTGACGTTGACCGCGTCGCCCATGTCTTCGTCAATTACTGCTCCGAAAATAATATTTGCGTCATCGTGAGCTTCACTCTGGATAACGGAAATCGCGTCGTTCACTTCAGCCAGGCTCAGGTTGGATGAACCGGTAATGTTGATCAGGACTCCTCGTGCGCCCTCCATGCTGATTTCGTCAAGCAGAGGACTGTTGATAGCCATTCGGGTGGCTTCTTCCACACGGCCTTCGCCTATGCCGGAGCCTGTGCCCATGAGCGCGACACCTTTCTCCTGCATCACCGTCTTCACATCTGCGAAGTCGAGATTGATCAGGCCGCTCACTGTGACCAGATCGGATATTCCTCGGACACCTTGGAGGACCACATCGTCGGCCTTTCGGAAGGCTTCGAGGAAAGAAATATCCTTCTTGAGCGAGAGAAGGCGCTGGTTCGGTATGATGATGAGCGTGTCCACCTCTTTGCGGAGGAGGTCGATGCCTAGCTCGGCTTGACGCATACGTCTCCTGCCCTCGAAGAGAAACGGCTTGGTAACTACCGCGACGGTAAGTGCGCCGATCTCCTGCCGCGCGATCCTGGCGATTATGGGCCCGGCTCCGGTGCCGGTGCCGCCTCCCAGGCCTGCGGTGATGAAGACCATGTCGGAGCCTTCCAGGACATCCTTGATGTTTTCGTAGTCCTCGTTGGCCGCGATCCTACCCACTTCCGGATCTGCGCCGGCCCCGAGACCTTTCGTATGTTGGGTCCCAATCTGGAGCTTAATCTCCGCCAAATTGGTGCGGAGCGCCTGGGCATCCGTGTTGGCCGCGATAAAATCCACTCCGCCCAGGCCGGAACGTATCATATTGGTGAGAGCATTCCCGCCTCCGCCTCCCACACCAATGACCCGAATAAGCGCACTTCGCTCAGAGGACACTTCGAACTCCAGCATTGCCGGAATACCTCCCGAAACCAAGAATCACGAGCGCAACAAACCTAATCTTCAAAATTCACTAAATCTCCCTTTACTAAAGGGGGATGGGGGCATTTCTATCAGAATGCGTCTGCGAACCACTGCTTCATCTTTCCCACGACCCGGTCGAATGTGCTTGCGTCATACGTCGCTGTGCCAAGGTCTACGCCACGATTTCGCGCACCCCACAAGACCAGCCCGACGCCGGTTGCGTACAGGGGCGAACTCACAATATCCACAAGGCCGCTGATTCCCGTGGGAAATCCAACACGCACGGGCAAGTCGAAAATCTGTTCGGCCAGTTCGCACATCCCTTCGATTGCCACGGTTCCGCCGGTGAGCACTACGCCCGAGTGCACGTCATCCATCAGGTTGTATTTCTCCAGTTCTCGCTTTACCAGGCCCAGTATTTCTTCGAGCCGTGGTTCCGCTATATCTGCAAGAACCGATCGGGACAGAACCCGCGGGGCACGGCCGCCCACTCCCGGAACCGAGACAGTCTCGTCCCTGGTGACCAAAGACCCCAGCGCACAACCATACTTCCTCTTGATTCTCTCAGCCTCGACCATCGGCGTCTTGAGGCCCACCGCGATATCGTTGGTCAATTGCTCGCCACCCACCGGCAGGACCGACGTATGGTGGATGGCGCCGTCAACAAAGACCGCCAGATCTGTGGTCCCTCCACCTATGTCCACCAGGGCGACTCCAAGCTCTCTTTCGTCAGGAAGGAGGACCGCTTCGGCGGAAGCCATTTGTTGGAGCACAACTTCGTGTACTCGCAGCCCGCTTCGATGGGCGCAGCGTATGATATTCTGGGCCGCGGAAACCGCGCCGGTTATGATGTGGATCTTGGCTTCCAATCGCACGCCCGCCATGCCCACCGGTTCTTTGATGCCGTCCTGATCGTCCACCATGTATTCCTGGGCTACGATGTGGAGGACCTCCCGATCCAAAGGAATCGCTACGGCCCGGGCCGCGTCGATGACCCGTTCCACGTCTACCGGGGTGACTTCACGGTTTTTCACAGCGATGACGCCGTGGGAATTGATGCCTTTAATATGGCCCCCGGATATGCCTGCCAGGACGACCTCGGCCTTGCACCCCGCCATAAGCTCCGCGTCCTGAACCGCCTTCTTTATGCTGGCCACCGTGTGGTCTATGTTGACTACCACACCCCGTCTCAAACCACGGCATGGAGCGGTGCCCAGGCCGATGATATCCACCATGCCGTCTTCGTTGATTTCGCCTATGATTGCGCAGGTCTTAGTAGTGCCGATATCAAGACCTACCACTGTATTCTCGCTGTGAGACATGATCCTACCCCTGCTCACGTGCACGGCCCGGACTCACGAGAGCACGATCCTCGAAGTCCAGATCGATGAACTTGGCGTTATTCCATTCTCCGCGTCGGGTCAAGAATCTTTTCAGACGTTCATACCGGCGCAGCTTGAGCTCGAAGTCCTCCGTGCCCAGCACCACGGTCCGTCCGCGGTTTGTGTGCAGTGTGAGCCCTCGATCCACGCTGACTCGCACCTCACTGACCGATGAGGCTGCAAGTCCCGACGTGCTCCTTTCCAGCGCATCGAGAACCACGAGCCCCCTGCGGACCGATTTTCTCACGTCGGAGCCCTTTCTGGAGAGTTCCTCCGAAGTCACGCCGGTCAGAAGCGGATATCGAACCGAATTGCCCGGGAGAACTCTAGTAAAGATCTCACCCTGTTCGTCCACGTAGTAGAGCTTTCCCGCTGCCAAGATGGCTCTGGGGTTGCGCTCTTGAATTTCGATCACCAAGCTCCCGGGGAGCCTCCGGTATACTGACACAGCCTTCACCCACGGATGCCGCTTAAGCCTTCCCGCGACAACCCCAAGGTCCAGCGTGAGGAGATTTGTTCCAGTCTCCACTTCCGAGGCTTCGATCACTTCCGCGCCGGAAAGGCGATGGTTGCCCATGACCTCCACGTGGTGAAGGGTGAAGTACGGGAAATGAAGAAAAATCACATAAGCGAGCAGAACAGCCAAGGACGCGTTAACGCAAAGCACCACTACAAGCACGGAGCGCAGAATGCTCCCGGCCCTTGTTTGCCGGTCCCCGGCCTCGGAATCGGACGGAAAGATCGCCGGAACCGCCACGACTCCGATATCTCCGCCTCTAATCATGGCTCGGCTCGACTCCTACGACAGAGACCTCCAGTTCAAGCTCGATGCCTTCCTCGGTCTTGACTCTGGAGCGAATCCGTTCGATCAGTTCCAGCACCTGAGCTGCAGTAGCCCGGCCCCGGTTGATGATGAAATTCGCGTGGAGCTCCGATACCTGCGCATCTCCCACGGACGCGCCTTTGAAGCCCAGGCAATCGATGAGCATTCCCGCGGGCTTGTCCGGTAAAGGGTTTTTGAAGACGCACCCCGCGCTGGGCCGGTTAATGGGTTGAGTGGCACGCCGTCGCGTTCGTGCCTCTTCGATCTGCTGATGAATCACATCGGGATTGCCGCGTCGTAGCCTCACGGTGCCTTCCAACACTGCCGCGACCTCGGGAAGGCTCACCCGACGATACTGGTAGTCCAAGTCATCCGCACCGAGGTTGATCTCGATTCCTGCCAAGTTCAAGAGCTTCACCTGGACCAGAAGGTCGCCGATGCAGCTTCCGCCCGCGCCCGCGTTGGTTATCACCGCGCCGCCGAAAGTTCCGGGAATACCCCAGAGCTGCGCCATGCCCTCCAAGCCCAGCCGGGCAGTCTGATTCACCACGTACGGGAGAGGTGTGCCCGCGCCGACCGCGACTCGGGCGTAATCGGAGCCGTTTTCATACAACTGAAAGCCGCCCAAAGAGCATGTGCGAATCACCACGCCTCGAAAACCGCTATCGTGGAAGAGCACATTGGTGCCGGCGCCGAGCAAGAAATACGGAAGCTTATTCTCGTCCACGTATCGGAGGACCGCTCCCAACTCCTGCGCATCCGCGGGTTCCGCGACAAGGTCCGCAGGGCCCCCGATACGAAAGGAAGCGTACCGGCTCAAAGGAACAGCGACCCGGGCTCGTCCCGAGACCAGCTCCTGGATTTGTCTGATTTGAGCCGGGGACAAGCTCATGATCTATGAGCCTCCTCACGCTGGAGCTCTTCAAGGATCATTGGCCCGAGCTGAGTTACGTCACCCGCTCCCAGAGTAATGACCATGTCTCCTTCTCGCAGGTCCCGACACACTTCAGAAGGAATGGTCTTTCGATCGGGCAACAGACGCACCGCTTTGTGGCCTCGGCTGCGAATCGCTTCACACAATGCCTCACCGGAAACGCCTTCTATGGGCTTCTCGCTGGCCGCGTAGATTTCCATGATATACAGCAGGTCCACATCGATGAACGCGGTCAGGAATTCTTCAAACAACGCCTTGGTTCTTGTGTATCGGTGAGGTTGAAAAATCACCGCGATCCGTCCCTGGGTGATCTGACGAGCCGCTTGCAGGACCGCTTTAATCTCCGTGGGGTGGTGGCCGTAGTCGTCGATCACCGTAACTCCGCGGGCAGTGCCCCGTTCGGTGAAGCGACGCTGCACTCCCGGGAATGATTCCAAGGCCTGGCGGACAGTCTCAAAGGGAATCTCGAACACGTCAGCCACCGCGATGGCAGCAAGCGCGTTCTGAACGTTGTGCAGCCCGGGCATTGGCAGGCGAACCTCCCCGAGCGATTCTTGCTCTCGGTAGACCGCGAACAGGGTGGAGCGGCCTTCCGACGCTCGCGTGCGGCCGTGATACTGAGCCTGGGGCGAGAGCCCATAGGTGATGAATCGCTTCCGGATGAGCGGGATGATCTTTTGGACCTCTTCGTCATCCAGGCAGACGATGGCGTAGCCGTAGAACGGGAGTCGATTGATGAACTCCAGAAACGCGCCCCGTATCTCAGCCATAGACGAATAACAATCCAGGTGCTCCAGATCCATGTTTGTGACCAAGGCGACGTTTGGATGGAGCCTCAGGAAAGACCGATCCGACTCATCTGCTTCGGCAACCAGAAGATCTCCCTGTCCCAGACGTGCCCCTCCGCCGGGAGTGTTGAGCTTGCCTCCGATGATTACCGTGGGGTCAAGCCCCGCCGCAGAGAAGACAGAAGCGATCAGAGACGTGGTAGTGGTCTTGCCGTGCATCCCTGCAACGGCCACTGACGTCTGCATACGCATGAGCTCGGCCAGCATCTCGGCACGAGGTATTACGGGGATGCGACGTTCCCTGGCCGCAGCCAGCTCGGGGTTATCCGAGTTCACCGCGGAAGAAAAGACAACCACGTCAGCCTTGTCCAGGTGCTTCGCGTCATGGCCGATCGATACGCGAGCGCCCAGACGTTCCAGACGAGCAGTTATATCGGAAGTCTTGAGGTCCGAACCGCTGACTCGAAAGCCGAGCGCAAGCAGGACCTCGGCGATCCCACTCATCCCGACGCCGCCGATACCGACGAAATGGACGTCCCTCACCCTTTTGAAAAGGGTTCCGATCATGCGCGACTCCCGGCCATTCTGAGCAGTTCCCTCGCGATGGCGCGTGCAGCCTCAGGCCTTCCCAGTTTTCGCGAATTGGCCGCCATTTGAGCCAATTGCTCCGGTCTTCCTGCCAGGTCCGTGATCTCGCGAACCAGCGCTCCATTCTTGAGACGCGAGTCCGGAATGACCCGCACCGCTTCCTGAGCTTCCAGAGCCGCGGCATTCCGAGCTTGATGATCGCCGATGGCATGGGGATAGGGGATCACTATGGCAGGCTTCCCCAACGCAGTTATTTCTGCGAGTGAACTTGCTCCCGCGCGGCAGACCACCAGATCCGCCCAGTGGTATACTGCTCCCATATTGTCAATGAATTCACGAACGTCCGCGTTTATGCCGGCCTTCGCGTACGCCCGAAGGGTCTCCTCCACTCGGCCCCGGCCGGTCTGGTGTATGAGTGCAATCCGGCCTGCCAGCGGTTTGAGCTGTTCCAGGCTGTTCGTGATAGCCGCATTGATACTCTGCGCACCCTGAGAACCTCCGAAGACCAAGACGTGCAGCCTTACCTTTTCAGTCTCGGGCTGCGCAGGTCTCATGAGGTCTGCGCGGATCGGATTGCCCGTGAGCATGGTCTTTGCCTTAGGAGGAGAGGGTTCGGTCTTTTCCCACGAGATAAAAACCCGGTCCACGAGCCGTGAGAGCACCCGGTTGGTGGTGCCCATGACCGAGTTTTGCTCTTGAATGGCTGTGGGGATCCGCAACAGGAGGGCGGCAAGGACGGTGGGTCCCGATGCATACCCGCCAACGCCGAATACCACGTGAGGTCGGAAGTCGCGCAGGACAGAGAGAGATTCCACGATGCCTAGAGGCACTTCTAGCAGCGCACGCAAGACATTCATCATCCGAACGCCCCGGATTCCCCTGGCTGTGATGAACCTGATGGCGAACTCGGTAGTAGGGATGATCTTAGCCTCGAGACCGTGCTCAGTGCCTACGAAGAGCACCTCGGTCTCCGAGGTTTCTTCCTTGAGCGCCCTGGCCACAGCCAATGCCGGGAAGAGATGGCCTCCAGTTCCGCCGCCTGCGATGAGCACTCTCATTATGCGGCCCCTCGGGAGTCGGTCCCTTCGTGTCTGGCTATGGAGAGCAACATGCCCAGGCCCGCGAGATTCATAACGAGCGACGTGCCTCCCAAAGAAACAAAAGGCAAAGGAAGTCCTTTGGTGGGAAGCATTCCCATAGAAACGCCCATGTTTATCATTGCCTGAAGACCGATCAGGCAAATGATGCCGAAAGCCAGGTACTGGTGAAAGCTGTCCCGGGCCCTGATCGCGACCACAAACCCACGGCAGATGAGGATGTAGAAAAGAAGAATCAGGGCCACCACACCTACCAAGCCCATTTCTTCCCCAAGGACCGAAAAGATGAAGTCCGTGTGGGGCTGGGGCAAGTAATATAACTTTTGGATTCCTTTTCCCACACCCACGCCCCAAAAGCCGCCGCATCCAAAGGCCACGAGGCTCTGAATGACCTGAAACCCTGCGTCCAGAGGATCTCTCCAGGGGTCCACAAAGGCTTTTAATCGGCTGATTCGGTAAGGAGCTTGGAACGCCCAATAGATGAGCAGCGGCGAACAGATGACAAGGCTGGCCAAGAGGTGACGGGGCCTCACCCCTGCCACAAAAAGCATCAAGAACCCCACTATTGTTATGATCACTGAGGTCCCAAAATCAGGCTGGGCTAATACCAGCCCGACCACCGCGCCCACAACCAGAATGTTCGGCAGAAATCCGACCGCGAGATCCTTGATTCCCTCACCCTTTTTGGCCAGTGACGCAGCAAGAAAGAGCACCAGAGCGTACTTCACGAACTCGGAAGGTTGAAGAAAGAGCCCGAATGGCAGCCGTATCCAACGCTTTGAACCGCCCATCTCCACGCCCACTCCGGGCACAAAGACCAGCAGCAGAAGAACCAAGCCCACGATCATCAGGTACGGAACAACACGCCTCCAGAAAGCGGGATTGATGACGGACATCCCGTACATGACGCTCAACCCCAACACCAGGGCAAGGAGCTGTTTCTTGGTGTAATAGAAGCTGTCTCCAAATCTCCCGGTCGCAATGATGTACCCCGCGGATGTGACCATAACCACGCCAATGGTAATGATAAGCGCGGCTACCGTCAGAAGCACCGGATCGGGTCCTGCTCGTCGGTCCGAAACAAATCCCGGCGTATGTGCGGTTTGCAACCGGGCGGCTAAGCCCATTCTCCGCTCCTACGTGCCCTCGTCGGGTTCTAGGACAAGCGGGCATTCTGCCCACGCGTCAGCGTGAAGCGCCACAAGGCCGACTCTCTTGTCTCCGTTGCTGCGAGGCGAATGGTACGGTTCGCTTTCAGGGAACCGCCCCGGCAAGCCTCTCCTGGGCCGTAGCTGACCGGCGGCTCTCTTGATTCGAGCCCACGGGACAATAACGGTCTGTCCCGCGTCTGTATATTCGGGTTCGTCCATGGTCGAAATCCTTATCGGAGTTTGAGTGTGCTGACCGCCATGAGTGCAAGAACCACAGAGACGATCCAAAAACGTACGATAACTTTTGGTTCAGGCCACCCTTTAAGCTCGAAATGGTGATGGATAGGGGCCATGTTGAAAATCCGCTTACCCGTAGCCTGGAACGATATGACCTGAAGAATCACGGATAGCGCTTCCACCACGAAAAGGCCGCCGGCTATGGCGAGTACGATCTCGTGCTTGGAAATCACCGCAACCGACCCCAGCAGCGCGCCGAGAGAGAGCGATCCTACGTCCCCCATGAAGACTTCCGCGGGATACGCGTTATACCAGAGGAAGCCCATACCCGCCCCGAGCATCGCGCCACAGACTACGGCCAGTTCGCCCGCGCCGGGCACGTAAGAGATTTGCAGATACTGGGCGAGCTTCAGATGTCCGGACATGTAAGAGAAGAGCAGGTAGGTAGCGCCGCACACCATGACCGGGCCTATGGCAAGCCCGTCCAGCCCGTCGGTGAGATTCACAGCGTTCGCGGTACCGGCGATGACCAGCGCCGCGAAGAGGATGTACCAGACGCCCAGGTCAGGATTGACATTCTTGAAAAAGGGTACTGCCAGCGTCGTTTTAAAGCTTGGATCCCACCAGAGAATCAGCCCTACCAGCGCGCCGATTCCCAGTTCGATAGCGAGCCGCCGCTTTCCCGAAAGCCCGCGATGGTTCTTGCGCTTGAGCTTCAGGTAGTCATCTGCAAAGCCGATGGCCCCGAAAGCGAGCGTGACACCCAGGACAAGCCAGAAATAGATGTTGTCCATCCTGGCCCAAAGCAGGCACGAGATGGTCATCGCGAACAGGATCAGCAGACCGCCCATGGTAGGCGTGCCGCTCTTCTCAAAGTGAGACTGAGGTCCGTCGTCTCGGATCTGCTGGCCCACGTGCACGGCCCTGAGATACTCCACCAGCGGTCGTCCCAGCAAGAAACTGATCACCAATGCGGTCAGAGTGGCCATGACCGTTCGGAAAGAGATATACCGGAACACATTGAAGAGTATGAATTCCGAGCCCAGCGGGTAGAGCAAGTAATAGAGCATGGGCTAGTTCTCCTCCAGTATATTCTGGGCCATGGTCTCCATCTTGGTAACGCGGGACCCTTTCACCAGGATGGCGCCGAAGTTCTTGATATCGGGTCTGATGGCCTTCCACGCATCCTGCTTGTTATCAAAAACCAGTACTGAGTTGGAATTGCCGCCCGCGGCACTAAATCCTTGGGCAACCTGCTCCCCGTACTCGCCCACGAACACCACCCGATCGATTCCGAGGCGGGCGACCTCTTCTCCAAGCTCCTGGTGGAGCTTCCCGGAGTACGCTCCCAATTCCATCATGTCCGCGAGCAGGGCGAGCCGTGGACGACCGCGACCACGGGTTGAGAGCACCTGGAGCGCAGATTTCATTGACTGAGGATTCGCGTTGTAACAATCTCGGATCAGAATTCGACCTCCTGAGAGCGCGAGAATCTCCATGCGCCACGTGGGCGGCTCAAAGCCGCGCAGCGTATCCGAGACTTCAGCCAAGGGCACTCCTACTGCCACACAGGCTGCGGCCGCTGCCAGCGCATTGGCTACGTTGTGGCGACCGGCCACGGACAGGCTGACTTCCACTGTGCCGCTGGGAGCGATCATCTCGAAGCGGTTCCCATCGGTTTCACGGATCTTGGCAGCTCTGTAGTCACCATGCTCGATTCCGAAAGAAACCACGGTGCAGCGAGCTTCCTTTAAGTGCGATTCGAGATATTCGTTCCCGTGCGGCATCACTGCGGTCCCCTGTGCCCGTACAGACCGGACCAGTTCGAACTTCTCGCTTGCCACCTGCTCAATGGATCCCAGCCCTTCCAGGTGCACGGGTCCTATGGTAGTGATAACCGCGACATCAGGGGATGCGGCTCTGGCCAGGTACTTCATTTCACCTACGGTATTGACGCCGGCCTCAACCACGGCAACCGTGTGAGTACCGTTGAGGTTCAGCACGGTCATGGGTAGGCCGATCATGTTGTTCAGATTGCCTTGTGAAACCAGGGGATGATGCGACCGCCCCAGGACGGCCGCGATCATCTCCTTGACGGTAGTTTTGCCCGAGGAGCCGGTAACCGCGATCAGGGGAAGGGTATAGGACTTACGGTAGGCTGATGCAAGGTCGGACAAAGCTCGGAGAGTATCCTGAACCTGGATCAGGACTTGATTGGTGAGCTTGTGAGGAATTTCCCTGTTGCCACCGCGGTCCACCAAACTGCCTCGGGCGCCGGCTTCCAGGGCCGGCAAGACGAATTCGTGTCCGTCAAACGTTGTGCCTTTGAGCGGGACGAACAAGTCACCCGCCCTGATATCTCTCGAATCAGTGGAGATCGCGTCAAAGACCGTGCTTGCGTCTCCTTGAAGGAGCACGCCCTGACACGCGTCCAGCACCATGGAAGCCGGATATGGTCCGGATTCAGCTCTCATGTGCGATCTCGGTCTCCCGTATATGTGCTACGTCCGGCCGATTTCTTGCCGGAATCGGTTCGAGGTGAAACAGAAGCTATCCGGTCGAGTTCTTCTCTGACCACCTCACGATCATCAAACGGGTAACGCACCCCGTTGATCTCCTGATACGTCTCGTGTCCTTTCCCCGCGATGAGCAGGATATCGCCGTTCTTTATGTTGCTGACCGCCCAAGCAATAGCCTTCCTGCGATCGGGGATGACGAGGAAGGATCCTGTCTTGACCGGGTCGTTGCCCGCGGCGGTCGTGATGAGTTCAAAACCGTGCCCTCGGACGCCCTCCACCACCTGTTCGATAATGGCCAGAGGATCTTCCGTGCGTGGATTGTCCGAAGTTACGACCACCACGTCGCTGGCTGCGGCAGCTTCTTTCCCCATCACGGGCCGCTTGGACTTGTCCCGATCTCCACCGCAACCCATGACAGTCACAATGCGGCCCTTGGAAAGTCCCTGGAGCGCTGTCAGCGCATTCGCCAGCGCTTGGGGCGTGTGTGCGTAATCGACCAGGATTGTGCCTCGATCCGAGGGTACGCGCTCCATCCTGCCCGGAACCACGCTTACAGCTTGCACACCTTCCTGGACTGCGCCATGAGGGATGCCGAGTGCCTCGGACACCGCTACGGCCGCGAGAATATTCGAGAGATTGAACGATCCGGTCAGACGCGAGTTGAGCGAGAATGCGCCGGAAGGGGTCTTCACGCGAGCTGAAAGGCCGGCAGCTCCCAAAGAGACTTGCTCCGCGGTGACATCACACCCGGTCGTGAGACCGTAACTCAGCACCGGGACCTTCTCGATCTCCCGGATCAGTGTTGCGCCTTGAGGATCATCCTGGTTGATCGCAGCAGCTGTGCGCTTCTTGGCCGAACGGACCAAAAGATCGCGAAAGAGGATGCGTTTTGACTGATAGTAAGCCTCCATGGTGCCGTGGAAGTCCAAGTGATCCTGACTGAGATTGGTGAAAACACCGAGGTCGAAATCGCAGCCTTCCAGGCGACCCAACTCCAATCCGTGGGAAGAAGCTTCGATCACTGCGTGAGTTACGCGGGCATCGACCATGTCTCGGAAGAGGGCCTGAAGGTCCGATGCTTCCGGTGTGGTGTGCAGAGCAGATTGCTCTTTGCCCGGCCACCGGTACGAAATAGTACCCACGATTCCCGGACAACCTCCTGCCGCCCGAACGATCGCTTCCAGGAGAAACGTGAGCGTGGTCTTGCCGTTTGTCCCAGTGATCCCAACGAGGGTGAGGTCACGGGTCGGATAGCCATAGACCACTGCCGCGATGGTGCCCAAAGCCTTTCGGGCGTCCGGCACCTTTATCCAGGGCATAGTCTCCGGGAGGGAAGATGGCTGGTGCTTAGCCACGACAGCGGCCGCGCCGGAGTTCACGGCATCCGCAACAAACTTGTGGCCATCCGTTGCCGCCCCCGGCAAAGCCACGAAGAGCCATCCAGGCTTCACCCTTCTGGAGTCGTGGGTCACGCCGGTGACGATCACGGAGTCCTCACCGTGAAGTTGTGCTTGTTGCACAGCGGCCACTATGTGTTTGAGCTGCACGCTCATTACTCTTATCCTTCGAACCCCACTTCCAACGTCTGGCCTTCTTTGAACGGCGTGCCCGGCCCTGGATTCTGTTTCACGACGACACCGCTTCCCTGGAAGCTTACGTCGCATTTGATCGTTTCGCAGACATCCAGAACCTGTCGCGCGGTCAAGCCTTTCAGGTCAGGCAATATCCATTCACCGGATCTGGCCCCCGGCCGTACCTTGATACGGCTGCTGCCGACTTTCGAATCTTCCGGCAACGAGCTCGCCTCAGCAGCAAGCAACGGATGGATCTCTGTGGGTTCTTTGCCGCACAAGGCGATGATTCCCTCCGCGATCTTACGGAAGACCGGCGCTGCAACCTCTCCGCCTGTGTGTTGCTTTCCTGTTGGCTCGTCGATCATGACAAAGATGACCGGCCTCGGTTTCATCCCATTGAGCGCGCCGATAAAGGAAGCCAGGCATTTATCCTTGGAATAGCCGCGTTCCGAGTCTATTTTCTGGGCGGTGCCTGTCTTGCCGATCACTTCCACTCCGGGAATATCAGCGTTCTTGCCGGTGCCGCTCAGGATTACGCGACGGAGTATCCGCACCATGGTGTCCGACGTGGAGGGGTGTATCACCGAGCGAATAGGCTTGGGTTGTGTCTCCACAATGGTTTCACCCATGGGAGTCGCGATTTTCTTCATGAGATGAGGCCGGTACAAGTATCCGCCGTTGATCACCGCAGCAAATGCGGCCACCATCTGCATGGCATTCACTGAGATCCCCTGGCCGAACCCGATGTTCGCCTTTGTGAGAACCGACCATTTCCCCGGCGGCAGCAACAAGCCCGCGCGCTCACCCGGGAGGTCGGCGGATGAGCCGGCTCCGAATCCGAATCCAGTCAAGAACCTGTGAAATTCGGTTTTCTTCAGCTCCTCGGAAACTTGAACCATACCTATGTTGCTGGAATGGGTGATGATCTCCTCAAAAGTGAGCTTCTTATGCGGCGCAACGTCGTGTATGACCGTGCCATGGTATCGATAAGCCCCGTTGCGGCAATCAAACACGTCGGAGGGCTTTACACGGCCCATATCCAGGGCAGCCGCGGCAAGGAAGACCTTGAACGTGGACCCGGGTTCAAAGGTATCTGCCACGCACCGATTCCGGCGCACGTCCGCGGGCGCCTTCTGGAAGAGATTCAAGTTGTACGTGGGATGAACCGCCATTGCTAACAGCTCACCCGAATCCGCGTCCATGACCACTGCAATAGCTCCGCGGGCGCGATGCTTAACAACGGCCTCTTCGATATGTTTCTCCGCGAGGTACTGGATGTTCCTGTCCAACGTCAGGTGAAGATCCCGGCGTTCAGGACCCTCTGTCAGAGCCACGAACGTGATGGGTCTTCCCAGCGCATCTCGCTCGGCAGTGATCGGTACGGGTTCGGCCTTCAAATCTTTGTCGTAATAAAGTTCCAAACCTTCCAGCCCCGCGGAATCAATTCCCGCAAAACCAATTGCATGGGCCGCAAGGCTCTTGAGTGGGTAGAACCGGCGGTATTCACTCACGCCAAAGACGCCCTTGAGGTTCGCCTCTTGGACCTTCTCGGCCGCGAGAGGCGGAACGCTTCGCCGAATCCAAACGAACGGGCGATCTTCGTTGAGTCTTGCCATGACACTCTCTTCGGTCATTTCCAGAGCTTGGGCCAGAACCGCGGCTGTTCGGGCCTTGTCCTGCACCCGCTTGGGTCGTGCGTAAATGGACTGAACTTCAAGACTCGCTGCCATCTGTTCACCGGAGCGGTCCAGAATCATGCCTCGCCGCGCCTCCACTTGCAGCACTCGCGTGCGCTGCTTAGCGGCCTTTTTCTGGAGTCTTTCCGCATCCACCACCTGCAATCGATACGCCCTGACCACCAACAAACCTGTTGCCACTGCGAAGATCAGAGCGACCAGGAGGATTCGGATGCCAACCCAATTGATACCTTGTGCCCTGCTACGGAACATGCACGACCCTGCCCACGGCCGGAAATACGAGGCCTGCCCGTTTGCGGGCCTGCTTTTCCAATTCCGAGGGCGACTGGAGAGAAGCTATCTCAACGGAAAGCTCCCTCTGCCTTTTCTTGAGTTCCTCATTCTTCTTTTCAAGAGCCGCTATCTGATAGCCCAGCTCTACCAGTTGCATTCTCGTCCAAACGTAGAAGAGCCCCATGCACAATAACCAAACCACCAGCACGGACGCCAGAATCATACCTGCACGGCTTAAGCCTGACCCGCTTCTATCCTCCAGCGGTATAAGTCTCTTCATCGCGGTCGCAAGACTTCGCCGGAGTCCCAGAGCGGGATTCCCAGAAGCCATTCCGGCCAATCGTGCGCGCAACGCGGTGATCATCCGATCGCCTCCAGCACCCTCAATCGGGCAGACCTGGCCCGTGGATTTGCCCTAATTTCCTCTTTAGAGGACTTGATAGCCTTCTTCGTGATCAATGCCCACTTCGACCGATCCGATGAGGCTCTGTCTCTAAACGAATGCTTCACCCTCCTATCCTCAAGGGAATGATAGGAGACCACACAGAAACGACCGCCGGGCCGGAGCAGAGTCGGGATCTCTTCCAGGGCTCGCTCCAGGTTTTCCAGCTCGCGGTTCACCGCTATGCGAAGGGCCTGAAAAGTTCGCGTCGCGGGATGGATCTTCCCGGAACCGAATCCCACGCTCTTCGCGATCACGCGCGCGAGGTCCTCAGTGCTCTTCAGTTCGCCGCTGCGCCGCGCGCTTAAAACTGCCCGAGCGATTCTTCTGCTGCGCCTTTCCTCACCGTACATGGTTATCATCCTGGCCAGCTCTTCCTCTGTGACCCGATCGAGAAGGTCTGCCAGGCCTTGGGGCGCTTCCGGATCAAACCTCATGTCAAGGGGTCCGCTCCGGAGAAAACTGAAACCCCTCTCCGCAGCCTCAAGCTGATCGGATGACAGTCCCAGGTCCAAAACTGCGCCATCTATCCGATCGATCCCAAAAGATCGAAGGATCTCCCGGGCATCCTGAAAACCTCCCTGGATAGCCCGAAAACGCTCGCCAAAGGCAGCCAGCCTGACACGGGCTCCTTCCACTGCGCTCGAATCCAAATCCAGCGCCACCACGCGGCTGTCAGGATTCGATGCCTGAAGGATAGCTTCCGAATACCCGCCTGCTCCAAGGGTGCCGTCCAGATAGATGCCGTCTGCCCTGGGTTTGAGGAGCTGGAGCATTTCGTTGAGCAGAACAGGTACATGCAAGCAGGCACCCCCGGCGTTCATTCGCGGTCGTTGTCGAGACGACGCGTGGTGCGGCGGACCGCAAAATCCTGGGGTAGCGGCGGTCCGATTCCTTGGCCAGGCGCGGAGCTGCGCCGGTGGCCGGTTTGAGCTGTCCTCGCATCCGGTCTTCTGCAGGACTCCTATAGAACCAACAAGTTTGGTTGTCAAGCTCTTTTTAGCTTTAACCTCGTAGACTTATATCCTGAAATTACAGATATATTAAAGTCACTTACTATGATTACGACAGCCGCGGCACGCCCTTGTTCCACCTTACAAGAAAGATGGATTTACTTTTAACAAACAACTCCATAATATAATTAAACTTAAATATAAGAATCGCGGGACTGTTACCCTCCGACTGACCAGCCACCCTCGAGCCGGACAGAGGCTAACAGAGCAACAGGGCTGTCAAGGCCGTCACAACGAATCTCTGTACCATACCAGAATGATCCATACATCGGGAGAGGGTGGGGACAAGTGCTGATACCGGTGCGTTGCTAAGCAACGAACAATTGGCCAAATCAGACACGGACCTGCCAAAGCTCAGGTCCGTGGCACCCCCGTGCCGATAGTGATTGGCTGTGGGTGCCACTGACCTGGGTACCAGGTCAGTGCTGCTTTTGGTCCGACAGCATCTTCACCGGTCGAAAGCGAACTGGTATGAGAGATTCGAGTGGTCTTTACGTCACAGGCCCATGACCATCACGAGCCCGAGACTCGAGGTACGCGGCCAGGGCTTGTCCCCAGTGCCTGAGCGGGGAGCCCACGAGTTCAGCGAACCGCGAAATGTCCAGCACCGAATACGCGGGTCGTGGCGCGGGCCTACCAAGCTCTTCCGTGGTTTGGGTTTCCAACCGAACGCGGTCGATCCCCGAGAGTTCCAGGATCTTGCGTGCGAAGTCGTGCCAGGTGGCTTCCCCGGAATTGGTAACATGGAGGGTACCGGTGAAGCCGCGTTCACAAACGTGCACAATGGCGTCCGCGAGATCGACGCTGTACGTGGGACGGCCGTACTGGTCATTCACGACCTTCAGGTAATCTCGGGTTTGAGCTAGCGCCAGGATTGATTCAACAAAATTCTTCCCATGAAGCCCGAACAGCCATTGGGTCCTGAGGATGCAATGACGGTCCGGGAGATTGGCTCGCACCAACTGTTCGCCGAGCGCTTTGGATTTACCGTACACTCCGAGCGGGCTCAGGGGATCGTCCTCCACGTAAGGCCGTCCCAGGAGGCCATCAAATACGTAGTCCGTGCTCATGTGGAGCAGAAATGAGTCTGTAAAACGGCAAGCTCTGGCCAGATTTTCCGGGCCTCGAGCATTCACCCGGAAGGTCTCCTCCTGCCTAATCTCACATGCATCCACGTCGGTGAGAGCAGCTACATTGATCACCAGCCCGGGTCGGTATCGATCCATCATGCGCTGAACAGGACCGTCCCGGGTTATGTCCACATCATCCACGTCCAGTCCCACTGCGTCGATGTCGGCCTGGTTGAGGGTCATCATCAAATCGGTCCCCAACATGCCTTTTGCCCCCATGACGAGCCACGGATCTCGAAAATGCTCCACATTCTCCTCCCAAAGATATCTCGTGCCCACGATCTCTTAACAAAGAGAGATAGTGCGGCATGATTTTCCGTCTTATCGCTTCTTCAGCCACTCAGCAGACGTCACCGGAAGTTGAGCCGAATCTTTCGACCGACCTTAGCATCAACACGTTAATGAAAGTATAGAACTTCGGAAATTGGAGGCGCCAAAATGAAAATTCTAAGGACAGCTGCCTTGGGCTCATTGAAGAATTCGCCCCGGGGCATAGCGGGAATCAGTATTGCTTTATTGCTTGTCGCGTTTGCATGCTGGACCGCGTCACCAGCCTGGTCCAAGTCAGACGATCATAAGATGGTGAAGCCGGGGGATTTGAAATGGGAGGGGTCCCCGGCGCTCCCCAAAGGCGCGATGGTCGCTGTTATCGAAGGGCCGATGGACCAAGCGGCCCCATTTACGGCCCGTATCAAATTCCCGGCAAACTACAAGCTGCCGGCTCACTGGCACCCAGTAGTTGAGCGAGTAACGGTAATTTCCGGAACGTTCAACATGGGGCTCGGTGACAAGCTCGATCAGACGAAGACAATGGCCTTGAGTCCCGGAAGCATGATGATCATGCAGCCGAAGACCAATCATTTCGCGTGGACCGACGCGGAAACAGTGGTCCAACTTCATGGGACCGGTCCGTGGGGTATCACTTACGTCAACCCGGCGGATGATCCGAGAAAGAAATAGACGCATTCGGCCAATCCCGCGGGGTATGGGATGAAGGCAATTCACCGGAATTATGCTGCGGTCTTGCCGTTTTGGGATTTTTTGGACCCTTGGGGGCAAAGAGATTCCCCCAACTGACCCCACGACGGGCTCTGTGAGGTGTGCCGCCGCGACCTGAAAGAGGCAAAACCGTCGTCATATTGCCAAGAAAACCACTTGTTGCCTTCTTCTGAGCGTACTCCACCCTCCGGCACTCCGTCAACCATTTATCGCCACCGCGCATAACCATTCAGTCATGAGGGGCAATTTGCCATTCCGTGTCATTGCGCCCCCGCTTTTCAGCGGGGGCGCAATGACAATCTTTCGCCGCTAGTAAGTGAATGCTTACCCTGCATTCGTATTAACGGTTGAGTTCGAGTTCCATTTCCCATATTATGGCCCCCGTCTCCCTTTTCTCAACTCTGTTGAAAAAATGATTCCTTTAAGTCTGACGCTACAGCTCCGGAAACATGACCGCTCCAATGATGTTGAGAGAGGCTCGCAGCAAAGATACACCGGCCATCAAGAAGATCCTTTCCAGATGGTTACAGGAAGAGACGCTCCTCAACGGGAACCTCGAAGGAATTATCCGGAATCAGCCCAATCACCCTGCATCCTGCCGGGTCGTGGAGGATGACAAGGCCATCCGCGCGGTCTCGCTGTGGACCCGGGAGGGCTCAAGTGAGGTCCGCCTGTTCGGGTTCGGAAGTGGGGGACCTCCGGACCAGGACCTGGAGCAACGGTTGCTCCATGAGGAGATCCTGGACTGGTGCGAAACGGGTGTCTCCCGTGTCACGGTGGATGTTCCGGAACCCATGAGCGCGGATCTCGTGCCGCTGCTTAAGTCGTGCGGGTTCCTCTACGAAGGCATGTCATCGGGCTGGAGCATCAGCCAGAAACCGCTTCTGAAGCTCAGTAAACACTTCCTCTATCGCACGGTTCCCCAGAAGGAGCTCATGGCCTTCCTTATGGAATTCATGATCTCCTGCGGGTACGAAGTGCTCACGGAGGAGGGCGGGTTCCGATACCGGGTCAGGCAAGAGTTCACGCGTCCGTTTATCTTCAGCCCTTGGCACCGTATTACCACGAGCGGCTCGGAGATCCTGATTCACCCGCCGGCAAGGGTTATCGAGCGCCACGAGTTGGAAGAGCTCTTCTACCCCATGAGAGTATACTCACCGGCGGAAAAGCCTCTCCTCCTCTTCATGGAAAAGAAACGAGCCCGAACCATCGTGGACCTGCCCAGCGGAGACGCCAGGCAGAACAGCCTCTTTCAGGGGAACATGCGCGGATGGCAAAGGCCGCTCCGCCGTCACAATCTCACGTACAGCCATCCGGTGGGCCTAAAAACGCTCCGGAAAGGGCTTCCTCTGCTATTTTACGTGAATGGTACCGGGGCTGTGGGATCAGGCCGTGTGGAAGACTGGTACCTGGATGAACCGGAAAACCTCTTCGCGCGCCTCCGAGAAATCGGCGAATTCGATCCCGCAGACGTGAAAGAACATGCGGCCACGTCGGGTCCCAGGATGGGAAAGGTGCTCGTGATACGATTTTGCTGGTATCGCCCCCTCAAAAGGGCGGTCACCCTTGAAGAAATACGCGCCATGGACGTGAATTTCAATCCACCGCGCACGCGATCCCTTTCCTCCGAGCTCTTTCAATCAGTACTGGCACGGGGAAATGATCTGGCATGATGGATGAGAGTCCAGGGCTCATTTGGAGAGTGGCCGCAAGACTCGTCATCCTTCCGAAGGTAGTTCCATGATTTATGAATACAAGGGTATCAGGCCCAAACTGGGCAAGAACGTCTTTCTCGCACCTGGGGTCATTGTCCTGGGTGACGTGGAAATCGCAGACAACGCCAGCCTGTGGTTCTATACCGTAGCCCGCGGGGACGTGAACTCCATACGCATCGGCCAAGAGACCAATGTGCAAGACCATTGCGTGCTTCACGTGACCTACCAACGCTGGCCTCTTTATTTGGGAAATCGCGTGGTTGTGGGGCACCGGGCCGCGCTTCACGGCTGCACCATTCAGGACGACGTGCTCGTGGGCATCGGCGCGCTCGTCCTCGATGGCGCGGTAGTGGAACAAGGCGCGATTGTGGCTGCCGGCGCGGTGGTGGCGCCTGGGACCATCATTCCCGCCAACAAGGTGGCCGTGGGAGTTCCGGCGCGTCCCGCGCGCGATGCAAGCGAAGAAGACAGAGCCACCCACAGGGGAAACCTTGCCAGATACCGCGATTATGCGCGGAATTTCAGTGAGTTGGTATCGCCCGTCTTCGAGGGACCGGAGGGCGTGATCTAGCCCGTCGGCTACAAGAACAAATAGGAAAGGAGAGGTTTTTCAGGGGCATAGGGAGGAGGACCGCGTTTTTTATTCAAGTATTACTTTAAGTATTGACAATATCCATTTGGTATGTTTTAGTAATTTTTGGTTGCGACGCAACGCCATCCACTCCGTGTCGGAGGAGCCCGCATGCCTCATTCACACAACCTGGAATACTACCTCGGAAAGATGCAGGACGAGTCCCTCGCCGATGCCTTGGCGGACTTCGAAGATCCGCTGGAGGGCCGTTCTGTTGAGTTCCTGAATTCCCTTGAAATGGATGATCCTTTTGTGGACGACGAGTTGACCGTGGATCTGGATGATTACTGAAACTCGTCTCAGAAGAGTTTCTTTCGAGCAATGGCCGGTTGGGAAGATTCCTACCGGCCATTCTCTTTTGACCGGGGTGTTTACGGTTGCTTGTGAAGCGCGGCCAGGAGCGTAGGAATAAAGGTGGTGAGATCTTCCACGATACAGAGGTCGGCCGCATTGAAAATGGCTGCGTTGGGATCCGAATTGATCGCGACCACAAAACCCGCGTCTCGTATTCCCGCCACATGCTGGGCCGTTCCGGATATTCCGCACGCGATGTAAAGCTCGGGTGACACCGTGGCTCCGGTGAGCCCTATCTGGCTCTTGTACTCAAGCCATCCCATGTCGCAGACCGGCCGTGATCCTCCGACCGCGGAACGGGGAAAAGCCGCGGCAAGATCGCGTATAAGGCTTAAATTCTCCAGTTTGCCGATACCCCGGCCCGCGGCCACGATCACCCTGGCTTCCGACAGGCCCTTGTCTCCTGCAGGGCCGGGCTTGAATCCGAGTGAGCGTGATCGTTTTGGTTGAAACTGCACCGTGCGGACTTCAATCGAACCCGGGGTAGAACTGTTGTCGAATTCTGAACGGAATGCGCCGGGTTGAACGGTTATCACGGTCAGTCTTGCGGTTGAAATCAGCTCTGCAACGAGCTTTCCTCCAGATGCGCCGCGGGAGAAGATCACGCGGTCCGCATCAAACGATACACGCTCCAGCGCGGTGATGCACGCTGCGCCTCTTCGTGCTGCAAGTCCTGGAGCAAAGTCCGCGCCTTGGGAAGAGTGCGCAGCGCATACGTACGCAGGGTCCAATTCATCAAGGAGGTTGCTCAAGACAGCCCTATATAACTCCCCGTTGTATGCGGCGAGGCCTGGGGTTTGCGCCGCGATGACATCCAACCCGGCTTTCTGAGCAATTTCCTGCGCGGGCAATTCAGGCTGATCGCCAATTACCACTGCCAGGACGCGGAGCTGATGGAAGCTCCCAAGCTGGAGCGCGCACGCGATCGCTTCATACCCCGCGGGCTTGACTTTGTCCTGTGCGTGATCGGCAACTATGAGGATGCTACGGTTCTGCATGACGCTCCTCGGGGATCAGGGCCTTTTCTCGCAGGATTCCCAAGAGGCGGGTGGCCTTTTCTTCCGGCGTACCTTCAAGTATCAGACCAGTCCTGAGTTTCTGAGGCTCAGTTACCCGCAGGAGAGTTTCCGGTGGGTCTATTGCCCGCTGCGCGGCTGCGTGGATAGTCTCAGGTTGCTGCTTCTTGGCTCGCAGGTACTTGGACAACGAGGGGTAACGCGGTCTATTGATCCCGGTCTGCACAGTGAGCACCGCTGGGAGGACGAGTTCCAGGGCTTCTCGTTCGCCGCCCTCGATCTCGCGTTCGACATAGACTGCTCTGCCCTCATCCAGAACCGCTTGGTGTACCACCGCAGTCGCGACCGGCACAGAGAGCAGTTCTGCGATCATTGGCCCCACCTGCGCGTGCATGTCGTCTTCAGCCATGACCCCCGCCAGGATCAGATTGTAGCCAGCTTCTTTTGCCCGCTGGGTTATCAGATGCGCAACTACTGAGGGGCTCACGTACCCTTCCAGTTCGAGAAGGACATGGATGGCATGGTCCGCGCCCATGCCCAGCGCGCGCGTGAGCACCGATCCTGCATTCTGGGGCGCGACCGTGATCACGTCCAGGGTTGTTCCAGGACAAGCTTCCTTGATACGGAGGCCTTCTTCCAGGGCAAATTCGTCGAAATTGTTGATGCGATAGCGCGTCGTCCCATTGCCGGACGAGCCGGACCTCAAATAATGGGGACCGGGCATGGTCTCCAAATCGACAACGGGCTTTACACAAACGAGGAGTTTCATACGTATCTTCTTTACTCAACCTCCCTACCCAGTCATAGGGCGCTGCTCCTCGGATGCACCGCGGACGGGCCCAATACGATTTCGCAAAGAACCGCACAGGATTGGACAGCTCGGACCTATGCCTCCGAAGCGAAGTCAGGTCTTGCCGTCCGTAGCGGAGGAGGCATGGGTCCGAGCCTAAGCCAAGAATTGCGAATTAGCATAAATCAGATACGCAGCGCACGCAAGACAAAATACGAACGAACGTTCGCTCGGTTTTTTGTTGACAGCCTTCACTCAGGAGGCTACAGATAAACTCTGGGCAAGGAATGCTCCTCGGAACACGGAGAAGGAGAACGGTCATGGGAAAGCCTGAGTATCCCACCGAAGAGGGGATCTGGTCCCAGGGCAAAAGGCCTGAGCCGAACTACGAAGGAGTTCGGCTCGGCATGCCCTACGAAGAGGCAGTGGACAACTTCCGCAGAGCCATGGGAGGTCGGGCTGATTTCGATCCTGCGGTTCTCTTCGTGTGGGGCACCATGCAGGCAAAGGCTGTGCTCGGGATTCTGAAGGCCGTGGAAGAGGCTTTCGGCGAGAACGGTCAGCAGGTGGTCCGGAAGGCCATCAATCAGGTTGGGTACGATGCGGCAAAGCAACTCGTGGAGTCTTCCGTGTTCCCTGACGACTTGGGCGATGGTGAACTGATCTCCTTCATGGTTACGGGCATCAACACCGTGCTGTACGCGTCATTGGAGCGGCCCTGGGTCGTGTCGAAATCCCGGTGCGAGTTCGACATTCTCTGGTGCCCTCACCAGGACGTGTACAAGCCTTTTGACTGCCGGGTTCAGCGCTACTTCGTGGAGGGGATGATCCGGGCAATGGAAGAAATAAAGGGCACGCGCGTGAATCCATACGTGGACAAATTGATTCCGCGTGGGGATGACTGCTGTCACTTCATAGTGGAGAAGCTTGAATCCGCCGCGGGCGAACACCCCTGGGCAGAGTATTCGGGTGAGCTTGAAAAGAAAGCGTTGGCCCGATTGGAAAAAGGCCGCGCGGAGGACAAGGAAAAGCCATAAGATGGTAGCTAAATAAAGGACGGACAGTAAGTTGAGTCTTCTTTACATGATCAGGCATGGGCAGGCGTCGTTCGGGCAGGGAACGTACGACCGGCTTTCCGAAACAGGTTCGGTGCAGGCCGAGATCCTTGGCGATTATTTCCGAGATTCAGGCAAGGAATTTCACTTCGCCTGCTCGGGGGAGATGAGCCGACAGAAAGAAACGGGTCGGATCGCGCTTTCCCGCATGAATTCAGGCACAACCGATCCTGGGCCAAGCATTGTCACAGCATTCAACGAATACAACGCGGACGCGGTCATCCAGAGACAGATGCGTCGAATGGTCGCGGAAGACCCTCGGATAGCCGAGGATTTCAAGAAGTTCTTCACGGACAACCATTCTTTCCAGCGCGTGTTGAGCCGGGCGCTGCGGGGTTGGGTATCGGGCGCGCTGGACACTACGGGCATGGAATCGTGGCAAGAGTTCAAGCAGAGGGTGTGGCTGGGTATTGATCGTATCCGGCAAGAGTATCAGGGTGGCAAGAGCGTCGCGGTATTCACATCCGGCGGGGCAATAACGGTAGCCACGCACATCGCTCTGAGCCTGCCGGACGATGCGACCGTCGATGTGATCTTTCAGATCGCCAATGCGTCCGTGACGGTATTTCGGTATGACCGTGACCGGTTCACACTTTCTTCATTCAACGAAACTGCTCACCTCCAAATGCGAGCCGATCCTCGGCTGGTGACGTACAGGTGAGCGCAAAGAAATCAAAGGGAGCCTGAAAATGGACTTCACCGTATCTGAGAAAGCCCAAACCATTGTGGAGATGATCAACGAGTTCGTTGAGAAAGAAATCATTCCTCTGGAGGCCGACTTTTCGAAACGCTCCTTCGTGGATTTGCTGCCCGTGCTCCAAGAGAAAAGGCGCATGGTGAAGCAGATGGAGCTGTGGGCTCCGAATCACCCCAAGGAATACGGTGGCATGGGGCTCGATCTGGTGGAATTTGCCCTTGTGTCGGAAGCGCTGGGGGGCACGCCCCTGGGGCATTACATATTCGGCTGCCAAGCTCCTGACGCGGGGAACATTGAGATCCTTCACCTGTACGGCACCGAAGAGCAGAAGGAGAAATACCTGAGACCTCTGGTCAACGGCGATATTCGGAGCTGCTTTTCAATGACCGAAGTGGACATGCCCGGATCGAATCCTGTCATGTTGGATACGACTGCGGTTAAGGACGGCGATGATTATGTGATCAACGGCCACAAATGGTACACCAGCTCTGCTGACGGCGCTCGTTTTGCCATTGTCATGGCCGTAACCAACCCGGAAGCGCCTCCGTACCTGCGTGCGAGCATGTTCATCGTGCCGACGGACACGCCGGGATTCAATCTGGTGCGGAATATTTCCATCATGGGCCACGAAGGAAGCGATTGGGCCAGCCACGCGGAAATCCTGTACCAGTCCTGCCGAATTCCCAAAGAGAACCTGCTGGGGGGCGAGGGACAAGGCTTCGTCATGGCGCAAGAGCGGCTGGGCCCTGGGCGGATTCACCACTGCATGAGATGGATCGGCATCTGCAATCGAGTATTTGCGCTCATGTGTTCACGTGCCCAGAAGCGTATGATAGCGCCGGAGCGGACCCTTTCAAGTCGCCAAATCGTCCAGGCGTGGATCGCGGAATGCGCTGCGGATATTCAGGCCGCGCGCCTTATGGTGCTCCATGCTGCGTGGAAAATGCAGGCTCTTGGCACAAAAGCGGCGCGTCACGAGATATCCATGATCAAGTTCTTTGCTGCCAACGTGCTCCAGAAGGTGCTTGATCGCGCTTTGCAGGTTCACGGCGGCTTAGGTATGAGCGATGACACTGTTATATCCTTCTATTACCGCATGGAAAGAGCCGCCCGCATATACGATGGTGTGGACGAAGTCCACAAGGTCTCCCTGGCGAGAAGGATCCTGGGCGAGTATGAGGGCAAGACAGTCCGATAACCGAGCGAATATGGGCTTACCTAAGTTGGTCAAAGATCGAAAGTCGCCCAGAGGCGATGCCGGACAGCGAACGGCCGCGTCCGACAGCATCGGTTTCGACGAGTTTGAAAGGCTGGTGGGCGTCACCAAGCGCGACCTGTGCCGTGAAACGCTTGCCGCTCACCGCAAAGTGATTCGAATAAAGGGTGACGAGCGCGCGATCAGAAATCTGGAGCGAATATTCGACGCGGCGCTCCGGATTAGTAACGCAAACGGCTTTCAAGCCATGTCCATGCGAAGGCTCAGCAAGGAAGCGGGCCTGAGCATGGGTGCGCTGTATGCCTATTTTTCCAGCAAAGACGAACTGCTTACCATGTTGCAGGACCAGGGTCGCGGCATTGCCTCGCGAATACTCTCGGACCGAATCCAAGCCGCGGCCGACCCGCTGAGCAAGCTCCGAACGGGCGTTCGGACACACCTGTACCTGACGGAATCCATGCACGCGTGGTTTTTCTTTTCGTACATGGAAGCCAAGAACCTGACCGGGCCGGAGCGAGAAAAGGCCGTTCGAAGCGAACTCCAGACCGAAGCAGTATTCGAAGAGATTCTGAGGCAAGGGCAAGAACAAGGGATTTTTGTGGACAAGGATTGCCGTCTCACCGCGAGCGTGATTAAGGCGTTGGTCCAGGACTGGTATCTGAAACGCTGGAAATACAGGCAGAGAAGCATCTCAGTGGACCGGTATGCAGACCATATCTTGGAAATGGTTGAGAATTTCGTAGTTCGACGTGACTAGCGGCTTGAATTAGGAGCCTGTGGCAATGGATATGACGGACAAGGCCGAAGCGATACGGCAAGGCGAAGAACTCGATGTGGAGAAGTTGGAATCCTTCCTCAAGGCTTCCAATCCTGAATTGACCGGCAAACTTGAGATCACGCAGTTCCCGCGCGGATACTCCAATCTCACCTACTTGCTCACCGTAGGCAGCACGGAGCTGGTCCTCCGTCGGCCTCCCATAGGAACTAAAGCCAAGACAGCCCATGACATGAGCCGCGAGTTTCGGATGCTCTCCGCGCTCCGGCCGGTCTTTCCGTACTGCCCGAAGCCGATTCTGTACAGCGAAGACCCGTCGATTATGGGCTCGCCTTTTTATGTTATGGAACGGATAAAGGGGATCATACTCCGCAGAGAACAGCCTTCAGGTATCAAATTCACGCCTCAACAGATCGACGAACTTTGCCGCAAGCTCCTGGACGTTCATGTGGAGTTGCACTCCATCGATTACCAGGCCGTGGGCCTCACGGATTACACCAAGCCGGAAGGCTATGCACAGCGGCAGGTGGAAGGCTGGAGCCGCAGGTATCGAGCTGCGCGGACGCCGGACGCGCCCGACTGCGAGACCGTGATGCAGTGGCTTGCAGCAAGCGTGCCTCCTGACACATCGAAACCCACGGTCGTGCACAATGATTTTCGGTTCGACAATACGGTGCTCGACGAACGCGATCCAATGAAGATCATCGGAGTGCTGGACTGGGAGATGGCTACGGTGGGCGACCCGCTGATGGACCTGGGCAATTCACTCGCGTACTGGGTTCAAAATGACGATCCGCCGGAGATGCAGGTTATGCGACTTACACCCGTCGACCTGCAAGGATTGTTCACCAGAAAAGAAATCGTGCGGTACTATGGCCAGAAATCGGGACGAGCCGTGGACGAGATGCATTACTATTATTGCTTTGGCCTGTTCCGTCTTGCAGTGATCGCTCAGCAGATTTACTACCGCTACTATCACGGCCAGACCAAAGACGAACGCTTCAAAATGCTGGTGCTCGCGGTTCAGGTGCTCGACCAAGCGGCGAATAGAGTCATCCAAACGTCACAAGTCTAGAACTCGATCAATTCACGGTAGACCGCTTCCCAATCACGTCGTTCGCGCGCGGAATCGAATTGACTCATTTTGAGCCTGGCGTTTTTGCCGAGATTCCGGGCGAATTTCTCGTCATGCACAATCTCGTCTAAAGCCTCGGCAAGCGCTTCGGAATTGCCCAAGGGAACAAGCAGCCCGGAGACTCGGTCTTCGACAAGATCCTCCACAGCGCCGGTGCGCGTGGCAACAGAGGGAACGCCGCAAGCCATGGCTTCCATCAGGATATTCGGGCATCCCTCAGAGACGGACGGCAGCACAAAAGCATCCAAAGAACGAAGCCATTGGCCCACTCGGTCATGGGGGAGCGCGTCTCGAAACACAAGAATGTCCTGGATTCCCGTACGCTGGAGCATCTCTTCGTACACGGGCCGCTCTCCTTGGCGCAGGGTGCCTAGGAGCTCCAGAACCACGGGACGCTTCGACCGGACCTGCGATATTGCCTTGAACAGGTATGGCAGGCCCTTGGCGTACTTGAAAATCCCTGCGCATCCGATCTTGAAGGGCTGTCCCGACGATCGTGCTTTGTTCCAGGCTTCAGGAGGAACCGCCACCGAATTGTAGATGATTCGGGACTTGTGCTTGATCGGGGTAAGCGCGTGACCCATTCCCATAAGCTCGCGACTGAGCGCCACCACCAGGTCGCTGTGCTCCAGACCAACGCGGCAGACCGCGGCCTTTTCCGGGCTGAACAGGTATTTCTTGATATCGTTGCCCAGCAGGGTGACCACGGACGGGACGCCCATTCTTCGGGCCAGGAGCGCGGTCACATACCCAACGGGATAGAGAAAGAACGAATGGAAGAGGTCGAATAGGAATTCTTCGTGGAGCAACTCAAGGCTCTGATACATCATCTGAAGAGTGAGCGTGTGTGGGCAATCCCATAGCTCTCTGTCGATATCCCTCATATTTTCTCGCCCCACCAGCAGACGATGCACGGTGACGCGGTCGATCTGTTCGGTCTCCCGGTTTTCATCAAGCAAAACTACCGGCGATTGTGCGACCGTAAAATGGGCCACGTGAACATCAAGGCCCATGTCCGCCGCGTGAACGCTGACTCTTTGCACGGTCCGGGCAAGCCCCCCCCATTGCTGAGGAGGATATTCGGGGCTCACGATGCAGATTCGCTTTGTCTTTCCTGCGCCACCTTCCATGAGTTCCCACTCATTCCAATTCGAACGTTACCTGGACCTGGGCTTTGATGCCGATCTGCCCGGGAGCGGTGGTTTCACCTATGAAAGTGTCCGCGGGTCCGGCTTCCTGAGCGATGTTTTGCGCCTGGGCTTGCCGGCGAGATCCCCAGTGATGATCGTAGGACGACCACCACATGCCCGGTGATTCGAAAATCGTGATGGGCTTTCCTACTTTCTGGTTCAAGGACGCGGCCATATCGTTAGCCTTTTCCTGGGCAGCCTTGAGCGCCAAATTCCTGGCCTCATCTCTGTGTTTGCGCAGCTCGCTGGTCCGAAACTGAATCCCGTGCACATAGTTCGCGCCTGCTTCCAGCGCGGCCGTGAGAATGGACTCGAATTTGGCAATGTCTTTGACAGTCACTTCCACCGTGGTCTGCACAAAATAGCCGATGAAGCTCTGCTGGCTGTAATCGTACTTGTACCGGGGCTGTATGTGGATGAAGTCGGTCTGCATGTGCTTGGGATCTATGCCGGCCTTCTTGAGCGCCCCCGTGACAGCCTTCACGCGCTGGTCGCTCAAAGCCTTTGCATGGCTCAGGATCTTATCCGAGGTTTCGATTCCCAGTCTGAGGAGGACCTCATCGGGGACTACTTTGACCACAGCCTCACCCGTCACCCTGATTTGCCGCTTGGGTACAGCTTCTTCCGCGGCAAAACAAGAAGTCGCAACAGCGCAGAGAAATGCTGCGATGAGACCGACTCCTACCGATAAACGCATTTCCGTCTCCTCCTGAACCATTCGATGATATCGTGCTTGCGAATTCCTACGAAAGCCGTCGGCATCAGGTACCCGTCTTCGGATCTACGTTATAACACTCTAGCAATGGCAATTGGTTGCCACTTAGGGCAGTTAAGGATACTCTTTTACCATTCGTTGGATGGAGTGGGAAGTTTAACTCTTCAGCCGAGTTGCCATCCATGAGAATCGGTATCGTCTTTCACAAGAACCCGTTCGCTCCACCCACTGGAATTGACCTGGTACGGTTGCGAGCCATAGCCGGTGGGCTTATCCGGCGTGGTTTCTCGGTTGACGTGATTGGGCCCGTTCACGCGGCCGGTATGATCGATGGCGTCATTCCGGTGAAACCGCTCGATGTGCTCCGTGATGGAGGACGGTACGATCTCATCAAGACCTCGTACCATTTCTCAATCAAGCTGATCGATAAGTACACGGGCCCTGTTGTATCACGGATCGTACGAGTGGTGGACCATGAGCTGCCCCAACGGGATGAGCCGTTCCGCGATGATTTGCTCTCATGCCAGGAGCTCATCCGACAGCGTGCTAGTGTCCTGGTGCTGAACAACCGCGAAAACGAAGCGCGGTGGCGTCAGATTTATGGCTCTGAGCCACGCGTGCTTCTTGTACCCAACGGGTGCCCGTCCGAGATTCCTCAACCTCGGAGCGACCCGTACGATACTCGCCATCCGGCGGTGCTTTTCCTGGGGAGCGTTGCAGCCACTCGCATGGTGGAAATGCTCAACAAAGCTGCTCAATTGCTGCAAGGCAGGGCGACGATCCATCTGGTGGGCCTAAACAAGGCATGCATGTACGGCGGGGATGGGGGTTGCGTCCTCGATAGCCTGATCGTGGATCATGGCGAAGCATCCCATGACCGCGTTTGGGACTACATTCATCATGCTCAGGCGGGGATTGCTCTGGCTACCGGGCCCCATTCGTTTGATAACGACATATCAAAGATCTTCGACTACCTGCGGGGTGGGCTTCCTGTGGTGTCCGAAGAAGGAATTCTCCAGAATCAATTGATAGCGCGTACCGGCTTCGGACGATTCTTTGCACACGATAAGGTGGATGAGCTGGTCTCCGGTATCTTGGAGTTTCTTGAAAGCCCGCCGGTGGCGAGTAAGGACCAGGTCATGGAGTTCATGGCTCGGGAGCACTCGTGGGATAGGCGCGTGGACGAGTACGTGAAGTTGTTTCAGGCCCTGAGGAACACAGTTCCCCGATGAGACGCGGCTTTGCGGAAGTGGAGAGGGAATCGATTTTTTTTCACTGGCATCAAAATAGTTGTATGCTAAGGTAGTTCCCTGCGTCACCACCAGGCTAGAACCGAAAGGAGTTCAACAATGAAGGAAAAAGTGCAGGCCGCGCTGGATACCGTAAGACCCCAGCTTCAGGCCGATGGCGGCGATTGCGAATTAATCGACGTGACCGACGATGGTGTGGTCAGAGTCCGCCTGACAGGCGCGTGCGGCGGCTGTCCCATGAGCCAGATGACCTTGAAGATGGGCATCGAGCGAGTTCTCAAAGACAGAGTACCCGACGTGAAGGCGGTGGAGGCCGTGTGAGCACGCGGATTTTCCCGGCGCGTGATCATCCGGAGTGATCCCACGTATTTGTATGGTTCCGTGGGTGCAAGCGTCTGCCGACAGTGGCAGACGAGAAGCCTTGCCAAGCGAGATTGATGATCCGGGTGGGGTCGCAACATGGAATAACCGGAAACCTCGAATACGTTATGCTGGAGGGAGAGCAAAAAACAGGCTCTCCCTCGCTTTTTGTGTGTGCAATCGTTCACTTGGGCGGGGCAAACCGCCGACGGTGGCCTCACGAGAACAGTAGGACCGGCATCTTGCCGGTCAGGCGTCTCATCCGCGTCGTCCAAGGACCGGCAAGATGCCGGCCCTACTGAGGATCTTAATCCGGCGAAACGGACCGGTTTTCAACGGATGGTCGAACGATTGGTTGTATGCGGGACTTTTATTTGACTTCAGATGCTAATACGGGTATTTTGATAATTTCTACTTTAGGCCAAGAGATCTGATCCGAGGCGTCTCTCATGAGGGTAGGACTCAAACTCTTTGCAGGAAACTCCAATCCTAAGCTGGCCGAGGCCATAGCTCGCTGGATGGGCATACCCACGGGCGCGGCAATGGTGTCGGCGTTCAGCGATGGCGAGATCCAGGTAGAATTTCGAGAAAACGTGCGAGGCATGGACGTCTTTGTCATCCAGTCCACCTGCCGACCGGTGAATGACCACATACTCGAGCTGCTCGTCATGATCGACGCGCTCAAGAGGGCTTCCACAAGTCGGATCACCGCTGTGATCCCCTATTACGGATATTCCCGCCAGGATCGAAAGGTTGCCAGCCGAGCGCCCATCACGGCGAAGCTCATAGCAAACCTTATCACCGCGGCGGGCGCGGACCGCGTGCTCACCATCGATCTACACGCAGGCCAGATTCAGGGCTTCTTCGATATCCCCGTGGATAACCTCTATGCCGCGGTAACTCTTGCTGAAGCGATCAAGAACAACCACTTGGCCAATGAGAGCATGGTGGTTTCGCCGGACGCAGGAGGAGTGGAGCGAGCCAGGGATTTTGCCAAGCGCCTTGGAAGCAGCCTGGCCATCATCGACAAGCGGCGCGCCAAGCCCAATGAAGCGGAAGTTATGCATGTCATCGGAGATGTAGAGGGCAAAGATTGCATCGTCGTAGACGACATGGTCGACACTGCCGGTACCCTTGTCAAAGGGGCAATAGCCTTGCAGAAGGCCGGCGCGCGCAAGATCTACTCTTGTTGCACACATGCAGTGCTTTCAGGCGACGCGGTAAACAAGATCAATAACTCTCCCATCGAACGGGTGTACGTGACGGATACGATCCCATTGGACGAGAAGGTGGCCGCGTGCCCGAAACTGCAAGTTCAGTCGATGGCCCCTCTGTTGGGAGAGGCTATCAGCAGAATTCATCGGGAGGTTTCTCTCTCCGAACTCTTTCTGCGATAGCTGCCGGATGATTCATCCGATTATGAAGGTATGCACGGATCCCATGCTGATCCCGTGCGGAGGTGAATATGAACAAGATTGCATTGGACGCGGATAAGCGCTCAGAAACAGGAAAAGGACCGGCCCGTAGACTGCGGGCAGCGGGCAAAATCCCCGCGGTCTTCTATGGCTCCAAGACTGAACCCATACACCTCGCAGTGGATCGCCGCGAGTTCAAGAAATCCATGGACCAGGCCGGCGCCAACGTGCTCTTTGACCTGAAGATCAAGGACGCGGGCAAGGGCTCCATCCGAACAGCCATCCTCAAAGAGCGGCAAACCAAACCTGCCGACGGCGCAATCGTGCACCTCGATTTTGTCGAGATCTTCAAAGACGTGGCTATCGAGGTCACCGTGCCCTTGGAGTTCGTTGGGAAATCCAAGGGAATTGAAAAAGGCGGTCTTCTTGAGATAGCCGCAAGGCAGGTTTTGGTCTCCTGCCTTCCCGGCGATATCCCTGCGACCATTCAGGTTGACGTGTCAGAAGTCGATCTGGGTCACACGTTGCATGTGGGCGACATCGTGCTCCCGCGCGGGGTGGAACTGCGGCAAGACCCGGCCCTCGCGGTGGCCACGGTGGTGACCCCGTCCGGAATTGAGGCGCCCGCGCCTCCTGAAGAGGCCGCTGAGGTCGAGGGTGAACAAGCCCCGCCAAAGGGTACGCCCGCAGAAAGTTAAGCTCTGGAATTGGTATATTCGGCGTCTTGACCCCGGCAATTCCGTCCAACCCAAAAACGCTTTCGCGAGTACAGTCACGTATACGGGTGTCACTGCTGGGCAAGCCAGCAGTGGCACCCAAACACGGTCTTCATTCATTTGATTCCAACTGCAAGTTGTGAGGATTCTCGAGAGGCACCACACTCGCGTGATCATCACGGTCTAGCCTTGATCGCCCCTCGGGGAATGCGTTGGAAATCAACCGACGAGGCCTACCGAAAAGGCAATAAGGAACTGACCTGCATAGTACAGGGGCAGCCCGAGGAGTCGATTCAGGAATTGCCTACGCACGAAACGGTCCCGTGCAACGAACAGATCTGACAGGTAAAACAAGAGCGCACCCAGGAAAATGGCGCTTCCACCAAGGGGGTGGATGGCAGGATTGCAATAAGCAGCCCACGCAGCAATAAGCATCACGCTGATGACAATCACGTAAACGCCCACTGGGCCCACCATGGGCCCAAGTCGCGGGCGCAGCCACAGGAACACCGCCACGCTTGCAGCCACGATTACCAACGAGACCGGACTGAGCCAAAGTTCGATTACTGTCAGGCCTGCGAACGCCACAATGTAGAGCAGGTGGCCGGCGAGAAACGCGACCAGGCCGGCCCGGAAGGCTCGATCTCCAGGTAAGGCCAAGCAGACATCTCCCACCAGCCCCAGAACCAGCCCAACCAAAACCCAAAGGTAGTACGCGGGCAGAGGGTGCGGCTGAACCAATGCAGTCAACACAAAGAGGCAGGAAAGCGGCGTCTTGAACCACAGAACTCGGTTCCCGCTCTGCTTCTTCTCTTCGATCAAAAGCCCGATCAGCAACACCAAAGCAATTACAACGATCGCCAGGGACATTGACGGCCTCTACTGAAAAGAACTGACATCTCCCTTGCCTTCCCTGAGCACTACGGGCTGGTCGTCATCAACAAGACTGACGATGGAAGAGGGCTCAGGGAAAAAGACCCCTCCGTCGATCACCAGATCCACCTGGTCTTTGTAACTACGATCTATTTCTTTGGGGTCGTCCATCAATTGATCGTCGGGCAAGCGCACGGATGAGCTGAGGATAGGATTTCCCAAAGTTTCCACCAGCGCCTGGCATATCCGATTGTCGGGGATGCGGATGCCGACTTCCTGACGTTTGGTAAGTACTATTCTGGGCACCAATCTGGTAGCCTTCAGAACAAAGGTATACGGCCCCGGCAGAAAGCGCCGCAGGACGCGGTACGTGGCGTCGGTCACCTGCGCATAATGGGAAATCTGTTTCAGGTCTGAAAAGACAAAGGTCAAAGGGCGCTTTTCATCCATCCTCTTGATACGACGGACGCGACTCAACGACTTCTTGCTGTTCATATCGCATCCGAGGCCGTACACGGTGTCGGTCGGGTAGACGATAACTCCATCAGCCCTGAGGATTTCCGCAACGCGGGCAATGCGCCGGGGCTGAGGGTGGAGTGGGTTGATTTGCAGAATCACAGCGGTTTGCCTCAATTGCCTCTGGTCCGAGACTTGGGCGCTCGGGCTTTGCCCGGGGCGGGGCCGCCCATAACTGAATAATCGATCCGTCCCGACACCAGGATGTCCGGTCCGACGCTGCTGATCTTCACGTCCTTCATGCGGGGCGCTTCGGGCAGCTTGCGCACGCCTTTTCCGCCCACGCCCGCGGGCGCGTCCGCCCCCCCAATAATCATAGGTGAGTAGTAGAAGAGGCACCGGTCGGTGACCTTGGATTCCAGGACAGACCAGGCTAAGCTCGCACCCCCTTCTACCAGTACCGATGTAATGCCGCGTCTGTAGAGAGCACGCATCAGGTCCGGGAGATCCACGCTATCCCGGCCGCGGGTGCGCACGATCTGCGCGCCTTTCTTTTCCAGCAAGGTCGCACTCTTGGCAGGCGCGTCTTTCCGGCACGCGATGATAACGCTGGCTTCCGATGCAGGGTTGAAAACCGCAGCATCCGGCGGCGTTCTCAGGTTTGAGTCCACCACGATTCGGATCGGGTCTCGTCCTCGTTTGCGCGCAAGACGCGTGGTCAAGGCCGGGTTGTCCGCGGTTACGGTCCCGATCCCGACCATTACAGCCGAAACTCGATCCCTCAACACGTGAACCTGACGGCGAGACGCCTCGGACGTAATCCACCTGGATTCGCCCGTCCGAGTTGCGATCCGCCCATCCAGACTCATCGCCAGCTTGAGATACACGAAAGGCCGACGCAGGGTCACGTTGACGACGTAGATTTCATTCAGGAGGCGGCACTGATCTTCCAACACATGCCCGACCACTTCAACTCCGGACGCGCGCAGGAACGCCCCTCCGCCTCCTTCCACGTCCGGATTGAGGTCTTCCATGCCGTACCAGACCTTCCTTATACCTGCTTCGAGGATCGCCCTTGTGCAGGGCGGCGTGCGCCCGTGATGGTTGCACGGTTCAAGGGTAACGAAGAGCTCGGCCCCTCGTGCCTGTCGATGCGCTTGGGTCAAGGCTTCGATTTCGGCATGTGGCTGTCCCACGGCACGGTGATAGCCTTCACCGATAACCTTGCCCGCTTTCACCACTACCGCACCGACCATAGGATTCGGCGCAGTCCTCCCCAGGCCGCGGCGGGCCAGCCGCAAGGCACGACCCATGAATTGTTCAACTACAGGGGGAATCCTGGATTCCTTGTTGGTTCTCATCCGGGGGTCCGTTTTGGGGCAGGCGCTCTGTCCTGGCTTCTTTGAGGCCGGACAGTTCTTTGATCTCGGTTATAAACTCCTCAATGTCCCGGAAGGAACGATACACCGATGCAAAGCGCACATACGCCACCGCGTCCATTTGCCTCAGCTCGTCCATGACTCGTTCGCCGATGTACTGGACGCTGACTTCCTTCTCAGGCCCCTCCATTAGCTCCTGCTCGATCGCATCCGCCACCGCCTCAATTCTGTCAACGCTGACGGGTCTCTTCTCACAGGCTCGACGCATCCCTTCGATGATCTTGCGTCTATCGAACGCTTCACGGCGCCCATCCTTCTTGATTACAAAGGGGAGGCTTTCCTCTATGCGTTCGTACGTGGTAAATCTCTTCTTGCACACGAGACATTCCCGTCGCCGTCGGATCGCTGAGCTGTCCTTGGCAAGCCGGGAATCGATGACTCGATCATCGACGGCACCACACCTGGGGCATTTCATCATGCACCACCTTGGTGGGAATGGGCAGATCTCGGATAATCGCAACCGTTATTTATAACGAATCTCAGGATGATGCAAGCAGAATTAAGAATTTTCTTTCCTTGATGTCCTCGCAGGCCGGAGGCTTTCAGGAAAAAGCGTCAGTCTTGTTCTCCACGGTTCACCGACCCAGCACGATGCATAATGTAATCAGTAAAATGAAGAAAAATAATTATGCCACACCAGGTGACTGGGCATTAGTCGGGTCACTGCTCGCCCTCTCAGCGATCCTCTTCTTCGCGCTCCCGGGCTGGGTCGGCTCAGAAGGAACACTCGTAGAAGTTCGCCGCGGGGAAAAGATTTTCGGGAGATATGACCTAGATCGGGACCGAGTCGTCGAGGTTCCCGGCCCCTTTGGAATCACCAAGGTTGAGATCAAACAAAAACGTGCCTGCGTCACGGAATCACCCTGTCCTCACAAATACTGCCTGCACATGGGATCGGTTGACCGGAACGGAGGACTCGTGGTGTGCGTCCCAAACGAGGTTATCCTGCAGATGGGCAAAGAACGGCCCGATGGCCTGGACGCGGTGAGCCAATGACCGATCGGGTGAGTCACTTGGCGCGACTCGGGCTGCTCCTGGCGCTCGCCACCGTCATTCACACCGCGGAGGCCTTCCTGCCGATCACGGTAGCGTGGTTTCGGTTTGGCTTCGCCAATATCATCGGTCTTGCCACCCTGTATCTCTTCGGATTCAAAGATGCGCTCCTGTTGACCCTGGGACGAATCTTCCTCGGGTCGCTCCTCGGCGGTCTCTTCGGATCCCCCGCCTTTATCCTCTCCCTTTCGGGAGGCGTGTGCGCCATAGTGGCGATGGGTCTGGTCCACAGAGTTTCGGGACGAGTCTTCTCGGAGGTCGGGATCAGCATGATGGGGGCAGTGTTCCACAATCTCGGTCAACTAGCCGCCGCGTACCTGATTATTATTCGCAACGAAGCTATCCTTCTCCTCCTGCCGCTCCTGTTGCTCGCGGCTACGGCAACCGGCTTCATCAACGGCTTGGCAGCCAGATTCTTCATCCGCCACTTCCAGAACACTTCACAGACCGACCACCCAAGGAAAACCTAAGCTCATAAGAGTTCGCTTCCGAACGGTGAAGATGACGTCGAAGCAAGAGTAACCGTAGGTCGGGTTGAATCCCGCGTTCTGCGCGGGATTCAACCCGACCTACGGCATGCTCCCGAAAAGGCGCTCTTGGATCTGTGCGCGTGCCTACGGCGAACTGCGCGGAACACGGCTTTCTGCTTGACAATCACTTGAAATATTACTACGCTATGATAAGAAATTAAAGTAACTTAGGCGAAAAAATGCCAACATATGAAAAAAACAATACTATATAGTGGTGCTAGCGGCCTCGTCGCCCTGGCCCTCCTCTTTTCTCTACCCTCGCCAACTCGCGGGGCATCCCAGTCTGGGACCTCACCTGTGCTTTCCGGGCAGGCTCAACCAAGAAACCCGGACAGTAACCAGCAGGAGCCTCCCGGCACCGCAGAGGATCAAACCGTGGAGCCTGGAGCGGTAATAGCGCCTCATCGTTCCGCAGAGATTACGGCTGAAGCCCGAGGCACAATCGAGTCTTTTCCTCTTAAAGAGGGTGATTTCGTGGAAAAGGGTGGGGCAGTGGTAGTGATCTCAAGCCAAAAGTACGCGCTTGCTCTTCAGCGCGCCAAGAACGCGCTCAAAGCCGCTGAAGACGATCTGAAGAGGGCAAGGCAGGAGACTCATCTGAAGGAACAGCTCCTTGCGGAAAAGGCTACCACCAAAGCCGAAGTGATCAAGGCGAAGGCAGACGAGGAGGTGGCAGAATTCAGACTGGAAGAAGCAAAGATCGGCCTGGAACTTTCCCGCATGGACTTGGACTCATGTCAGGTCAAAGCCCCTTTCAGTGGCCACATTGCTGTTCGCTTCAAGGAACCGTTCGAAGCTGTGGAATATTTGCAGAAGCTCTTTGTACTCGTGGACACGTCCAAAGTGTACGCGATTGCCAGCGTATCTGAAGCCGCTCTTCCCGACTATACCAAGGACCGCCGTGTTGCATTTGTCACGGCTCCGGGGAGAGAGCGGCACTTTGAGGGCGTTGTTGAGAGGGTGGGCAAACTCTTCGATCCCAAGTCAGGGGCCAAGAAGGTCTACGTGCTCATAGACAACCCGGATGGTCAGTTGGAAGTCGGAATGACAGGATATTTGGAGTTGGCCAAGTGAATCGGCCCCAGCCGTTTCCATTGAAAAAGCTGGCCCAAGTCATTCTCATGCTATGCCTGCCATATATAGCTTCCTGCCAATCTGCTTTGTTGTCCCCTTTTCGCTCTGTGGATCACGTCGATTTCACTGCGGTGAACGCTACCAGGATGTTGGCCGAATCTCGATCCCGGCCGGTGACGGCAGCTTTGGGAAAAAGATCGTTAACACTCGAAGACTGTCGCCAAATGGCGCTTACCAACAACCTGGAAGTTCAGGTAGCCCGGTGGGACGAGCTCACTCGGGAAGCGGTGAAATGGAGCAGCAGAGCGAGGATGCTGCCACATTTAAGTTTTACCGGTGACCTGAGCCTGAGAGACAATCCCCTCTATTCATATAGTGATGTTCTCGGACAGGAGGGGCTGCAGCCAAGTGCGGACGGCACAGGCGTCACCAGCTATTCTACGGGTCGTGAGAGGACCGCCTGGCGTTATCTCTTCGAAGCCAGGTGGAATCCCGTGGACGCGGCCTTGGCCTATTATGTGTCAAAGAGCACTTCCAACGATCGACTTAAGACTCACTATCAAAAGGTGAGAGTGGCCCAAAAGCTCATCAGCACTGTGGACGGCGCTTATTACAGGCTCTTGAGTCTCCAACAGTCGTTATCATATGCCCAGCGACTTGCAGCCATGCGGGCCCAGATCGCCGCGTCAATGCGAAGGCTTCACCACAAGACCGTTATAAGGATAGAAGATTACGAGAGAGCTGAGGAAAGGGCTGTCGAGGCCCGCCGCGTTTTGGGGAAGGTCCGCAATGAAATGGAGCGACAGAGGAGCATTCTTGCATCAGCGATGGGGATTTCGCCCGAATATTGCGTGGACGGGGGCTTTTGCTTGGAAGGGAAGATTGCTCCTCCGTGCTTCGGAGCCCAATTGTGCGATCTGGAGCTGGTCGCCGTCAAACACAGGCCCGAAGCATTCCAGGCCGGACTCGATCACCTCACGTCCATCAACGACATCAAACGAACTATCGTCAGGTATCTTCCTAAAGTTGAGGGCTTCTGGAGGTATACCAGAGACAAGGACAAGTTCCTTTACAACAAGGACTGGAAGGATATCGGCGTGCTGGTGCATTTCGATCTGCTCGATTGGCTGATCAATCGGAATGACTCGCAGGCAGCCAAGTCCGCGGCTAGCAAAACGTACAAAGAACTGGGTGCAGTCGCTCTTGGAATCGCATCACAAGTACGTGTCGCGGCATTGGCGTATAACGACTCCTTGGAGGAGTACCAAACGAGGGAAGCTTCCTTGGCCGGCTCTCAAAAAGTTCTCAAGGTGGCTCAAACGAGAGTCGCTAGTGATGACATGAGCCAACTGCAATTCGAAGAAGCCGAAGCCAATCTCCTCATGCAAAAGATTCAACGCATTCGCTCTCTGGGCGAAGCCAATGCCACGTGCGCCGAACTTCAGGGCGTGCTGGGAACCAATTACAAGGAACCCCCGCCTTGTGAAGGGTGATTACGTGGATCTGGGATAAGCCTCCCTTCATCCAATCAGCCGCCCGCTCCAGCCCAAAATAATTCAGGCGTCGGGAACCGTCTCCGGTTCCGCGACGCCTGTTGCTGTGGAGGGAAAGTTAAGTGCAGTCTCTCAGGCTGGGCAGAATATCAGGGTAATGCCGGTGGCGCCGTTAGGGTGGGGCGGCCACCGCTAACCAATTCAAGCTTTACTGCGCTGAGTTGTCGTGCTGCACCCATGCGGTCAGCCGATCCAGTTCCTGGCCCTTGTTGCCTGATTGCTCCGCCAGACGCGACCGATCTCTCCTTGGGGTCTGTCGCTCGCCTACTGTGGAGGTCTGCTCGTTGCTGCGCCCAGGACGATCAATGGAACGCGCAAAGTCCCTATTCCCTCGCGTTTCACCGAGACCGGCAGAGCGGTCCCCTCTGTGTTCCATCCGGTCGCTCGCGAACTGGAACCGATCACCTCTCGAGTGGAGCCGGTCGCCCGCGTGCTGCAACCAGTCGCCTTTGTGCTGCAATCTCTCGCCCAACCGCTCCATCCGCTCACCCCTAGCTTCGAGGCGGTGACCCGTGCGCTCCAGCATTTCACCCCTGTGGATCAAGCGATCTCCCAGACGACCGAAGCCGTTCATTTCGAGTCTATGGCCCAGACGCTGCAAGAACTCACCCCGAGCTTCCATCCGATGGCCCAAGCGGTCTAAGAACTCTCCCCTGCGCTCTAGTCTCTCGCCGCGGTGCTCTAAGAAGTCGCCTCTGCGTTCCAGCGCGGAAGCGAGACGGTGGTCGCCCGCGCCGAACCAACCGCTTCTATGTCCGAAAAGCCCGCCAAGGCCAAAAAGCTGGCCCCTGTGGCCGAAACGATCGCCAAAACCGAACGAATGGTCTCTTCGTGCGAATCTGTCACCAAACCCGAAAGAGTTGCTCTTATGCGCGAAACGTTCACCAAAGCCGAACGAGTTTCCTCTGTGCCCAGAACGCTCACCAAAGCCGAACGAGCTTCCGTTATGCCCGGGGCGGTCGCTGTGACTGAACCAATTCTTGTGCTCACTGCGGCCGTTGTGGGCAAATAAACTGCCCCTGTCCCCGCCTTTGTCCGAATGGCTAAACCATCGTCCTCGGTCTCCACCGCGGTCCGCGTGGCCCAATTGATGGCTGTTGTGTCCGGATCGGTCCCCACTGTGGTTCCACTGATGGTTTTTATGCGCAGCCGATGCAGAGTGATTCGTTACGGCGTGACCCTGGTTCCTCGCTTTGCCCTTGCCAGCCGAGAAACACAGGTAGGGGGTCGCAAGTATCAGCGTGAAGACCATTAAGACCATGAGCTTTTTCATGTCATTTCTCCTTTGGATATTTGCTGAGCCAACCCCCCTACTTTGGCTCATCAGATGAGGCTGCCAGGCTTTCCCTCAAGCCATTCTGCCCGCGGGTCCTCCCTGAGCATTTTCCGTGCCAATAGTCCACGTCTGACGAAAAAGGCAGACCGTGGTTCATCTCTCACCTGTATGATGTGGTCTTGCATCTAAGGAACACAATATGGTGTGTTGCGAATGACAACCCTAACAGGCGGTCCGTTTTCAGTCGCTCTTCAAGGTCATGAAAATCGTGAAACTAGGGGATCGTTTTGACGCTTTTTGGCAGTTTCAAACCTGGCAATTCGGGAATGCCCCAATTCTTGACAAAAATACCTGTAAAGATGATTGACGGAAGGATTTATGTTCTAGACAAAACTTGTCAGGAAATGCCGGAAGGCTTAAACGCCCTGCGGTAGGAATTCCTTTTCTGTTTTACAGCGTAAAGGCGGAAGATGGATGGTATGTTATTGATACTACTAGGCAAGCATGGAGAGTTGTGGAATAGCCCTGGGCGCATCGCTTACTCCGACGAAAGACTCGAAATATACGAGAGCTTCAAGAATGAGGCTCCCGAAGCAAGCCATCCTGCTCAGTGGGAAAATCCTGCCAGGCAAGAATCTTCAATGGAAATTCCCCGTTGTTGCAGTTTGTTCTAATAGCCCATCAGACCGCAGCAGCGAGTACATGCGGGCAAAAGGCCTTTTTCCGTCAGGCTTTGCCTGAATTTGCGATACGGTTCTGAATTCCACAGCTCCGTGATGGTCTTCTCTTTCACATTTCCCACCACAAAATCGTGGTAATCCCGGCACGGGCTCATATCACCGTTGGAATTGATTTCAACCGCGGTGAAAATATGGTTGCACTTGTCAAACCCGAAGCGCTGGCCATGATCGGTGTAGTACGCTTCCAACTGTTCGGGCTCCGTCACAGGCGGCATGATAACCAAGCCCGGCCCGGACAGACCGGCAGCCTTTGCTTGAAGTTGCTTTAACTGGCTCGATAAAACCCCGTAATCGGGGGGCGTCCAGCTCCCGATCCAACCGAAGTGTTTCTCCGGTCTGAAGCCGAAGCGCTCCTCGAAGTCGCGGGCGTGTTTCTCTGCGGATTCTTGATCTATCCACCAAGCAAGGTAAAAGACGCACACATCCACCTTGTCTCTGAAAGACTCGTAAACATCCACCAGTTTGTCGTAATTCAGGTTGTTGATGGTGGTAAGCGAAGCAATCAGCGGGAGGCGCTGCCCTCGATCCGCGCGGATCTCTCTTATCTTCTCGATCGCCTGATTTATGGTGGCGAAATTGTCCACCGCGGGATTTGCTCCGGGGCGGCACGCGTTGTGAGTTGCCGCGTCCGCGCCGTCCACCGAGATCTGCACGACGAACATGGGCGCGGCGACCAGTCTTTCCGCATGCTGCGCCAGACCTGTGGCGTTCGTGGCAATGCTGGGTGGCATGCCCATTGACGCGGCCTCTTCGATAATCTCAACCGAACCCTTGTACAGCATGGGTTCGCCGCCCCACAGGTACACCGTGGGCGTGTGACCGTGCGCGTGGAGGTCTCTCAGGAGGTCTATATAACGCTCAGCAGGAACCTCGTCCTTTCTAAGCTCTCCGATGGAACAACTCCGCAGAAAGCCGCTGTCTCCCCATTGGCCGCAGGTATGGCATCGCAGGTTGCACAGGTCGGTTATTCTGATGCTGCACTGTCTGATGCGGTTGGCCTTCCCCTCAGCCGGAGCTAAAGAGATGTTGCGCAGAAACCTGTCCACCTGGAGCATGGACACGTTCTTGGCGTACACCGGCTTTTCAAAGACCTTTGCCGCGGTCTTCACTATCGTAGATATTCCTACCCAACTCTGACTCATGCTCTCTCAACCCTCTGCATTCAGCATTTCAAACCCATGATAGCGAACATTGTCGTTTACCATAAACACTATTCCGCCTGGCTTCAAGACCCCGACCCCACGGCTGCGTCGCATCACCCGGAAGGGGCGGGTGTCCGTAATTGTCTCAAAACCATGATGATAACTGAAATCGTGCCACGATCAGCGAGCCGCACCCGCACGGGGTGGCCCCGACGTTCCCGCGGAACGCGGGATCGGGGTCGCGAAGCGACAAGAAGCGAGAAGCACAACATGCTGTAACTACTGCCTGAGTATGCGATGATGTGTTTAGCGGGAAGAGCGCTTCTTGTGCCTTCGGCACCAGGCCGTATGACGTCCCGGCCACCCATCGTGGCACGATTTTAGTCTTTTTTCGACTTTTGAGAAAGTTCCTCCCAGCCGGCACGGAGTCTCGCTGCTACCGATTTCCAAAGTCCGCGTTGCGAAAGACAACGAGTCCTATGTCGGTTCAACCCGGCACGGGATGAAGCGATGTAGAGGCGTGGCGGCCAGCCGGTCCCTGTTGGTGTTCTTGGCGAGTCGGTTCACGTTGGCCCCGTGCGTCTTGCCTTCGTACACAAGGCCAAAGCCATGCGGAATAACCACGTGTCCGGGACGGCACGTATCGGTCAACTGTGCGGTGATTTCCTCACAGCCCGCCTCAGTCGTAACACTCACCCTCTGTCCGTCCTTGATTCCTGCCGCGGCCGCATCGGATGGATGGATAAGCACAGTGCAGGCTTCTTTGTGGTCGTTCCAGGCCGGGTCGCGCATGATAGTATTTGCGTTGTGATCGAAGTGCCGACCACCCGCGAGAACTAGAGGATATTCTCCTGAGAGGGCCAGGGCCTGTTTTTCTCGCGGGGCATCGATCTCGCCGATCCAATCGGCAAGCTCGGGGATATGGACATTGATTTTCCCGTCCTCTGTGCGAATTGCTTCCAGATTCTTTTCCGGGTCGCTCTTGCCGATCCAGAGCCCTTCGGGATGATCGAGAATCGCCTGGAAGATCTCCTCGCCCATAGTCGGTCCCGGATTGAACCCAGCCCGCGCTGCCATTTCTCGAAACGACTTGGGAGCGGTCTGCAGCAAGCCCCAGAGCGCAGCCAAATTGGGGGAGCCCAGGGTGGTCCCCAAGGTTCGTGCCAGAATGAATGGCAGCACGGCCGCGGCGCGAGGTTCGGACGCAGCATACTGCATAAGTTGCAAACCGAATTGCAGCCTGTCGCCCTGCGCGGCCTGGGCCAACGATTCGGGGTAGGAGGGCACCAGTCCGAGCCGCTCGGCTAGTCCGGTGAATATTTCACTTTCTTCCCTAGGCTCCCCTTCCGGTTCCAGCAATGGCCTACGCATCTGAAAGTAGACTTCAGGATGTGTCCAGGTGAAAAACGTGCCATCCCACTTCTCGTACGCAGAACGAGCAGGGAGTACGTACTGAGAAAGAACAGCGGTCTCGCTCATCACCACATCGATCGTTACCGAGAGATCGAGCTTCGGGAAAGCCTGCTCGTACGCCGTGGTATCCGCGTACGATCTCAAAGGATTGGCTCCGCTCACGATCACGGCACGCAGGCGGTCCTCGCGGGTAGAAAGGATCTCTTCAGGCATTACGTTGGGAGGATAAGTCCCCATGATTCCGAAGAAATCAGTCTCCACCGTCCGCCACGTACGCTTGTCACGCTCGTCCGAATGAGATCCCATGGGCATGAGATAGCCGGGGAAGAGATTGCCGCCCGGAACGCCAATGCGGCCGCAGATGGCCATCAGGATTCCCACCAGGTACGAAACAACGGTGCTGTGGCGGTTCATGAATATGCCCAGGTCCGTGTGCAAGGACCAGTTGCGGGTACCACAAAGGCGACAGAACTCTCGAATCTGCCCGTAATCAAGCTCGCACACTTCTAGCGCGGCTTTCGCGTCAAAATTCTTGAACCAGGGCACGATTTGGTCCAGCCCGCTCACGTGGCGGGAGATATACTCTGCATCCTGCCACCCTTCATTGAGGATGATCGAGAGCATGGCTTTGAAGAGAAGCGCGTCGGTTCCCGGGCGAATCGCCAGATGGATATCGGCTTTTTGCGCGGTTTCGGACTTCCGGGGGTCAATCACTACGAGGAGCTTTTCCGGATCGTCGGAAATGCGTTTCAGGTGTCGCCTGGCCTGTGGCATCTGGTGGCTCATCCACCCGTTCCATCCGACCGAAATGAGCATGTCGGTTTGATGTTCGTCCGGTATGGCCGCCAGATACTGGCGCCCGTACATGCGGCCGTGGCCCCAGAACATGCCGGTAAGTTCCTGTGCCAGCGCGCTATAATGATAACGGGACCCCAGCCCTCGTAGGAGACGCACGCCGAACGCAGCTTCAAAGTGACATCCCTGGCCACCGCCACCCATGTAAGCCAACGATCGGGGGCCGTAGGTATCCACGATTTGCCTGAGACTCGAGGCGATCTCGTCCAGGGCCTGATCCCATGAAATGCGCTGGAAACCGCTTGGAGTCTTCTTCAGCGGGTGAGTGAGGCGAGATGAATTGTGCTGATAATGGGCTATCTTGAGCCCTTTTCGACACACGTATCCTTGGCTGCGAGGATTGTCTTTATCTGCCCTCGCCTTTATGATGCGATTCCCTTCGATTTCCAGTTCGAGCCCGCAATTTTGTGCGCAGCAGATGCAGCTGGACTTTTGCCACGATGCCATGAGAGACCTCTCTTGTTGCGCTCTCCAGCGCAGGAATGCGATCCGTGTTTCTGCACGAACCGACGTTTCACCTAAGCTTGTGGTCCGATTTGATAGTTGATACCTGTACGCGAGCAATCGATGAAAAGTCCTCTAAATCAGACACGGACCTGCCAAAGCTCAGGTCCGTGGCACCCTAGACCGATATTGATTAGATGCTGGGTGCCACTGACCTGGGCACCAGGTCAGTGCTGCTTCGGTTACAACGTCACCTTCACCGTTTGAAAGCGAACCCCTATGACCCTTGCTTGCAGAGGCAAGGGTCAGGCCGCGAGCCGGTATCGGCTGTCAGCCAAGACTCGCGCCTCAAATGATTAGACTGCCGGGATCGGCATCGTGTGACAGAAAATTCTCGCGGTGCTTCGAGAGATCGATCAGAATCACGATTAAAGCGTGCCGGCTATGACGAGTCGCTGGATTTCGTTGGTCCCTTCATAAATTTGCGTGATTTTCGCGTCCCGCATCATGCGCTCCACCGGATACTCGGTGATGTATCCGTACCCACCGAGGATTTGGACCGCCTCAATGGTGGCCCACATTGCCACGTCCGAGCAGTACGCCTTGGACATTGACGAATGGCGGATGATTTCCGCGGGTACTTTGGAGAGGTCCTTGGTGCAGCGGCTGTCGAGCAGATCACAGGTCCTATACAGGAGCTGCCTGGCAGCAGTGACCCTCATTGCCATGTCCGCGAGCTTGATCGCGATGGCCTGGTGCTTGATGATCGCCTGGCCGAAGGTAACTCGTTCCTTCGCATACTCGGTGGCATACTCGAACGCGCCGGCGGCAATGCCAAGCGCCTGGGCCGCGATGGAAGGACGGCTGAAATCCAGGGTCTTCATCATAATGTGAAAGCCGTCCCCTTCTTCCGCGAGTCGGTTTTCCACCGGGACTTCCACGTCCTCGAAGACCAGCTCCCGGGTGTCGGAGCAGCGGATACCAAGCTTGCTCTCTTTCCTGGACGCGGAAAAGCCCGGGAAGTCCTTCTCGACGATAAAGACGCTCGCGTTCTTGTGCGTGGGCGCATCGGGATTGGTAATTGCGTAGACGGAGATGGTGTCTGCTACCCCGCCGTTGGTGATGAATTGCTTGGTGCCGTTCAGAATGTACCGATCGCCTTTCCGCACCGCGCGAGTCCGGAGGCTTGCCACGTCCGAGCCTCCTCTGGCTTCGGTCAGCGCAAATGCCGCGACCTTCTCACCCGTTGACAGGGGCCTGAGGTACTTATCCTTCTGTTCGTGATTCCCGGCCAGGATGATCGGTAGGCTGCCCAGTTCCTGACAGGAAGGGATCAGCGCTACCGAAGCATCCACCTTGGCGAGCTCTTCCACCACGATGCAATGGGAAAGCATCCCCGCGTTCATGCCGTCGTACTCATCAGGGAAGTCAACGCCCATCAGCCCGTTTTCCCTCATGAGTTCCAACATGTCGAGCGGGAATTCCCCGGTCCTGTCTCTTTCCTCAGCGCCTGGCGCTACTTTCTCTCTAGCCAGGCGTCGGACCATGTCCTGAAGGATCTGCTCTTCTTCGGTCAATCCAAAACGTTCGGTCTTCGGCATCGATGTGTCCTCAGTCATAGGCCGGTGGACTAGGTGTAATTGTAGAAACCCTTCCCGGACTTCCTGCCCAGGTGTCCTGCCCGAACCATCTTTCTCAGCAAAGCTGGCGGCCGATACTTGGGATCCGCGAACTCCTCGTACAAATTCTGCTGAACATTCAGCAACGTATCCAGCCCAACCAGGTCGGCCAGAGCCAGCGGGCCCATTGGATGATTCGCGCCCAATCTCATTCCCGTGTCGATCTCTTCAGGTGTGGCAAGTCCTTCTTGGAGCACGAAGATCGCCTCGATGATCATGGGAACGAGGATGCGATTCACCACGAAACCAGGCGCCTCTTGGACCTCGATGCCGGTCTTTCCCATCTTCTCCGCGAGCTGTTTGATGAGCGCAACGGTCTGATCCGAAGTTCCGTATCCTCTGATGATCTCAACCAGTTGCATGACAGGCACGGGGTTGAAGAAATGCATTCCGATGAAACGATCGGGTCGCTTGGTCGCGGAAGCCAATTCAGTGATACTAAGAGCAGAGGTGTTGCTGGCAAAAATGGTGTCATTGCGGGCCACTGTTTGCAGCTCGGTATAAAGGCCTTTTTTCAGGTCCATCTTCTCGATCACCGCTTCAATGACCACATCAACGTCCTTGGTCGCATCCGCCAGGGACAAGAAGGGGTTGATTCGCTTGCGGACCGCTTCAGTCTGGGCCGGTTCCATTTTGCCCTTTTCCGCCATGCGCTTGAGATTCTTTTCTATGGTGGACAACCCTTTGTCCACAAACTGCTGGGCCACGTCCATTAGATTAACGTCAAATCCCGCCTGTGCGGCAACTTGCGCAATGCCTGAGCCCATGAGCCCGGCCCCAAGAACGGCAATTTTCTTCACTTCCATTATCCATCCTTCCTTTCTTCACATGAAATAAGCTGATTCCGGCATGAAGAGCCGGTTCTTTTTCCCAGCGGTTGATTACAGTCAATAACGACAGCGGGTTCGTCGATCCGGAAGAGCAACCAACAGGCGCATCCAGGCCAAACTTTAGTCGCTGATCCACGCAGTTCATGCATAGCAGAGGGTCATGGATAGATCAAGCGATTCCCATGATCGTTCCCGCCTCGACGCTCGTTGATCGGCTCGAATGGGTTGTGTTACTATGCGGGCTTCTGAACTTCTTTCGTATCTTCCAGGGCACAAGGAGGGGTGCATGGCAAAAGTGGGCGTTATCGGCGTGGGCCAGAGCGCGTTTGTGCGACAGTATCCCGGATCGATCCGTGAATTGGCCTTTGAAGCGTACCGGGAAGCAATGAAGGACGCCGGCCTCAAGCCTCAACAGATAGACGCTTCGGTGGTCTGTTCGGCCCCCGAGTACGACAAGCAGCGAACCCCTGCAGGGCTCATGGCCGAGTATCTGGGCCTGAATCCGCAGCCGACTTTTTACGTGGAGAGCGTCTGTTCATCGAGCTCCAGTGGACTGAGGACCGCGTACGCGCTGATCGCCTCCGGCTTGCACGACGTGGTCTTGGTCCTGGGCTTTCAGAAGATGTCCGAGATATCTTCAGCTGAGTCGCAGGAGCGCATGGGCCGCGGCGCGGACATCCAGTGGGAAGCGCCGTTCGGCACCATGATGCCCGCGTACTACGCGATGTACGCCCGCGGACATTTCGAGAAATACGGCACCCAAGAAGAAGATCTGGGCCTGATCCGGCTCAAGTCTTCTACGTACGGGCCGCTCAACGAAAAGGCGGTCTTCAGAAAGGCGCTGACCCTGGAGAAGATCCTTGAGCCCAAGTACATCGCATCGCCGCTCAAGATGATGGATTGCTGCGCAAACGCGGACGGCGCATCGTGCATCATCCTGGCGTCCGAGGAAAAAGCTCGCGATCTGGCTGCGAAGCCCGTGTGGATCAAGGGTCTGGGAATGGCAACCGCGCCGATCAACATGGCCGAAAGGGACTCTTTTAGCGGCTTCCGATGTGCACAGGCCGCCGCGAAGCAGGCCTACGAAATGGCCGGCATCAAGCCTTCGGACGTGGATGTGGCTGAGGTGCACGATTGTTTCACCATCGCTGAACTCATGGCGTACGAGGATCTGGGCTTCGCGGAACCAGGGCAGGGTAGGGAGCTCATACGAAACAAAGAGACCTACAAAGAAGGAAAGATTCCGGTGAACATCGATGGAGGGCTCCTCTCCAAAGGTCACCCGATCGGGGCCACTGGCGGCTCTCAGATCCGAACCATCGTGCTCCAGCTCAGAGGAGAAGCTGGTGATATTCAGGTTCCTGGGGCGAAGATCGGCCTCGTCCACAATATCGGCGGCGTGGGCATTTACGGCAATGTAAGTATCTTCGGTTTGGATTGAGGGAGGCCGATTATGGGATTCGAACAATTTGGCATAGTGAGCTTCACGGGCGTAACCAAGGCGGAACGGTTTGTGGAGTTCCTCAAGAATAATGAGCTTCGAGGCACGGTGTGCACGCAGTGCGGTGCAAAGTTCTTTCCTCCGCGGGCTGATTGCAGCGCCTGTCTGAGCGATCAGATGGAATGGTTTCCGATAACCGGTGAGGGCACGCTTATTTCGCATACCAAGGCGACTTTCGCGCCTGCGGGTTTCGAGAAGGATGTGCCCTATCGTCTCGGGGTTGCTGAATTCGCGGATGGAATCAAAGTGTTCGGCCGTATTGACAGGTCGTTGTCAGACGAAGCGGTCAAAGCAGGCATGAAGGTGAAGGTCCGCACTGTAGACCTTGGCGACGAGCGACTGACGTACGAATTTACCGCAGCATAAATCGGCATCCGAGATGCCCCAACTAGCGCATAAGTAGCGGGGGAAAGGGGCGATTGCGCTGAAAGGAGGGATCAATAGAGGACTATCGCACGAGCCATGACCAAAATCATATTTGACCCATTGAACAATGGTCAGCTATGCTGAAGTTTGAACGTCTCAAATGTTACCTATGAAGTTGCGATCAAAAAGGGGGAAGAAATGAAAGGGAACGCGAAAATACTAGCAAAGCTGAACGATCTTCTGGCTGATGAATTAACCGCGATAAACCAGTACATGGTGCATTCCGAGATGTGCGACAACTGGGGATACAAGCGACTCCATGAGGCGGATGAAAAGCGGGCCATCGACGAAATGAAACATGCGGAAAAACTGATTGCACGTATAATATTCCTTGAAGGCCAACCCACGGTGAGCAAACTGAAAAAAATACAGATCGGAACCCAGGTGGAAGCTCAGCACAAGAACGACTGGGATTCTGAGTACGGCGCTATACAATCGTACAACGACGGCATCAAGCTGGCCGTTCAAGTGGGTGACAACGGTACCCGCGAACTCCTCGAAGCTATCCTCAAGGACGAAGAGAAACATATCGACTGGCTCGAAGCTCAAATGGATCAGATCAAGCAAATGGGCAGCAAGAATTATCTTGTGGAGCAGATTGATTAGAAGAGGCAGCTGCTGCCGGCTGTCGGCGAGCCTTCTTGGTAGGGGCGCACGGCTGTGCGCCCTCATGGCTCTATACCTGTCGCCAAAACTTCGGTGCAATGCGAGGTAGCCTTGCACCGTCATTCCCGCGCACGCGCATAGGCGCTAAATCAAGCAGCCCAGTTCTTTCGTCCGTCATTCCCGCGGAAGCGGGAATCCAGTCTTTTCAATATGTTCTGGACCCCGGATCAAGTCCGGGGTGACGGGATGCATTTGAGTTAAGTCTTTGAAATCACATGCCGAGATCCTTTAGGTTAACGCCTATGTGCTTTCGCAGGATTGACGGAGGGCGGCCACTGCGATTCGGACAGGAATTCCAGCAATCACAATGGAAGTTCTTCGAGAAGCGCTATATATAACGCCTTTTCATCTCCCGGATATATTCCGGGATTCCGCCTGGCACTTCCTGCTCAATCTGCTGCTTTGCCGCGGTGAGGCGTGACTTCACTCCGGGTCGCTGGAACTCAGCCAGCGTGATGAAGGCGCCGCCGCGTCGGCCAAGCTGGAACATAAGCCGGTCCTCATCGGGCAGGTTCAGATATGCATCGATGATCCCGAGCAATCGTTCTTTCTCCTCCGGGAGTTTGCCTTCCACTTCCTGGAGAAGGTTGAGGATATGGTCGCTCACCAGAGTGGTGGTGACGCCATCCAGACTTTGTATGAAGAGCCTTATTTCACGTACGATTTCATCCTCGTCGGGTATGTCGAAATTGCCATCTTCGGTCATTTGCCAGAGGGGGCTGCCCCGTTTCACGTAAAGCGACCGGAAGCGCACAAAATCGGGGTTGATCGCGTTCACTACTCGGGCGCACTCCAGCGCGTTTTCGCGGCTGAGCTTCCGGCCGCCTATCCCGGGAATAATGTACAGACAGAGTGAGATTCCGGCTTCGACCACCTTCTTGCCGCCATCGATGATGTGCGCGGCGCTGCCGCCCTTTTGGATCATCTGGAGGACCGTGTCAGAGCCTGATTCCATTCCGACATGGAGCCGCGTAAGGCCGGCTTCTTTGAGCCGCTTGAAGTCCTCTACAGTCTTTTGGCTGAGCGTGAGCGCCCGCGCATAGGACGTGATCCGCTTCACGTGCGGGAATTGGGCCTTGATATAGCCCAGGATGTCGACCAGGGAATCCGCGGACAATATCAGCGAGTTCGCGTCCTGGAGGAAGACGGTTTCGCCGCCGTGGGCCAGCCAGAGAGCGATGGAGCCGAAGCAATCGTTCACTTCAGGATCCTGGTACATATTGGCCATTACTCGTCTGGTGATCGCGCCGCCGTCACCGGTGGCCCAGGAGATCTCTCTGATCCGATCTGCGATGGCTTTTGCCGCATCCACGTCGGCCTTAATTTCTTCCAGAGACCTGCGGGAGAACTTCTGGCCCTTGTAGGTTGAGCAGAATGCGCACCGGTTCCAGGGGCAGTTTCTGGTCACTCGAATCAGAAGGCTGCCGGCCTCGCTGGGCGGCCGTATGGGCCCCTGTTCGAACTGTAGCGCTCGTTGTTCCATCTTCTTCATGCTCCTGTGCAATCCGGGCTCACTGGTGCCCGAAAGCTTTATGAATTTGCGAGTTTCTGCGATTCATGATAAGGTAGATATACCGCGCGGAGTAGCAATCGTCCCCGACAATTATGAAAATGCAGGGATCGATCAGGGTTGCATATAGCCGCTGTCGGCACGACCAAGGTCCAAACGCATTCGACGAAGCCGCGACGGCGTCCCGCGCGACTTCCTCGTATCTTGACTTACTAATATAACCACTGCTTGCACATGAGGGAACCTCTTTTGAAACGCTTCGCACTCCGAAGAATCTTCCCGCTGCTTGTTATTCTATGCGTGTGCCTAGCTTGGGCCAGCGGAGCTCAGGCGCAGACGGCGGACAAGAAGGCGGATAAGACTTTTCCCGAAGCGGTCAAGATAGAGGCTCCGGACAACCTCTCCACGAACATCCTCAGCTTGCCTCGGCGTGGGTCCGATGTCTTGGCAATCGCGCTTCACGGAGACGTACTGGAAGTGGTTGGACGCGAGGGCGACTATTACCGGGTGCGAATCCCCGAACAGTTGACCTTCGGATTTGTCCTGCAAGCTCACACGGTGCCGTGGCGCCTCCCCAGAGCCCTGGGGCCCAATTGGCCGTTGATTCTGGCCGGGGTGGCGCTGCTAACCGCGGTGTTGGCCGCATTTGCGTTCGTTCAACTGAAAGCCAGGAGAGCGAAACGAGCAGAAGATCGGGCCGCCGCGACAGCAGCAGCGATCCGAAACGCGGAGGAATCTTTCCGCGCCGGTGATTATGCCCAAGCTATCCAGGAATTCACTGAATACCTGGCCTTTCAGGGGGGCGATGTCCGCAACCCTGACGTGTACAGGCGACTTGCGGTCTGCTACCGCAAGACGGACCAACTCCGGGAAGCCGCTCAATGCTGGGAGAAGATGCGTGCGCTGGGGGGACTGAAAGGAGCTGAAGATCACGCGCTGGGCGTTGACCTCATGACCTCGTTGGGCCAGCAGGAACAAGCGGCGGCCATATACGAACAACTCCTGCAAGGCCCCATCGATGAGGAGGCAAGCCTCGACATCCACAGAAAGCTGATCGACATCTACCGCAACCAGAAACAGCACCGGAACTACGTCAAGCATGTGGTGGAAGTCCTGGAATCAGGCCACGTTGATCGGACCCTGATCCCATCGGCAGTGCAGTTTCTTGTTGCGGAAGGGCAGACAGGTCTGGCCGTGGAGGCATCCAACAAGGCGCTTATCGCAGCCATCTGCGAGGAATTCCTGGAAGACCGAGCCCTCACGCCCGAGGCCGAACGAATATACGTGAAATGTCTCGAATACGACCGCACCGACAAGCGCCTGCACCGCATCCTTGCTGAGAAATACCGCCAGGACAATGATTATCGCCGGGCAGTGAGCCAACTCACCGTGCTCACCCAACTGGATCGGCAGAACGCGGAGGAATATACCGAAGAAGCGGCCAAAGTCTACATCGATAGTGACAAGGTTGCCCACGCGCTCAGCGAAGGCAACCCTCAAATCATCAAGAAGATGGCTCAGCAATTCCTGGCTCGCTCGGAAGTCACTTCGGACGCGGTGGCCACTTATGAAAAGGTATTGGAATTCCTTCCCCGCGCGGTGGGCGTGAACAAGATGCTCGCCACGGTCTATCTCACCAGGGGAGACCTCCCCAAGTACATGGAGAAGCTGCGACTGCTTCATGAATTGGACAGCGCGAATCACGACTACCTCTCCGATCTTGCTCAGTGCGTTATCGACAACAACCTCATTGAAGAGACAATCCGCCAAGGCAACCGTGAGCTCATCGTCAAGATCCTCAAACAATTGGTCAAACGCGAGGCTTACGATGACAAAGCGGTGCATGTGCTGGAGTCGGTGGCGAAACGAGAGCCCGGCAATGCGCAGATTCAGCGAGCTCTTGCCAACGCGTACGCGAAGCGAGGTGAACCTGCCAGGCAACTGGAACATCTGCTGGCGCTATCCCAATTGCAGCCTGATGACACAGAAGTGACCCGGCAAGCGGCCGAATTGGCGAAGGCCCACGATCTTACAGGGATGCTTCCGAACAAGGGCGGAAAAGAGGTTCGGCCATCCGCGCCCCCCAAGCCGGCTCCAACGAAGGCTCCGGGGCCGGCACGCGGCGAAGAGCAGCGAGTAATCACTGAGCTGCCTGGAGATACAGACTGGGAAGATCTCGATAGACCCGATGACAAGCCGACAGAGGCGCCCACAACTCCTGCCGCTAAGCCGAAGCCCGCTCCTCCGCCTCCTACAGTAACTAAACAAGAGGCCCCTCGCCAGCCTTCGATCCACGAGCTGGGATTTCCGGAAATCCTCTCGGACGAACCCCTTCCCGAAGAGATCGTCGAACCTGAGCCCGAGAGCCGTCCACAAAAGGCGGCCCGCGAGGCTGCTGCCGCAGTGAAGGCGCAGATCGTGGAGCGTGCGGAATCCGTCGGCCGAAAGGTGACCGAACAGCCTGTTACGACCTTTGTCTCGCATTCTATGAAAGGGCCTCGGATTCAGTACAAGGATGAAGAGCTCTACAAGCCCGCCACAGGAGGCCTGGCTTACAAGAGTTTACAAGTGCTGAGAACCGACGGCTGGGGTTCATGGCACGTGGGCGTGGAGGTGAATACCGGCGACGAATATCTCATAAGGGATTTCAGCAAAGGGTTCCTAGGGCCGGAACAATTGAGGCAGTTCCTGGAGCAGGTGGCTGAAGTGGCTTTCAATATTATTCACGAGAATATTCTCGAGAATGAAGGCGAAGTCATCGGCCCCCGACGAGCACGGGCAAACATTCATCCGCTCTATCCGTACACCCTAGACGATGTGATGGCGCCAGAGCGACGGCCAAACTTTGCGGTCAGGCTCGGATGGATCAAAGGCATCGTGAGCGGCATGGCCCATGCCCACAACTATATCGGACTGGACGGAAAGTATCGGCGAACTCTCCACCTGCATTTACAGCCGTCGACAGTGCTATTCCAGCAAGATGCAACGACTCCCAAGATAGCGAACCTGGGATACAATCAGGCTTTCAGGACTTTCATCCTCGCTCGGGAGCCTCGATGGAAAGATCCCGGGATGGAGCCGGCATTCATGCCGCCTGAGTTCTTCCGTCTCAAGGCGCCCACCGCCATGGAGAAAACTGCAGACATCTACGCTGTCGGCGCGATCCTCTATTTCATCGCTACGGGAGATTACCCATTTGAAGGCCCCTCCTTTGAGGACTACAAGTTCCAACAGACCAGGGTATTTCCGTCACCGCCCAGACTTGTAAACCCTGAAGTGCCCGACTGGCTTGAGCCGCTCATCCTGGGCTGCCTCGAAAAGGAACCGGAAAAGAGATGGGGCGGCATGAACGAAGTCCTCAACGTTATTCTCAAAGAGACTAGCCGAGACGAACCCTGATTCCACCCAGCTGCTTCGCTTGCCAAGAGAACGCAAAAGATGCGGTTTCCGTAGGAAACCGCATCTTGGTCGGTCGCACAGGGGAGGAGACTGGCGTGAGAAAATAGCCGCGGTCACAAAGCGGATGTCCGAAGCCCTCAAACAGCCCAGGCCTGATCGAACGGCGTCTCTTCGGAATCGTCTTTGTACAGGCGTTCGTTGGCTTCCTGGGCCTTCAGGTACGCGGCCAGGATCTTGCACTTCTCGCATGGGTTGTATGCGGACTCGTACCTGGTCACTTTCCCATGGGCCCTGGAGGCCATGCGGATTTTGAGGTCCTTGATATCATTGTACATGCGCAGGCAGTGCCGAATGCTCCATCGGCCTTTGAAGACGCGACATGACACGGCGAACTCATCAAGCCACTCTGCGCGATTCGTTTCCATCGCTCACTCCCTCCCCCATCAGAGGGTTTTACCCTCGGCCCCGAACATGTGGTACGAAAAGGGCTTCCTTATTGCTGTTGATGAGTCCGACACTTGGTGTTTCGAAATGTTCCAGATTTATCTGAAGAGCGCTGGGCCGAATCCCTGATAGCTTTTTCGATTATCTATTGACTTCAGGTAGGTTCAATGCTACCTTTTGCGCGTTCGGAGGTATGGAGAGAGGATCGTGGGACATAACCATTCCCCACTAAGGATTAGACTGCGCACGCCATACGGGCATTCGGCCCGTGCGTTCCTGGTCACCATCTTCGCACTTGCGTGTACCGCGGTGGGTTTGTACCTGATCTGCGTGCCGGGTCTCATCGCGTACTTTCCTTCCGTTTCAGCGCTCTCTTCAAACCAGTCAACCACAGGCGATTCCGACTCATGCCCTGCGGTCCACGACCAGGTCGCGGACGAGCAGGCTGAATCGGAGCGTGGCACAATAGAAGATTTCGATACAGCCGGCCCGGAAGATACTCTGTATTCCTTGATGATGGCACAGCTCAATGACGAAGCGTCGGTTCGCAAGGTCACGTACAGCCTGGCCGAAGCCATAGCAGGGGCCAGAGGCAAGCCCTTTGACGGTGATGCGCCACTCCCGGAGGGAGCTTGGTACAGCATAACGTTGGACAATGAGGGGGCGTTTCTCAAGACGACCCTAGGACTTGACGCTGCCGAAGTTTATCATGCCGAACAGCGTGGCACTGAGGTATGTTCTTGGAAGGAAGACGTGGTGCTGGAATTGAGGCCAACGTGCCGCGTCATCGAGATGAAGAACAACCTGATGCAATCTATAATTGAAAGCGGCGAGTCCGGGGACCTCGCCGCAAAGATTACAAAGGCCTTCCGATGGGACATCGACTTCCAGAGCGAAACCAAGAGAGGCGATGTGCTCAAGGTTCTGTTTGAACGTAGATACGCAGATGATCGGCCTTCCGGATATGGAGAAGTTCTGTGTGCGATCTATGAAGGCAAGAAGACAGGCAAGAAGACTGCAATTCTCTTCAAGAATCGGTACCACGATGAGAACGGCACAGAGTTGAGAAAGGACTTCCTTCGAGCACCTTTGACCGTGCTGCGCCGCACATCTGGATACGGTATGAGGCGTCATCCGATTCACAATTGCGTACGCAAGCATCACGGGTTGGATTATGGCGCGCCCACAGGGACACCCGTCATGTCGATTGCCGGAGGGACGGTGACCTTTGCGGGCTGGAAGAACGGGTACGGGAAATTCGTTTGCATAACCCACGACAATGGAATTGAGAGCCGGTACGGGCACCTGAGCAAGATACTCGTGGAAAAAGGCAAGCCGGTCAAACAGACCCAGAAGATCGGACTTGTGGGCAGGACCGGTGACGCGACAGGACCTCATCTCCATTTTGAGGTGCTGGTCGGCGGCAAGAACAAGAATCCTCAGACGGTGCTCAACGCAAAGATGGTCACGAGCGTCCCCAGGGTGGCTAAATTCCTGCAAGACCGATTTCAGACCGTGGTGCAGGAACGCCTCGAAGCCTTAGATCGTTTAACTTCGCAGCGCGCCGATGTCCCCCGGATGCCCGGGTCGCTCGCAGAACTTCGCTGATTCTTCCACTCTCTTTTCCACTTCCTATTTGCAGTCGGAAACTCTTGTTAGGCTCGGCCGGAGCTACCACTTCGTAAACATTCAGTCAAGTGCGGGACTGAATAGTTACACCACTTCGCGTCGCTCGATTGACTTTCGGTGCAGATCAGGATATCATGCGAATATCAGGGCGAAATCTGCCCATCCGCTTGAAGGGAATGCTTCTCATTGAATGCGGCTTCAGATGCGGTTCTCACTCTAGGTCAATGCCCTGAGCTAAAGCGCACATGTTGAGCGATCCATCGGGCTCGTCAGCCCGGCATGGACCAGAGGAGATGCAACGCTGGGACCGACGAGAATCCGGCCCCCCGCTTGAGCGAATTGGCCGGTCCCATTCTCATTTCCCTTGCCGCGAATCAGGAGGCTACCATGAAGAAAACCATGCTGCTTCTCACGGTTGCAGCTTTGATGTTTGTGGCGGTTCCGTCTTACGGGTTCCTGGATTACCTGTTTTCAGGCGGCGCCAGTAGGGACGCGATAGAGAATTCCGCGATCGGTGATGTGCGGGCCTGGTGGACAGGCAATCCTGTTTATCAGTTCAACCCTTATTACACTGGGGCCCCGCAACAGCAGTTTAGCGGGCAGCAAGCAGGTCAAGCGACTCAGGCTCCGCAGCAGGGATACTACCAAGGCGCCCCGGCCACGCAGTATGGCGGCTATGGGAGCCCCCAGGGATATCCTCCCGCCAACGTGACATATTCCGGCGGTCAGGCTCCAGGTGGTGGGTACCCACAGGGTTATCCCCAGCAGCAACCTCAGGCAGGTTATTACGGCCAGCCCTATCCTCAGCCCGTTCAGCAGCAGCCCATGGCAGGCTATGGTTATCCCCAGGGCTACGCCCAGCCTGCTCCCCCCCAGGCAGGTTACGCACCCCAGGGCTACGCCCAGCCCGCACAACCGGCATACGGAGGCCAAGTTCAAGGCCAATTCCAGCCGGTGCAGCCGGGATATCAAGGCGGAGCACAGTACTATCCAGGGGGAGGCCAGCAGTAACACGAGAACGTCTCCAAATCGGACACATGTGAGGCCGTAGTGCCATCAGTCTGAATTCCCCCGAAGCCCCCTTGCAGAACGGAGCCGAGGGGGATTTTTGTGTACCCGCGATCTCCAGCACATTCACGGTCTGAATACAGCTTCGCATGAAACAAGAGCATTTCCGGCGGAATCTCAGATGGATAGCCCTTTCCCGCCAGCGATCTCACAATTTACTAGAAAGATTTTTCCTAACCTAAAGAAGTAACTTGACTCGGTCGCGCGGTGATGGTAGGGAGGGGCCTGGCCTCAACCTCGGGGGAGGGAGGGGCCATTGTACCGGCAAACCGGCGGGCGAGGTGCTATGCATTTTGCCCTCCGGTTTGATTTTTTCTGGGGCTGCACAGGTCTCCCCGTCCTAGGTTGTTACAGCGGTTAAGCCTCTTCGATGAGTGCGATAATTTCATCGTCACCGTATTCTTCCAGATAGCGCCGATCAACGCCCACGCAGGCTTCCAGATGGGTGCACTTCTTCATCCAACATGGCTCCGGAATGGAATTGTGGCCCATGTTGAGACGATTGCTCACCAGTTGGTCCGTATCTCGTCGCTTGATACGAAGGTCATCGGGCGCATTCCCGATATGGGGCAGGTGCGGAGCGACGCAGTGGGGCACATTATCAAGCATGGTAAGCGGGTAACGTTTGGAAGTGATTGAGCCGAGACGCTCCTTCAGATAGGGCAGACGACACATTTTGTCCCTGTTGGTATAAGCGTTTCCGTCCCATTCGGGCAGACAGAGACAGTGCGCAGTAGTCCTCGGAAAGCTCAGGACTTTGTCCATAAGGCGTTCGATCTCATCCACATTGAGCATATTGAGGCATGTGTTCACATTGAGGCGCCGAGGTGAACTGTCATTGATCAAACTCAGTGCCCGGAAAGCCTGAACGTAGCTTCCTTTTCTCCTCACGATTCGATCGTGGGTTTCACCTACTCCGTGGATGGATACCCAATAGTTTTCGAGGCCGGCATCCCGTAACTCCTCGATGAGTTTCTCCGTAACGCCGTAACCATTGGTGAACATAAAGAGCTCTAGTATCCCTGCGTCCCTGGCAAAACGCACGTAATTAACGAGCGAGGGATTGAGTGTGGGCTCGCCCGCGCCGGTGAAGAACAGGGTCTTGGCGCCGGATTGCGCGCACTCCGTGATAAAGTCAAATACTTGCCGGTCCAGGTCCGGGGGATTCTTGCTCCGGTCATGTGCGGGAGCACAGAAGATGCAATTATTGGTGCATTCGAAGCTTGAGAACACAATCGCGCCGGGTTCCGACCAACCCCAGACCAGCGATCTCGCCTCAGGGGGAGAACACGAACTCCATTTGTTCCAGAGATGAGGTTCGGTGCGCACATGCTTGTCCACCGCCTCGAACATCTTCTTGTAAGCCTCGCACTGAGGGTCGCTATGATTAGGGTCCCCTTTGGCGCTCTTGGTGCGAACAGGGCAGCCCCCGTTACAAAGCGAAATACAGGAGCATTCGAGGCACTCGGAGTTCCGGATAAGGTTCTCCGTTCGCGCGGCCAGCTCCAGGCGGTTGGATGAAATCAATATGTCGCCCAAATTCTCGGTTTCAAGAATGTTGCCGAAGGTCTTTTCGGGAAACGACCCGAGCCACGCGTCACATTGGCCGATTTCTCCCCCCGGGCCGACACAGAAAAAGCTGCTCACGCAATTGGGACAAAAGAAGCACGGCACCTTGGCCGCGTTGTCCCCTAACACCAGTCGGTCGACAATGCTTTTGAAGGGGTCAAGCGTTACTCCGTCGTCTCGGGAGCAGTACACATCAAACAAGTTTGCCAGGAAATCGCCCAGTCGCGGCGCATCGAGGAATATCTCACCGGCCAAGTGGGACGACGGTCCCGCTGCAAAAGGGGTATTCAATTGAAGGCTCTTGATGCCGAGTTCGTCAAAATAGTAGTGATAGAAATCAAGAGGCGATACATCTAACGTTCTTTTGTTGGGGACTGAGATAACACTCACTTGGAGGCCTCGGGAGGTCGCCTCTTTGAAACGGCCTATCCAATGTTCATTATACGCTTCGCCCGAAAGGCCCCGATACCGACGATAAACATTCGGAAAGTCCAGGGACGAACCCAGCATTCCATCGAAGAGCTCCCAGATCACGGGATCCCAAGCCGGGCTGTATCCCATGAGGTTCGTCTGAAGGAAATGCTTCGCCCTCAGATTATTGGTACGCAATAACCTGTCAATTTGCCGGCCGGCCTGGAGGCACCATTCGGGCGACAGGGTCATGATTTCGCCACCCTGCCAATATACGTCCACGTTTGTCACGCCCACGCGGGCAAGATAGGTCGATATGCGCTGAAAAACGGTGGACAATTGTTCGAGTGTAATTGTCTCGTTTGTTCGAGGCTGGAAGCAGTGATCGCAACGACAATCACATTGCACGGTCGGCACGAATATGACGCTTACTTCGCGACCGAACATGCGTCACTCCTGTGCAACATCCGCATCTCGTAAGTCTTCTGCCATCTCCTGCGCCTTTGCTTTTATTTCGAGGAAGACCTCGAAGAACGGTTCGCATTTGAAACCGGGGTCTACAAAGCGGAGATAGCCTTCGCAAAGGTCGAACGCCTCGCACGAGGCGCATTGAGAGCCACCGACAAACAGGTTCTTCTTGCGATCGATCAATTCTACGTACACCGCTGAACTTGTATCAACATGTACACCCAGGGAAACGTTTCCGAAAAATCTTCCTGCTCGTGCAAATCTCTCCGAGGCAGTCACCTGCATAGATTGGTCGACATACAAATGCGTGGTGGGAGATTCAAGATAAATCTGGAGAAGAGACACAAGAGTGCCCTTCATGCAGCCTATGAAAGCGGAATGAAAGAATTCCACGGGAACTCGAAGGTGCCTGCCATGCAAATAGTACTGTAAGGTAGGCATCAGATCAGACGCGTCGCGAATTTCTTCGACATTCAGGATAACAGGAATCGACGCGGAAGTGACAGTCTTCACCCCCTGGAGCAACCCTAAATCTATATCCATCAGGACACTCAGCGAAAAGCGGTCTGCCATCCATGTGTTTGTGTATACGCGGGCTGCTTCACGCGGGTGGAGCTTAATTGTTACCGGTAGATCTTGGGGCAGATCGGCAAGCTTCAGTACATCCTCCGGAAGGCCGTTCAGTTCTATGCCTTGCACCCGCGCTCCCAGGTCCCGGCACGCGCTCACTATTTCATCACTCTGTCCCGATCGAACCATCAACGCCTCGGCATCGATCTCACGAGCCAACGACGCAGGAATACTTACAAGAACTGGATCACTCATTGACTGCCTCGAAAAATAGTTTGTACCCCTCACACCAAACCGTCTTTCGGCCGAAGCCGCACGCGGCTGCGCATCCTCCCGCGCAAAAGTCCCACCAGCGGCAGGATGCGCATTCCCCGTTTCTCAGGATATCCCGACGCCGCGATCGCCACAAGGCATCCGGGTGAGAAAGTATCTTCTCCAACGAATCGGCCGCCAGATTGCCGATCGCACCGGAGCCCACGTCGAGGAGCCGAACACAGGGATACACGCCTCCCGTAGGCGAAACAGCCACCGTAGGTTCACAGCAGTGCAGCCCTTCCGGAAAGCCGCAACTCGGCGACTGCTTCTCACGAGCGAAGTCAGCCCAGTTGGCAAACGGCTCCACCGGCAGCGAGCCATAGTCCTCTTCCCAGGCCCGGTAAACCTCCACAAGGAATCGTCCCCAGGATTGAGGGTCAAGTCGGGCGCCGTCAAATTTCCCAGCGGGTTCTTCCAAAGGAATGAGCGTCAGACTGTCCACGCCTAAGTTCTTGAAAAAATGATAGATGCGCTTCCCAAAACCCGCGGATTCTCCGTGGGCGACATATACCATACCCACGCGAAACCCGCGGCTTCTGACCAGCTCGAAGCCCTCGTACCAGCGTTCCGCATATGGCTCACCATTCTTGAGACGCCGGTAGCCCGAGAACGGATCGAGGGATGTGCCGATGCCTCCGCCGTTGAGCAGTTCACAGAGAATGTCTGCCAGCGCGGGCGTCATCCGGGTGAGATTTGACTGCATCACATGGTGCACCGCACGGCCCGAAATTAAGGGTTGGAGCTCCAGGACCTTGCGAAAGAACGACTCGCCCATGAGCGTAGGTTCGCCGCCATGCCAGAGGATTGTGGTCTCATCGAGCGGATTTTGCTCAAGGTATTCGGCCAAACGCCGAAATACCGACTCAATGACCGGTTCTTCCATGAACAGACCGGTTTCGGCTACATTACAGTACGAACAGGCTCCATTGCACCGAAAAGTCGGCTTGATCACAAATTCGATGTTCTTTGCCATGACTGGATAGTCTTTAGGTTGGAGATGGTGATCGAAGGATTCTTGCCGTTATCAACAACTTAGCGAAGTCACAGAGCGCGTTCAGATAGAGGATCTTCTCACAAAACTTTGAATTGGACACGAATCGCATTATCCGGGGGGAAATCGCTCCCGATGCAACACTAATCTCTTGCGGGTAATTATAGATCGGGAAACGCTGCGCCCGCTCAGACGAACGAGTGCTCAATTCTCAATCCCGGGAGCGTTCCAAGAAGTAACTGAGATTCTTATCGATTGCCCCAGACTCGGCAACGATTGCCCCAGACACGACAGCCACGACGCCACCATTGAGGCTCCGCGGACCCTATATTGCCTTCGCTCCGGTCCACGGCCTGCTCAGAGGGCATTCCCGACTCGCGATCTTCTTTCGCAGTTGGCGAAAACCCTGAAACAGCAGCTACCACCGCAATCGAGGACCACTTACCAAGGCTGGTGAGAAACGCTCGCCTGCTGACCGGCTCCTTCTGCTCAGGTTTCTTCTTTTGATCATCCATGTTCGTCCCCCTCGGAAACTTCATTGAGCCCATTCATGCAGCCATGCACGAAAGAACGATGCAGCGCTCCAGCGGCCATAGCCGCTTGAACTACCCGCTCGGACTATTTCTACGCAGCCCATGCGCAAGAAACGCCTATTCCTTCTAATACCCTTCTGCCACACAGGAAAGGGCCCGTCAATCGAAAAACGCAGGCCTAGGTAATCCTTCAGTTCCCGGGGCCAACGACTGTCACTGCAAGCGCGGCAAAGCAATCGCAACGTTAAAAGGCAGAGATTGCTTCGTCGTTTAACTCTACAGCAATGACACAGAACGTCCAACTGCCCCGCGTGACTGAATGCTTACCTAACCGACAACTTTGTCCTTGACTGGAGCGCTTATGACGCGTTACGGTTAATAGCGGTAAGGTAGGCATTTCTCAACGTGGAAATGGTTGCGCCTCTATTCGATCCACGGGGGCTGTGGGTGGTGTCCGAGTCATGTCTCAACGTGTGATGCCGGGAGGGGCTATGAAGGCAATAAGTGGTGTCGTTGCTCTTTTGTTAGTTGCATTGGTCCTTTTCCCGCATGTGGTATTGGCCCAGACCCACCAGGATGCCATACGGCTCCAAAACGAAGCATTGGAGCTCCAGCAAAAGGCCAAGTCCAATGAGGACCTCAAGAAAGCACTGCAAAAATACGAAGCAGCCCTGACCATCCACGTGAAGGTGGGTGACTGGAAGAATGCCGAGGCGGTGCACAATAATGTCGGTCGCATCTACGCTGATTGGGGCCAGTACCCCAAGGCAGTAGAGCATTACGAGAAGTCCCTTGAGCTTGCTCGCAAGACAGGGAATGTGCAGGGCGTAGCCCAAACCCTGGGTAACCTTGGCAAGGTGTTTGAGCGCTTGGGCCAGTACCCCAAGGCTGTGGAATATTACGAGAAGTATCTGGAGCTTGCCCGCAAAACAAGGTATGTGCACGGCGAAGCGGACGCCCTGGACAAACTGGGGGAGCTGTTTATGGTCTGGGGCCAGCACACCAAGGCAGTGGGGTATTACGAGAAGTCGCTGGACCTTGCCCTCAAGGCACGGGATGTGCGGAGCCTTACCATTGCCTTGAACGGCCTGGGGCTCGTCTTTATGCACCTGGGCCAGTACCCCAGCGCAGTGAAGTCTTACGAAAGGTCTCTGGAGGTTGCCCGCAAGACAGGGAGTGTACAGGGCGAAGCCTCTACCCTGAACAACCTGGGGAATGTGTTTATGCGCTGGGGCCAATACCCCAGGGCAGTGGAGTATTTCGAAAGGTCTCTGGAGCTTGGCCGCAAGACAGGGGATGTGGGGTTGGTAGTCATTGCCCTGAACAACCTTGGGACAGTGTTTGTGAGCTGGGGCCAGTACCCCAAGGCCCTGGAATGTTACGAGAAGTCTTTGGAGCTAAAACGCAAGACAGGGGATTTGCGGGGCGAAGCCCTTATCCTGAACCACGTAGCGGGCTGGTTTAAGGTCCGCGGCCAGTACCCCAAGGCCGTGGAGTATTACGAGAGGTCTCTGGACATCGCGAGGAAGGTGGGGGATCCCCAGATTGAGGCAAATGCCCTGGGCTTGCTGGCGGTCGTGTACAAGGATTGGGGCCAATATTACAAGGCGATGGAGTATGGTGAGAAGTCTCTGGAGATTGCCAGAAAGGTGACCAACCTGAATACTGAGGCAGGTGTCCTGAACGACCTGGGAAACGCGTATAAAGATTGGGGTCAATATTCCAAGGCAGAGGAGTATCTCAAAAAATCTCTGGAAATCAGACAAGAAATTGGCGATCTCAAAGGGCAAGGTGCTACCCTAAGCAACCTAGGTCAAGTATACGAGCATAGCGGCGACCGCGATAAGGCATTAAGGAATTATGAACAGTGCCTAGAGATCTTTTCGAGAATTGGGAATCCAGCGACTTGGCCCAAGGAACGCATGGGAAATCTTTACTTGGACGCGGGAGATATACCGAGGGCCGAAGGTTTGTTAAGAGAAGCGGATCATGAACGGTCACTCGGTCGATTGAGCCTCGTCAAAGGCGAATATGATAAGGCGAAAACATTTTACGAAAAGCTGCTGAAGGTAGCGGAAGAGAGCAGAGACGCGGCCGGGCTTTTTATGGTGTACACCGGTCTGGGGCTGGCCTGCGAAGGTCTGCGGGACTATCGGGCTGCGGAGGACTACTTTCGCAAAGCTGTGAGCTTTCTGGAAGAGCAGAGATCCAGCTTCAGCCACGCTGAACGTGAAACTTATTTTGATGTACGGGTAGGAGGATTTTATCGTATGGCCCCCTACGAAGGTCTTGCCCGTGTACTGGTATTAATGAACCGTCCAGTTGAAGCCTTAAGGGAGTCGGAATACACGAGGGCCCGAATCTTTGCCGAATCCGTCTCCAAGAGGAGCGAAAACGCCGGCCTGGATGTTCCCAAGAAGATTCGTGATGTGGACGCTCAACTTAGTGTCGAGGTGGCGGAAGCGAGTAAGAGCCTTCAGCAGGCTTATGAGAAAGGCAATCAGGAGCAGATTTCCGTGATGGAGCCCCATGTGAAGGAAGCCAAACGGAAACTGGCCGTTCATGTGGATATGCTCCGAAAACAGTATCCTCTTTTCGCCGCAACTCGGTATCCGGAACCCATGTCCCTCAAGGATTCAGCCGTTAAAGCTGATGAATGGATTCTTGAATATGAGGTGACGGACACAGGTTTATGCACTTATCTCGTGCATGGCAAACAGGTCGTGAAGGCAGTGTTCAAACCGATCTCACGTAAGGACCTGGATGATAAAGTGAGAAGGTTTATGGAACCTTTCGAGGGCGTGAATGCGGCAAATTACACGGCAAAACTTAACTCCGTCGACCTTTCAGGCGCAGAGAACAGTTTATCAAGATTGCTGCTGGGGGATATACTTCCGGAACTGCCCAAAGGCGCCCCAGTCGTTGTGATACCCGATGACTGTCTCGGCGTAATTCCCTTTGAGATGCTGGCCCTGAACAGTGAGGGAAAGGTAACCAAGGGAAAAAGTTTTCCGGTGGTCACCGGCGCGGAATTTTTTGACGATAGGAACCCCATATCTTACTACCAGTCGATTACAGCTCTAACACTTGCCAGGATCTTGCGTTCCGGGAGGGGCGAAGGAAAGAAACTTCTTGTTATGGCGGATCCGGTATTTGAACTCGCTGATATACGTGTCCAGAAGGGAATGTTGAAGACCGAGACTCTCTCAAAGATCGCAAAGGAGCTGAATGAGGGCGCAACCAAAAAGATGGTGACTATGATCACGGTGGAGGAGAGTCATGGACGAGGCGTGCGCCCCCCCAAGAGGCTCGAGAAGACGTCCAAATTGGCTGAAGAACTCCACGCCATATACGGCGGCCATTCGGATGTTTTCACAGGAATGGAAGCAAGCAAAGAAGCTTTTCTGAAGAAACTGGGTCCTCATCTTGATCAATATAAAGAAATCGTTTTCGCTACTCATGGATATTTCGGCAAGGACTTGCCAGGCATCACGGAACCTGTGTTGATGCTCACCACGGTTCCTCCCGGTACGGACGGATTTCTGAAATTGAGTGAAGTGATGGGATTGAGGATGAATGCCGATTCGGTGGCACTCACCGCGTGCATGTCCGGTCTTGGCAAAAGAATATCCGGAGAGGGCGTAATGGGCATGGGCAGGGCGTTTCAGTATGCCGGAGCCAAGTGCGTCCTAATGAGTCTCTGGTCGGTGCAGGAGGCCGCATCGGTGAAACTGATGGAGAAATTTTTCCGTTCACTTCATAAAGGCAAGCCCAAACTGGAAGCCCTTCGATCAGCCCGAGACGAAATCCGCAAAGAGGGGTACGATCACCCATTCTTCTGGGCGCCGTTCATCATTGTGGGCGAGGTGAATTAGATGCATTTGCGCATACCTGCCGGCTCAACAGTGATACAGGGGAGTACTGCGGCAGGGAAGGAGGCATAGCGTGATACGTTGCTTATTTCCTATTTTCACTCTTATTCTCTCTTTCTTAATGGTCGTTCAGCCTTCTATGGGTAAGAAGCGGCCTGACCCTGATCCGGAAAAATGCAAGTGCTATGCTGACGGGTACGAAAGCTATCGGAGTGATATTTCTCTTGATAAAACCGAAGGCGCCATCAAGGACCGATGCTATTCCTGGGGTATGAAGGCCCATTGGGAGTATGGCTGGAATGACCGCAGGGCGGGGCGGTCTCGTGACTGTCCGTATAATGAGTATGTCAAATGAGAGGCGGAGCAGTGAAGAAGTTGAAGTTGAACTGATGAGGTTTTGCAGCCAGTTCCAGGAGGATATATTGCCATGAGCCGAGCGAAACAACAATTCTCTTTTGTTGTGATTCTCACTTGTCTAATCATTGAAGGTCTTTGTCTCTCAGCATTCCCACGTCAGGACAATTGTGATCTCGCCCGGGAAGAGTATCGCCGAGGCGCCTCATTAACGGACATTGTAGAAAGGCTTAAATCGTTCAAAAAGGTAATTGCTTTATGCCCGTCTCTTGCCGAGGCTCACAACGATTTAGCCGATTGCTATGAGAAAGCTGCGTTGGCTATAGGAAAATATGATCAAATGTTTAACGATTTACTAGATAAGGCCATTAGTGAATACGAACAGGCTATGAAATTAAACCCCGATATGCCGGCGCCTTATTTTGGGCTCGGCGAGAATTACGTACGGATAGGACTGTACGAAAGGGCTTCAGCCATGTTCACGAAATTTTTGCAACTAGTTTCCCCTTCCCATCCGGCAGGCGCTGATGCCCGCAATTACGTGGACTGGTTGCAGAAAAGTACTGGAATGTCCGCAGGAGACAAGAAAATCAAGACCCGAGCCGAGATAATTGACGAGTTCAAGAAATCTTCCTCATCGCCTCCTCCAAGACTCATGAGCATAGAACCGTTCACGGTTCCCAGAGACCGACAAAGGTTCATCAACATTCTGTTTGATGAATGGTCCAGCAAGCTTAATCGCGAAGAAACGAAACAGCAACTCAATGAGATAGGAGAAGCGCTAAGCTCATCCGACCTTTCGACCTGCTCCTTCATCGTGGAAGGCCATACTGATCCACGAGGAGGCTATGAACGGAATCAACAATTGTCTCGAGATCGGGCTGAAGCAGTAAAGAATTACCTCATCAGCGCTTTCAAAATCGACGAGGACAGGATCAAGACCTTCGGGTTTGGCTACGATAGACCCCGTTTCCCAAATGATAGCGCTGCCAACATGCTCCAGAATAGGAGGGTTGAACTGTTGTTTATGGAAAAAACGGAAAACTGAAGCAGGATTCAAAAGGGGGGAGATTGGGGTCAGGTGTAATGCTTAACCGATCACATCCAAGGAGACGTAAGATGGCGTCGGCTCTTATTAAATACATCATCCTGACATGTCTTGTTTTGGGATTATGGCCTTGGGGCATGCATTCAGCCTGGGCCGGCAAACCGGCTCTTTACGCGCTCACAGTTGGGGTGAGCAAGTACAAGGACACTTCAATCCGACCCTTGAAATACGCGGCCGAAGATGCATTGGAAATGGCTGACTTTCTGAAGACCATTCAAGAGCAGCGAAAGCTCTTCTCCGGATTCCACATCTCCACTTTGATTAATGAGGACGCCACGAAGGCTCGCATTCAAGAAGCCCTGGCGGGGAAACTGAGCGCTGCCCGAAAGGACGACATTGTCCTGATCTATTTCGCGGGGCACGGCTCGCTCTTTTGGGACGACAAATACTATTTTGCGTCCTATGAGGCAGATCCCCACGATCTTAAAGCTACCGCCGTCTGGATGAGCAATCCAGACCTCTTCAGTGGTATCAAATCGGAGCGGGTGCTTCTCATCGCTGATTCCTGTCAATCGGGAGGCTATCTTTCTTCTCTTGGCGGACAAGACATGAGAAATTCAGGTGAACTGCTCGGTAGGTTGAGCACCGCTCATGGTAGATTCGGAATTTCAGCGGCGGGACCAAACGAAAATGCCCTGGAATCCCCCGATTACCGACGCGGCTTGTTCACATACTACTTGATGAAGGGATTCAGGGGAGCCGAAGCCGCAAGAAAAGACAAGAAAGCCATTACTGTTAAGAGTCTCTTCGACTATGTGTACACCAACACGAAGCATGAAGCCAAGAGAATGGGAGGAGACCAGAATCCGCAACTTTGCGCCACTCCCGGATCGGAGAACACCCCTTTATACGTGACCGAACCCTATACAGGACCTCTGAACATAAGAGTAAAACTGTTTTATGAAGACCAATCAAATAAACTTCGGGAGCTAGACGACACATCAGTCCTAAAGTCTGGCCAGCACTTGGGGTTTGCCATTAAACCCGAGTCAGACTGTTACGTTCACATATTCTGGATTGACAGTTCCGGAAGAATGGGACGATTGTTGCCCAATACGGAGCTCACCGAAGGTACCGGCTTCATCAAGGCAGGCCGAGCGATATGGCTGCCCGAAAAGGGCGGCAAGCATTGGTATGTATTGGACAAAAACCCGGGCATCGAAACTATCTATCTGGCTGCGAGCAGGTACCGTAATCAAAAGCTTGAGAGTCTCTACAGTGTATTGGAGAAAATGTCTCCCGAAGAAAGAGCCGGCAAAGACAATGTCTCAAATAAAATCGAGCGAGAAATCAACCTCATGGACACGGTGGATACTGAGGCTCTCGATGACATCAAACCCGATTCAGGCGCTCAGTTCTTGGAGCGATGGGAAAAAAGGCTCAGAATAGAAGGTGGAGAAGCTTTCAAGAAATGGCAGTTCAAGCATGTGCCTGCCGAACCTGAGACAAGGAGATGACGATGAAAAAAGTTACCGTTTTTTCTTTCCTTATACTGCATTTTGTTATCCTGTGCCCTCTAGCGTTTTGTGCAGAAGAAGATTCATCACGATCTTTCAGTGAACAAGAGGTACGTATCGCTGAGTTTGTGGACGCCGGAAGAAGGGGTGACCTGGAACTGGTAAGGAAATTCATCTCCGAGGGCATGCCGGTGGACGCGCAGAATACATCCGGAAATACGGCTCTCATGGAAGCTTGCGAAAACGGGCACCTGGGTGTTATCAATTTCCTTCTTGATCGCCATGCGGATGTCAGCCTTGTAAACAATAGAAACCAAACTGCTTTGCAGAAGGCTGTTACGTCGCAAGATCCGCTTAGCATACGAGAGGTGTTCATACGACGTAATCTAATTCGCTCTACAGAAGAGGCGTTGCAACTAGCGGAGGCTTTCGTTTTATTCGGTAGAGCCGATGATCTTAAAAAGCTCTATCCGGTGGGTTCCAAAGATGCCAAATTCCTTGCTCAACGTAGCCTTTTGCTTGCTTGCGTGTCCGGAGATCCCGAAAAGGTCAAGTATATGCTTGACTCCGGGGCTGATCCCAAGAGCGTAGCCGGCCAATCCGCTCTTGCTAATGCTAGTGCGGGACTGGGAACGCTACCTATCGTCAAGCTCCTCAAAGAAGCGGGAGCAGACCCAAACAAGCCTGAGGACGACCCGCCCATTTGGAAAGCGGCGAAGGCAGGTAATGCCGATATAGTGGAATATCTCATTAAGGCTGGCGCACAGGTGAATGCAGTAAAAGGTCCTGAGGGCTCGGCATTGGGCGCATCAGTGCAGAAGGCTTCTACAATACACGACAAAGTCACCAAATCCTTGTTGAACGCCGGCGCCGATCCCAACATGGCCGATGAAAACGGATTTACGCCCCTCATGTTTGCGGCGATGAACGGGAGAGTAGAAGGAGTCCGCATGCTGCTTCATCGGGGAGCCAGAGTCGACGTCGCCACACGCAACGGCGTCACCGCTCTCATGGCCGCAGCTCTTGCAGGGTCTGTGGACATAGTCGGAATGCTGTTGGAAAAGGGAGCGCCGGTAAATCCGGTTGATCGTCTGGGCGAATCCCCTCTCATGAAAGCGCTCTGGAAAGGATGGTGGCCTGCAGCCAAACTTCTCATTCAGAGGGGGGCTGATGTCAACGCGAGGTCCAAGGCCCATACTATGGTCGAACTTGCGGCGATAGGCGGTAATCTGGAGGCATTAAAAACCGTTTTCGAGACGAGCAGGGACCAGGAAGCCAAGAGCAAGAAGGCTCTCACGGATGCTCTGGGGAGGGCGGCTGTCCCATCAGGAAATTCCTCCGTCGTTGAGTATCTTATCCGAAAGGGCGGTGACCCAAAAGCCGAATTCATCAAGATCAAGAAAGATGAAAATGGCAAAGAGGTGCCGGTCCGAGGTTACAATCTGCTCATGTATGCGGCCGGGGGTGGTAAACCGGACACCGTGCGATTGTTACTGGGTAAGGGGCTTAATATTAACTCAAGGGCCCAGGACGGAATGACGCCCTTGCGTCTGGCATTGAGAGGCGGGCATTCAGAAGTTGCTCTATTCCTTATGAAACAAGGCGCAAAGGAAGAAGCAAGAGAGATGCTTCTCTCAGCAGCCATGGGCGGCGCTACCGAGGCGCTTCAGGCCATAATCAAGAATGGGGCCGATGTCAATAGCGCAGTCAGCGAAGACGGAATGACCCCTTTGAGCTATGCTGTCAAAAACGGCAAGACAGCAGCGGTTAGGGAAATTCTGGGCGCTGGGGGAAAGGTAAATGTGCAGGACAAGAAAGGTTACACTCCATTACTGTTTTCATGCATACTTGAGGACGACCCCATTCTGAAATTACTCTTGCAAAAGGGGGCTGACCCGAACATGGGCACAAATGAGGGACTTACTCCGCTTATGGTGGTCATACGAGCAGGTTTCATTCCAAGAGCTGCGATTCTTTTATCCAAAGGAGCCAACATCAATGCCGCAACCACGGCTGACAAGATGACTCCCCTGATGTTTGCCGTGCTTGGCGGCAACCCAAACCTAGTGGCTTATCTTCTTCGCAAAGGCGCCAATCCGGGAATGCGCTCAGCCGACGGCAAGACCGCTTATGACCTGGCTCTTCAAAAGAACATTCCCATAATAGTGAAGCTTTTGAAGGAGGCTCAGTCGTCTACATCGAAAAATTAGAACTCCCGATCACTGAAAAGCCGAGTTTGATGTTTAACAAGATTACGTCAAGGTGAAACGTGTGTTTCAGATCAATCACAATGTCCTGGTTTTCATTAACTTTTCAGAGGAGGAGACTATCATGAAAATACTCCATTTCCTGCACAGAACAGTGTTAGGTTTATTCCTGGCTGTTAGCTTTATAATTGTGATGCAGCAACACGTGAATGCCCAGCAGAAACCCAATATCTACGTCCTCCTCGTCGGGGTAGGTACGTATCCGGATCCCAGCGCCAATCTGAATCTTGCTTCCGGAGTAACCGAGCTGGAGGATTTCTTTAAGGAGAGAAGACGTTTATTCAACAAGTTTCATTTTATTAAGCTTACTGATGATGCAGCCACGAAGGCTAGGATACTGAAAGCCTTCACCGAAGACTTGGCTCAGGCTCAAAAGGACGATGTAGTCTTCATATATCTGGAGGGGCACGGGTCGCCACTCCCCGGAGCGCCTGGTGAATTCTATTTCAGCGCATACGATACAACGGATGTTGCAAAGACCGGCATCAAGATCAACGACAAGGGCCTGTTCAAGAATATCAAATCGGAGAAATTGATCTTTTTTACCGGTTCCTGCTTTTCAGGGGGGTTCTTGGATGGACTCGCCCGTTCCATGAAGCAGGGCGTCCCTCAAGATTTTTTCGGGGATTTTAAAGGTCGCTTTGGCATTTCCGCGGCAAAGGACAACGAGCCTGCCTGGGTGCCGGGCAAATTTGGAATGAGTTTGTTCTGCTTCTATGTAATCAAGGGCCTAAGAGGCGCGGCTGATGCAGGAAGCGGCAAGATTACCGTAGATAATCTGTTCAACTATGTAAAGACAAATGTTTCAGAATACACGGCAGGCAAACAAAACCCCCACATGTTCAAAAAGACAAGCAAACCCGAAGATACGACGATAATCGAGACGCCCCGGTATGACAAACCCTTGGAAGTCAATATTAAATTCTTCTATGAAACCAGCGATAATCAATTGAAACTGCTCACATCAGACAGTGTATTGAAGTCGGGTGCCCATATTGGCGCCGCGTTCAAACCAAAGTCGGATTGCTACATGCATATTTTCTGGGTCGACAGCAACGGCAAATTTGCCAGAGTGTTTCCTAATCCTCAGTTGACCGAGGGTACGGAATCGGGGGAAGTGAAAGGGGGCAAAACAATCTGGTTGCCCTATAAGGGCTCAAGGCAATGGTATGTCTTGGACAAGCATGCGGGCACTGAAACCGTGTATGTGGTGGCAAGCAGAGAAAGAAACACGAAATTGGAGGAATTGTACCAGAAGCTGCAAGGTCTTACCAAGGAAGCACGTAAAGGCGGGCAAGGTTCGGATATCGAGAACCAGATTGAAGGTGAATTGAATCTCATGGGCATAGAGAGTTTCGTGGTCCCAGTACAACAAAGCAACAACACGTTCGTGGATTCAAAACAGCTCTTCGACTCTTTCGACAACAGCATCCAGGTGGCGAAGACCGACCTGACGTTTAAGTTGCAATTCAAGCACGTCGCAGAATGATGAAGAAGGTTCGGATATGAAGAGACTGAGGCTTATGTCTTGCATAGGCGGGGCGAGCGAGATGAAAGAATATCGAATCTTCCTGATCTTTCTTTTCCTTCACGCGCTTTCACCTGTCTCGATGGCGCAAAACGATTGTGAACGGGCAAAGGAGGTATACGCGCAGGGGGTTCAGTCAATCCAGTACACAGACCGCCGGGATGCTTTTGCCAGAGCAATTCAATTGTGTCCGGATTACGCTGAAGCGTATGTCAATCTTGCTGACGCCTACGAGCATCTCGGAGAGTTTGATCAGGCGGAAAGGACTTATGAAAAGGCGGCCCAACTCTCCTCGAGGATGATTGCACCTTATATTGGCTTGGGAGAGATCTATCTGAAAACAGGGCGATTCCCCCTTGCGCTCATTGTTGTTGAAGAAGGTCTGAAACTATCGCCTGATAATGAAAGGCTTCTGGAAGATAAGAAGGTGATTTCCGAGAGATGTGATCGAGAGAAACGGCCCTTTACAAACGAAGAAATTATGTCTTGTCTCAGAGATGACGAAGCATTTAAACAGATGTGCATGTGCCCCACCGATTACAGTTCTTTCTTGCGGAAGTGGATATGTCTGCCGACAATATGGTTCTCGGCGGGGTCTGCCGATCTGGGTCCGGCCGGACGGAAACAGCTTGACCAAGTTGGGAAAGCATTCGCCGCCATGGATTTGTCGGGCAAGACAATAAGCATAGTTGGTTACGCCGATACCCTTGGCACCAAGGAAAGGAATCTCAAGCTTTCAGAGTCTCGGGCCAAATCCGTGAAGCACTACCTGGTGACCAGATTCCGCATCGACCCTGGTGTGTTTACCATCCAGTATTACGGTCAGGATAGTCCTCGGTCACCAAATACCACCCAACAGAATCGGGCGGATAACAGAAGAGTCGTGATTCTCCCCGGCTGGTAGCGAAATAGGAGAATAAGGGCCCGATGATGCAGGTTGTGGACTAGATTGGACTTCATCTGACAGAGGTGAGTTACCCGGCAGTTACCAAAGTGCCAGGCCCTAATCTGTTGAGATTTTTTTCGTCCGCCAAATATTTGCTTTCTCCGAAGGTCTCTGCACATAATCAAGTAGAAAGGGACCAGTGGCGGCCAAGCAAAACTCATTTTCGACGGTGGAAAATGAGCATAACTGAATGGTTACACGCCCAGGGCAATCACCACCTCTCTTCAGCGCCTCTCATACGCGAAACATTCATACGATGCGATAGAAAGGAGAGCCCAAGGGGTATCAGGACAGGATAAAGGAACATGAGAAGCCGGACTTCGTACCAAATGCCGAATGTGAGAACTGCCAAAATGTACGGGGGAATCACCCAGGCCGATCGCCGCACAAATGGAGGAGCGTACTTGAGTCCCAGCGCGGCCAAGATCCAGAAAAAACCCATGAACAGGGCCCATGAACGCGCTGCATATAACAGGGAAGCGGTCTTGAGGTTATGCTCAAGAGCTTCGGCGATGGGCACCGATAGAGGGGCCTCACCCAGAGCCAGTCTCAATCCGACACTGATCAGCACCCAGAGCAACAGATACAGGAAGAAGCGAATGGTCGTGCGCGGGCTCGGGGGCCACCATCTGTCGGGGTGTGAATTTGAGGGGTCGGTTGCGGTCAAGAGATACGCGAATACGATGAAGATGGCGGTCTCTCGTGTGAGAACAGCGAGAGCGATCACGATGGTCAAGAGAGCTTCTCGCCGCATCCGTATGCACCAGAGGGCCAGAGCAAAGAACCCGGGCTCCAGCAAAGACCAGGGCTGGAAAAACTGATGCCGAAACGCCAGCGGGATGGTTGCCGCGACAAAGAAAACGCCAGCGAGGGAAAGACCGTTTGAAAACCAGGTGCGGAGATAGGCAAACAGCGCGACAAAGAGAAAACTCAGCGCTGCCCAATCATACACGAGATATGACGCGACAAAGGCCTTCGCGTAACCCACAGAGGGGGCTATCAGACGAATCAAGCCTTCTGTCACATGGGGCACGAGCACGCGGTATCGATAAGGCGATTCCGCGGTCCCTGCCACTATCTCTTGATGAAGTTCAATCCGCGCATCCAAGTACGGAAGATCGACCATGCGGATAAGCAAATATGCCTGAGTCATCGCCACTGAAATGATGAGCAAAGCGTTGACCCAGTCAATTCTGTAAGCACGCGTCGTGCCGCGGCCGGCGGTTTGATCATTCACGATCTTGCCGTCCCTTGAAAGGGCCCGAAGGAGCGGAAGCGGAGTCCGCAGGTTTGAACACGAACGAAAGCATGGTGATGTCGTCTGCCTGCGTGGCTCCTCCCGCGAAGGCCGTAACCTCATTGCCCAAGTTCTCGACGAGGTCTCTTGCAGTCCGCATTCGCAGGTGAAGCAGTTTTTCTCGCAACTTTTCGGACGAGAAAAGGTCTCCTTGGACGTTGGTAGCTTCAGTTACACCATCGGTATAGGTAAAAAGCATATCTCCGCTGCGGAGCTCGACGTGAGCCCCCGGGTACAACAGGTCTGGAGCCAATCCCAGCAGAGGGGCTGCCGCTTCATCGAGCTCTACGAGGCCTCGATCCTTGGTCAGGACAAACGCTGGATCGTGGCCGCCGCGGGCGTACATCAGCTTGCCTGTTTTCACGTTGAGCACGCCGCAGAAGATGGTGACAAACATGCAGGCTTCGTTCTCTCGTGAAAGCTCTCTATTGAGGCGAGTGAGCACTTGATCCGGCGGGAGACCTTCCAGGGCCGCTGTCCGCAGGAGCGATAGGCTCGTGGCCATGAAGAGCGCGGCGGGAACGCCCTTGCCGGACACGTCGCCAACTGCGAAATACAGGTGCTCTTCATCTACTCGGCCAAAATCGTAGAAATCCCCTCCCACCTCTTTCGCAGGGTACATTACTGCGTACAAATCGAGATCTTTGCCGTCTCCAAACGTCGGCACTTCCGAAGGCAGCATGCTCCTTTGGATACGCGCGGCTATCGCCAACTCACTCTCGATGCGTTCTTTCGCGGCAGTCGTCTCGGTGAGATCATTGATATATTTCTTCAGATCTTGGACCATTCCCGAGAAAGCATCAGCCAGCAGACCGACCTCGTCCTTGCTCCGAATGCCGGAAAGGTCCACGTTCAGGTCACCGTGAGCTACCTGGCTTGTGGCCTTGACCATGCGTCGCAATGGACTGGCAACAGCTCTCGCCAGCAAAAGGCTGACCCCCAACAGGAGGACTAGTCCGGCAGCTCCCATGAGCAGGCTTGTTTGGTGCAATCCCACAATGCCCGCGAAAAGCTCTTGTTTCGGATAAACAACGCCCAAAGACCAGCCGTTCGCAGGAAGTCGAGCAAACGCCAGGAAGGAAGGTGCGCGGGACAAGCTTTCGCCCGCATCAATGAACCCGGTCGGCTGCTTCAGCATTGTTTCGCCGATGGAGCGGAGTTGGGGCCTGGCGAGCTTATCCGCGAGCGTGAACAGCGACTCGTTCATGATGAATTGCTTGTTCGGATGAGCCACGAAGGTCCCGTCGCTGGAAACAAGAAAACAAAAGCCTGTTTGAAGCACCCTTACGGACGCCAATCTCCTGGTAAGCCAGCCCACAGACACGTCTGCGGTAACCACGCCTCGCACGCTTCCACGTGCTCCATCCGGCGACAGTTGGAAAAAGGGATGCGAGTACGTGGTCATGATCACATTGCCGCCTCCTTCATCGAAGTACGGCTTGGTCCAGATAGGAGCTTTGCGGTCTACCGGCTCTCTGTACCAATCTCTTCCGGGATAATTGTAGCTGTCCGTGCCAAGTTGGACGAACTCGAGGCCATTGCCTCCCCTGCAGTAATATGGGGCAAAATTCTTTATATTCGGCTCGAACGCATAAGGCTCAAACGCCACCGTGCAGCCAAATATGCCTTCCTGGAGCTCAACCTGTCTGCGGATAAGGGCCATCAGGGCTTGCTTGTCGATCCGGACTTCTTCCAGGACCGACGCGAAGCACTCCGTTACCTCCACTACCGCTCGGATTTCCTGATCCAGGTTGCTGGCCACGGAACGAGCGTGGATTTTGGCCGTGCGACCTGCGTCGTGGATGACCAATTGCTTTGAGACAAAGTAGCTATATGCAATGACGGCACAAAGGACGGTTCCAGTCCCGATGAGCGCCAGGAGGGTGATCTTGAATGCAAGACTATGAAGCGCGGCTATTTTCATTCACAAACGGAGGAGGTTTTCCGAGAGCGAAGGCGATCTAAGACCTTGCATTGCTCCGTCTCGGCTGTGGGTTAAGGTCGGCTCTTTGTTGCTTCCTCCACTGATTCGTACACAGGCAACAGGGCACTGAACCCGGACACGTCGAACACTTGCTTGGCAACACCTTTTAGAGCGCAACAAGCAAGCTCTCCGCCACGGGCCCGGACATCCTTGGCAACCACCATCAAAGAGCGCAGTCCGGCACTGCTGATATAGTCCAAGTTGCTGAAATCCACCACGAACCGCGTCTCGCCTTGGCTTATCCACTCTTGCAGCTTCTTCTCAAAGTCAGGAGCAGATAGTGTGTCCATACGCCCTGCAACCGAAACGACAACCAGTTGCCCGCTCTTGTTCAGGGTTATCTCCAAAGAAGTCCTCCTGCATTGGAATTAAGCATTGCCCGCAGACACTCTTAGACGATGGATGCTCTCTGCCAGTCGGCTTTGGTGAATTCCAAAATCCGCCGTGCACGGTCCGAGAAGAGCTTTATCGACTCAAAGTAGGGCGGGCACAGGAGCTTTTGCATGAGCAGCCCGTCGTCATCAAACCACCGTGGCAGCGGCCCTCCCAGGAAATAGCCTTTTTCTCGTAGAATGTCCACCACATGTCCGATCCACGGAGATGTGAGCTTGACCCATACCTGAAGGACAACCGCTCCCCTCTTGGCTGCTTGATCTTCCAGATTCTCGAGCTTTGGTGCGAAGTCTGACCCAGCCTCAGAAAAGCCGATCCGAGCGACCTTGGCGAAATCAAATACTGTTATGTATGCGTCCGAAACCGTGTCCGCTGGAATCGGCTGATCCGCGATGCGAAAGTCACGCTGACTGGTCACGTCCGAGTACATGAATCTGAGAGCCTCATCATACACGGCTGGGAGATAGACCGTCTGAGGCTCGTCACGATAGCACCGAAAGCCCAAAACGGTGGTAACGCGGCCCGCGGTAACACCTTCGCCCACGAATGCTTCTCCCGGCATGAGGCCAATTTCCAGGGCTGTTTCCAAGTATCCATACTCATACATCATCTTCTGCATGGTCAGATGATTCGTGACCGCCTCACCGAAGACTGTGTGCATACCAAACTTGGGTACCACCTCTTCTCCCATACATTTTGCCAAAGCAGTCGATACACCCAAGTTGCGCCATTCCTTGAACACGAGACCAACTCCCCACTCGTAGACCGATCGGCATGGAGCAGAGCGGAACAGGTGGACAACACCGATGACTTCTCCGGACTTGGATCTGGCCACGATACTGTAGTAATCACCGTCTCGATTTGCCTTGGTGAGCGCGGGTGGGTCGTAAAAGATTTTGATTGGATAGTCTTCCCCATATACAGCCCTGAACAGCCGCACAATGCCGTCTGCATCATCGGGCCGGAAGAGGCTTACTTCGTAAGATAAGTCTGCTTCTTTTGGATTCATCTGGTTCTCTTTTTCCATGATCAATAACCTATCGTCAGAGTGAGTTTCACGATCTCGCCTCAACATTCAAGCGTCCAAGCATAACCGCAGCCAACCCAATCAGCAAGAGCCCTCCGCACGCGTAATAGAGCGCGGCGAACCCCCAGTGGAAAATCAGGGTCCCTCCCACAATCGGTCCCACGAACAGCCCGGCTTGAGCCATTTGGGTAGACAGATTGGTATTCAGCGCTCGATGCTGAGGTTGGGAAATGTCGAACATGAGGCCGCTCACTAGCGGCATAGCCACTCCCCAGCCGATCCCCAACAGAAAACCCATGCCGAAGAGGGCCTCCGCGCTCTTTACGTGCACTAGGGCCACGTATCCAAGCACCAGCCACGCCAGCGATGCGGCCAACAATTTCGCCTTATCGTATTTGTCCAGCAGCGGGCCGGCTATTACGCGGACAGCCATCTCCGTGACTGTGGAGAAGGTGAAGAACCATCCAGGATTGGGCACCCCAAGTTGCTCCCCAAAGCTCTGCATAAAGAAGAACACCGGGCTGAAGGTTGTCCACAGCACAAGCGGTAGAAACAGCAGGACCAGCACGCGACGATCCTTCAAGTTGTCCGCGATTTCGCGCCATCGAAGCCCGGTTGATTGAAGTCCGGGAGACACCCTTTCCCCGTGGTCGAGCCATCGGAGCGCGATGAGGCTGAAGACCATGAGCAGGGCTGACCAGTCCAGAAGTTGCACAAATCCGCCCGCGTGGACGGATAGCGGCCCCAGCACCGGAGGCACCACTGCGTACGGCAGAAGCGTGATCACGGCCATGACGCCAAACGCCTGACCGCTCCTCCCAGTGGGAATGCAACCGACGAATTTGGCCACCACCGCGGTGGCCAGGAGCACATACGCTGCCCCGTGTAAGATCCTTACCAGCGCCAAACCCCAGATGCCCTCGGCCAGGTTGTACATGAGCAGGGTGATGACAACGCAGATCGTGCCTGCCGCGATCCATTTCTTCGCATTTGTGGGATTGAAAAACGGGCTGATAATCGGTCTGAGCACAAGGCCCGTCAGGGAGAAAAGCGCTATAAGGGTCCCGGCCCAGTGATCGTCAATGCCGAGGCCTGCCAGGTACTGCTGGAAGGAGAAGAATACGGCAATATTACAGAACGTCAGGAAGATAATTCCATTGATCGCCAGGAATTCGCCGGTAAGTAGTCGGTTCTGGTCGGCCATATGATTAAGAACCCGAAGAAGGGGTCGCACGCGGTTGGAATTTGACGAGCAACGAATCTCTCACTTTTTGTGGCCGCTTTCAGCCAGCCGCAGGAGAAGGCGGCCCGCGACGATCCGGCGATATTGAGCGCTCGCACGCACATCGTCAATAGGCGACACGGTACGCTCCACGAGGGCTGCTACCTCGGAGAGCTTCTCGATTCCCAGTTCCCGGCCGACGAGTGCCTCTTCGACTTTTGCAGAACGTACCACCGTGGGGCCAACGCTCCCCCACGCAAGCCGAGCGCTCTCGATGTTCCCGTCCTTGGAAACGCGAAGCAGCGCAGCGAGGCTCGCTACCGCGCAGGCCTGGGATTTGCGCAGTCCCACTTTTTCAAAATGGTGCACATTGAATTCAGGAGCTTTACGGATCCACACGCCCTTTACGATCTCGTCTGCACGAAGTCGCACTTGGCCCGGGCCCACGAGGAAGTCCGCCACAGGCATTCGTTTGGTCTCTTTGCGAGACGTGATTTCAACCTCTGCGTCGAGCACGTAGAGCGGCGGAAGCGTATCACCCGCAGGCGAGGCATTAACGATATTTCCTCCGATCGTCCCCATGTTGCGGATCGCCGGTGAGGCCAACACTCGCAGCGCCTTTGCCAGCACAGGGAATTCACTACGCACGAGCGGGCTTTCCAACAGGTTTGTATGCGTGGTTGCCGCTCCGATGAAGGCTTCGGCTCCTGCGTCTCGGACTCCCCGGATCTCCTCGATGCGTTCGAGGCAGACAAGCTTGTTAGTATTGATTCGCCCCGCGCGGAGGTTCACCAGCAGGTCGGTTCCCCCCGCATAGACCGCGGTATTCGGGTCGGCTTCCAGCGAATCCCAGAGCTCGTCGAGAGTGCGGGGGAGCAGAACCTGTTTCATGGCCTCTCCCGACTTTGCATAGTCTTTGCTGCTTCCTCTACCGCATCAACGATTTTGTGGTACCCGGTGCATCGGCAGAGGTTGCCAGAGAGTCCTTCACGGATCTGAGCTCTGGTAGGGCTGGGGTTTCGTTTCAAGAGATCAAGCGAAGCCAGCACAGCTCCTGGTGTGCAGAAACCGCACTGCACTGCGCCCTTTTCAACAAAGGCTTCCTGCAAAGGGTGCAACCGGTCCTCAGAAGCCAGCCCTTCCACCGTGGTGATTTCGCGGCCCTCAAGCTGAGCTGCCAGCATGAGGCAGGAGAGCTTGCTCTCTCCGTCCACAAGAATGGTGCACGCGCCGCACTCACCCGCGGCGCACGATTCCTTGGCGCCCGTGAGCCCCAGATTCTCTCGGAGCAGATCGATGACTCGTCGATCTGCCGCGCAATCCACCTGCATGGCTGTGCCGTTCAGTTTGAAACGGATCTTCACTGGAGCCTCACTGTGATTCCTGCCCTTGCAGCGCGAGAAGCACCCGTTGAGGTGTCATGGGCAGCCGAAACAGGCGAATCCCGCACGCGTCCGCAACCGCGTTGGCAACCGCGGGCGTAGGGCCGTTGGTTGCGATCTCTCCCACGCCTTTCAGCCCGAAGGGGCCCGTGGGTTCGTGGAGTTCCACAGGGAGCGACTCCATATCGGGCATATCAAGCGCAGTTGGCATGATGTACGTAGCCAAGTCAGGGGTTTTGACCGAGCCTCGGTCAACCTGAAAATCCTCGAAGAGGGCGAATCCAAGGCCCTGACAGATCGCCCCGTGGATTTGCTGCTCGTAGAGCTGCGGATTGAGCACCCGGCCGCAATCGGTGGCGGAAAGATACGAAACCACTTCCACGGCCCCGGTGATGCCATCCACCTCAATCGCGGCAAGGTGTGCTCCGTACGAAATGACGGCGTGGCCCAGCCCGTGCAATCTTAGCTCGTCCGCTATATTCAGACGGTCCTTGGCAACCGGCGCACGGAAGTGCGAAACTGCGGTCCGCTCCGACTCAGCCATGAGCCTGGCCAATCGCGTGAGAGGTATTTCGGCTCCAGTGGCCCTGTTGAAGACCTTGCCGGGCACGAGCGCCAGATCGTCCGTTGACGGCGCCATGAGCAGATCCGCGGCCTTCTGGAGGATCTGCTTCTTAAGGTTCTCTGCGGCTCCGATCAACGCATTACCGAAGGTATATGTGCACCGGCTGGCAGACGCCGATCCCGAGGGGAGGGTGCGGTCTGTATCAGGAAGGACCAGCTCTATCGAGTCCATATTCTGATTGAGTATGCTCCCTGCAATCTGAGCGTTGGTGCTGGCATTGCCTTGTCCCATGTCCACCACGCCGCAGTAGATGAGGATTCTGCCTTCAGGTGTGAGCTCGACTTTCGCGTTGGCGTAATCCGGGACAACGGTGCCGTAACCCGCTGCGTGCATGAGTGCGGCAATCCCGACCCCGCGCTTCTTGAACGGACCTGCCGCAGCTTTCCACGCTCCTCGCTCGGTCCAAAGCGGATGCTGCTTGATGCGCTCCAAGCAATCTACCAGGCCGGTGGAGCCGGTAAGGGTCACTCCGATACACGTTTTTTCCCCGCGTGTTAGAGCGTTTTTCAGACGAAGCTCCAGAGGGTCCATGTCCAACCGTGCCGCGAGCATATCCATCATCTGTTCCATGGCCGCGGTGACCTGGGTTACGCCGAACGCTCTGAACGCGCCTCCGATGGGATTGTTGGTATAGACGCACCATGCATCGAGAAGCGCATGTGGGATGCGGTACGCACCGGCCGCGTGCTCCAGGGCAAGTGTCATGACCACGCCCCCGAGGTGATCGTACGGGCCTGTGTCGAAATAGAGACGGGCAGCCAGGGCATGCAACGTTCCGTCACGCTTGGCTCCCAGCCGATAATAGAGCCGCGTGGGGTGGCGCTTGGTCCCCGCGACGAAGGACTCTTCACGGTTCCACCACATCTTCACCGGTCGGCCGTTGGCATTGAGGGCTGCAAGCGCGAGCAGAGTCTGGACCGTGATTCCGTCCTTGCCCCCGAATGCGCCGCCAGGGTAGGGCGCGATGACGCGAACCCGCTCCAAATCAAGTCCGATTGCTTCCGCCACTTCGACTCGGTCTCGAAACGGTGTCTGAGTGGAAGCGGTAATGACGACTCTGCCGTCGCCCTCCTCCCGAGCCCAACCTACTTCGGTTTCCAGGTATGCATGCTCTTGCCAGGGCGTTTCGAAGCAACCCTCGATCACTGCGTCGCAATGTTCAAAGGCATTTGGCCCGTCTCCTGTCTGAATATGGGCCTCCAACAACACATTTCCACAGGAATTATCTTCGTGGACGAGCGGAGCGCCTTGATTGAGAGCCTCTTCTAGGTCAAAGACTCCGGGCAAGGGTTCCAGATCGACTCTGATAAGATCAAGTGCTCGGCGCAGGGTCTCGCTGTCTTCGGCCAATACCAGCGCCACTCCATCGCCGCAGTGCCGCACCTTCTTATCCGCGAGCACGGGCTGATCCTTGCGGATCACGCCCTGCCGGTTCGACCCGCGTATGTCCCGATGAGTAAGAATGGTAATCACACCGGGTAGCATGCAGGCTTCATCCGTCAAGATGCCCTTAATCAGCGCATGAGGAACCGCGGCACGTTTCACTCCGGCCCAAAGCATGTCAGGGCTGTAGTAGTCGGCAGCGAATTTCTCCTCGCCCGTGACTTTGGTGTAAGCATCCGCACGAGGGACCGCGGCTCCCACATGAGGTGGGCTCTCACCGCGTGATTTATGACGCCGAATCCCGTCCATATTCAGAAACCGATCCTAAGATCACGTACGGATTTCCAAGAGTCGCTTGTATTGCAACGGTTACAAGCGGCCATGTTCACGAGTCGATCGGATTTACGATTCCAGCACCTTTCTGAGGGCTTGTACAAAAGCTTGCATTGCGTCCATAGTCGCCACGGTGACTCGGATGTGATTCGGAAAACGAAACCCGGTCATGGTGCGGACCATCACGCCTTCGGCCATCAGCTTCCGGTATGCAAGGGTGTCGTTCATGGGCAGCTTGATCATGACGAAGTTGCCTTCACCCATGATCAGGGGAAGGCCCAGCCGGGCCAGTTCTTTCATCAGGAACCTCTTCCCTTCCCGGACCATGGCCCGAGTTCGGGCGATGTGTTCCCGGTCTCCGACTGCGGCTAAAGCGGCTTCCTGTGCGACCGAGTTGACCGAATAGACGATGCAAGTGCGCCGAATCGCGTTCACCACGTCCGGATTGCCCGCCAGGTACCCTATGCGCAGGCCGGCGAGAGCGTACATCTTGGAGAACGTGCGAAAAACCACAAGGTTTGGATATTCCGTGGTCAAAGCTATCCCATCCGGGAAATCATCAGCTTCGACAAACTCGCAGTACGCCTCGTCCACCACCACGATCACCCTGCCGTTGATCCGGTCCAGAAACCTTCGCAGCCTTTCCTCACTCCAGTACATTCCCGTAGGGTTGTTCGGATTGCAGATGAAGAGGATTTTCGTGCGAGCGTCGATCCGGGCCAGCATGGCCTCCTCATCGAACGCGTAATCCCTGAGAGGCACGAGTCGAGGCTCAAACCCTGAGAACTGGGCCATCCATTCATATACGGCAAAGGTCTTGTCCGCGGTAATGATGTTGTCGCCTTTTTCGCAAAAGGCCTTGATCACGAAACCGATTACCTCATTCGCGCCGTTTCCCACGATAAACTGGTCCGGGTCCATCCCGAAGAGGCTCGCGAGCTTGTGCCGGAGGTAGTACACGTCTCCGCTGGGGTACACAGCCGCTCTGGGTGGGGGATACTTTCGCACGACTTCCTGGGCTGCCGGCGGGGGGCCTAGGGCATTCTCATTATTGTTCAGGCGAAACAACCGCGAGCAGCCGTACAGCTTCATGAGCTCCGCGTCCGGCTTACTCGGAATGTAGGCCGCGAATGTCCGCACATATTCCGGGAGCAGCCGGTCAAGCGCCACCTTAGTCATGAGCCGCTCCCGTCGGACGTATGCTCGAAGACCACTATGTCCCCTGTCCCTCCATAGGGGATAACAAGACGCGGTTCGAATCCGCTATCCAGGAGCGCCGGAGTGAAACGGGTCTCCCAGGCTTTGCCGAGGTCCATTTCAAACAATAGGCAGGACAGGCCCTCTCTGCGCAAGGTTTCAACATGGCATCCCACTGTCTCGCTGGAGTCTCGGCCCCACCATACGGGACGCAGCGTCACCCGGGCCTGCGATCGGTCGAATTCGGCCGACAAGACCGAGAAGGGCCAGGATGACTCGCCCGCATCTTCTACCGTCCGGATCTCACGAGCAAAGGCCAGACGGTGATATTCGCGACTGAGGAAGGATTCCAGGCGTGGATCGGCCCACACTGCGCTTCCCAAGTCCTCTTCTAGATGCCGGTAACACGCCGTGACCTCTAGAAGCGCGCCGTCCGCCTGGCGGAACGCCAGAGAGCCCAAGGGCTCGAAGTAGTTCGCAGGGATCTCCGGAGTCGGATGGCGGCTGATAAGGCCCAGCGTGTTTGTCCGCGCCAGATCGTGGAGGCAGGCATCGATCAACGCCTCGGCCATAGTCGATTCAGCCGGTTGGGCGAAAAGATAGGGCCCGTAGAATTCCACCATCTTTGGGCTCTCTCGCCGCCACACAAGACCTCCTCCGATGACGCCCCGCGCATCGACCGCTACAGCCGCGTGATAATCCCCAGCCGCGACCATATCCACCACTTTGCCGGGATAACAAAAGCTTGAGGGGATCAGATGATGCTGATAGTGGCTGTTGGTCAGGCTCACTAGGGCTTTGAGCTCTTCGGGTTCAGGAGCCCTGATCGCGAACTCCTTCAGCGGTTTGGTCTGGGGTGTCGATTCGCCTGAAAAGGGAGGATAAGCCTTCTCTTTGACCAGCGTGAGACACAATCGCTGGCCCGATTCGGCAAACCGGAACAGATCGACCATGCGCGAAGCGATCAACAATCCCGTCTCGCGAGCACAACCGTCATCATCGAAAGACGAAGCGCTGGTCAGATTGAATGCTCGCATGTCGAATTCTTGGGTCTTGAACGCGATCTCTTCTTCCACGTAATAGCCGTGGCCGCGACAGGTTATGAGGATCTCAGTTTCCGCCGCGGCTGCTCCACAGAGGTATGTGAATACCTCCTCGGTTGCGAGGGTGAGCGCAAGAGCTTCTGTAGCTGCCAATCCGAAGGCAATGGATGCCTTTTCAACGAAGCTCGTGGCAATGGGCAGGAATTCCAGTCTTGGATATACGTTCAGGCTTACTTGGGGTAGATTCATGACGAGGTGCAGGCCTTCAGGATGAGGTTCAGCTCCAGGTTTCTTCCTTGGTCTTCTAACAGCTCGCGGCCGCTAAAGCAAGCCACCTCATCACGCCACAGTTTCTCATTGTTCACTGCAACTGAACGAAGGCGTATAAGAGGGAAAATCCAAGCGAGAGGCAGATCATGTCCGGTTTGCGCGGGAAGACCTTTGTGCTCACGGGCGCATCGAGCGGCATTGGACGCGCTCTGGCGCTTCAGATGGCCAAGGCTGGAATCAATCTGGAGCTGAATGCGCGAAGAGGCGATCTTCTGGAGGAAGTGGCTCGCGAGTGCCGATCCGCCGGCGCCTCGGTTCAATATGTGGCCGGAGACGCAGCGCGAGCTGAGACGACTCGTCAGATTGTGAAGATTGCTTTGGCTTCAGGCAGATTTGCGGGCTTTGTCCACGCTGCGGCCGTGGCCAGGCCGGGCCCTTTCCTATGGGAGCTTCCGCCCAGCGAATTTCGAGCAGTCATGGATGCAAGCGTTGTGGCCGCGTACCAGCTCATACGGTTTGCCGTGCCCGAACTTCTGAAACAGGGTGAGGGCATGTGCGTGTTTTTCGGCTCAGGGGCTGCGGAAGTCACCATGCCAGGCCTAAGTACATACTGCGTGGCCAAGGCCGCGGAAGAGCATCTGGCACGGCAATTGGCCGATGAGGCGCCTGATTTGATCTGTTTTGCATACAGACCCGGCATCGTGGACACTCCCATGCAGAAGCAAGCTCGTGAAGCCGAAGGCAGCGCGGCAAGATTCCTCCACAAGGAATTCAGGGCATACAAAAAGCAAGGAATGCTCATTTCTCCGGAAGTTGCCGCGGGCGCACTCCTCAAGATCATGTCGCGGAACCCGCGGCGCTTTCACGGAAGAATCTGCTCCTGGAGGGACGGGGCCCGATAGGTGGCTGGTTCGAGGGCAATCATAGGCCGCCAGGCTTATATTTGCTGCCGCTTAAGAGAAACACTAGAGAGCCCGTGTCTAGACCGGGCCTTTGACTATTCTCCGGGAAGCTGTTACGTTAATTTGTTTGAATGAAAGAGGAGTTCCGACAGGAGCCGGTCCGCTGATCCGCGCACGCTCCTGTCTGCGCGGTTTGTCTTCATGCTCGCAACTGATTTGCTCAAGCTCTCCTGGTTGCAGATCTATCGCAATAAGAGGCGGTACAAGGGTGCTTTTGTGGGCATTTCGCTGGGGATCGCCGCGCTCATCACGGTGCTCACCATAGGCGATTCGGTGGAAAGCAACCTGGGCTACAACCTGGAAGTCCTGGGCAGCGCCACCATTGTAAAGGCCGAATGGGATTTCGCCAGAACCGTTCGATGGCACCAGGGCGAGTATTCCGATAAAGACATAGAGGGGCTCAGAGAGCTACCCGGGGTTTTGGCCGTCGCACCCGCAGTTTGGAGCCGTGAGAAGGAGGTTCACCACCGACGAGAAAAAATGGGCGCGAAGCTCATGGGAGTAACGCCTGACTTCTTCAAGGCCCTGCACCTTCCGGTTACTCGAGGACGGATCTTCACCCAGGAAGACGTCGACCAGCGCCGACACGTGTGCGTGATCGGCAAGAAGGTGGAACAAAAGTTCTTCCGTGACGGCACGCCCGCCTTGGACCAAGTTATCGCTATGCAGGGTCGGTCGTTCCGCGTTGTAGGAGTTTTGGGCGGTGCTGAGGACCAGGAACTCTTGGAGAGTATACTTCTGCCCATTTCCGTAGCCCGAAGTCAGTTCCCGGCGATGGATAAGATCAGGGACGTCTATATACGTGCGGTCAATTGGGACGTGGTCCCGGGTCTGAAAGAGTCCGCGGAACAACTCCTCCGAACTAATCAGCCGGGATATGCAAGCGCGATCCACGTGAAATACTATGCAGAGAGCCTGAGTATCATCAAGGCCATCATCTTTGTCTTCAAATTCTTCGTTTATGCAGCAATTGGAGTGACTCTTGCGCTGGGCGGACTGGGCATCACCAACGTCATGCTCGCCGTAGTGAGTGAACGCACACGGGAGGTAGGGCTGCGCAAGGCAGTGGGCGCCACAGAACCCATGATCATGCTCCAGTTCATGTGTGAGTCGCTAACCGTGAGTCTGATAGGCGCGACCGCGGGCATGACCCTGGGAATCATTTCAGTCTATTTGCTTAGCAACGCCCTGGACATGGAACCCAATTACCGAGTGATGCTCGCGAGCTTGTTCTCTTCGGTGGTTCTGGGCATGGTCATCGGCGTGCTCTCAGGAGTGATCCCCGCGCGAAAGGCCGGAAAGCTCGATCCAGTGGACGCCATGAGATTTGAATAGCTTACGGCCGGCGAGAATTCCTATCCGCCCGCGAAGCTGAATGCTTATCCGAACGAAATGTCCTGCCCTAATTCCGTCATAGACTTGAGGCAGCGGATTCCGCGCTCGATCTCGGTGAAGACCGGGATGCCCAGGGATTCAACCTTGTCTCGAAAAGCTCTGAAATACGTGGTGTCACCGATCATCCAGAAAGCAACCGGCTTGGGAGCTTTCCCGAGGATGTGGAGAAAGTCAAAGTCCCGCTTTAGAAGCGATCCATCCACAAATATATGGAAATGAATGGCATCGACGCCGGGATCATTTAAGAGAGCGTCGCTCACTGTGGAATAAACCCGCGTTACGCCGTTCTGTTCGATAGCGGGCCAGAGGTCCAGAGGATTCCCGGGTTCCATCCAGTCCGGGTATATTGTCTTCAGTTGCTGAACTGTTTGAGCGCTTAGCTCGGCGAGGGTCATCTCCTTGGCCATCACATGGTCGGTGGCGACTATGCCGGCAGCCCCGCTGAACGTGGCTACTGCTACCCTCTTGCCGGCGTCCTTTTTGCGCCACAGCACATGGGCCTTGGTAAGGTCCATCAATTCAACGAAATCCGCGGCCCGTAGAATGTGCAATTGCCGAAAGAGGCCCTCGGAGATCCTTGCATTCCCCGCCATGCTTGCCGTGTGACTCAGCGCGGCTTTTGCGCCTTGGGCGCTGGTGCCGCCCTTCACCAAGAGCACGGGCCGGTTCAACCTTTTGACGGCATTTCGGAAGCGGTCCACGTCTGCGATGGATTCCAGGTACATAGCCACCACTTCGGTAAACGGATCGTCGGCCATATATTCGAGCAGGTCGCATTCATTGACGTCTGATCGATTTCCTATGGAACAAGCTAAGTTCACGCCAAAGTAATTCTCACTGAGAATCTGCATAAGGAATCCGGCGGATAACATGCCGCTTTGCACAATGAGAGAAACGCCTCCCGGACGCAGGTTTTTCTGCCACAGATCCGGCCTCATAAAAGAGAGCGCCATCTTTGCTTGGCCATTGACAACGCCCATACAATTCGGGCCCCAAACCCTCACTCCGTGTTCTTTGGCTATGGCCAAGCATTGATCCTGAAGGGCTCGGCCCTGCTCGCCGGTCTCTGCAAAGCCCGCGCTCTGGATCATAACCCGCTTTATTCCTTTGCGGCCACACGCGCTCAGGACTTCAGGCACAAGGGGCGCACGGACGAAGACGATCACCAAATCCACCACAACGGGAAGGTCTTCCACGCTCGGGTAACAAGGCAGACCTTCAATCTCCTTGTACGCAGGGTTCACGAGATAACAACAATCCCCGAGGCTCGCCCTTGCATTCGCTTGCATCGAATACCCGACTTTGCGTTTGTCCGCGGATGCTCCGATTACCGCGACACTTCTGGGACGCACGAAAAGCTCCATGAACTTTCAAATCCTCCATTTTCAAAGCATATAAGTCGGATCGGGAAACTGACCCGGTGCTATTTCGGGTGCCTGCCCAGCATTTTCAACAAATCCACCACCGCCGCATGGTCTTGGGAGAGCGCCCACATTATGGCAGTTCTTCCGTCCTTGTCCTGCGCTTGGCAGTCAACTCCCCACTCCAGCAGGGACTTTACGACTCCCAAGTGGCCTCCGGCCGCGGCCAAAATAAGCGCGGTGGCTCCGGTGCCGTCCGCGATCTCGGTATCGGGATCATTATCCAGCAAGAGCTGTATCACGGCCTCATGACCACGTTGGGCAGCTCGCATGAGAGCCGACCAGCCCAAGACGTCCGCGGCATCAACATCAGCCCCGTATTTCAGCAGCAGGTCAGCCACTTCAGCATTCCCTTGACGACACGCTTTCATCAGGGCTGTTGCGCCGTACTCATCGGCTTGCTCCGTGTCGGCTCCATGCTCCAGAAGGACCCTTACAGCCTCGGGCAGGTTCAATGCACAGGCCCACATCAATGGAGTCCACCCAAGCTCGTCCCGCGCGTTGAGTTCCGCGCCCACGTCGATGAGCATTCGCAGCTTAGCCAGGTCAGCCGCTTTGACCGCGGCGAACAGAGCTTCTTCCATGTGTCGGTACCTCTGACCGGCCGGGGCCTTCGCCGGTCTGTGCCGTCACCACGGTGACGTGGTCTTCTGCCGCTTGCACTGCCGGATGAGCCGCCAGGGCACCCATACAGTATTTCATTTCTGTTGGATGCAAGATAGCAGAAGTCTTGGCAAAAGCAGCGTGCCAAGTTGCATTTTGGGGGATGATCCGCCTCGACGGCCGAACACCCGCGGGGCTATCACCATACTTGATCTTCTTCGGTGTCACAAGGATAGGGTGAGGCCGTCAGCCCACTGGACCGCTCTCGGCCTTGGGCTGGGCATGAAAGAAACTCGGCATTGTCTTTGGGAAATGATCCGTACGAAGGGACTCGCTGCACGCCTCGGGCGTCATCCGGCCTTGCACGAATCCGCGGAATATGGCTGGTGGGGATGTTCGCCACTGCTCTTCGGTTCACACCAGGGGCTCTCCCCGGAAGCGGTCGGGGCCTCGTGCTCCTGGCTGCTCTGGTACGTCACCCTTACGGCCCGGTACAACTCTCGGCTGCTGTTGGTATAAAACGCATCGGTCCGCCCCAACACCGTTCCGTCTTGCGCCTTAACTTCGAGCACACAGCTCGAGTCATGGGGAATGCCTGCAATTCTGAACGTTCCGGAAGGGTCGAGTCGGCTTGATCGCGACCAATCAGCCGATTCAGTCAAGCATCGCACTTCAAGACCTGCGAAATCTTTTGCTGGGCCTTCAAACTGCACGTGCCCTTGAACCAGACATCCTTCGGGTATCATGCGAATGTCGATCCCTTCGATCCGTCCTGCCTCCACAGGCAACGTCAAGGGGTCAGTGTTCTCCATCAGATATCCGCGCTTGTAAGCCTGGATGACGTATTTGCCCGGTTCGTGGGCCTGCACTTTGAACTCGCCAGTGTTCTCCGCAGATCGAGCCGATTGGCCAACCCGATTGCCCTGTGGGTCGGTCAGGAAGACCAGGGTCCCCGCAAGAGCTTTCCCGTCAGAACCCATGATTCGGCCCGAAACCACCAGCTTTTCCCGTTCCCTCTTCTCCATCTCTTCCGGTGGAGGGAGATCGACTGCCGCGGTGAATCTGAATTCCCGCTTCAGACCCTTATTCTCTGTCGCACGGTCAACCATCCGAGGAACTCCCTGAGACTGAGCGCTCGGAGACGCAACAAACTTCGGCAGCGGATGATTCAGCCCGTCCAGAGGGGTCGGATGGCCTTGGACTTCTTCCCTATTCGGCCGCGCCACCCGACGCGGACCGACCACGCCCTCGTGGGCATCGGACGCATGACCGAGAGAAGCTTCGGAAGATAAGCCCCCATGCAAACCAACTTCTCCGCGGCGCAATCGCCCTGAGGCCGACTCCACGCCGCTCTTTCCCGCGTCTGCGTTTCCATAGGGAAGCAATCCTCGCACCGAGGTGGGCCACGCGTGAGGATGCAATAGACCCTGATAGAGCAGATTCAGCACGGAGAGAATGAAGACGAGCAAGAGAATCAGGTAGGCCACGGGATGCAAATGAGTCAGCGCATACAGGAATCCCGACCCTTCCTCGCCCGGGATTTTCGGCGCCGCGGCGCACAGATCCGGTGCGAAGAACGAAATGAGACAGACGAGCAAAGCCAGGCCCACGAAGGCTCGTTCGTGCGACCTGTGTAGCTCACGGGAAAGCCCCTTCACACTATTGAGGAGATGGTACTCGGATATCAATGCCTTCATCTCCAGATGTCTAATGAATCCTCTCGTTCGACTCTTAGGTTTTCCGTCCGATAGATTTTCCAGCTTTCAGAGTGCTGCAAACTGGACTCATCCGTATTTTTCAATCACTACTACCACCGAGTAGAGCAAAAGTAAATAAAAAAGGTAGGCTCTAAGCCATTGCGAGAAGAGATGTCAAAATCGCAGGGAACCACCTCTCATGATAAGTGGTTCGCTCGAGGTAGTTCTCGGGCAGCAGTCACCAGTTGGCTTTAGAATCGGGAGGGAATCTGACCTCTGTCCAGGTCCGCCCCCAGAGCTCTCTGAATCGAGGACTCAAGCGGCCGATCAGCCTGGGCCAATGGGTTTCGCCGCGCTCCACATCCTCAAGGATTTCCTCGATTAACTCGGAGAGCCTTGAGAGCTCTTCTTTGGGTAGAAATGAATACGCCCCTTTGTCGATCGCTTTCTGGAGGCTCTGCGGAGTTAGTGAGTGGGCAGTCAGTATTACAGCGGGTATGCGTTTCCGGCGTGCAAGGTCCAGCAGGTCAAACCCTCGGACGCCCATAATATCGAGCATCACAAGGTCAAAGGCGCCTTCCTCCAGGTGCTTCCTCGCGGTTTCGTAGTCAACGGTCGCTGTGACTTCGCATTCCTCAAGCTGCTCCTCGATGACTGCGAGCACGTCCTCTTCATCATCTACCGCGAGAATCCGCTTTCCAACCAGGCCCTCATGGTTCATCTCAACCTCCACCGGACTGCCTGCCTGAAAAAGGGAAAGAGCGAGAAGGAACAGACCCGACTCATCACAATATCCATCATACCAATAAGGCCAGCGGAAGGAAAGCAGCCATTCGGTTAGGCGAAGGGGCCGTTCCTTACCATGGGCGTCTGAAAGGGCAATTCCGGTAGGCTATCGCGGCAATAAATAAACTATTACTTCATATTATTTCGACAACACTTTAAAATTAAGACAAAAAACCTTGCAATTCATCCTCGGTATGGTATGACTCCTCATCACGAGGGCCGACCCGCGGCCCAACCCCCTGATAAGGAGAGTGAAATCATGAAAATCATCGGCATCTTTACTGCGATCCTGGCGGTCATTTCTGCGTTCGGAAGCGTTCAAACGTTCGCGGGGGGGTTCGATGCCGAGGTTCAGGCCCTTGAGCAGAGGGCGCTCTTGGTTCAGGCGCAAATCGAAAAAGCCAAGGTGGCGAATCAAGCGATGTTGAGTAGCCAAATCGATGGCATCAAACAGTCCATTGACGGCCTGCTGAAGCAGCGAGTAGCCGTGGACGCGCAGATTGCCAAGCTGGAGCTACAGATCGGTTCGCTCAAAAAGAACTCTCAGGAGGAGCTAAGCCGCCAAATCGGGAACTACGAGGCCACCATCGGCCAGATTCGGTCCCAAATCTCCAGCCTCACAAAGAAGCCCGAAGATCAGGTGCAGAGCGCAAGAGACCTCAAAGGCCAGCTTACCGGCACTCAACAGACGACCCAGGATCAGATGAAGAACACGGTGAAACAGTAGGACCCACGCCACGTATTCTATCGAGCCGCGCCTTTCACGAGGCGCGGCATAGCCCTTCCCAAAGCTCGTTGTTCGAGATTGCGCGGTCTCCATCGGCACCGCAGCCTTATTTATGAATATAAACCATAAATTCTGGTATGGTATCCACTGTTTTAGATTTAAAATATCAGTAAAACCTACTATCTAGCGTTTATCGTTGACTTTATTTGCCATATCATGTAGCATGGCGCCACTGACTTTGATCTCCGCGCTGGAGAAGACATGAGGCCTCAACCCATCCTGATACCCGCGATTCTCCTCCTCTTCCTCGCCTCGTGCTCTCATACCGGCATTTTCAAAAGCTCTTCATCTCAGGACGCGGCCTCCAAGAAGACAGCCGAGGCCACCCAAAAGCCTTCCGAAATATCTCAGTCGGAGGACGAAGGGGTTTTCCACATCGTGGGTCGCGATGAGACCCTGGAGCACATTTGCAGCGTGTACAACCTGGATCAGAAAAAGGTGGCCTCACTCAACGCACTCAAACCACCGTACACACTGGAGCCGGGTGATACGGTCTTCCTCCACGCACAGGCATTGTTGCCCGACAAGGAAGAACCGAAGAAGACCGCTTCGACCGCAGATAAGTCCCAGTGGCAGGAACCGGCTGGACGGCACAAGGCCCATTCTTTTTCGAAAACGATCCGAGGGAAAAGGGACCCTTCCGTTCCGATACTTGCGTTTCCTGTGCCCGGAGGTGAGTTGAGCTCGCCGTTCGGTCATCGCTGGGGAGTCTTTCACAAGGGTTTGGACATCGCAGCGCCGATCGGAACCCCGGTGCTCGCGTGCTTGGAAGGCCGTGTTCTCTTCACGGGAGTTCCCAAGTTCAAGAATTACGGGAAGACGATCCTGTTGGATCACGGGAACGGCATCTACACGCAGTACGCGCACTTGAACCAAATTCTGGTGAAAAAAGGACAGAAGGTAAAACGCGCGCAGAAGATTGCGCTCGTGGGTAACACCGGGCGCTCCACCGGGCCTCATCTGCACATTGAGGTGCGAGCACGAAACAAGCTCTACAACCCGCTCGCGTATTTCTCACCGCAGCAACTGAAAAGCATTCGCGTTGCCAAGCGCTTCTCCGACTCTCCTATGGGTCCGGTTCCTGCACAGTGGGGCATCCCCGAACTGCTGACCGCCAAGCGTTAGGCGAGACCTCTCGAAACCGAGACCCAGAGGGTCATCAAAGCAGCTCTTGAAAAGCAAGGCATCACTCCCGATACCGTCGATACCGACCCCCGGCGTGCTCCAACGGCATAGCTTCCGAACGATCGAAATCAAAGAGGGAACCCTCGGGGTTCCCTCTTTCCTTTTCAGATCTGTAAAATCCTAATCAGTCGCGATTAGTACGCCTTCAGGAAGTCGTCCAGCACGTCCATGGACTTCTTTTCGACGCACTTTACGAAGATGGCGTCCTTCACGTCTCTCGGGAGCAGCTCGATGCTCTTGGTGGTTGCGCTGTCGAACTTGGCTGTGGGGAAGACTTTGAGAATCTTGTCCTTCTGTGCGTCGTTTGCGAACACGCGGAAGACCTTCAGTCCGGCCAGCATTTCCTCGCACATATCCGAAAGGCCCGCTTTCTCAAGCTGCTTGAGACGTTCTTCATTGATCCAGATGTTTATCGGGTATTTTTCTTCGGCCATGGTATCACCTCCTCTTACATGGGGGGAATTTCAAACACAGGGATGCGTTTTGCCAGGTATTCGTCCGTCACGAAGGGCGATCCGAAACCGTACTTGTCAGCGCACTCCATCACCAGATCGAAGACCTCGGGACGGAAAATCAGCCTGGGGGGCTTTACGCCGTCCTGCACGATGCTGCGGATCAAGGTGCCGCTGAACTTCTGCCATTCCTTCTTGTGATTGCAGAGGCCTTCCGAGGTCACTTCTCCGCAGTGTGGGCAATAGAGCCAGTTCATTGAGTACACGGGGACAATGGAAAGGTCCTTGGCGACCTTCTCGAGCATGTGGTGTGCATCGTAAGCGCCGTAGTAGGTTCCCACACCCGCGTGATCTCGACCGTACATGTGGTGGGTCAATCCCAGGTTGGCCCGAAGAGCAGCATGAAATACTGCTTCCCGCGGCCCTGCATAGCGCATATCCCAGAAGGTGAGGGTGGTCAGGTGGTTGTGATCGCCGAAATAACCGGATTTGCGCAGTTCGTCTTGAGTCAGGATGATCGATTCGTCGATGTAGTCGCCCTTGCGCTTTTCGCCGATAATCGCGTTGACCAGCACGCCTACTATGGGTTTTTCGATGGAGAGTTCGCCGTAGGTCTGGAACCATGCGCCCTTCATGAGCCACTCATGCCCGGTATGGGGCACATTCCGAGTCTGGTGGGCAACAACTCTGACCCAGCCTTTCTCTTTGAACTTCTTGCGCAATTCCAGCGGCGGGACGAAATAAGGATCATACGGCGGGTTGATCTTGGGACGATTGATAAGCGTAACTTTCCCGCCGATGAGCTTGTCTTTGTACGCGTAGGTGCGAGCGCAACCAGGGTGCTTGGGATCGTCCGTGCCAAAAACATCCGCGGCCATGGACTTGCGGTCGTAATCGAAGATTTCTTCAACTTCGAGGATGGCCATGGGATTGTTGTTGAACGTGAGTACTACGGAGTCACCCTTATCAATCCCATACTGCTGGATCTCTTCGTTGCTGAGATCGAACAAGATGGGAATGCTCCAAACTACGCCGTTGCTAAGCCTCATATTCTTGCATACGGATTCCACATCCGCCTTGCCCATGAAGCCTTGAAGCGGCGAGAAGAATCCGTAGGCAATCCCGATGATTTCGTTAGCGATTTGGCTGCGAACGGGGATCTTGACCAGGTTTTGGATCTTGGACTTCGCCTGAGCGGGCTCCATAATCCGCTCGACGATTTCCTTTCCACCATGTCCTATTTCTGCCATATTCTTTCTCCTTTCTCTTCTCTAAACTCCCAGCAGACTCAAATACAGACCTGTAGGGTAAAGATAGAACGTCGCGTGAGGTGAGTCCTTGTTGCCCCTCAAGGAACCCAGACGACAGATAAGTCTAAGCAAAGGGATCAAATCCTGGAGAGCCGTATGCTAAAGAAATTCCTTCCTAATGTCAAGAACAAAAGAGTTCCAGTGCCATAAACGAGGATTCTTTTAGAACGGCCAGAGGCATGCCATGAGGCGGCGTCCAAGTGAGGGCTTCTCGACCCGGTCAAGCTTCGCACCTTGTGTCGCGGCCTGATAGAAAGGATTCGGCGGCTTGACACCATCAGACGCGTCTTTGGTCGGTTGCGCTTTTGATGCCACCATAGCCTTCGAGGACCCGAGCACCGCGAGTTGCACCGGAGCCAGCCCCGGCCTGACGACTTCCAGTTCTTTGGCCGCGGCTAATGAAAGATCGATGAGACGATCGTCTACAAAGGGTCCGCGATCGTTTATTCGGACCACTGTTGCCCGCCCATTATCCACGTTGGTCACGCGGACGAGGGTATGCATCGGGAGCGAAGGATGAGCCGCGGTCATAGCGTGCATGTCATACCGCTCGCCGCAGGCTGTCTTTTTGCCGTCGAAACCCGGGCCGTACCATGATGCCACGCCGGTCTCCTTGTGCCCTGGCTTGACGGTTTTCATGGTTTTGTAGGTCTTTCCGTTGATAGTGTAGGAGCCCTGCTTTTCTGCCTTAACGCATGGTGCCCGTGTCGCGCAACTTGTGCAAATCAGCAGTAAAACGCACGTACACAGCAGGAGGAGGCGTGTGGACATTGGGGGCTGTGGGTGGGGCGTCGGGACTCTTTCCATTCTCTCCAATTATAACACGAATACAGTTTAGTGTCAATTATCAAGATGTTAAGATAAATATCTAACATCACGTCTCGCTCCTCGGAATATCAAAATATACGTTTGAGGTGCCTCTGCAAACCCGTACACGAACGCACTCGCGCCCAATTGCATACTCAATCGGCACTGAATACTGTTCTTGACGCACTACTAAGAGGCAGTGTAAGCTCAGTGCCGTGTTTAGCCGACCCGTTTGAGCCAAACGCTGCACAACCAAACGTGTGAATGAGATTGCCTTTTCCCGCAACGCTGCTTTGATTTGAGACGGAAATAGGCGGAGCTGTGAACAAGCTTCTCTTCTTCCCCAGTGGTGGCAGGAACCAGTCCGTGCGGAGCCATGAGCCTTCTTCCGGAGAGTGTTCGTTCTTTGTGAGGGCAGCAAGGGTTGTTGCGGTAATTTGGATTGTGTGTGCGACCACCGGTTGCGATCCGGAAGCGCTCGTTAGGGAAAAGGTCCCTAAACCGATTCAAGAGGTGCTGACCTTTACCGAGCCGGCTCCCGGAAAGAAGCCCGGCGCGCCCGCAGCACCTGCGGGCATTGTAAAGATTGTGTCCCCTACGGCGCAAGGGCGGTACATTTCAATCAGACCAGTCAAATTTCAGGCTGAAGCTGAACTTCGGGACGGCAAACCGGTAGAGGGCAAGGCCATTGTCTGGAGGGTCTTCAAGGAAAAACAGAAGCAGGGAAGGGTGATCGGTACTGGAGCTCAATTAGAGACAAAGATCGATCCGGGCTCTTACGGGGTTGAGGCTCAGATGGCGTTACCCGCTGGGGGAAACGTGGTCGCGAAGGGCACGTTTCGAGTAATCCGCGTGGTAGAGGGGAAGGTGACCCTTGGCGGCGCGGGTTTGCCCGGTGTGGAACTCGTTTTGACCAGCCCGGACCGGACCCAAGAGCTGTCCAAGGCAAGGACGGGCAAGGACGGGGGCTTTGTGATCGAGTTGCCCCAGGAAGGGCCGTACGAGCTGGTTCCTCGTCATGAAGAAATGAGTTTCAATCCCCTCTCAAAGGAAGTGCGCGCGTCCACGAAGCCCCACGAGCTTGTGTTTCAGGCATCAAAAGCCCGGATAAAGGAACTGTTCTTGACATCTTCCTCCGATTCGAAAGAGCCGCTGCAGAAGATCTGCCCAGGGCAGGAGGCATACTTGAAGATCGGTTTCACATCACAGAACCCGATCGTGCGTCTGGAGGCTCGCCTGCTACCCCAAGAAGAGCCTGGTGAGAGGCCCCTGGTATTGGGAGAGGTCTTGGACTCTGCGGACGTCCCTAACCTGTCCAACGAGGCCGCGAAACAGTTTCTCAAGGTTGAAATTCCGAGCGTTGCGATGCCGGACCCTCAACCTCGCTCATATGCGCTCGCAGTCAAGATTTTCAATGACAAGGGGGACACCATCTCCTTCCAGGCCCCGGAAAAGCTCACTCTTGATGTGCCACACTGCGTGAAGGAGCGGTTCGGGAAAGGGGTTGCTCTCCATCAGGAGGGGAAGCTCGATGCCGCGGTCGAAGCGTATGACGCCACGAGCAAACTTCCGGAGAAAATCCACGACAGTTCGTCTCTTGGGGCTTCTCTTGGCAAGAACTCCTTCAACCGAGGCGTGGCGCACCTGGAGCTGGCCCTGGCGACCAAAGAGGACGACCCCAAGCGAGCTAGGTATTTGGGCAGAGCGCTGGTTGATTTAGCTCAGGCCATGAAGTTTATCTCTCGAGACCCACAGGTCCTGCTCCTGAGAGGGCTCGCTAACTTCATGAAAGGGAATAATCGGGCGGCTCTTGAAGACGTAACAGCCTGCCTGGCCCTCGCGCCGGGGACGCAGGGAGCCTATGAATTGAGGGGCCGTATCTACCTCGCGATGAAGAAGAATCGGAACCTCTCTTCCGCGGTGGATGATTTCACGCAGGCCCTGGTCGCGCATCCTGAGGACGAGAGCCTCAGGAAGACCAGAAACGCCGCGCTGAATTTAGACATCGAGTCTGACGCGGAACCGGGATACGCCGAGGTGGACACGTCCAAGATCCCGCTGAAAGAGTTGGACAAAGTCATTCAGCTGAAAGATCTCCGCCGGAGTTAAAGGATTCCCGGCGACTCTTCCACAGTCTCATACTTTCTGAAACCGTTCCGAGAACGGGAGTCAGTCGTGCGAGTGGGCCTCCTCTTGTTCTGTCTGGTTACCGGCTTCGTTGCGAGCTGCTCGGCGCCTCGGGGCATAACGGAAATCCTGTATGAGCCATACGCGCTGATCTACGAGGACGACTCCACAGAAAGGTACGGAAACAAGGACGAGAGCGTCCTCATGGAGATTCGCAAAACGGCGATGCCTCGCAAACTGGACAACCTGGCGATCCACTACAATGCTTTTTTCCCGGGGGGCGAGATCATCAGGCCCGGAGACGTAGAAGAATACGTCACAATTGATAAACGAAAGGCATACCGAGTCACCTTCAGGACCAAGTATCTTCGCAGGCGGGAGCGGGCCCCCGCAGATGCTACTCAGGAGAACGTTCCTCCAGGTTGGACCCTGGGTTCAATGATCGACCCCATTTCCGGCAGCTCGATCCGTGTTCTTTACGGTCCGATCGTGCCGGTATTTAGCAGGCTCTATCTTGTGGAAGGGGATGCGTTCCTCTATTATATTTTCCTCAAGGCCGAAGGGGACCTCATTGACTCGGCGAGGGATAAGTTCGAGAAATTTGTGCAGTCCGGAATCGACTATCGATAGCGTGGCGCTTCTAGGCGATAACTTACAGGATTCGCCCATGTGATTTCAGTCAGTTGACTTGAGGAGAATCCCGTCACCCCGGCGAATGCCGGGGTCCAGTACTGGGTTCCGGTTTCCGCCGGAATGGCGAACGAAAGAACAGAGCGACCTTGTGTCAACGCCTATGCCCCTTGTGTGTTTGCTCCGCATGGAGAGTTTTCATAGCCACAGGTTTCATGGGGCAGAGTAGCGGCGCAATTCATGGTGCCGGATTGACTGAAGGTCATACGACAAGGATTACATATGGTTAGATATATCGGCGCAGTGTACAGACCTCCCAGTGAAGCCAACAGCCTGATTATCCAGGCCACATTGGGATGTAGTCACAACAAGTGTTCATTTTGCGGCAGTTATCTGGAAAAGCGCTTCAAGATACGAAATCTGGAAGATATCAGGCAGGACCTGGAAGATGCCCGTCACATGGGCCCGGTGGACAGAGTCTTTCTAGCAGACGGCGATGCGTTGTGCATTCCTCAGAAGAGGCTGGTGGAGGTACTCAAGCTTGTCAACGAATACTTCCCCTCCCTTGAGCGAGTGGGTATCTACGCAAATGCCAGGAATATTCTGCACAAGTCACTGGAAGACTTGCAGACACTTCGTGGCCTGAAACTCGGAATCATCTATCTGGGCGTGGAGACTGGTGACCGAGAGCTGCTGGAAAAGATCCACAAGGGCGCTTCGTACGAACAGCTGGTTGAAGCAGCCCGGAGAGTGAAGCAGGCGGGCATTACCCTCTCGGTGACGGTGCTTCTGGGTATCGGGGGAGTCGAGGCGAGTGAACGGCACGCGCGCGAGACCGCGCGGATCTTAACTGACATGGATCCTGACTATGTGGGGGCGCTCAGCGTCATCGTCGTTCCAGGCACCGAGCTGCATCAGGAGTATGAGGAAGGCCGCTTCGAGCTGCCCGATCCATTTGGACTTATAAACGAACTGAGGATCATGATAAGCGATTCCTCCTTTTCCCATTGCGTATTTCGGTCCAACCATGCGTCCAACTACCTGCCGGTGAAGGCGACGCTTCCGCAGGACAAGGAGCTGATTCTAAAGGCCATTGAGCGGGTTATGAGCACCCGCGACAGGAGCCGACTAAGGCCTGAATTCCTGCGAGCGCTCTGATCCGGCAGGAATAACAAATGATTCGGCCGCCATGGAAACTCGCCTGGGAATCGATTGCGGCTCAATCAGTCTCAACCTGGCACTCCTCCGGGATGCTGCGGATGAGCCGCTCACCGTGTACCGACGCACCTCGGGTCGGCCGCTGCCGGCCCTGATCCAATCCCTCGATCAACTCATCAACTTATGCGGGCATGACGTCATCCTCGATGGTGTGCTTGCTACAGGGAGCGGACGAGAACTCTTGGCCCGCTCCATCCGGATCCCCGCGGTCAACGAGATTACCGCGCATTCGGCGGGCGTGTTCCACGTTGATCCCACAGTACGCACCATCATTGAGATCGGAGGCCAGGATTCCAAGTTCATCCGTCTCGATGCCCCGGCTGAAAACGAACTCCCCCGATTTTCCGTCTTCAGGATGAACGAAGTCTGCGCTGCCGGAACCGGCGCCTTCCTTGACGAGCAGGCTGCCAGGCTCGGAATCCGAATCGAAGAATTCGGGTCCGTGGCGCTCCGGAGCACTAATCCGGCTCCCATAGCAGGCCGTTGCGCGGTATTTGCCAAGACGGACATGATCCATAGAGCCCAGGAGGGAACCCCGCTCCCGGACATTCTGATGGGTGTCGCGTACGCGCTTGCGCGCAATTACATTGCGACGCTGATCCGAGGCGACACCGTGGAACCTGTGGTCTCCCTGCAAGGCGGAGTGATGAGTAACCTCGCGGTGGTGAAGGCGTTCAGGGATCTGCTCGGTCTGCCGTCAGAACTAATTACCGTTCCGCGGCACTTCACCGTGCTCGGGGCCGTGGGATGTGCGCTCATCGCAGAGAGGAGGGCCGAACCGGAACGCTGCACCCTAACGGAGTTGAAAGCACGAGCCCTATCCGCACTGACAGGCCCTCCCGTACGGTCTCCACTCAAGCCGCTGGAACGTCCGCGATTGCACGCATTATCAAGGGCGCATGATACCACCTCGAGTGATCTCGTGGAGCAACCCTTGTTCATGGGGCTCGATGTGGGCTCGGTTTCCGTCAAAGGGGTAGTGATTGACGCAAAGGGTCGGATACTCGCTGAGGACTACCGCCTTTCCCGCTCGCGGCCGCTGGAAACCCTGGAAGCGGTCATCGCCGCTCTCCGCTCGTCGGGTCCGGCGCCCGCGCTCGTCGCAGTGACGGGCAGCGGCAGATATCTCGCAGGACGCCTCATCAACGCAGACCTGATCGTGAACGAGATAAGCGCTCAGGCTAGAGCTGCGGTGAGCTACGATGCACGGACCGACACAGTGGTGGAGATCGGCGGCCAGGATTCGAAGTGGATAGGCCTTGAAAACGGCGTGGTGACGGACTTCGAGATGAACCGGGTCTGTGCTGCCGGCACCGGAAGCTTTCTCCTGGAACAGGCAGAACACCTGGGGCTTGCCATTGAATCGCAGTTCTCCGAAGCGGCGCTTGCATCAAGCGCTCCCGCGGACCTGGGAACTCGATGCACCGTCTTTATGGAGTCTGACCTGATTCACCATCAGAACAACGGCGCTTCATCCGAGGATTTGGCCGCGGGAGTGTGTGTCAGTATCGTGCAGAATTATCTTGAACGGGTCGCAAACAACAGGACCCTGGGGGAGAACGTCCTTTTCCTGGGGGGTGTTGCCGCGGCTCCGGCTGTTCGGGCCGCGTTCAAGCACCAGACGGGCCGGGAACTCCGTTCGCCTGCATTCTACAAAGTGTCCGGCGCGACGGGCGCTGCCCTGAAGCTCATGGACACCTTGGAAAGAGACGAAATCTCCTTGAGGGAGCCGCGAGATATCAATTTCAAGTCTGAAGAGATCCCTCGAAGTCAGTTCCGATGCCGCGGGTGCCCCAATGAATGCACAGTAGACAAGTATCAACCCGCGGGCCGGGTCGTGTACCACGGTGGGCTGTGCGACCGCTGGGAAGTGGAGCACGGCGGAGAAGCGACAGCGTCCAGCATCAATTTATTTCAATTGAGGAACAAGCTGCTGGAGGAGTTATCGCAGACGGACAGCTCTGTCGATCGAACCTGGGGCATGATTCGCTCGCCGCAGTTCTACGAATGGTTCCCCTTCTGGAGCGCCTTTTGCCGCACTTTAGGCATATCCGTTGCCGTGGCCGGACCAGCGGATCGCAAACAATTCGAGCGTGGCTTGCGTTTCCTGAAAGTGGAGACATGCCTGCCTGTGAAGGTTTTGTGCGGGCAGTTGGCCGATCTGGTCAGCGCAGGCGTTCAGACAGTCTTTTATCCCACGATCCTTTCCGAGCCTCCTTGGGGCGCCTCTGACAAGCCCACGGTGCATTGTCCGTACATTCAGGCATCTTCGCAGTTCTTTAGGGGGGTCTTTCCCGTGGAATGGAAAGAGCCTGTAATCAAGCACGAATTTGACCCTCATTCGTTTGAGAAAGAACATTTGCGTCTGGCCCGGAACGAGGGCTTTTCTCGCGCGCAAGCCAGGCACGCGGTGGAAGAAGGCTTTGAGCAGCTCAATCGTTTCCACGCCAAGTTGAGGGAAGCGGGCGAGCAATTCCTCAACTCTCTGGAAGGAAACGAGCCGGCTCTGGTTGTGCTAGGCAAGCCGTATCATACTGCGGACCGCTTCCTAAACATGAACTTGGGCAGCCTCTTCCAACGGTTGGGTGTGCCCGCGGCGCCATCGGATCTACTTGCAGATGCGGGCGATGACGAGCCTGCTCCCGTGGGTTGGAAATACGAAGCTCAGATGGTCAGCGTCGCGCGTCGCGTCGCGTCCGACGATAGGCTCTTTCCGGTGATGATTACATTCTTCGGGTGCGGGCCTGATCCATTCACCGTGCGCCACATACGGGAAGCTCTTCACGGAAAGCCTCTTCTCGTCCTGGAGATGGACGAACACACCTCCAGGGCAGGTGCTACGACCAGGCTTGAGGCTTTCCTGGACAGCATCAGAGCCGGGAGAATCAAAAGAAATCGGAAAGCTGATTTGAAGGGACTTCCAGCCCGCGAGACACAGCGGGTTCCCGCGCCCGGCTCTGATGGCGTCTCTCACGTAAGAGCGAGCACGGAGAATCGGCGGCCGGAATGCCTTTTCATACCCTATTTCGCGGATCACTCGTACGGATTTGCCGCGGCCGCACGGTCCGTGGGGATTGATGCGCGAGTCTTGCCGCCTCCGGACGAGCAATCGGCAAAGTTGGGGATCGCGCACCTCGTGGGAGGCGAGTGCCATCCTTTCGCATTAGTGCTGGGTGATTACCTGAAGCTCGCTGGCTCTTTGCCGCAGAACGTCGCTGAACGATCCCTGTTCTATTTTCCAGGTCCTGAAGCGTGCCGGATGGCTCAGTACTCGGTCTACGTGGATAAGGTGCGCCGTGAACTTGGTTATTCCGTCGGAGTAATCGCCCAGATAGACGAAGGTCTGAGAGCGTTTGGATTATCCGAGCGCAATCGGCAGCGGATCCTGCTTCGCGGATGGGAAGGGCTGAATGCCTTCGACGTTCTGTTGAGGCTCATGCTCAAGATACGGCCGTATGCGGAAGATGAATCCCTGCTGGATCGGGTGTACGACAGCGCGAGAGGCAAGCTCTTCGAGGCCATAATTCGCAATCAGGTTCGGCAAGGAATGGAAGAAGCTCTTCACGAGCTTTGGGATGTGCCCGTAGTTCCTGCGCCCTCAAGGCCGGTGATCGCGGTCACGGGGGACTACTATACGCGGGTGATTCCATTCGCTAACAATGACGTGTTCCGGGAAGTGGAAAGGCTCGGAGGGATGCTCTGGTCTCCACCCACACTCACGGACAGCTTGAAACTCTCTACTCTAAGAGACATGGTTTGGAACCTGCTCAGCGGACAATCGAGAGAAACGGCTGGAGCCGGCTTGCTGTATCTGTTCCTGGTGATGTCCGAATTCAAGGCCAAAGGCGGCACATTGGCCCGGAAAACTCTTGATGCGCCGCTGGATTTGAGCGGCCGATCCATGTGGACCTCAGCTTCACGTCATGCACACACCGAGCTCCCTTCCGGCATCACTGCTCCCATAGCAACGGCTCTCCAATATCTGGAACTCGGGGCCGACGGCCTCTTGAATTTAATGACCCTGAATTGCTCGTACGGCACAGTGGTAACCGCCGTGCTCATGAGGGCCCTGAAGGAGAGATTCTCCGCACCCATGCTCACCCTTATCTATGACGGCCTCAAGAAGACCAACGAGAAAACTCGCCTTGAAGCATTCATGGAACAGGTTCGTGGCCATTTCGAGCGCAGATCTGCCTGAGCCCCCACGCCGGTTGAGCTGGAAAACCTCGGTTGCTAATGGTATGTTACGCTTATAATCAGCGCAGTTACCGCGACAGAGTCGTAAGTTCGTTCGGCGGTGCTCATACGAATTCGCTCTTCGATACTCGAATGGGCCCGGCCGTCTGTGCATTTGCCATCCATGCCTACCGGATTCAAGCAGGGCAGATATTGCCGGAGGAAGGCAGGCGCGCGGGGCGGGCCGCGAGCACCATTTGCGGACGGCGAATTCGTGTCAAAGGAGTTTCGTGCATGACGGTGATTACTGTGTGTGTGGGTAGCGCATGTCATCTAAAAGGATCACATCAGATCATTGAGTATTTCAAGAAAGCAATAGAAGAATCGGGCCTGGAAAAGGAAGTGGAGCTCAAGGGCACGTTCTGCATGGAGAAGTGCACCGACGGAGCAAATCTCCTGATCGATGAAGAGCTCTTCCACGCCAATTCTCCTGAGGATGCCCGAGAGATCTTCGAACGAGAGATACTCCGCAAGCGCAAGTAGCGCGCAAAGGAATAGACAGATGGAGCCTGCACAGGAACGACGAAAGCCGTGGAAAAGCTGGAGTGAGTTCACTGCTTGGGCGCAGGACTTCTCCCTCCGGAAAAAAGTGGTGGGCGGATTCCTCGGTGTGGTGGTGCTCGTAGGGCTTGTGACCGCTTTCATAGGAACTTGGCTGGTTCGCGGCACCATCATCGATAGGGCGCACGTGAGACTATCGAGCGATCTTGCCACAGCGGGGTTCATTTTGGACGGGTTCCGCAAGAATGTGGAACTTAAAGTCAGACTCATCGCAGGTTCTGAGAAGATCAAGGAGTTGATGTCAAAGGGGGATCTCCAAGCGGTTCGAAACAGGCTGGCCATTGTTTGTGCGGAAAACGACCTGGATTTTCTCTCAATCTCGGACAAGAACGGGCGTGTATTGGTGCGAGCTTTCGTGCCTTCCAACAGCGGCGAGACAGTGGCCGGGGACCCGCTGGTCATGGCGGCCGCGCACGGAACCGGCGGCTCGGGGGTACGCCTCTTCACGAAGCAGCAATTGGCCGCGGAAAACAACGGCCTGCTCCGGCGCCTTGCGGCAAGCTCGTCCGAGACCGGAATGGTGCTGGAATCAGCATATCCCCTGGTGGATTCAAGCGGTATCGACGGAGTCGTGTACGGCGGCGTGGTGCTGAACAGCAATAACCTCATAGTGGACCAGCTTTCCCAATTGATTTTCAAAGGCGCTACCTACGGAAATCGACCCCTTGGCTATGTTGCGATATTTCAGGCAAATCAGGCGATCAGCAGTTCACTTAAGGGCGCGGAAGGGCTGCCCCTCGTTGGGTTCGCAGGCGGCGCTGCTATCCGCAAGATGGTGGAACAGGAAGGTCTACCCACCATAGCCAAAGAAGTCCAGCTTGGGAAAACGTATGTCTCTACAGCGGATCCCCTCCGTGACATGCAGGGCAGTATCGTGGGCGCGTTGGAGGTCGCCACTCTGGAAGAACCGATAACCTCCGAAGTAGACCGTCTCGTAACCACGTTTTTCATCGTTGCCCTGCTCGGCGTACTGCTGATGGCAGGCATATCGTACTTTCTCGTGCAGTGGATCAACCGGCCGCTGGAGCTCATGCTCAATGCCGCCCGCAAAGCTGCCGAAGGAGATTTGACCCAACAGGTGCCGGTGATTGCCCGCGACGAGGTGGGAGAGCTGGCTGCCACCTTCAACCTCATGATCCGAAGTTTGGCTGAATCACGAATCAAACTCGAAGAATGGGGCAGAGAGCTTGCTTCAAAAGTCGCGGAAAAGACCGGCCAGTTACGACAAGCGCAAGAGCAGGTCGCACGGGTAAAGAAGCTGGCCTCCCTGGAAAAGATGGCGGACGGCATGTCGCATATCATGCGGCACATTTCCGATCCTATGGTGCCGGTGCTTGCGGGGACAGAGGAGACCCAGGAATCGGCCACCAATCGGATACTGGTGCTCGACCCTGACGAAAAAGTCAGGGAGCTTTGTGAAAGGGCCTTTACCGACGAAGGATTCCAAGTAAAGGTTACCGGTTCGGCTGAGGAGGCTCTCCGGGAGCTGGAACAGGAATTCTTCGACGTGGTCGTAGCTGATGTGGACTTTCCCGGGATGCCGGGCAAGGAATTGCTCAAGGAGATGAAGTACCGGCAGCCGGAAGTGCTTGTCATCTTCACGGCTCCGTTTAGGGCCACGGAAGAGGCGATAGAAGCGGTCAACCTGGGAGCGTACGACTACATACCCAAGCCTTTTGGGCCACACCAGATTTTGCTTATGGTGTACACCGCTCTGCAGACACAACGTATGGTACAGCAGACACGTCGCCAGCTCGCGGCCGAGAGGGCCGACACCATCTTCCAGCGGCTCCCGGTGGCCATAGCTCTGGCAGACAAGGCCCATCGCGTGGTCTACAACAACCGGGCCTTCGTGGAACTCGCAACCCGCGACGGGCAAGAGCAGGTGGTCAAAGGCAAGACATTCAACGAACTCTTCGGCGTGGACCCGCTCGATTGGGCCAAGGGCCGTGAAGAAGCCGCGGGGTCAAGATGGCTCGAACTGGAAAGGGTCGGTCGAACTGCCAAGCTATACAACTTCAAGCTCCCGGAGGAAGATCTGCGGGTCTTGATGCTCCTGGACATCACCGATACGGTGAAGAAAGACCAGATGGCAGATGTGTTCAAGGCTGAAACCATCACCAAGGCTCAGCAGGTGATTCACCAGCAGATGCGTGTTGCGCAGGAAATCGCCCAGCTCCTCGGAGAGACCACCGCGGAAACAAAAGCAGCCCTCTTTGAACTGATGAAGTTGGCTCAAGAGGTAGGTGAAGGCAAATGAGCGTTCCGATGTTCATCGAAACCGGCGAAGCTCATGTCTCCAAGTTCGGCGAGATCCTCTGCGGTGATTCCTTGTCCGTGGGTTCCGTTAATGGCGGTCGGCTCATGGTGCTCTCTGACGGCTTGGGCAGTGGAGTCAAGGCCAACATCCTCGCCACGTTGACCACTACCATAGCCACTCGCCTCATGGAAAGAGGACTTCCCCTAGAAGAAGTTGTCGATACTCTGACCGACACTCTGCCCGAATGCCAGGTTCGTAAGATCGCATACAGCACCTTTACCCTTCTCAAAGTTCAGGGTGACGGCCGCGCGTACCTGGCGGAATTCGACAATCCGCCGACGTTTTTCCTGAAACGAGGTTACGTAAGCAGGCTCGAATACAAAGACCGCGTCATCGGCACAAGAACAATCAGGGAAGCCCACGTACACGTAGAGCCCGGGGACTGGTTTGTGACGGTGAGTGACGGCGAAATCCATGCAGGAATCGGAGGCTTGCTCAATCTTGGATGGGACTGGGAAAAGATCGCCAAGTTCCTCGAAACGCAAGTGCATGAAGACATTTCAGCGCAAAAAGTGGCCCAAATCCTCGTCAATCAGGCCAACGAGCTCTACCAAGACCACCCCGGAGACGACACCACCGCGGGTGTCCTGAAGATCCGTGCCAAACGCTTCGCAAACTTCATGATCGGCCCCCCGGTTAAGCCCGAAGAGGATTCGGCAATCGCTCAACGGTTCCTGGAGCTGCCGGGTCGCAAAATCGTCAGCGGCGGCTCAACCGCAGGCATCCTGGCAAAGATCCTCCAAAAGGACGTGGTGGTAGACCTCTCTACCATGACGGATAAGATACCGCCCACAGGCCATCTGGAAGGGATCGATCTGGTTACTGAAGGCGTCCATACGGTCAATAATTGCCGCACCATCCTCATGAACATCAAGGACATTGACGAGCTTTCCGGCAAGCGGGACGGCGCCAGTAGGCTGGCATGGGAATTTCTCCAAGCGGATAGCATTAACATATTCCTTGGCCAAGCTATCAACCCCGCGCACCTAAACCCGAAGATGCCGCAAGAGATGGGATTCAAGAGCCGCAGCGTCCAGGCTATCGTGAATCTGCTCAAAGAAAGAGGCAAAGAGGTAAACCTGGAAGTCCATTAGGCCGCCTCTCAACGAACCCAAGCCAGGAGTGACAACGTGGCTGACCGTCCCAAGAAACCGCTCTTACCCAATCGGGTGCTCCTCATCGGGGAAGGACTTATCCCGCAGGAACTTCTGGACGAACTGGGTGATGAGGCCATGCAGATATTCATGAGAGAACCCGATCCGAGCAAATGGCCGCCCCATATGAAACCCTTGATCAAGCATCTCCCGGCCGAAGAACAGGTCCGTACCGCGATTTTGACGGTTCTGGAAAGTCAGGACGGCCCTCTTCGAGAAGTGCTGCGAGAATGGGCCGTTGCTTCATGGGACGCGCTGATCACTTCCCCGGATGTTGGCCCTGAGAACGCCGCACACATCGTGGACAATATGACCGAATACCTCAAAGCGCTCATTATTGAGTATCTTGGCCAGGAACAATAGCGATTTAGGCTCATTCAGGGCGCCCGCGGAAGAATTGCTTAACACACCGGAGTCCAAGAGGGTTATTCCTTTTCGGGTGACGGTGATACGGTCGAGCAGATGCGTTGAGGAATAGCTTGCGTCGCCGGGGTTGTAGTCCGGAAAGGTGTCATCGCATGTTCGGTAAGACTTCAGGACTTGCCATTTTCTTGGTGACGGGATTCTTGGCCCTATGGGCCGTGCCCGCTCAGGCATCGGGTCCGGGCGAAGGTATAGGCCACCTTATTGTCCTCGGGATTTTCCTGTTAATCACTGCTGCTGCGAGTTATCCGCTCAGGTGGTTGATCGCTGCCTTAGTTTGGAAGCAGCGTGTTCCGCCCGGGTGGCTGTTCGCGACCGGTATAGGTGAAATTGTGGCCCTTGTGGCTTGTTTCTTGGCATCTGCACTTATTGGAGGACCGAGGGCCTCGTATACGTTCTTTCTCATTCTCGCATGCCTTTTGTACCTGCCGTGTGCGATGCTGATTAATTTTCGGCTGATGAGGCGCCCCCTCCACGACACCTCTGCTAATACTCAGCAGTTCAATGCGGCATTGAAGGCTGCCGTGGTCGGGGTAGTGCTTCCTATTCTGTTTCTGATCTTCGTGATCCCCTTTGAGAGGCATGAAGCCATGATGCGAGAAAAGAGAATGCATGCGATTATGCCTCCCCTGAGGGCGAAGCCCTCGGCGCAACCGCCCATCATTCAACAAACACCGGCGCCTCCGATGCACCGTGTGCCAGCCGAATGATTGCTGATTGACAGCTAGAACCGTAGTCATTGTACCCTTCAATATATTCCTCTCCGTGACCGCTCATAAAAGAAAGGGAAGAAGAAACAGAGCAAAGAAGAACAGCACAAAGGCAGGTAAAACCTATATACTGAAAGAGGTGGTCTATGCCCTCGGACTATAAGCTGCACCTAGACGCTATCTTGGAAGCCTGTTGCCGAGTCCGAGAGTACACCGACGGAATTTCACTCGAAGAAGTCCGTGACGATTCGAAAACGCAGGATGCGATCAAGCGTAACTTGGTGGTAATTGGCGAGGCAGCCACGCGTCTACCCGGCGATATTTCGGGAAAATATCAAGGATTCGAGTGGAGCGAGATTGTAGCTCTTCGGAACCTGGTCAAACACGAGTACCTCCGCATTAAGATAGAAACATTGTGGGATGTCGTTAAGGGGACGATCCCCGCACTTGAAGACCAGTCGAGAATTATACTGAGCAAACACACCTGAGTCCGAAGACTCGGTATAGTGAACGGCATTGAGATTTCGGCCAAAATGGCACCCTCCCACTTCCCCCTCCGATCAAGGGAGGGGAGTTGTAGAATCCTCTCCCCTGGTGGGAGAGGGAAGGGAGAGGGGGGATTCCAGCTTCATCCAAAGGTGCTGATTTCAACGCAGTTTTCTGTAGTGGCTACTGCGCACCCTCTGCAACACTTGTGACATGAAAGACTACAACAAAAAGCTTTCTGCTAGCCCCATCACCATAGTGGGCGGTGGTTTGGCAGGATGTGAGGCTGCTTGGCAGCTCGCTCAACGGGGCGTGCCTGTGCGGCTCATCGAAATGAAGCCAATGGTCTATTCCCCGGCTCATACCTCGCCGGACCTGGGAGAGCTGGTCTGCTCCAATTCGCTAAGGTCCGCGTCCCTGACTTCTGCCGCGGGGCTCCTCAAGGAAGAGCTTCGCATTATGAACTCCCTGATCATAGCCGCGGCCGACGCTACTGCGGTTCCTGCGGGCAAGGCTTTGGCGGTGGATCGAGGGCTCTTCGCGAAATTCGTCACCGAACATGTGGAGAACGAGCCGCTCATCACCGTAGAGCGCCGCGAGATTGGGGAACTACCCACTGAAGCGGCCGGCCTGGTGATCCTCGCCACCGGGCCGCTCACTTCCGATCGGCTGACAGAAGCGATCCGGAAGCTTATCGGCGCGGACAATCTCTCTTTCTACGACGCAATAGCTCCGATTGTCACTGCGGAATCCCTGGATATGAGCCGGCTGTTCCGAGCTTCCCGGTACGATGAAGGAGAAGGGGATTACTTGAACGCGGCCATGGATGAAGCAACGTATCGGAAATTCGTGCAGGCAATTCTCGACGCGGACAAGGTGGATCCGTATCCTTTCGAGAAGATTCCTCATTTTGAAGGCTGCCTTCCTGTGGAAGAGCTTGCCAGGCGTGGGCCGGACACCCTAGCCTTCGGTCCCATGAAGCCGGTCGGGCTCGTAGATCCTGCCATAGGAGCGCGGCCCTTTGCGGTGGTGCAATTACGGCCGGAGAACGCGGCACGCTCCTTGTACAACCTCGTGGGATTCCAGACAAAGATGACCTACCCGGAACAAGAGCGCGTCTTTCGCATGATTCCCGGGCTGGAACACGCAGTCTTCGAGCGACTCGGGTCCATTCACCGCAACACATATCTCGATGGCCCACGGCTGTTGGATCGGTTCTCGCGGGTTCGGACGGCTCCTCACATCTTTTTCGCTGGGCAAATAACCGGGGTCGAAGGTTACATCGAATCCACGGCGTCAGGATTGGCCGTGGGAATCATGGCCGGCCTGATTGCCCAAGGGATCGAACCTGAAACTCCGCCCAGCACCACGGCCGTGGGCGCGCTCCTCAAGCATACGGTTACCGAGCCTGCGAAAAGGTACGAACCCATGAACATCAGCTTTGGCCTGATCGATCCCCTAGGCGGAAAGGTTTCCAAGAAGAACAAACGAGAGATGCTCGCCGCGCGGGCTCTGACGGATATCAGGTCGTGGCTGGAGCGAGTGGGTGCACTGTACGATAGGTCCACAACACCGCCTGGGTGCCACTGACCCGGCGTTTCGCTGGGTCAGTGCCTGGTCGGTGTACCGAATGAGCACTGACCTGACAAAGTCAGGTCAGTAGCACCCGGAGCTAAGGTGAGGCTCATACCGGTTGTCAAAGCTCTTGGCTTCTTGGGCACCCCGCGCTCGGAGAAGACCGGTAGGGGCCGGCGTCTCTGCCGGCCCGAGCTGATTGATATTTTTAAGCAAAATGTGCCGGCACGGAGGCCGGCACCTACCATGGCCCAAGCGGCAATCGGACGCTATCTTTGGCACTTGCTATAAGGCCGAAGCGCTATCCAGGTAGGACAAGACCGCTTTGATCTCACCAAGATAGGGCTATACTTCAATACAGGATCGTCAGGTCTAGGCCGATCACGCCCACGTTTTCATCCAGAGAAGTCTGGTAGTACACGATGCCATCCGGCCGCGTGCGATTGCCCAGACCGAACAATTCCAGATAGCTGTACCGGGCGTAAAGCCCCAGCCAAATCGCAGGCGTCAGAGCGACGTTGCCTTGCGCTTCGAGCTGAATGAAGCCCCCATTGTCCAATTTGCTTTCATATTGAAGGAACGTGTCCGTGCGGTCGAACCTGCTCAGCATCTTTTCGTTCACGAACCAGGAGCCGATAACCTCGAACCGCGCCTTCCACCACGGGAAAAAGGCGGCTGTCTGTAAGCCGATGAACGGAATGCGGTGGACGAATTCGTCCTGCCATTGCGCCTCCGCGCCTTGACTCAATTGAGGCTGCCCACGATAAATCCAGAAATCTTCGCGGTAACCCCCCACGAAGCTAAAGCGATAGCCCAGCTCGCTCCAGAGGTGCAGCAACCCGGCCACTTCCCAGCTCTTATATTCAGGTCTCATCTCCCAGAAGTCGTCCAGAGGGTTTGCCACTCCGGTGGTGTGGAAGTAAGAGAAACCGCCTGGATTGACGCTGAGTGAGCCACCCAGCCTTCCCGAGAGAAACGTAACGGGCGAGACTTCGCACACCCCTGAAAAGACCAACAGACGGGGGTTGTACGCGAGACGATAGGGATGAGCCTCCGCGGGCGGGTTTGGATCGTAGATCGCGACGTGCTCCCCGATGAAGAAGTTCATTCTTAACGCGGCATCCAGCGTCATATTCCAGGGAAGCATCTCCCCCTTCACCCCTGACGGAGCCGCAACGACAACCAGGGCACAGAAAGCTATTCGGACAGCGAGGTGCGCCAAGATTTCCTCCCCTTATCCGATGAACGGGCACACAAATCGGGCCGATTATAACCTTTGTGGGAACAAGAAATAAACTGAAATTTCGCACAGGTCGCTCCAAAGTCATGTACAGTGCGGCTAGTTGCAAATTCTCCACCTCGCCGATAAAATGCCGCCCGTGCAAGATGCCGAGACGAATTCGGCTCGCTCGATGGGAGAAACGGCCTTTCGAGCGACATCAACGAATGAGGGCGCAATGGAGCTGCCGGAACGCAAGATTTACACGGTGTCGGAGCTCACCGCGGAAATAAAGGACCTGCTGGAGAGCGAGTTCGGGTCTGTTTGGGTTCAGGGCGAGATCTCCAACGTGCGCCTTGCTCCCTCGGGGCACCTCTATTTGGTCCTGAAGGACGAGGCAGCCCAGATCCGCTGCGTGATGTTCAAGCCGCAGAGCCGCTTCCTTAAGTTTAGACCGGAGGACGGCCTCCATGTGGCCGCGTGGGGCCGCGTGTCGGTTTATTCGCCACGCGGGGAATACCAATTGATCCTGGACACCATGGAGCCTCTCGGATTGGGCAGCTTGATGCTCGCGTTCGAGCAGCTCCGCGATAAGCTGGCCGCAGAGGGCCTCTTTGACGAGGCCAGGAAGAAGCCGCTGCCTCGTTTTCCGGAAACCGTCGGCCTGGTCACGTCCAAAAGGGGCGCGGTGGTGCGAGATATGGTGCGCATTGCCAGAAGACGTTCCCCATCGCTCCACATACTGCTTAGTCCCGCCTCGGTTCAGGGGGAACGCGCTCCGGAGGAATTGATAGCTGCCCTGGACAGACTCTGCGCAGCGGGCGATGTGGATGTGATTATTATCGGGAGAGGCGGAGGTTCCATCGAAGATCTCTGGGCCTTCAACGACGAACGGGTCGTCCGCGCGGTAGCTCAGTGTCCGGTTCCCATCGTGAGCGCGGTCGGACACGAGACCGATTTTACTCTGACGGATTTCGCAGCCGACGTGAGGGCCTCTACTCCGTCCGCGGCCGCGGAGATCGTCGTCCCAGACCGGCTCGAAGTGCAGGATCGTCTCTTCCACCTGACAGCGCGGCTCAGGAATCGAATGCTCTCGTCTCTCGACCGGTGGATGCGGACGGTCCAAGAGACCATGAAAAGGCTGTACGATCCGAGGCGCAAGATCCAGGACCGTCGCCAGTGGCTCGACGATGTCTCCGCGCGCTTGACCAATGCCATCAAACGGAAGCTCAGGGCATCAAAGGACGATGCTGTGGGACTATACTCGCGGGTGCGTCCAGAGGTCTTGCGCAGGACGATTGCTTCCGGGCGTCAGGAGCTCGATTATCTCCTTCGCAACCTGGATCGGTCGGTGCGGGATTGTGTCGCGGATTCAAGGGCTTCTGTGGAGCATCTTGCGTCAGCACTGAACAATCTGAGCCCCCTGGCAGTCCTCGCCCGCGGGTACTCCATAACCGTACGGCAGGATACAGGGACGGTTATCAAAGAGGCCCGGACTGTTTCCAGGGATGAGGAAGTGAAGGTGATGCTTCACCGAGGGGAGCTTGATTGCACCGTAACCGGAACGCGAGATTCCGAGCCCCGGTCGATCGAATTAGAAAAGGTGCGACCAGACGAAGGCCGGCTTGCAACGCGGAATCCCGGAAAGGATGACACAAAGGAAGGTCATGGATAGCCACATCAACCCGAAGGATCTGATCCCTTTCCTTGAGGACGTGAGCCGCAGGGCAGGAGATCTGATTCTCTCTTATTACCACGGCGAATTCCACGTGGATGCCAAGAATGTCGGCTCCAGCGGCATCGATATAGTTACCGATGCGGATCTGGCTTCAGAGGAACTGATCCTGGGGGCCATCGGCAAGGAATTTCCCGATCATGACGTGATCACTGAGGAGAGCACACCTCTGACCACAGGGTCCCGATGGAAGTGGCTCGTGGATCCGCTCGACGGAACCGTCAATTTTGCTCATGGTTACCCGTGCTTCTCCGTTTCGATCGCGCTTATGGAAGGGGACGAGCTTCTGGCCGGCATCGTGCGTGACCCGCTGCGGGATGAGAGCTTCTGCGCACTCCGTGGCGGGGGCGCTTTCCTTAACGGCAACCTCATCAGGGTATCGCAAGCGCAAAGTCTCAACCGGACCTTGGTAGCCACCGGCTTCCCTTATGACCGTGCCACAGCGCCTGACAACAACGTTGCGGAATTTTCCCGTATAGTGACTCAGGTCCAGGGATTGCGCCGAGGAGGCTCAGCCGCAATAGACCTCGCTTATGTAGCATGTGGTCGACTTGACGCGTTCTGGGAGCTCAAGCTCAAACCCTGGGACATGGCCGCGGGGATGCTTTTGGTCCGGGAGTCCGGCGGCAAGATCACGGACCGCCATGGCAGTCCCACCAGCGTGGAAACTGCGAGCATTGTGGCAAGCAACGGACTCATGCATGACCTGCTCTTGGAACTCCTGGCACAGGCGTGAGGGACAGCGGCCTGAAGAAAAAGAACGGAACCGTGCCTTTTTCCGGCACCCGAGCCAAGAGCCTTACGGCAACAAGACGAAAAGACCGTGTTTTCAAGCGAAACGCAAACGCTTCTTGACACGCCCGTTTTGGATTTGTAAGTTATGTGGATGACATGACGCGGGGTGGAGCAGCCAGGTAGCTCGTTGGGCTCATAACCCAAAGGTCGGAGGTTCAAATCCTCCCCCCGCTACCATCCATCATGCCAACATAACTCCCTCGTTATATCGCTATTCTTCGGGTAGTCAGTCTAAGGGTAGGCTCGGACCGCACCTCGGTATTAAGATTTCCTCAAGATCGCGGTGCCGTTCATAGTCTCCTCAAACACTGTGATATCGAGCACTTCAAATTCGGCGGCTCTGAATTCCGACCTCAATTCCGCGTCTGAGGAAAAAGCATGAACAAACTCCATGTTGCTCCATAGACGGTCGCCCGGCTCATAAGATCGGTAGCCCCAGGTGAGAAACGCAAAAGCCTTTCGAGCCAATTGGGCTCTCCTGGATGGCCTTCCGGTCGAGTCCCACAGAAAGAGGCACACAGCGCAACCGCCCGGCCGAAGGGCTCGACGGATGCGTTGCAACATCTCAATTCTCTTGGCCTTCGTGGGGATACAGGAATAGACGGAATTCCATACCACATCAAACGATGCCGCAGGGACATCCAAGTCGGAAGCTTCCTGGACCAGCCCTTGGATATCAACGCCGTTCTTCCTGGCGTTTTCCAGGGCCTTTTCCACCATTTCCGGGACAAAATCCACGCCCGAGACCTGAAAGCCTCTTCGAGCCAGCTCCATCGCTTCCCTTCCGCCCCCAAGGCCCAAAAGGAGGAGCTTCCCCGATTCGACAGGCAATTTGTCAAGAGCAGCCCGTTCCTCGGAAGAGAGACCCGCCGCAAACATATCCAATCGACTCCAACCGTCGATTACATCAGGCCTGGCATAGGTTTCACGGCTGAAAGCTATCAGATCCTCGGGTTTCATAACCACGAGAGCTAAGGACTGAATAAACCCGCCAACCTTGAGAAGGAAACGTCCAACAGTGGGTCTGGGTCTCATGATTGCCTCGTCATGCCGAACCGGCTTCGCTCAAGAATACGGCTGAGTGCAAAAAACAAGTCCTTCAACTCCTCACAGTGAATACGTGTTCCAGCGGTTCATTCCTTATGGCAGCCATATTATCTTGGCCAGCGTAGAAAGACAGCCCTCCAAAAGTCAACACAAGCCACGGGGAGCCCTCGTCTGCGTTGCGGCCCATGATAGCAAATAGTCCGGTCGAAGTCAGGCCTCCGTTCGGATCATAACAATGACGTGCGATCTCGTTGATATAGCAATACTCGGGCATTTGGCAAATTCGAGGCGAACCCGTACTAATTACATCCAGATTGCCAGTGAGCCGAGGTCATCAGCTCGGACCGCTTGAGGGTAAACAAAGAAATGTATGCTCTTTTGGTCAGGCAAATGATATGATGAAGCGGGCGAATCAGGAGGTGGCGATGAAAGTCAACAAGGTGGATCACATCTGCATAGCAGTTAAGAATCTCGACGAAGCCCGCAAAGTGTGGGAGCCACTCTTGGGCAAAGAAAAGCCGGACTACACGTATGTGGATGAGTCGGAAAAGATCAGCGTTGCTCGTTACTTAGTAGGAGATGTCGGTTTCGAACTCATGGAATCAACGACCCCCGACGGTGATGTGGCCAAGTTCATCGAGAAACGGGGCGAGGGGATAATGCTCATAAGCTTCAATGTGGATAGTACTCGTGATGCTGTCAAAGATCTCCAGAGCAAAGGCTACCCGTTCATACCAGCTTCTGATGGCGAGATTGCACGTCCATTTCGTGACTGCGAGTTCGCGTTTATTCATCCGAAGAAACTGAACGGTGTATTGACTGAAATTATCGATTATAAGTGGGAGGAGCTTAAATAAGAGACGAGTGGATCTATAATGAGCGACATTGACATTTACGCTATAAAACTTCATACAAAGCTGCAAGTTTCAATGTGGCTTGCTGTGGTCAAGACAGCGGAAGTACCTCGCACGGAATATCGTAGCATGGATGCCGGCACGGGGCTCACGACGCAATCATCGACGGACGTTTCAACCGAGCGTCAGTGGTAGGGCTTTGACACCCCATGACTTGGATCGGAAAATTCATCGGAGCGGTGATCGGATTCTTGGTGGCTCGTTATTGGGGCCTGGTGGTAGGTCTTGTTTTGGGGCATCTGTTCGATTTGTACTATCATCATCTGGACATTGCACACACCCGGGTGCATACAAGAGAGGATTTCGTCGAATGTACCTTCGCACTTCTGGCAAAATTAAGTAAAGTCGACGGCGCTGTCACTCCGGGAGAAATCGAGGCTGTTGAGCGTTTCATGGTAGTGAATCTCGGATTGGATCACGAATCCAGGTCGCGTGCCATATATGTATTTCGGAATGCAAAGAATTCATCCGGCACATTCGAAGATTACGCAAATCAATTCTACTTGATGTTCAGCTCGGACAGACAGACACTCGTGGGAATGATTCATGTTCTCTTCACCGTGGCAATTGCCGACGGGCACGTGCATTCAAGCGAAGAGGCGATGATTTCGCACGCGGCTCGCGTCTTCCATCTCAGTTCTGAAGAATATCGTCAGATTCGTTTCATGTATATGGGCACGAGCACGAATGTTGATACCGAACTTGACCGATATTACGCCATACTAGGCTGCAACAAAAGAGATTCGGATGAGCAGATAAAAAGCAGATACAGGAAGCTGGCCCAGGACTATCATCCCGACAAGGTTATGTCCAAGGGACTCCCGGAGGAATTCGTCAGATTCGCAAAAGAGAAATTTCAGGACATACAGACTGCATACGAAAAGGTCCGAGATTCGCGAGAAAAGCTCCGTCCAAATTCGCGCTAATGCGCGACTTGGCTTCGAGGGCCTCCACACCTCACCGCGGGAAAACGCTTTAGATCTTCGTATCGGAAGGTCCATTCAGGGGTAAGCAGCTCTCCAGCAGACTTGGCGGTATACCACGGGCTGATCTGCGATCCGGGGTTCCTCAGGATGTGGACATCCTGAGCGGGGATGTAACTTTGAGCTAGAAGGAAGGCCCTCTCCCCTGAAGCATTAGCCGCAACGTCCACCACGAGCACCGCGTGTCCTGGGGAGCCACTCTGGATGAATACATCGCCGACCTCCACCCTCGCAGGATTCTTCACAGGCTGAAGCTCCTTTGAAAGAGATATGGTGCCCGCATAGGTGAAGACTATGTCCAGGTACTTACGAAAATTACTATATGAACCGTCCTGTCTTGCGGACCGTGTCCAGGAGACCTTATTCCCCTGCACTCTGGGACGCTCTCCATCTCGCCACCGCGGCCAGGAAGCTAGATCGCCGCTCGTGAAATGGAAAGAGATCGCATCGTCACACCCTTGGCTCCGCAGGTACTCGGCTCTCAACCGGATAATGGCATCCGCGCACTGCTGGAGGTCCTTTTCTCCGACATCGACTTCGAGGACAGCGAAGTGAGCAGACTGGTTGAGTTTTGGCAGACCGTTGTGCAGCCAGACAAGGCGCGCATTGGGTCGCAAGGGCAGGCCTCGCAGCCAGACCCCGAACGATCTATTCTCCAGCGGTATTCTTGTGAATCCCTTTGGAGGCTCGATTCGTAAAGCCACCAATTCGGTGATTGTACTCTTGAGCCAGGGATAGTCCGGCAAACCCGTTTCAGGGCTGGCAGCTCGAATCCAACCACTTTCCGCTCCCAATAATACTAGGAAGAAGATGAGAGCGGTCAGCACCGGAAGTGGTAATCCTAGTCTTGCCTGAAGGAATGCCTTACTCATAGATAGCCTACCTCGTCGTCTAATTCTCCTGAAAAAATATTACTCAGAATTTCTCCCTAAGCTTTTGAGATTCAAGGACGGGATGAGACAAGCGGCACAAGCCTGGATATTCGTTTTTTGGATCGCATGAGCTGAACGATTCTATTTTGAGACGAGACGGAAAGAAAGACCGAATGGAGGGCGAACCGATAGCCATTGAATTAGTGTTACGGCATATGAAAGAACGATGCATCAAGAGCGGTAATACCCTAGACCATATTGTTTCTCTGTTGTCACACAAGCGCGGTTCCCTTCGTTTGCCAGTCCTCACTTTGCCTGAAGCCAAGATCTATATATGCTGCATTGGCAGCGCCGATCATCTCCCCCTCGCTCTTTTTCCCTCTTTGCGGAACCTTTCGACAACCGGATGACCACTCAAATATTGCGACCAAAAAGCCGAATTCCAGAAACCAGGACTGATCAGCCTATTGTAGCAAAAGTCCGCTTCTTTCACTACTTCTCGCATCTGGGGAGAAGGCGCAGCGGTCGTCAGCCAATCGACGTAAGTCTGGAGAGCCAACCACCATTCTGCATTGCCCAAAAAATGCCTCTCGATTCCCGTCAGTTCCCGATCCGTCGACCACGGCAACACCTGCTTTTCAGTTCGCCCTGTAGGACGTCTCTTGTTCCAGAGGAGATGCCAGTATCGTCCTCGTACAGTCGGATGCCACAACTCAGTACGGTCATAAAACAGCTCGCCTCTGTGGTCTCTAAAGAATCGTGCCAATCGCAAAAGAGCATGATCGGAATTATCCATCTTGAGTCGTGCGACTTCTTCCCAGAGCTTGCTACGCGCTGGATCGACCGCGCTAATTAACCGGGCTGCCTCGGCCCACTTGGCTCTTTCGGTAAGTCGCACTCCTTGCTCGTAAATTGTCTCCTCCGCGAGCATTGTGTTCTTCGCTTGAGTCTTCAGGTTTCTCAGTTCTTCGTCGTTAAAGATTACTCTTACAAGGTATAGTCTGATGAGTCTGGGCACATTCGGGACCTGCGCGGCCAGCAAAGGCTGACCTCGGCGCAGATGAAACGTGGCCGCAAGGAGTGCCTGTTCTTCGTTTGGAGGAAGGGAAAAAATTTGCTTTTCCGCGTCCTCCCATTTGCCTGCTTTCATGAGAGCTACCACTCTCAGCTGGCCCCACAACTGTGATGGATTACCGGGCTCTTTTGGAAACAAAGAAGGAAGTTCACCCAAACGAGGCACCTCTGCTAAGAGTCGTTCCTGTAGGTTCACTGCCCATGGCTGATTAAAATTCTCTTCCGAGACCTTCCACCATCGATCCCATTGTTCCGGGCCCATATGCAGCGTTGTCAGCAAAGCGGAGAACAGCAGAGGATCATTTGTCGTCTGGAAGCTCCTATGAATGTACGTATTGTTTTCAGGCGGATGCCTAGATCGCAGATCGTGTGCTAACAGGTACCTGATGTCATACAACACGCGTGGCAATCGGCGCGGATAGACCGAAAGAAGCTGCTGCCATGCTCCATCGACATCTCCCTTGAAATAAAAGATCCGTGTCTTCCAGAGTAGGACCAGATCCGCCAATGGGTGTTGCGGATAATCGTTCAACCAGCGATCCACCGATCCTTCCAGTTCGCGCCATGTCTCTTCCGAAACTTTCTGCTGAATTTCGAATTGCCACCCATCAGGTACCTTTTGGGCGAACTCATTGCGCAGAGCCACAAACCTTAACGTCCCCATTCTGGGATGACGTGGTTTGGTCTTGATAATCTCATCCACCTTCTCTCGGTCGAGACTTCTCATCGCCAGAATGTCAAGTATTTCAGGAGGAAGGTCGCTGCTCGTGCCGACCGATGACTTGCTCGAGCCCCAGAGTGCGGACCTGATTACCTCAGGGTCCATTCTTCGGAGCAGCGGCTCGATTTCGAGAAACTCTACTGCTCGAATAAGCTTCGACTGATATCCTTGCGCGATTATCCCAGGCATGTCGAGCACCTGGTCGACGATCTTTTGGGCTTCCTTACGAGCAGTCTCCCAGTTGCCGTCTAGAAGAGCTGAATCGAGGGCAGTCGTAGTCGGCGGCAAGAATGAGTCAGAGTAAGGCCCCTTCTCATAGACTATGTTCCAGAGAGGAGTGATTTCTCTTGGCTTGACCAACTTGAATGGATAAAGAAAGAGAAAAGCGCCTTTGCTCTCCGTATCACATGAAGGGCTTACGTCTTCAATCAGCGAATTCAAAAGCCTGTCGAAAGACGTTGTCAATTCCAGGTTGTACCCGGCTTTCCCCGCGCAGCTCAGGCACGCGCGGGTAACCTTCGATTCAAAGGGAATGGAGGCAAGGATTATGAGAACAGAGGGGAAGAATACACGCGCCCTCAATAGGTATCGCAAAGCGGATAGAGCTGCAGCCATTTCTTGCCTCCAGGGAAAATCCAGACGCCTTTGTATTCCGGTATTGCTGCGAAAGAAGGAAGAGTAGAAAACCAGAGTTGGTGGTCGGTTCGTTTCCCGAAGCCAACACGCTCGAATGCTCCCAGACCGATTCGGAACGACATGTCTTGGTTGCGGAGGCAATCGGCAAGCCTCGTCAGCGATTCATGACTACACGAAACACCGGTATCAAAAAGCTGCAGTATATGGCCTGTGACCGCCCCGCGGAGCCATGTTGAATAATTGGGATTTTTGAGATGCGCTGGAAGGCTCGTGATCCACACGGATTTTCCTTTCAAGCTGCTTAAGCTGACAACACGAACCACCTGTGCCCACGCGCCCAGTCTTTTTTCAGGGCAGTCGTAGTCAAGCTGAACTTCTCCTACCTGGATTTCCGCGGCAGCCAGAAGGTGCATGAGTTTGTGAAGCCGAGTATCGATGTCGCGTGCGATTTGGTCGGTAGCTCGCAACTTCCACAGCTCGTGTACACTGTCGTCGATCCTAACGACAATCGCTATGGACGGAATGGATTTGCCGAGCGCGGGACTGCAGCCGAGCTCTTGGGAAATAGCGCCCTGAGAAGCCTTTATTGTGGCGACCCATATACACGGCACGAGGCCTGGTAGTTCCCTTCGGGTTTCCATGAAGATACTTTCATCAACACGCGACCATATCCATTGTCCGACCGGATGCATAGTGGTGCTCGCCGCCTGGTCACAATATCCATTGTTCACAGGGACAAAAAGCAGTGCAAAAAGTATCATCATCATCCTAGTGTGATTGGCACGGATTGAAGTTCTCGCCAGCAATTCAGCATTTCTCATGCTTGATCCTGAAGTTATGCGGCTGTCTTTCCATTTTGAACTTCTTGGCACCACTGGGGGGCAGCGGTATACCTTCGCCGACCGTAATAGTGTGTCCGTGGAGTGTCCCATGGCTACCCGACGCAGGCAAGACCGTCATGTTGATAAAAAGGTCCCTCTTATCCTGATCTTGAACGTACCGCACCGCCCACCCATTGGTCAACCGTTTGTTCCGTCACGCTCGTCACGCGAATGCAGCGCGACAAGGTGTGTACATATCAGATTATCACTGCAAGGAGCATACATTTTTCGTCCTTGCTGCCGAATGACTCGGTGTCCTACCTCTGAGATCTTTTGCTCGGCGCAAAAATAAATGATGCATCGGATTGCGCCCGGGTTACCGAGAAATCCTTGTTCCTTTGGCAGTCCGCGAAGCACGGATCGATGGCCTGGATCGCCCCAGGTTCGAGTCAACAACCGTTGTACGATTGCTCTTGACGGCTGGTCATGCTACTTTATAATCATCTTTAGGACTGTGCGAATCGTCAAACGTCTCATGGAAAACAACGCCCTCCGCAAACTCCAGGAACTCCTCGGCAGAGAAAAAGTGCTCGCTTCCGAAGCCGAACTGCTCTGCTATTCCTACGATGCAACTCCGCGTGTTTCCCACCGCCCGGACGCAGTGGTGCGGGCTGTTGTTGAAGACGACATCAGAATTGCTCTGGAATTCGCTGCGGCTGAAGGTCTGCCGGTAACTGCGCGGGGCAGCGGCACAGGCTTGAGCGGCGGCTCGGTGCCGGTGAAGGGCGGGATCGTTCTGCTCACGACCGCGATGGATCGTATCCTGGAAATCGATGCGGATGACCTGTCCGTGACGGTGGAACCAGGGGCGATCACAGCGAAACTTCACGCCGCGGTTGAAGAGAAGGGATTGTTCTACCCCCCGGATCCGGCAAGCATGAAGATATCCACAATCGGCGGAAACGTAGCGGAAAATTCCGGCGGGTTGCGCGGCCTGAAGTACGGAATAACCGGTGACTACGTCATGGCGCTGGATACGTTCCTCATCGACGGGTCCAAGGTGCATTACGGCACCAAGTGCGTCAAGGACGTGGCGGGTTACAATCTCACCAAGCTGCTTGTGGGCTCGGAGGGCACCCTGGGGATTTTTTCAAAGATAACGCTGAAGCTCATTCCCAAGCCTCAGACCAAGATCACCTTCCTGGCTTTGTACGACGACATTCTTGACGCGGCCCGGACGGTGTCCGCGATCATTTCTCGCAAGATCATCCCGTCCACGCTTGAGCTCATGGATTCGGTGACCATCAATTGCGTGGAAGATTACGTAGGCATCGGGCTTCCGCGGGATGTGGCCGCGCTGCTCCTTATCGAAGCTGACGGGCATCCGGAAGTGGTTCGTGAGCAGGCCGCGGGAATCGAACAAGCCTGCAAAGAGAATCGAGTTCGCACGTTACGAGTTGCTGCTGATGCGGCAGAATCTGAAAAGCTCTTTACCGCGCGGCGGAACGCCCTGTCAGCGCTGGCTCGCTTGAAGCCCACCACGATTCTGGAAGACGTGACCGTTCCTCGACCGGCCATTCCGGAGATGATGGCGTCTATCAGAGAAATCACGCAGAAATTCGGCATAACGGTGGGGACTTTCGGTCATGCAGGTGACGGAAACCTGCACCCTACCTGCCCCACTGACGAGCGCGACGCAGAAGAAATGCGCAAAGTGGAAGAGGCCTTTGACGAAATCTTCCACAAAGCCATTAGTCTTGGCGGCACAATCTCGGGAGAACACGGAACAGGTATTACCAAGTCCAAGTATTTGCCTCATATGGTCGGCCCAAAGGCCATTGAGGTGATGAGGCGCATCAAGTCAGCCTTTGACCCCGAAGGCCGTCTGAATCCGGGAAAAATTTTGTTGGAGAAAATTTCTTAATCCTCATGGGAAAACCTATAGATCCCGAAAAGATATCCAAGGCTTTTGCTACGCTCGACGTTCACGATTACGGCGACGTGATTCAGTGCATGAGATGCGGCACGTGCCTTGCCACTTGTCCGACGTACCGAACCGACGGTATCGAAACCCAATCGCCACGCGGCCGTGTGGCGATGATCAGGGCCGTCATAGACGGTCGCCTGACCGCGTCGGAAGAATTCATCGAGCACATGTACCACTGTCTGGATTGTCGCAATTGCCAGAGCGTCTGTCCTGCGGGCGTCAAGGTGGGTGAGCTTGTGCTGGAGGCGCGGCATCGGATCGAAGAGAACCGACTGCAACCTGGTGTCAAGCGGTTTCTTCTGCATCATGCAATCAGGAACCAGCCCAGGATGTCTCGGTACTTGACACCTTTGAGGTGGTACCAGGCTGCGAGAATTCCTTCGCTGGTGAGAAAATACGGGGTCCTCAAGCTGATCTCCGAAGATCTGGAGTTCATGGAGGCGCTCCTGCCTCGTTTGCCTGCTCGTCCGCTCACGGAGACGATCCCCGAAGAGATCCCTGCTCGCGGCGCGGCGAAAGGCCGCGTGGGCCTGTTCCTTGGCTGCGCAATGAACCTGATCTTCGCGGAAGTGAGCCGCGCCACGGTGGACGTATTGTCCCGGGCAGGGTACACGGTGATTGTCCCCAAAGGGCAACAGTGCTGTGGGGCTCCCAACATTGCCGAGGGCGAACGGAAAACGTACCGCGAAATGGCGGAACATAACATGCAGTTGTTCGCCGGCAGGGAGGTCGACACTGTCGTAACGGATTGTGCCGCGTGCGGGAGCGAATTAAAGGCTTATCGTGAAATGTTCGCGGGGCGCTCCCGGATGGCGGGGATATCTGAGGAATTCTCAACTAAAGTACGGGATATTTCTGAATTTCTCAGCTCCGCGCTCGGTCCTGATGTGGTGTTCGGACCGATGCACGAGGTGGTTTGCTTCCACGACCCCTGCCATTTGCGCCACGCGCAGCGGATTTTCACGCAACCCCGCGATCTGTTGCGTCGGATCCCCGGAGTGGTTCTTCAGGATGTCCCGGATGAAGGTCAGTGCTGCGGATCGGCAGGAATTTACAACATCACGCACCGGGAACGCTCGATGAAAATCCTTGAGGCTAAGGTTGCCGCGATCGGCAAGACCGGCGCGAAGAGGGTGATCACCTCGAATCCGGGCTGCCTGATGCAGCTTCCGTATGCGGGGATGCGATGGCGTCAGGACTGGACGGTCTCTCATATAACCGAGTTCCTTCGCGAGGCATTGGAAGAGGCGGAGATCGCCCGTTCATCCTTTTCTTGATCAATTCCTGAATTTGAATATAATCTTGTCTGATTTTCCTATATACATTCTCCTGGTCTGTAGGTTTTCGTTTATCAACCCGCATTCAACCCTGTGAAGCTCGCTCCCGGTAAGGGGAAGGGGAGTCAAGTTCCTTTGTTAACATAAGGTGGCGGCAATCGTGCCTCTGAGAGGGCTCTTGGGCGATACCGCGGCAGCCAGTGTCTTGGGGGGGACTGCCGGGGAATCCGTCCAAGGAACTTCAAGATATGGGGCACGCTGCAAACTTTTGGGTAAGGAGGATAGAGTTATGGCAAGTGCGGCTGCTGGAAACTCGAAAAACGAAACCTCAATCCAGATTGGAGTTAGTCGTCCCCCGCTTCCGCTCACCGATGTGCCGACTCCGGAAGAGGTTTTCAACAAACCGAAGATCGGCGGCAAGGAGCTGATCACGTGCGTTTTGGGACCGAGCATGATCGCCTTGGGGGTGTCCATCGGCAGCGGCGAGTGGCTCCTCGGTCCGTTGGGATTCGGGAAGTACGGCTTCATGGGCCTGGGCTTTCTCGTCATGATTTCCGCCGTACTCCAGACCTTCTACAACGTGGAGAACGCACGCTACACCCTTGCTACCGGCGAAGTGCCCATAGTCGGCTTCAATCGGTTTCCGCCGGGCCTTTACTTCTGGGTCCCAGTCTCTCTGATTCTCATGTACCTGGCGTGGATCTGGGGTGGTTGGGCGGCTGCGGCGGGGCAGGGTCTCTATGCTCTGTTTCTTGGGGGACCTGTCAATATGAAGGATCCCGGACAGTTGCAGACCGTGCGCATCATCGCAATCCTGCTGCTGTGCTTGTCCTTTGTGATCTACCTCTTCGGCAAAAAGATCGTCCGAACCATGGAGGCCATTGACACGTTTCTGGTCTTCTTCATCCTTGCAGTGTTGATCACCTTGACGATCGTCTTCGCACCGGGGAAGATGTGGGGCGAAATGCTCGCCAGCATTGTCACGCCCGCGCTGCCACCGAAAGGCATTGATGCCACGACCCTCGGTTCCATCATGGGGTACACCGGCTTTGCCTCAGGCTTTAACTTTATGCTGATTAACTACTACCGCGACCACGGGTACGCCATGGGGCACCGATGCGGCTTTTACTCCGGGATCGTCGGCGGCACGAAAGTGGACGTGCTTCCCTCGGGGTGTAGCTTCACAGATACGGCGCAAAACAGAGCTACATGGAAGCGCTGGTTCCGGTACCTGATTATCGATCAGTGGGTGATTTTCTTCGTGGGAGCCATGATCGGCATGTTCATCCCCAGCATGCTCGTCGTAGCCCTCGCGGTCACGCCCGGTGCTGCGGAGCCTACCGTCGCGAATATGCCTGTTTATGCCGCGATGGAGTTGGCCAAGCGAGCTGCGTGGCTGTTCCCCTTCATCCTGTTCCTTGGATCGCTGATCCTGTGGAAGACCCAGACCACGCTCTTGGAGATGATGATCCGCAACACTGCGGATTCCGCCATCGCGGTGAGCCCCGGCCTGCGCAACTGGATCGCCGGCGACCCGCGCAAGTTCTATTATCTCATGGCGGTGATCCTGATCGTCGCGATCGGCATCATTATCCACCTGGCGCTGCCGACCAAGTTGCTGCAAGTCTCGGCAAACATGGCCAACCTTGCGTCCATTATTTACCCGCTCGTGTTGATCTATCTGAACCGTCAACTTCCCGAAGCCGCACGGGGCGGGATCTGGTCCACCATCATGCTGCTTGCCAACGTAGTGTTCTTCGGGTTCTTCTTCTTGAACTTCCTGTCTCTGCAAGTGGCAGGAACACCGCTGGTGGTGTTCTAATACTAATTGGCTTTCAAGAAAGTAAGACGGGGAGAACCTTTTTGTAAAAAGGTTCCTCCCCGAACCCCTTTCCAAAAATTTCTATACGCCTTTGGCATCCCTGCTTCCCGGCACAGGAAGCAGGGATGCCAAAGGAATATAGAGTTTCTTGAAGAGAGTCCGGGGGAAACTTCTTTACACAAAGAAGTTTCCCCCGTGCTTTACTTCTTTGAAAGCGAATCGGTATAAGCTGCGATTTCGGCGGTTGCAGAGACAACAACGCATAAAGACAGCCGGGGGCAAAGGTAAAGGTGATTTCCCCGGCTGTTTCATTAAGTTCTTTGGGCACGCGTTGAATGTGGGTGCCACTGCTGGCTTGCCCAGCAGTGTCTTCTCAGTCTAAACGTATAGCAAGTGTCAGAAACGATGTCCGATTGCCGTTTGAGCCTTGGTAGGTGCCGGCCTCCGTGCCGGCACTTTTTTCATAAAAATATCAAGTAACTCCGGCCGGCAAAGTCCACCTCAGAAGTAATCCGGGGGACGCCGTTCCCTACCGGCTTGCTGGGGTTGCGTCCTTTTGGCTAAATCCACATTGTTGGGAACCGAATCTTTGCTGAGGCTGAAAGTTGATAGGCCGTAGGTCGGATTGAGTCCCGCGTCCTGTGCGGGACGAAATCCGACATCATGTCCAAAGCAACCTGTCGGGTTTCGCTGGACTCAACCCGACCTGCCTTGATTCACCGTTTGTTAGGGCAGTGGCATCAGCAGATTTCTAAAGTCCCAAGTATTTGCTCATGACCGCGTGTTCTTTTCGCACTTGGTCTACCGTGCCGTCGTATACAATCGCACCTTTGTCGATGACGTACACCCGATCGCTCACGTCCAACGCGAACAATGCATTTTGCTCGGTGAGAAGGATCGTATTTCGATTTTGTTTCAGTGTGAGGATAGTGCTCTTGAGCATTTGCACTACAAGAGGCGCTAGGCCGATGGTGACTTCATCCATAAGCAGCAGCTCGGGCTTGCTCACCAGAGCCCTGGCCAGCGCGAGCATTTGTTGTTCACCGCCACTGAGTGTTCCGCCCACCCGGTGACCAAGATCCTTCAATCTAGGGAAGAGCTCGTACATGCTTTCCAACGCGGCCGCAATCTGCGTGTCGCTCTTCCTGCGGCAGCCGAGCTCCAGGTTGTCCCGTACCGTGAGTTCGCTGATGATCCAGCGGTTCTCGGGGACATAGCCAACTCCCATTCGCGCGATCTGATATGCTCTCTTGCCCGAGATAGGGACCCCATTCAAAGTGACGCTCCCCGAACGCGGTGGATTAAGTCCTACGATACTCGTGAGCGTGGTGGTCTTTCCCGCTCCGTTTCTGCCGAGCAGGCAGACCACTTCGCCTTTGTCCAGGCAAAGAGACACATCGAAGATCGCGTGGAACACGTCATAAAATGTATTGATTGATTTGACGTCGAGAAACATTATCCCTCGCCCAAGTATACATCCAGCGCTCGAGGATCGTTGCGAATCGTCTCAGGGTCGCCCGATGCGATGACAAGCCCGAAGTTCATGACCGTAATGTATGATGCCATAGAAAAAACAAAATCCATCTTGTGCTCGGTGAATAGCACCGTAGTGCCTGCGTCTAGATTTATCTTCTTGATGAGCGCAATGGTCTCTACCGTTTCTTGAGGCGACATTCCGCACGTAGGTTCGTCCAAGAGGATGAGGTCGGGTTTTGTGGCCAATACGATTCCTAGTTCGAGCCTTTTCCGATCTCCGGCAGAAAGTGTGCCGGCCAACTCGTCCGCCTTTTCCGCGAGATCCACCATGGCAAGCACGGCTCGGGTGCCTTCGCGGGCCAAATGCTTAGTGCTCGACAACATGCTCCAGCCGCAGCCTTCGGTGAATAGTACTGTTGAATGAATGTTTTCGTACACGGTCAGCTTGGGAAAGATTTTTGTTACCTGGAAGGACCGCCCCATACCCATCTTAACAATGCGATCCGGAGAAAGCCCGGTAATGTCTTGTCCCTTAAAGACCACACGCCCCGCGTCGCAGGGGTAGAATCCGCTGATGGCATTGAATAGCGTGGATTTACCGGCTCCGTTGGGACCGATTACTCCATACATGCCACCCTTTTCGACGACAAGGTCCACACCGCCGACAGCCATCACTCCGCCAAAAGATTTCTTGAGACCTGTGACTTCCAGTATTGCCATCTACAAAGACCTTTTCTTCGCCACTGCCAGGTACTTCTCCCGAAGTACTCCAAGGACGCCTTCAGGAAAGAACAAAACGATAAGTATCAGCGTGATGCCCAGGAACATCCCCCAATTTTGCGTGTATGAGGTGAGTAGACTGTTGAGTAGCACCATGATGGTGGCTCCCACCGCGGGCCCAAGGAAAACATGCATTCCGCCCACGAGCCCCATGAGGATCACTTCGCCGGAAGAGCTCCAGAACAAGATGTCAGGAGCCAAAGATGCCTCCAGGGACATGTACAACACACCTGCGATTCCCGAGAAAAAAGCGGAGATCACGAATGCGACCAATCGATAACGGTTCACATTCACGCCGATGAATGCGGCCCGATCGGGATCTTCTCGCAGCGTTCTGAGTATCAGCCCGAAAGGAGAATTTACGATCCGCCACAATATGTATATACAAACCAACGTGACGATCAGCGCGAAGAAATAACAATTGATGTAACTCTCCTGAGTTGAGATGAGATCGGGCACCGGTATGCCCTGAATGCCGTCGTCCCCGAAAGTAAAACTCCTCCACTTGAATACCAGTATGTACAAAAGCATGGAAAAGGAGAGCGTCAACGTAGCAAAATAGAACGCTCCCGTGATCCTGACGCTGAAATATCCTACAATAAGCCCGATGAGCGCGGCCACAAACGGAGCCACGAGATATGCAGGGATCCCGGGCCATTTGCCCCTCACCATCAGGAGAGCACACGTGTACGCCGCGGCCCCGAAAAACGCCGCGTGGCCGAAAGACATCATGCCGCCATAACCGAGCACGAGATTAAAGCTCATGGCGAAGAGCACCCAGACCACGATTTTGGTGGCCAGGTACACTTCATACTGGGAGTAGCGTTCCTGCAAATAGAAGGGCAAAACGGCGAGCACGGACAGGGCGATCAAACCGGCTAAAGCTTTCCATTTTGACGAAAGTTCCATGCGGGTCGTCTCCACTACCTGACCGGCTTTCCCAGGAGCCCTGACGGTCGGAAAATGATGATGCCCCCGGCAAGGATAAACAAGAAAGCCATCGCGTATTTCTCCAGAACAAGGATGCCGAACGCATAGAGCTGACCGGTGATCAGCGCTGCCAACAGAGCTCCCCAGACGTTGCCCAGGCCTCCAATGATCACCACGAGAAAGCACTCAATGATGATGAGAATGTCCATTCCCAGCGCGAGCCGAATCGTTGGAGCGATCACCACACCCGCAAGACCCGCGAGCCCGGTGGCGATCATGAACACCACCGTGAAGACCGCACTGACATTATATCCGAGCAATTCAACAATTTCCCATCGCTCGGATGAAGCCCGCATGAGCTTGCCCAGTCTCGTGACATGCAACAAAAGCCAAAGCCCCACGGCCACAGCAAGACCCGCACCGATTATGAACACGTAGTATACCGGGAATGACTGGCCCAGCAGGGATACGGATCCGGCCAATTGGGTGGGCAGGGAGACGATTCTCATCTCCGCTCCCCACAAGAGTTTAATTCCGTCGTTGAACACAAAGATAAGGGCATATGTAAGAAGAATTTGGAGCAAGTGTTCCTTGGAATAGATACGGCGGAGAAGCACCACTTCCACCAGGCCTCCCACCGCCGCAGTCGCCAGAGGCACTACGAGCAGCGCGATCCAAAAACCCCAGCCGGTTGCCTGCAGGACTTGAGTCAGTGAGAACGCAAGATACGCCGCCAGCATGTAAAAGGAGCCATGCGCGAAGTTGATCACTCGCATGACCCCAAAGACCAGCGTGAGGCCCGAAGCCATGACAAAAAGGACCATCCCGCGGCAAAGCCCGCTGAGAAACTGCCCCACAAGGACGGATGGATCAAAATCCATAGCCTATCGCCTCATATTCCTACTAACGCGGAAGTTCCGGGTTATCCCCATTTCCACGGTCCAGAAAACTGGTGAGGCCGGCGGTTATCAAACCGGTGTCCAAAACTTCCGTGCGAATATTCCTGCCCATTGTGCGGGAGCCCAAGGAAAATTGGTGCCACGGATGTGCCGAAGGCTCATCCGTGCCAGGCCTCGTCCGGGCGTACGGCCTAGCCATCTGGCTGCCATGCTGGAGTGAACTCCATAGACCGTCGTGCAATAACTAGCAAGCACGGATGAGTCTCGCTGGGCGGGACACATCCGTGGCACCAGATTCCAGAGCAGGCCTTTCATGTAATGTTTCGACTGAAAATCGTGCCGGTTCGTTAGAATAACGAAGCACTTACTTCTTCAAGTGCCCGCCCCACATAATCCGAAACCGTTCCTACTTAGCCTTCTTGCGGGCCTCCATGACCTCTTCACAAGACGGCATGGTCTTGCCCGGAGCGGTCTCCACTACGTCTTTGATCACAGGAAACGGGAAGCCTTCCACCTTGACGATCTTGCCCCAGAATGAAGGTGTCTCTGCTTGATGGTCGCAAGCCCGCATGGTGATCTTGCCGATGGGGGTGTCAATCGCAAGCCCTTCCAGAGCTTTGACCACCTTCTCAGTCTCCGCGGTCCCCGCTTTGGCCATTGCGTCACCAAGGAAGCGAGCGCAGCAATAGCCTGCGAACACGCCCACGCCCGACGGATAATCCGTCGGTGCGCCGGCTTTCTTCGAGTATTCCGCGAACTTGGCTACGAACTCCTTATTGGCAGGCGTGGCCGGGTAGTACCACAAATAATTGGACGCGCCGTACATCCCTTCGGGCATGTCTTGTTTCAGGACCATCGGGGTGGTTGAGTCCGCTAGTGCGAACGCGAAGAGCGGGAATTTCTCCACCAGTCCGAATACTTTGGCCTGCCGAGTGAACGCGAGCAGACCGGACGCGCCGAATGCAATGTACACCGCTTCCGGGGCCTTCGCGCTCAGTGCGGTCATGTACGGGGTGTAGTCCGTCTCGCCTAACTTGGTCCAGGCCTCTCCCACTTTTTCCACCTCAGGCTTATTCTTCTTGAGGCCTTTCCAGAAGTTGTCCGCGATGGAATGCCCGTATTCGTAGTCTTCACCCAGGATGTACCATTTCTTGAACGGCAGCTTTGCCGCATACTCTCCGCCTGCCAGACCTTCAATGTCAGCGGCCGGGCATCCGCGGAATACGTACCGATGGCCCTTTTCGCCGGTGATGCGGTCGCTTCGTGACACATGGACCATGAAAATCTTCTTCTTTTGCTTGGCGAATTCCGATACCGCGAGCGCGGACGCGCTATTAATGGTGCCCGCGAGAAAGTCCACGTTCTCCTTGAGTATGAGTTCCTTCGCGTGTGCAAGCGCTTCATCAGGCTTGAACTTGTCGTCTCTCGTCAAAATCTCGATCTTTCGGCCTTTGATGCCTCCTTTTGCGTTGATTTCTTCAATCACCATTTGCCACGCAAGCAGCGCGGGCTTGGCATATGCCGCGGCTGCTCCCGTGTAGCAGTCGATAATCCCGATCTTGATCGGTTTCTCTGCGGAAAAGCTTGGGGACGCCATTGCGAAAAGGAGTCCCATTGTCAGACAGACGGCCAATCCAATGATGCGCTTTCTGCTGTGCGGCATTGTCTCCCTCCTCTATAGAGCTTGTGGCGTTTTGACTGCGTTCCGGAAACAGCACGGCCTGTTGATGCTCCAGACGCGCACCGGTAACCTGCCTAGTCTTGTGATCGGACAGCGAATCGGTACAAGGGCCGTGCCGCATTGTCCAGCAATCCGAAGCCAAGATCCAGGAAAAAATTCATACGTGTATCCGACCACAGGTGCTACGTGGCGAGAATTTTTGTGGGAATGTGCTTTGAAAGGGGTACAATGGTTTTCGCGTCCTGTGGTTAACCTTCGGAACACCATCAATTAGGGTTGCGGGAGACGCGGGTTCATGGCGCACGACACAAGTCGAGAAGATGAAATCAGGAGACACGGTGCGCAAATCTATGCTCTGATCGGCGAAGAGGCGCCGTCGCTCTTTCGGATGAGCAGGTGGCGCGGCCGGCTTTTAGAGTGGGCCATGCGCGACGAAGTATTCAAAGTGCAGCTCTTCCGGTTCATAGATGTCCTTCCCTGCCTGAGGTCGGATTCTCTGGTCCCAGCCCTCTTGAGAGAATACCTGGAAGAAGCCCGCACAAGCTCCGCGGTGCTCACGCAAGGGTTAGACCGCATTTTGAGGCTTTCAGGATACACTGGCCTGGCCGGGCCCGTGATCAGGACGGGGGTGGAGTCCATCGCCGGGCAGTTCATCGCAGGCCGCGACGCGCACGACGCGTGGGATGCCCTAGACAAGCTCCGGTCCGATGGCTTTGCATTCAGTTTGGATCTGCTGGGGGAGGAGGTCGTTAGCGAGAAAGAAGCTCAGCTGCACGTTGACCGATATTTGGATCTCATTGCCACGCTTGCCCCGCGAGTAGACGCCTGGCCCGAAATCCCTGTTCTGGATAAAGACGATCAAGGGCGCATACCGCGGCTCGACCTTTCCCTCAAGGTGTCGTCTTTCTATTCCCAACTCGATCCCATGGACTGGGACGGCTCAATCGAAAAGACTGCACGCAACTTGCAGCCTGTTATGGAAGCAGGCGAGAGTGCTGGCGCATCCATAACGGTGGACATGGAGCACTATGAGCTCAAGGATCTCACCATAGCGCTGTTCAAGCGCATCGTGGAAGAGCGTCCGAACTCCGCATTCATCGGCTTGGCGCTTCAGACTTATCTCAAAGACGCGACGGACGATCTCATGGGGATCGTTCAGTGGGCACGGCGGATTCAGCGCCGCGTCACCGTTCGCCTGATCAAGGGCGCGTACTGGGATTACGAAACAGTCCTGAATCGGCAGCGAGGGTGGCCGATCCCAGTCTTCAGCACCAAGGAAGAGACCGACCTAAGCTTCGAAGAACTCACCCGAATTCTGCTGGAAAATACCGACGCGGTGCGGCCCGCGTTCGGGACACACAATGTCAGGAGCATCAGTAGTGCCCTAGCGGTAGCTGAATCCCTGGGACTCCCCCGTGAATCCCTAGAGTTCCAAGTGATTTACGGCATGGCAGAGCCCGTGAGGAAGGCTTTGCAGAGGATGGGCTACCGCGTGCGTGTCTATGCGGCTCTTGGCGAGCTTATTCCAGGAATGGGGTACCTGATCAGAAGGCTGCTGGAGAATACTTCCAACGAGTCATTTCTGAGGAAATCCTTTGTCGAGAAGACCTCGTTTGACGAACTCATGAAACCGCCGGCGCCACACGCGGAGGAGACTCAGGAAACTCCCCGGCATGAAGGATTCGCGAACGAGCCGCCAACGGACTTCTCTCGCAGCGAGAATCGCCAAGCCATGACCGCGGCGTTGAAGAGGGTGAAAGCTCGATTCCCTGAGAAATGCTCTCTCTTTGTGGGCAGCGAAGAGGTCTGGACCAAGAATGAGATCCTTTCGCGCAACCCCGCGGCTCCTGACGAAGTGGTGGGCATTGTGAGCTCTGCGAGCCGCGCGGACGTGGAAAAGGCTGTGGTTCGAGCGCGCAGCGCCTGGGAGCTCTGGAGTAGGACGGCAGCAGAGGAGCGCGCGGCGTACGTCCTGGCCGCGGCGGAAGAGATGGCCGCGCGACGTTTCGATCTCATGGCGCTGGAAGTATATGAGGTGGGCAAGACTTGGCGGGAAGCTGACGGAGACGTGGCTGAAGCAATCGACTACCTGCGATTCTACGCGGCCGAAATGATCCGGCTCGGGACGACGAAGAAGCTGGGGTCGTATCCTGGCGAAGAGAATCTCTATTTCTATGAGCCCCAGGGTGTGGGCGTGGTGATTTCGCCCTGGAATTTTCCTCTGGCTATACCTACCGGCATGGTTTCAGCTGCGCTTGTTGCGGGAAATTGCGTGATCTTCAAGCCTTCGGGTCTGGCGCCGGTCATCGGTTGGCAACTAGTGGAGACACTCCGACGCGTGGGCCTGCCAGACGGCATTCTCCAGTTCCTGCCGGGCCCGGGACATGAGGTAGGAGAAGCTCTGGTCTCGCATCCTGGGATCGATTTCGTGGCCTTCACCGGTTCGAAGGATGTGGGGCTCAGGATCGTCCAACTGGCCGGGGAAACCCGCGCCGGTCAACGGAACGTCAAGCGAGTCATCGCTGAAATGGGCGGAAAGAATGCGATCATCGTTGATGAGACCGCGGACTTGGACGAAGCCGTCAAAGGAGTCCTGCAATCGGCCCTGAGCTTCCAGGGACAGAAATGTTCGGCCTGCTCGCGGGTTATCGTGGTTGGCGAGCGGTTCGAGGAATTCGCGGGCAGGCTGAGGGATGCGATGGAAAGCCTCCACATAGGCCCTCCTGAAAACCTGGAGAACGCTTTGGGACCTGTTGTGGATGAAGCCGCGTTTGACAAAATACAAAAGGCTATTGAACGAGCCAAAGCCGAAGGCCGGACGTTGCTTGCCCGCGAGGTCGCTGCGGGCCCTGGTTACTTCGTAGGGCCTGTGCTCGTTGCGGATGTTGACGCCGATTCTCACACGGCTCAAGAAGAGATCTTCGGGCCTGTGGTGGCTCTCATGAAAGCTCCGGATATCGACGCGGCAATTGAGCTGGCAAACCGCACACCGTATGCGCTGACCGGCGGCATTTTTTCGAGAAGCCCGAGTCATATTCGCCAAGCATATCGTGAAATCCGAGTGGGGAACCTGTATATAAACAGGGGCATAACCGGAGCGCTCGTCGGACGGCAGCCATTTGGCGGCTTTGGAATGTCCGGGGTCGGATCCAAGGCCGGGGGGCCTGATTACCTGTTGCAGTTCATGCACCCTCGAAGCATTAGTGAGAATACGTTGCGCCGCGGCTTCGCACCGGAATTCACGAAATAGCGTGACGCGGCTCAAAAAGAACCGAAGGCATTCGCCTTGGCGTCGTGGCACCTGCTCGATATCATGGCTTCAAAAGCGAGAGAACATAATTGGCTCTGGCTTGTGGCCGCGTTGTTTGCGGGGGCGGTTGTGTTCGTCAATCCTCTGCGCGAAACAGCGATCTATGATGATTGGGCCTATGCGCTTACGGTTCGGCACCTTCTCGATACCGGTGAATACAAGCTGCACGATTGGTTATCGGCAAACATGCCGTTTCTGGCCTACTGGGGCGGGATGTTTAGTTCCATCTTCGGTTATTCATACTCCAGCTTGAGAGTCTCCACCTTGGCGCTGGCTTTCCTTGGTCTGATCGCATTCTATCAACTTGCTCGGGAACATGATCTGGACCGATCCACCGCGGGCGTGCTCACACTTGTGCTGCTGGCCAGTCCCCTCGTCTTTCGCCTCAGCTTCTCTTTCATGACGGATGTGCCCGCGCTGGCACTCTTCGTCACGTCGCTGTTGCTCTACACTCGTGGGGTGAGGTTGCGCAGTTTTGGTCTCATACTATTAGCCTCCGTTGTGGGAGCCGCGGCCATTTTGACAAGGCAGTTTTGTTTGGCGCTGGTTCCCGGAGTTCTCGTTGCTACCCTAGCTTCGCGTGAATTGCGGCCGCTGCTGAAGCAGGTACTTGCCGGTCTGGCCCTTCCTACGATCGCCGCAGCATGGCAGCTCCAAGCGGGATACTTCTCGCCTAATTGGGCTGCCACGTATTCAATGGGAAATCAGGCCGGCTATTTCGCTGACGTGGCTCACATGGCCGGAAGCATGTTTTGGAGACCCACGGTTGTTCTCCAGTACATGGCGCTTTTTTCGCTCCCGCTTATGCCGATTGTCTTTGTGCAGGTTTTGTCCGGGTTTCGAGCAAGAGGAGGCGCTCCTGAAGACAGAGCGTCCGGGCAGGACAGCCTTCATGCAGGTGTACGCGCGGCTATACTTGTCGGCTTGGCTCTCTATGAGGGTTTTGGCATGTTGATCGGGCCCTTTTTTGGCGCTATGGCTCACATGATTCCTTACGTACCGTGGTATTTCGGCAGCATAGAGGGATTCGGGTCAGTCGGCCGTTTCTTCCTCTCCGCGATCACCCTATCGGGGGGAGTCCTTTACGGATATCTTTTCATATCCAGGTACCTCTCCAGCGAACAGAGAAGGAGGATTTCTGCGCCTCAAAGGCTTCTCGATTTTGTTACTGCGTTCTTCTTTTTTGAGGTCTTGCTCTTCTTTCAAATCGGCGACGCGTACCTGTTACCACTGCTTCCCTTTACTCTGATTGTCGCAGGAAGAGCTATTCAACCGCAGATGGCTCGATTTGCGAAGCCGGCCATTGCCTTTTCGCTCGTCATGCTGGTTTTGAGCGCGGCTTGGACTCGAGGATTGCTCGCGGATGACGAAGCAAGCTGGCAGGCCGCGGAAAGGCTTGTGAAGCAAGGGAAAAGCCCGCAAGAAATCTGCGCCGAGTGGCCGTGGGTTTCGTACTATCGCTTCAACGAGTTCCTAGTAGAAGCAGGCTATCCACCAGCCCTTGGAGTGAATCGCTTCTTTGAGGAATGGTTACCGCAGAAACGTCACGAAGCACGCTTTTGGATAACGCCGGACAAGAACGATCCCCCTGGCGAACAGTGGCGAATAGTGGATGAAGTGCCCTATCGAGGAATGATCGGGAAGATGCGGCGGAAATACGTTAAAGAGCGGGTTCCCAACCGCTCCGATACCGAGGTGATCAAAGGGAAAATTTGATCTCGCCCTCGCACCTGCCGTTGATGTGCATCAAGCAGCCTTCGACCGGAGGATTTATCGTGAAGCCGACTCCAACGTGTTCGATCCAACAACCGACCCGGTACAGAACTCCGCATCGATATGTGTCTGCAACGCCGAACCGCTTCATGCCTTCGTATGCAAAGCACTGATCCATTTCCCAGCGCATGACATTTTCCGAAGGAAATGAATAGCGGAACTGCATGAAATCTCCTTTCAGGACCTCGAACGCACTATCGATCAACTTCTTGAGATCGGTGAAATTCTCGACAGGTCCAAGTTGGTACGCTTTGCGCACTCTGTCGATCTCCAGGGGAGCCAGCGATTTGATTGCAGCCTTGTTCAGTTTGTTGGCAGTGTCTATGCCGCATTCTTGCAGGCAATGGTAGAACCACATCCCGTCGTGGGTCATCCAGCACTTGATCAATAGCTCCTGGAGGGTCTTCTTAGGCAAGATCGTCATGTTGGTACTCCTTCTTGTTCCAACTGCCATAGTCAGAGAGTTGCAACGAATCGTGAAAATCCTCAGCTTCGGCGAACACTCCGGGGATGCGCCTCGGAGATCTGCAACAAGAGCGCATCATTGCGCAACAATTTGGAGGGGAGACTCATCTCCCCTTGTATATTCCAGATAGAAGTACTTCTTGGACAAGAAGCGACTTCCTGGTAGAGCGACTGTGCGTGAGAGTTCCACCTGACTGGCTCTTCGCGAGGGCCGG
>JBFLZC010000010.1:0-178800 GCA_040756375.1 Thermodesulfobacteriota bacterium
GCCCCCTCACTACCCCCCCCCCCCCCCCCCACCTGGGGACGAAGACATGGATCTTTGCTCATCGGTCACCCGGCAATGAATTGCCGGGCTACTTTCAATCGCCCCTTTGGGGCTTCAGCGGAGTTGAACGGATAATCCATTGAGAATTACCGCGGCCGGCGGACTTCTCACTGCCGCTGCTGTCGGTACTCCAGCGCTCGCTGTATCATACCTTGAGCCCAAAGAGGCTCGCCCAATGCATGAATATGAACATACGTGGCAAGGGTGTTCCATCGACACAGGCCATCCCGCGCGCCGTCGATGCCCTGGCCTCTCAACACCTTGAAGGCGCAGGCCACCTGCGCTTCGTCGATGTTCGTGACACAGGAGTAATGGAACTCGTGACCCGTAAGAAGCGCTCCAGCCGGATAAAAAGGATTGGGCCCGGAAACCTCCGCACGAATATATCCGTGTCCCTGAGGCGTCTTTTGGAGCACCGTGTCTACCGGAAGGACTCCGGCCATGGGGAAAACCTGTTCGTCAATCGCGAGGCTGCGGGAAAGATACATGAGGCCGCCGCACTCCGCATAAATAGGGAGACCGTTGCGGGCAGCTTCCAGGACCGCAGTTCTAAACGTCACATTGTCCGCTAGGCTCTGAGCATGGGTCTCCGGGAATCCGCCCCCTATGTAGAGCGCATCCACCTGCGGGAACTCCCGACTTTCCAGCGCACTGATCAGCTGAATTTCCGCGCCTTGTCTTCTAAGAGCCTCCAGATTTTCAGGGTAGTAGAACTGAAATGCCGAGTCCTGAAGAACGCCGATCACCGGGGTCGGACTGCACTGACGAAGAGGCGCCGTAAAAACCTCGGAGCGATCGGCATAGACCACGTGATTAGAGTCGCGTGCTATCCGCAAAACTTGTTCCAGATCGATGCTCTGTTCCGCAATCGCGGCCGCGTCCTGGATGAATCCCAGGGCCTCGGGGTGCTCGTGCCACGGAAGCAGCCCCAGATGCCGCTGTGGGAAATGCTCAAGTCCCATTTTGCGGACCGAGCCGATGACCGGAATCGAGGTCGCGTCCTCGATAGCTGCCCGAACTACCTGTTCATGCCGCGTCCCACCGACCCGATTCAGGATTACGCCCTTGATCTCCAGCTCAGGATCCAGACTTCGGCAACCTTCGACCAGCGCTGCGGCAGTTCGAGTCATCTTGGTAACGTCAACGAGGAGTATGACCGGCGCTTTTAGGAGCTTTGCCAACTCTGCGGTGCTGTAGCTCCCCGATGAATCCACCCCGTCGAATATCCCGCGGTTGCCCTCCACAATAGCTATATCTCTGTCCGCGGACTGATGAACGAATGAGGCGCACACTGTCTCCCTATCAAAGAGGTATGCGTCCAGATTGTGGCATTCACCACCTGCGGCAAGCCCGAGCCATCCCGCGTCGATGTAATCCGGCCCTTTCTTGAACACTGCCAGAGACAATCCACGCTTGCGTAGCGCTGCGGTGAGCCCAACCGTCACAAAGGTCTTGCCTGCTCCGCCTCGAAGCGCACCGATTACGATCCTTCCTATGGAACTACATGCCTTTTTCATTTGGCCATCTTACACCGTTTCGTGGCTTTTGAGGGAGCAGCTCTAGGAGTTGATGCGCCTGAAAAATGTGATCAACCAAGTGCTGCCGAATGATCGGCATTTCCGGCGCTGTCTGATCGTAGGAATCCACGGTCTCACGAAAGACGCACGCTAGGTCCGCAGGGGACATACGCACAGCCCTAGCAGTAAAGACCTCATACAACTCGGTATCGATCCTTCCACTTGCCGCCTTATGCCTCAGGTTTTCCGAAAACCCTCGAATTGTGGCTTCCAGGCAATGATCTCCAGCCCAAACCACGTCGCCGACTCCGTCCAGGCGATCGAGGCGCATCCGGATCGTGAGGTTGGCAAAGAAGGCCCAGAGAGCCTCCAGCCGATCTTCCGGCGAACCGGCCGGGAATTCACTTCTGGTCGCGTACTGTCGTGCAGTAATCAGCCTTACGTGTACTCCTGTGGAGGAGGACTGCACGACAAAATCCCCCGAAGCGTGGTGCCACGGGTAGATCTCTTCGTACGTGTTCGGGTTGTAGTAATAACTGAGAATATACGCTGCCTGCCGGTAGATCTCGCTGGCCTCATGCGCCGAACAAATACGATAACCGTTGTCCATGTCCCAAAGAACCATTCGTGGGGGCGAACCCTGTTCTGCCGCGGCCAAGTGGAACTCATGGTACCCGTCGAGCCACTCGCCAAGGAACATAGACACGGGCCAGAGCGATTCCGCTTCTCGCAGTGTCACGTCCGACATGAGCAGAAAGACCTCTGGGAGAAAGCGTGGCCCGAAACGCCGGTTGAGGTTGTCAATAACCTGGAATTCACGTTCGAGCCTGGATCTCCCGTGTTCGGTCAGGGCCACGTTCATCACGAACGATACGAACCCCTCCTCCATCAGGACCCTTACGCGGGCCGGATGATAGTCACTCCCGTGTTTCTCGGTGACTATCTGAATGCTCGTCGGGTTAGCCACTGGCAGCCCGACCTTTTGCGCAGTAATACCTGCGACCTGAGAAAAGTTTTGAACCACGGCGTGTTCGATGCAACTTAGGTACTCCCCGTAAGTGGGCCCGGTTTGTACTAAGGCCCCTCCATCAGGGCGCTCTACCGGCACTCGGGCCTCAAGCTCCGCGAGGCTCATGAGCAGCGGGCCTCCAGGGGCAGACCTCAAGGATTGGAATTCAGGCAGTTGCATGTGGCTCACGAAAACCTGGAGCGAGCAGGATTGAATTTGCCCTCCAGTACACCTTTCGCTGCCCGTTTCGTCAAGAGCGAGGAAATGGCCGCCCTCGGGCAAGTGAATGGTTGCCGCATCCTTATTTATTTTTCTTGACTTAAGTCCTGCTTTTGACTTAGGGTATCACGATCTTTATGTGGGTGGCTTATGCCTTTCCGGGTCACTTAACCCATTCGATTAAATCTGAGCCGTTCATTCGGAAAGGGAGCACGAAAGGTGAGGGCTTTCGGGCGAGGAGCATCTTTTCTTCCACACGCTGACCCTCACAGCGAATAAGAGTTTTCCACGAAGTTTGATTGGGACAAACCTGATTACAGAGAGGAGGAAGCGTTTATGGCGAAGCATAAAACCCCTATGCTTGACGAACTTGAAAAGGGACCGTGGCCAAGCTTCGTGTCCGACATCAAGTATCAGGCAGAGAAAGGCAAGCAAGCCCTGAAAGACGCCCCTGACGACCTTCTGGGCGTGATGGAACTCTCCTACGAAGACCGGGTTACCCACTGGAAACACGGTGGCATCGTAGGCGTGTTCGGGTACGGCGGCGGCGTCATCGGTCGTTATTGCGACCAGCCGCAAAAATTCCCCGGTGTGGCCCACTTCCATACCGTCCGAGTGAACCAGCCGGCCAGCAAATTCTACAAGACCGACTTCTTGAAAGGGCTGTGCAGTCTCTGGGAGAAGTACGGGAGCGGTCTCACCAACATGCACGGCTCCACGGGCGACATCATTCTCCTGGGAACAGTCACGGACAACCTGGAGTACATGTTCTACGAAATGACACATGATCTGAACCAGGATCTTGGCGGGTCCGGATCAAACCTACGGACTCCGAGTTGCTGTCTCGGTCGTGCCCGGTGCGAGTGGAGCTGCTATGACACGCAAGAAGCGTGCTACCAGTTCACCATGGCGTACCAGGACGAACTCCATCGGCCTGCGTTCCCTTACAAGTTCAAGATCAAGTTCGATGGATGCCCCAACGGCTGCGTGGCCGCCATTGCCCGATCGGACATGTCCGTGATCGGCACCTGGAAGGATGACATCCGCATCGATCAATCCGCGGTGCAGGCGTACGCCGGCGGCGAACTCAAGCCTAACGGTGGCGCCCATTCCGGCAAAGATTGGGGCAAGTTCGACATGATGAAAGAGGTAGTCGATCTGTGCCCGACCGGCTGCATGTGGTGGGACGGCAAGAAGCTGACCATCGACAACCGTGAGTGCAGCCGCTGCATGCACTGCCTCAACGTCATGCCAAGAGCCCTCCGCATTGGGACCGAAACCGGCGCCTCCATCCTGTTCGGCGCGAAGGCCCCCATCCTCGAAGGCGCTCAGATGTCCACCCTGACTGTTCCGTTCATTCCTATGGAGCCTCCCTACGAGGAACTCAAAGAACTGTTGGAGAAGGTCTGGGATTGGTGGATGGAAGAAGGCAAGAACCGCGAACGTCTGGGCGAGCTGATCCAGCGAGAAACCTGGCAGAAGTTCCTCCAGATCGTCGAACTGGATCCCGACCCGAGGATGGTGGACGAGCCCAGGAGCAACCCCTACATCTTCTGGAGAGAAGAAGAGGTTGAGGGTGGTTGGACTCGCGACATTACTGAATACCGAAAGAAACACCAGAGGTAGCAGGAGGTTACGATATGCCATACGATCCCAGTGATCCTCTTAAGGATAGAATTACCGATATAGGGCCCCGGTACTACAAAGAGTTCTTTCCACCCGTTATCGAGAAGAACTATGGCAAGTGGCTCTATCACGAGATCTTGGAGCCGGGTGTCCTTGTACATGTGTCGGAAACCGGAGACGAGGTTTACACCGTGCGCGTGGGCGCAGCTCGTCTGATAAGCATTGAGCTCATCCGAGAGATGTGCGAGATAGCGGACAAGCACTGCGACGGGTACCTTCGCTTTACCACCAGGAACAATGTGGAGTTCATGGTGGACAACAAGGCCAAGGTTAAACCCCTCCTGGATGACTTGAAGGCCCGCAAGTTCGCAGCCGGCTCCAACAAGTTCCCCATCGGCGGAACGGGCGCGGGCGTCACCAACATAGTGCACACCCAGGGCTGGGCGCACTGCCACACACCCGCAATCGATGCGTCCGGTGTGGTGAAGGCGGTCATGGACGGCGTGTACGAGGACTTCGGTAAGATGCGCCTCCCCGCTCAGGTCAGGATTTCCCTTGCTTGCTGCCTGAACATGTGCGGCGCGGTTCACTGTTCGGATATCGCGATCCTTGGTATCCACCGCAAGCCGCCTATGATCGACCATGAGTACATCGACAAGCTGTGCGAGCTCCCGCTCGCCATCGCGGCCTGCCCCACCGCGGCCATCAAGCCGGCCAAGACCGAATCGGGTCTTAAGAGCCTTGAAGTCAATGCCGTGCGCTGCATGTTCTGCGGCAACTGCTACACCATGTGTGCGGCAATGCCTCTGGCCGACGAACTGGGCAGCGGTATCGCAATTTTGGTTGGCGGCAAGATCTCCAACCGCATTAGCAAGCCCAAGTTCTCCAAGGTCGTTATCCCGTTCATCCCCAACGAGCCGCCTCGTTGGCAGAGCACGGTCAAGGCCGTGAAGAACATCCTCGATGTGTACGCAAAGGACGCCAAGAAGTATGAGCGCGTGGGCGACTGGGCTGCCCGGATCGGTTGGGAGCGCTTCTTCGAGAAGACCAACATCCCCTTTACGCATCACTTGATTGACGATTACCGGTTCGCCTACACCACATGGAGGCAGTCAACGCAGTTTAAGTTCTAGTGTCGGTAATCAGAGGAGCAATTCCATGACAGACGATGAAGCCAAAAAAGCTATCCTGGACGCATTAGGCCAGAAGTCGGGCGCCAAGACCAAGTTCTACCTGAAAGACTTCTACAAGATAATCCCGGATATGAAACCTCGGGATGTCAAGAACATAGTGAATAAGATGGTCGGCGAAGGCCTTCTTGAGTATTGGTCCAGCGGGAGCACAACTCTGATCGGGCTTAAAGGAGCAGGCAAGCAACACAAGGAAGAGGATTAGTTCCTAACGTCTCTTCCCATGTGACTGCCGTTCCGAAACAATGGGGGGGGCATCTGCCCCCCCTCTACAGCCCGCACAACGGCCTTCAGACCGAGAGTGGACTGAAGGGCCGGTTGTTCGCCTTCACAAACCAACCCAGGGTCAGGCTAGTCAGCCTGGCCGCATCCACAATCCGGCATTCCACTCTTGCCTTCCCATACTTCTTACGAGTTCTAGACCGTGCGAAGCGTAGGTCTCCCGCACAGCTTCTTTCATGGCCTCCGCGATACCCGAAAGAATTAAGAACCGGCCAGTTAACCGGAACAGGTCGGGCGACAACCTGATTAAGGTTGGAGCGGCCAGATTGGCTAATACGATGTCAAAGCTCACGGCCACTGCTTCTGTGTTGCCCACAAAGAGTTCCGCGCCGCCTTGCTTGTCATTGTGCGCTATGTGATTGAGCCTGAAATTGCGCCGCGCGGTGCAAACTGCGGCGGCGTCTGTGTCAAAGCCTGCTGTGAAACTCCCGCCGAGAAGCCGAGCTGCAATAGCGAGCACACCGGTTCCGGTTCCCACGTCGAGGACAGTGGGACCATCCCCTTGTTTAGCAAAGGCGGCGATAGCGAGTTCCAGCAGTTCCAAGGCCATGACAGTGCTCGGATGATCGCCTGCGCCAAAGGAAGGCCCCGGGTCGATGACGATATTGATACGATCGTCCCCGGCAAAGGCTCGTTCCCAGTACGGAACCAGCCGAAGCCCCTCCCCGACTTCGACGGATCGCACATTCCCCATCCAGCTTTGGAATCTCGTTTTCGATTTTCTCTTCAATGGGGCTTGTTTCCGAATGACTCTGGGGCACGAATTACGAGCCGCGCGTGTTAGGATCCGATCAATTCTGATCCAAAGGCAGTGATGAGATTACTCAGACGGGGGTGTGGGCCCGAGCTTGCTTTCAATGGAGCTTAGCCGGTCTCGGACGCTGTCCATCTCTTCAGCGTAGTGCAGGACTGTTTCATTGACCACGGACGCGAACTTCCTTAGATCGTGGTGGATAATCTCAACTCGGTTCTCCAGTTTGTCGAAACGGCGCTCTAATCTCTCAATCCGAGTCTCCAGGCTCCCAACCCGAGATTCCAGGTTCCCAACCCGAGTCTCCAAGCTCTCAATTCGAGTGTCCAGGCTCTCTATCCGAGTCTCCAGCGCAGCCACGCGGGCATCCAGCGCTTCAAGCGACGTGCGCACCAACCGCATTTCATTGCGGATCTCCAGCAGAATCTCGATGGTGAGGTCCTTTATTTCCGAGTCGGTCATGACTTATGAATCCCGATCGAGGAGAGAGGGGGCCTAGAATGACGCACACGGTAACCGGATCTGTGCACGAAGTCAATGAAGAGAACAAAGATAAATGCTGTATGAAGTTGAGGTGATGCGCTCAACAATGTGACATGGATGGGAATATAAACAGCCCTGGCAACCTATCGTCAGGTAATTTTCATAGGACTGCGCTATCAAACGGTGAATCAAGGTAGGTCGGGTTGAGCCCAGCGAAACCCGACAGGTTGCCTTGGGCATGATGTCGGATTTCGTCCCGCGCAGTTCGCGGGACTCAATCCGACCTACGGCCTGATTGATTTGTGGGGGCCAGCGCGAAAAGCACTGCTGGGCAAGCCAGCAGTGGCACCCAAGACACAAGCCTCATTTCCTTGAACTCCAACTGCAAGACGTGGAAACTTCTGAGAACCATCACAACTCTTCCGGGCTACATGCTCGCGATATCGTACTGTTCCTGATAGAGGTTAGGATCCGCGTTGAGTTGAATCCGGGTGGCGTATTTGTTCTGGATGCGTTCCAGCTCTTCGCTCTGCTCTTCCAGGAGCATCTTCACGATCTCGGGATGTGCGGTCACCTGGACGCCTCGGGTGTGGTCGTCGCACAAGTGATGGCTAACGGCTCTAAGGATTTCAAAGCCAACAGTGGTGGGCGATTTGACGAAGCCTTTTCCTTCGCAATAGGGGCATGACTGACACAGGGTCCTGGTGAGGCTCTCTCGGGTGCGCTTTCGGGTCATTTGTACAAGCCCCAGTTCGGAGATCTTTAGGATGTTCGTCTTCTGTTTGTCTTTCCGAAGGATCTCCTGGAGTGCGTTGGTTACCTTTTCCCGGTCCGGGGTCCTGTCCATGTCGATAAAATCTACGATTATGATGCCTCCGATATTTCTCAATCGGAGCTGATACGCGATCTCTTTGGCAGCCTCCAAGTTGGTCTTGAGTATGGTTTCCTGGAGGTTCCGCTTCCCCACATATCGACCTGTGTTCACGTCGATTGCTACGAGCGCTTCAGTGAAATCGATGTTGATATATCCGCCTGACTTGAGCCAAACCTTGCGTCCCAGGGCCTTATTGAGCTCCATTTCAATGCCCATAGTGTCGAAGATCGGCTCATCGCCGTCATACAGTTCCACGCACTGATTCAGAGAGGGCATGAACGTGTCGATAAACTCCACGATACGGCGGTAATGCCTGGGCGAATCCACGACCAGCCGGTCCACATCTTCAGTAAACAGGTCTCTCACCGCACGCAGAGACAGATCCAGATCCTCATAAATGAGCGAGGGCGCGGGCGCCTTCTTCTCCTTCTCCAGAATACGTTGCCAGGATTCGGTCAGAAACTTCAGGTCCTGCTCTAGCTTCGCCCGATCCTCATGTTCACTCACAGTGCGCACGATGATGCCGCAGGAGGGCGGTTTGATTCCCGCTATGATCTCTTTGAGTCGTTGTCGTTCCTCTTCGTTCTCGATGCGCCTGGACACGCCGATGTGGTCTACTGTGGGCATAAAGACAAGGTGACGGCCCGGAATGCTTATGTGCGACGTGATACGCGCGCCCTTGCTGCCAAGGGGCTCTTTGGATATCTGGACGAGGATGTCTTCCCCTTCGCGGATGAGATCCTCTATGGGCGGCGTTACCGCGATTCTCTCCGTGATCTCGGCCTGGATTTCCGCTTCTTCTCCTTCCGGCTCTTTCTCTTCGTCCTCGTCCACCATAAAATCCAGGTCGTGGATGTGAGGGTGAATGTCTCCGACGTAGAGGAAGGCTGCTCTGGGAAGGCCGATCTCCACGAACGCAGCCTGCATCCCCGGCAAGACCCTGATGACTCGCCCCTTGTAAATGTTCCCGACAATACCCCGTTCCCCGTGACGCTCCACGTGGAACTCCACCACCTGGCCGTTTTCAATGAGAGCCAGCCGAGTCTCCCGCTCGGTGATGTTCATCACGATTTCGTTAGTGGCCATAGGAACGCTCCTCAGCGCCCTCCGTAGCTTGCTCCAGTCGAGCCGATTCCTTGAGTATCCTGAGCGCCCGACCGTCACGGGGATTGAGGCCCAGTATGGACGCCACAGCCAGCATCACGTTTACCGATCCACCGGAATCGGCCCTGAGTGTGACGGTCAGCTTGGAATCAGAGACGTCAAGGCCCATCACCCATTCCTTGAGGTCCCAGGACCGGGATTTACCCTTGAATTCTCTGGTGACCAAGAATGTGGGCGATGCCACAAATCGCTCTATCCTCCGGCCGAGATCCTCAGTCGAAACCGAACTTGGAGCTGCTACTTGATATGTAATCTCGCGAATTGTGCCAGAAATGGATTGATTTTTCAATGGAAATTCGTGTAGTTCCAAGGGTTCCAGCCCTTCAGGAAGTTTCGATGCCAGAACTTCCAGTAAAGCTTGAGCCGAAAACGGGCCGCCAACTACGTCGAAGTCCAGGTACTCGGCCTCGCTTTCCACACCCACGGGAATGGGCGGAGAGAACCTTAACTTGGGCTTAGGGTGGAAACCCTGCGAATGGGCCAACGGCACGCCAGCCCTTCTGAACGCCCTGTGAAAAGTCCGGACCACGTCATGATGGCCCAGGAAGCGCATCCTGCCCCGCTTCGCGAACCGGAGCTGGTACGTGATGACTGATTCCTCGTCTGCTTCGAAGGGCTCTTGCACAGACTTGGTGAGACTCGGAACAGCGGACTCGGCTCTCTTCGGATAGATCCGGTCGAAATCACATGCGCCACAACTTTCGCAGCTCCCAAAACGGCAATCTTCTGTGGCTTCCTCTGCCAGGGCTTTTTCCCATTCCCGGATCAGGAAGTCGCGATCTATCCCGGTCTCTATGAAATCCCAGGGAAGCGCCTCATCGAGGTTTCTCGCTCCGAGGTAGCTTTGCGGGTTGATGTCGGCTTCCCGGAATGCCTCCATCCAGGCATCGAACTTCAGTTGGTCGTCCCACCCGTCAAAACGGGCGCCTTTCTGAAAAGCCTTTTCAATTGCCTCTGCCAGCCTGTGATCGCCGCGAGCGAGCACGCCCTCCAGAAAGGTGATCCTTCGGTCGTGAAACTTCGCCTGAGCTTTGCCTTTCCTGAAGTGGTGCCGAATGGATTGCTGTCTGCGGAGCGTCTCCTCCATGCCGATCTGCTCGGCCCACTGGAAAGGTGTGTGCGGTTTCGGGATAAACGTGGAAACAGATGCGGTGATTCTCCCACCTGAAGCCCAACCGACTGCTTTCTTGACAAGACCCACGATCCCATACAGATCTTCGTCGGTCTCGTGCGGGAGCCCGATCATGAAGTAGAGTTTGAGCGATCTCCAACCCGCTGAAAAAGCGGCTCGTACGGCCTGCTCCAGGTCCTCGACCGTATTGCCTTTGTTGATGACGCGGCGCAATCGGTCAGTACCGGCTTCAGGAGCGAGGGTAAAGCCGGTCTTTCGCACTTTGCGTATTTCGTTCGCGATCTCCTCATCGAGAGATTCCGTTCGTAGCGATGGGAGCGAAATCGCTGTTTTGCTCGGCGTGAATTCGTGGGTCAGAGCGGAAAGAAGCCCACCGATGCACGAGTAATCCCCGCTGGAGAGCGACAGCAGCGAGACCTCTTCCCAGCCGCTTGAGGCGACATTCCGCCGGATCAAGTCCATGACCAGCGACGGCTCGCGCTCCCGAACAGGTCGGCAGAGCATACCGGCTTGGCAAAATCGGCAGCCTCGCGTGCATCCACGCGCTATTTCCAGTGCGATACGGTCGTGAACCGTCTCACAATACGGGACCAAAAGGTCGGAGGGATAGGGAGCCAAGTTCAGGTCTGAAACGACTCGTCTGGTGACCGTTTTGCCTTCCGTGTGGAGAGCAGGCACGTAGATCCCTGGGATTGCTTTCCAAGCGGTGAGCAGGTCCAGGCGAGACCCGCCGCGCTTCTTCCATTCTACGGCAGCATCCGCGAGCTCCAGAACGAGCTCTTCCCCGTCGCCCACGGCAAACGCATCGAAGAAAGGACCCAAAGGGGTGGGGTTGAAGGCAATGGGACCGCCGGCTATCACAAAAGGATGTTCCGGCCCTCTATCGCGGCTGCGCAGCGGGATGCCGCCCAGGTCAAGCATTTGCAGGACATTGGTGGCAGCAAGCTCATATTGGAGCGAGAAGCCAACGATGTCGAATTGAACAAGCGGGACGCCTGATTCCAGGGTTGTCAGTGGGAGGGCCGCTCTCCTCAAGGCTGCTTCCATGTCCGGCCAAGGCGCAAAGACCCGCTCCGCGGCCAGATCCGGGCGCGCGTTAACGATTGAGTAGAGCACCTTGAGTCCAAGGTGCGACATGCCCACTTCGTACACATCGGGAAATGCCAGAGCCATGCGTAGGTGCACATCCGAGGAGTCCTTACGCACGGAGTTCCATTCACCCCCGATGTACCGCACCGGTTTCTGTACGCTTGATAAGATTTCTTCCCAATCGGTCGGACACTCAATTCCCCGTGGACTGGGAGGCATTCCTTGGCCCATTCTCTTCATCCGCTAACAGAACACTCTGGTCAATTGGTTACATTCATGCGACGATCAATGATAACATATCCGGCATGACATGGAGACACACCACGGCCCTGATCGCCGGGGCCGCAGTCACTGCCACGGTTTTCGTGGCGGCAATGGCGTTGTTTGTTTACGGAGAGATCTTCCCTGAGCGAGATTGGCTTATCATGGTGTCCATCGCTCTGGGACCGATAGCCATGCTCTCCGTGATGGTGGGTTATGCAGTGTGGTGGTTTGTTCTCTTCTTTCTCAGCCTGTTCTCGGCTGACTGACTGAACAACAAGATCCCCCGCGGGCCGTAGAAGACCGGGTTGGAGGATCAGCGTCGCGCACGCGCTTGTGGCTGCGTCTGCGGGCGCCAGGAGGAATATTGCATGAGCGGTGTGGAAAAGAGTCGGCTCTATCGGATCACACATCCGCGGAGCTTGGCTTTCTGGGGCGCTTCCAACAATGCCTTGTCCATGGGAAGCGTGCAATTGGCTTCTGTTCTTGCGTTAGGTTACGAGGGGACGATCTACCCGATACACCCCAAGGAAGCCGAGGTCATGGGCTTCAAGGCGTACAAGAGCCTCGCAGAAGTGCCGGGGCCGGTTGACCTTGCCGTCGTCGTGCTGCCCACTAAACTCGTCCCGGAGATTCTGGAGCAGTGCGGCAAAGCAGGAGTGCACCACCTGATCATTGTCTCCGCGGGCTTCGGGGAGATCGATGAAGATGGGAAGCGGATGCAGCAGCAGCTCATCGATACGGCCAATCGATATGGGATCACCTTCTTGGGGCCTAACTGCATCGGTGTGGTGAACACTTACCACAAGCTCAATACCACCTTTTATCCGTACGTGGCGAAACCCGGTTTCATCGGGATGGCGTCCCAGAGCGGCAGCTTCGTGACCCAAATGTCCGGTTACTTGGAGAATTTCGACCTCGGCTTCAGCCAGGCGTTCAGCGTGGGCAATGAGGCCGTCGTGGACATCACGGATTGCCTGGAGTACCTGGGAGATTCGCCTGAAACCAAAGTCATAGCTCTGTACATTGAGGCCATACGGCGGGGGAGGGAATTCTTCAGGGTCGCGAAAGAAGTATCCAAGAAGAAACCAATAGTCGCGTACTTTGTAGGCGGGTCAAGCGCAGGCAAGAAGGCCGCGCAGTCGCATACCGGCGCGCTGGCCGGTTCAGACGCGGTCTATGATGCGATGTTCCGCCAATGCGGAGTGATCCGGGCGCAGAGCATCGAAGAGCTGTTCGATTTCTGTATCGTGCTCGGAACTCAGCCTCTCCCGGGCGGTAACCGGGTGGCTGTGCTGACCCATTCCGGCGGTCCCGGTGTTTCCGCTGCCGACGCGGCGGAGCGCAGCGGGCTCCGACTAGCCGAATTCGGCCCCGAAACCGTTGCAAAGATGCGGGAGGTCGTCCCGCACACAGCAAGTGTGACAAACCCTGTGGATCTTACCTTCTCCCGGAATCTCAATGAGTATCTACAGACGCTTCCGGCGGCCATCATGCCCGATGAAGGCGTTGACAGCCTATTCGTGTACTTGATTGTGGCCCAACATAGACTGGAGGAGCTCCTCAAGGATGCCACGAAGGATCGAGAGAAGGCTGAAGCTCTTGCAAGAGGATTCCTCGTCGGCCAGGCTGAGGCATTGGCCGCTTTGCCTGGAAAATACGGCAAGCCCGTGGTCGCAGGCTCATTTCTGCCCAGATCCGAGTCCCTTATTCAAGAGCTCCAGAAGAGAGGATGCGCGGTCGTGCCCAGCCCTGAACGCGCCATGAGCGCACTGGCCGCACTTACTCGATACGCCCGAATGAGAGAAGCTCTGTTGGCTTCCGGGTGAAGCGGGGACACCATCGACTACCGGACATGCTTGTCAGAGATAAGGTGCGGCCGCCAAAGGCTGGGACGTAGACTGTGCCTATAAGAACCGTTCTGATGATCGGGAACGTCACCCGTCATTCCCGCGAAAGCGCATAGGCGTTAAGTTAGGGGATCGGCCCGAGTGATATCAGGTAGTTGCCTTGAGCATGACCCCGTCACCCCGGACTTGATCCGGGGTCCAGAACATATTGAAAAGACTGGATTCCCGCTTCCGCGGGAATGACGGACGAAAGAACTGGGCTGCTTAACTTAACGCGAATGCGCGAATGCGGGAATGAAAAACAGTTAGCCGGGCACCCCTGTCGACCTTATTACCGAGATACAAAACTAGTCCCTTGGCAGCCCCTCGCCGGCAGGGCATCCTTTGAGGTGCCAGAGCCACAGCGCCAATCGCACACGGAACCGTTGGCTAATTCTCCCTGCCTTGCCGAGGGTCAAAAGGGTAGCTGCTCCCAAAACAATCACGTTCAGCGTGAGATTGAGTACAAGGATCGATTTCAGCAAGCCCGCAGTCGCAGCCCCGTAGTGCTTTCTGAAAAAGATATAGCGGGATCGGTAGAATTCGATGCGGGCACTCGCCTCGTAGGCTTTCGCGGTGGCGCCCTGTAAGTGCACCGCCAGCGCACGAGGCTCATGAATCACCTTCCATCCTTGTTGCCTCATGCGCACCGCGAGATCGGTCTCTTCCAGGAAAAAGAAATAATCCTCGTCGAATAGCCCCACCTCGCGCAGCGCGTCTCGTCTGAGCATCATCACTGCGCCGATGAGGGCTTCCGCAGGCTCTGGGCCGACCACTGGTCGATGTTTTCCGGGATAACGGTGCGGAAAGAGTCGTTTGAGCAGGCTCCGGTTCAGCGTCTCCGTCGCTAGGGAGGGAACGGCTTCATAAGAGGTTTGGGGAGTACCGTCCGGGTTCAGGAGCTGCGGTCCTGCCATGCCGATCCGAGGATCCAGCCGCATAACCGCCAACAAGGGCGCAGCACAATTAGGCTCCACCATCGCGTCCGTATTGACCAGGAGCACGAAATCTCCGCGTGCCTCTTCCAACGCCCTGTTGTTGGCTGCAGCAAACCCGAGGTTTCTTCCTGCCTCGATGACCGTAACCTCTGAATACGTCCGTTTGACCAGTTCCACCGATCCGTCGGTCGAACCGTTGTCTACAACTATGACCTGAGGAGGTTCACTAAGATGAGACGCGTAGATATGCCGAACGCATTCGATCAGAAGATCCGCGGTATTCCTGTTTACAACGATCACCGAAAGAGCTTCGCTCATAGGCTCGTTCATGAGACAAGTTACTAGGGGAACTTCTAAGGACTTCCCCATGCTTGTTATCTACGGCAGTTCTAGAAAGCAATGCTTGGTTGGATTTAGGGTGCCACTGCTGGCTTGCCCAGCAGTGCATTGGCGAAAAACACTGCTGGACAAGCCAGCAGTGGCACCCACATAGTTATCGTCGCCTGATGGATGAACAACGCAAAGAAACGGAACTTCCGGAAGCGCCTACAATAGCTCTCCGGACGGCAAGGCTCAGGCCGGCACTAGCCGCCGATGCGGCTCATGGGTTCGCAGGCCAGTTTGGCGCCTTTTGCACCGTGATCCGGTTTGGCCCTGACTGCGCCGCGAATGATGGAGGAGAGTTCCTCGCGGGTCGCGCCGTTGCGGAGCGCTGCCTTGATGTCGATCTCTCCGGGAGACAGCAAACATGGGCGCAGCGTGCCGCGCGCCGTAAGGCGTAATCTATTGCACGCGCCGCAGAAATGCCCAGTCACCGCGTCCACGATCCCGATGCGGCCCTGAGCGCCTCTGAGTTGGAAAAGCGATGCCGGGCCGTCCAGAGGTCCGCTCTCAACGGGGATCAGCTCCCCCACTTCTTGCTCGATTATGCTAAAGACCTTGTGCGCGCTGAACGGGAGCGGTGGATCGGCCGGTGCGGCTTCAGCGAACGGCATACGCTCGATGAAGCGTACGTCCAGGGGCTTATCCAGGGTCATTCGGGCAAAATCCGGCATGTCCTCTTCGTTGATGCCCTCCAGTAGCACCACGTTGATCTTGACTGGGTGGAAGCCCAGGGTCAGCGCAGCGTCAATACCCGCGAGAACCTGATCCAACTTGTCCTGGCCAGTGATGCGGGTGAATGTGCCTCTTCGCACCGAGTCGAGGCTGATATTGAGCCGCTTGAGGCCCGCAACCTTGAGATCTTGGGCCATTTCAGCCAAAAGGACGCCGTTTGTGGTAAGCGCCACATCATCCAGCCCGGGCAGCCGAGTGAGTCGAGTGATGAAATCCACCACCCCACGCCGAACCAGAGGCTCGCCCCCGGTGATTCTCACCTTCCGGATGCCTATCTCAAGAGCCACCTCAACAATGGTCAGGATCTCTTCATAGCGGAGGATCTCTTCATGGGTAACCAGCTTCACACCTTCAGGCGGCCGGCAGTACACGCACCTGAAGTTACAGAGATCCGTTATCGAAACTCTCAGATAATCAATTGTTCGTCCGTGGGTATCCAATAATAAGGGCTTCATCCATGCAACCGATCAGAGTCCGGGTAAGAGCGCGTGACGCTATCCGATCCCGGTTTTTGCTTGGTTCTTCCGTACGATAATCACGACAGGCGGAACATCGAAGATCCGTCTCATAGTTTTGCTATCAAGTCCACGATGGCCGAAGGATTTCGGGCGAAGATCCGTATCATGGGGACTTTTCCCCACGCGCCTCTATCATAGATGGCATCCGGAACCTTGCCCAATTCCTCCATTACGTCCTGAACACCCCACGCGAGGATGCTGCCTTCTTCCATTTGCAAATCCGGCGGTGTGCGGTTTCGGTCGAATTCGGCAATAGTGTAGCCCAAGGATCTGATACGGCTCACCAGCGATTCTGAATAAGTTATGCCCATGGCTGCACGGCGCTCAGGGTCATAGTCCATCGCAGCCAGCACCAGGTGGTGAATCTGTCTGGAAGCCCCGAATTTGGCAGAGGCGAGGGTGTCGATGGCGTTGCCGATCCGGATGATCCTTCCCGGAAATGAGGCCACATCACTCACCGACTCCGCGAACGGAATCGCGTAAGCTAAGTTGGTTTGCACTTCGGGGATCAGATGGCTGATGTTCAACCGCTTGAGCCTATCGAGAGCCTTGTCGAGCTCTTCAATCACATGAGCTCTGGCTATTTCCCTGGTGATCGACGCGTAGTGATTCGCGGGTCCTACTCCCTTGCCGATGCCTAGGGAGAAGCGAAGCGCGCGGTTCAGGTACCTCTTGGCTTGGTCGATACACTCCATGAGCGGCATGCCCCTGGCCAGGAGCGTAGCAATCGCAGAGGCCAGAGTGCACCCCGTCCCGTGGGTATGACGCGTGCGCACCCGCTGAGTGGCAAACTCGTAGTGCTGGGAACCGTCATGGAGCACGTCCACCGGCGACTCCTCTAAATGGCCGCCCTTGACCAGGACGAACTGAGGTCCCATTTTCTGGAGCTTGGCCGCGGTCTTTTTCATCTCTGCTAAAGTGGAAACCGAGCGGTCGGTTATGAACTCAACTTCGGGAATGTTTGGCGTCAGCAGATAGGTCAAGGGAAAGATCTCTTCAACAAGAACCGCAAACCCTTTCTTGTCAAGCAGTTCCGTCCCATCCTTGGCTCGGAACACAGGGTCGACCACAAGCTTTTCTATCTTGTATTCCTTGATCTTGTTGGCCACCACCTTGACGATTTCGCCGTTAATGAGGGCTCCAAGCTTTACACAGTCCGCCCCGATGTCGCTCAATACTGAATCGAGCTGCTTTGCCACCACATCAGGTTCCATAGGGACAACACGCTGAATTCCAAGCGTGTTCTGAGCCGTCACTGCCGTGACCACGCTCATACCATATCCCCCGAGGGAGAGTATGGTCTTGAGGTCGGCCTGGATTCCGGCTCCACCACCAGAATCCGAAGCCGCCACCGTGAGCACTTTGTTCATGATGTTGCTCTCCGGAATTCTCGCGTAGCGTTTCAAAATACCACAAAACGGCCCCAAAGAGGAAGGCTCGGCGAGAGGCTGTGGTGAATTGCACTGGAATCTACGTCAAGAATCACCCTCCCTTGTGGGGCAGGCTTTCTAGCCTGCCGGCGGCCTGGAAAGGCCGCCCCACAAAAAGGGCAAGGGGGAGGGGAATTCCAGCCCAATCCAAAGGCACAGATCTCAATTCGGCCTGGCATAGCTGAGCACTGGATTTCGTGGGGCGAAAAGGAGGAATCTGGAGTCTAAAACGAGAATGAATTACGCGCCTGCGCATCCGAGAGTAGGTCGCGTTGACTTCTCGGAAACCCGAGTCGATTTACGGTCCGTTTGAGAATCGGATGGAGTCGGTTCTGCCCAGCTTATTTCCAGGTATTCAGGAAGGTCGGCAACGGAAGGCTCCTCGTTAGAGGCAGCTGCGACTGCGTGCGAGGTTTTGGCGGCCTCGGAGCCCGGGTCCGGAGCCATGACCTCCTCTTCCAACGTCCAGCCCTCTGCCCATAGCGTTACGTCAGGCGTTACAAATCCATCAGACGTGAGGTCTCGATCCGATGGAGCGCGTGACGCTCCCGCGTACGCGGCCGCGGGTGCTCCGCTCCGCTCAGGGCCGCTCCGCGTGGGCTCACGGCTGGATCCGGCGCCACCCGCCACTGCGAGAGTGTATGTGTCTCGTGCTGCGCGGACCGCAAACAATGAACCTACCAGCGCCACGCCCATGAGAAAGAACGGAAAGAGGCCGGTGAAGCCTCCCGCGGCAGGCTTTTCGAGGGACACAAGCCACCCTGGTGTCTTCAGAGAAGCCTCGCCCGTCATCAGCCCGCGCCAGGACGAACTGGCAAGCCGTACAGGCTGGTCATTGCCGGCGTCCTGCCCTTCGCTGGACGTGATGCCCGCGCTTGCAGCCATTGCCCAGTCGCTCCTCGTTTCCCTGTCAATCAGGTCGGCCTTGCCGTGGGCTCGGAGCGACGCATTCCGGATGATATGATTCAGCGGTCGCCGGGCGAACCGTGCTCGCAAGAACCACGCCTTATCGTCGGGAGTTGTTCGTTTTCGTATGACTGAGAACGAGTCCGTGGCTGCCTCGTCCTTGAAGAGCCATGTAACTCCCTGTGGCGCGGCTTGCAGACTCTGCACCACATCATTCTGCGCCCGCGCATCGAGCGTTCCTTTGGAGATCCCCACTTCCCCGAGCAGGGCCAAGATCTCACCATTCTCATCCAGGATTTCCATTCCCACCAGATCCGGGCAGCTCTGTTCAAGGCCGGCAAGAGCCTTGACCAAGCCATCGGACTGGGTGAGATCGTTGAGATTAAGATTGTCGGTGAGCAGACCGGTGGCTAGGCTTCTCATGGCTATGGCAGCATCTAATTGGCCGGCCAACGCGCGCAGCTCTCCCGTAAGAAGCTGCCTGTGCAACTGATTGGAATGGCGTATATTCAGAGCCGCGCCCACACACAATATTATCAACGCTGCGGCCAGGATCAAAGGAAAGGAATACGGCTTGAAATATGTCTCGTAGATGCGTTTCAGTTGGTCCATAATAATATCTCCCTGGCCACTTCTTCAAGAACCCAGACGTTCTGCAATCGCTCCAAGGGGCTCTCCGAGCTGCGCGAACGCCACGTGACTTGACAGTCCGGATAGCGCGTCATAAGTTTTAGTCTGGCGACAACTCATAGACTTGGTCGTCAAGGAGGTCACCGTGACGAGATACATGATTCCTCGGGTGGCACACTGTTCGGAAGGCTGCCGAACCCGGTCCTGAGCAAGACGTAAAAAGGCTCATCGAACCGACACAATGGCCTGCGTGCCACTAAGAGGGCAGCGTGGGCCATTGTCGTTTCAGAGGCCATCCTCTCCCAGCTCCTCTATCATAGAGTTTGCATAAAATCAAGTGTGAAACTAAGATGTTGTATATTATTGCCATAATATACTTTATATTTTATACCTCGCCCCAATTCATCGGCCTGGACGCCATGCACTGAATTGGATATCTTTACCTCGCTGGAAGGCGGACCCGGCCCTGTGCCCGGGTTGAAGCAATCGCCACATGTTATGGCTTATTCACCATCCGTCACCCCGGCGAAAGCCGGGGTCCAGGCGCGGGAGTGCGGGATTCGAAAGACTGGATTCCGGCTTCCGCCGGAATGACGGTATGAGGCTACTCGAATTTGCCAAGACTTTTGGCAATGGGTATAGTCCTCGAATGCCCACGCGTGCCGCGCAAGAAGCGGCAATCCCGCCGGAGGATTGAATTGAACGAGAGCCTGATTCGGAGCCTCCAGCCGCTCCCCATTCTCGTGGCTGGAGATGTGATGGTCGACGAGTACGTCATGGGCGAGGTCGAGCGTATTTCACCGGAATCGCCCGTGCCGGTGGTGCTGGTCCGGGATCGCTCACGACGGTTGGGTGGAGCCGGCAATGTGGCAAGAAACCTGTTGTCTCTGGGCGCACGTGTGGCCCTTTTTGCCTCAGTGGGAAAAGACCCGGTCGGCCGTTGGTTTCGCAAACACTGCAACGAACTGGGTATCGAAAGCTTCTGGCTAAAGGAGGACGAGGTCCGGCCGACCACGGTGAAGACCCGGGTGGTCGCGCGGAACCAGCAACTCGTCAGAATCGATGAGGAGAACGCGGGGCAAATCAATGAGGAACTCGAAGCCGCGATCATCAAGGACGTTGAATCGGTAGTTCCGCAAGTGAAGGCCGTGGTCATTTCAGACTACGGTAAGGGATTCCTGACTCCTCGTCTCTTGCAGGCTTTCATTTCGGCTAGCCGATCGAGCAGGGTGCCGATTCTGATTGACCCCAAGGGCATGGATTTTACCCGCTATCGCGGCGCAACGTATATCACTCCCAATCTCAGAGAAACCTCGCAGGCCGCGGGGATTGAGATCACGGACCATGCCACGTTGGTCCAAGCAGGCCGCGTCCTCCTGGAAAGAACCGAGGCTGAAGGGATCATCATAACGCGAGGCCGCGAAGGCGCCACTCTGGTCAGCCGCCAGAAGGTCAAGACATTTGCCGTCAAACCCGTAGAGATCATCGATGTGACCGGCGCGGGGGACACGGTCATCGCAGCGCTCGCTCTAAGCCTGGCTAACGGTTTGTCGGTGGAGAATGCGATTTCGATAGCGAATTTGGCTGCGTCCATCGTGGTATCTCGCTTCGGCGCAGCCTCCGTTACCCGCGACGAGCTCATCAATCATCTTGCAGAGCAGAAGGCAAGTCCAAAAGTCCTCACCACAGAGGAGGTCGGCACGGTCCTGCGCAACCACAGAGCCAAGGGAGAAACGATCGTCTTCACGAACGGATGTTTCGACTTGCTCCATTCAGGTCACCTCAAGACCCTCCGCGAGGCCTCCCAGATGGGTAACGTCCTCGTGGTGGGCATCAACTCCGACTTGTCCGTCGGGCGGATAAAGGGCCCCGGCCGGCCTGTGATGAAGGAAGCAGACCGCATCGAGCTGGTCGCGGCGCTCAGTTTCGTCGATTATGTGGTGGTGTTCGGCGAAGACACCCCAAAGCAACTCATCGAGGAAGTCCGGCCGGACGTGCTGGTGAAAGGGGAGGATTGGCGGGGCAAAAAGGTCGTGGGCGAAGAGGTGGTGACCTCTCGAGGCGGCCGAGTGGCATTCATTAAGCATCTGGAAGGGATCTCCACAACCGAATTGATCAAGCGCATCAAGACCGAATAAATGGTGGGATGTGGTGACCTCGGAGGACGTTTGGGTGCCACTGCTGGCTTGTCCAGCAGCGTTCTTGGGGTGGACATACCACCGGTAGCTTCATTACTCGGCAAGTCAGCAAGAGAATGAACCTTCTCTGCCTTCGCCACCGGGACGTATGACGTCCCGGCCACCCACGCATCGTAGCACGATATTACCCGCACCAGGAATTCTGAGACAGTTTCCTCGAAGCGCGCCGTACCTGGAATTCCGTGCATTCTAGGCTATTGAGACAGCCTCACGAGGGGCGCACCCGCAAAAATCGGCTCTTTACCTGCGGGCTGCGGGCGGTCGACGTTGGGGACGTCGTCTCTGCTGTTGGTCGGTATCCTCTTGCGGTCTTCGAGGCCGCGGGGGTCGTTTTACTTCTTCAACTGCTATTCCCAATTCACCACCAGGAACGACCAGCGTGCTTATCTCCTCGTTGTTGAGCACGCTCAGGGTCACCTTTTCACTTCTCGAATAATCGTGAACCAGCTTCTTGAAGCCCTGAAGCCTGAAACCCGTTTCGCCCGCGTACTCGATCACAATGTCGCCGGTCACAATACCTGCTCGATCCGCGGGTCCACCTTTCTTCACTTCCGCCACCTTCACCACGGGGGCGGTTTCCATTTCCTGGAGCTGACCCAGCACAATCCTGGCATTGGTGAGGTCGCCGATCTTGCGAAAGCCCGCGAGGGCCTGAGTGTAGAGTTCCTTGCTTTTATACGTGCGGTTGCGTTCTGCGTAAATACCGGCCAAGGTGGCTTTGACCCTGGCAATCCATTTGTAGTCTTCTCTCCGTTCGTACACCTTGAGGGCCTTCTCCAGGTTATCCACTGCCTCGTCCCATTGCTGCTGCTGAGCGCCGTACATGGCCTGACGGAAATAGCGGATCCCTTCATCGTCGGCCGGAGGCAATTCCGAGCTGGAATGTCCCGATTGTCCGCCGGATCGCGAGGGCTCCCGGTTTGTTGCCGCGATGGTTTGTCTTTCTTCGTCCGCATCTTCCATCACCACGCGGAATCCCAGGTTCCAGAAGCTCATGCTCGCACCTGAAAAGCCACGGAATGCACATCTGCCGTCAGCCGGGCTCGCATACCAGTTTCCGCCTCTGTTCACGCGGGATTGGCCGACACTGGGGCCCTGCGGATCCTCCACAGGGGAAGTCTCATAATAGTTGCGGTCGTAGTAATCCTCGACCCACTCCATCACATTGCCGTCCATGTCGTGCAGGCCGAACCCGTTGGGCCGGTAGCTGCCTACCGGCGCCACGAATCGATATCCGTCATCAACCGTGGCCAGACTCCCCGGAAGCTTAGCAATGCCGTCACCGAAATTGGTGTCCCGATCCCCGGGGAGACGGTTACCCCATGGATAGCGGGTCCACACCGAGCCGCCTCTGCACGCCATTTCCCACTCGGCCTCGGTGGGCAACCGGTACGTTTTCTTTTCCTTACGGCTCAGCCAACGACAAAACGCCTTTGCGTCGTTCCACGAGACGAACACCACAGGCTGATCGTCCGAGATCTTCCAGGATGTTGAGTCCCACTTCATGCTCTTGTCCGGCACCCATCGGTTCTCGGTCTTGCTGAAAATCATGCCTCCGTCGCCGGATTCCGCATCAGTCTTGTGCTTGGTAGCTTTGATGAATTCACGGAACTGGCCCACCGTCACTTCGGTAGCCCCCATGTAGAACGCCTTAGTGATGCGAACAGGGTGAAGAGGCAGCTCGTCCTGAAACCACTGCTTATGGCCTTCCCGCCACGTCTTGCGGAAGGTGAGCCTCAACCAGTCTATCTCTCCTTTCAAGCTACCCATCATGAATTCGCCCGCAGGTATGTGGACGAGCTTCATGCCGATCGAATTGGTGATTGCTGTCCGATCGGGCACTTTCTTCAACGCCAGGTCCAGTCCCCTCAAGGAGCGCACCCAGCGCGAGCACTCGCCAACGTCGGCCTCTGAGGATTCGCATTCCATAATGGCTTCACGCACCAACTGGCGGGCCTGGCCGATCCTTCCAGCCGCGATGAGCTCCCCTGCCTGGCGAATACGTTCTTCCAGGTTGTATTGCGTTGGCGCCCGCTCCGTGGAAGTCGCGTCAGCGAGACGGAGAGCAGGCGACAGTGCAAGCAGCAAGACAAGTGCAAAACAAAAGAAACCTGGTGACCACTCAGTTCTTCGAGGAAAAATTTGTGATATGCGGTGAGTAGCGGTGCTCAGTGCCTTCATTTCAAAAATTCCTTGACATCCATCAAAATTGAGAGAATCCTAGCAGACGGCAAAGGCCAGTCAAGGGACTTTTGAGGCGCTCAGAAGCCTGAAAAGCGCTGGAAGGCCGACTGGTCCGGGGTGAAAAAACGTTGACAATGGCCTTCATTCGTGATAGCCGTATGTAACGTAGCTTCATCTGTTTTACAAGTTGGGCATCCTGTTCTTTCGTTAAGGACAGTAACGAGGGGATTCAAATTTCGGTGAGGAGGTATTTGTTTCGATGAGAAGACTTGCAGTGACTCTTGCAGTGGTTGGTATGGTGATGTTGTTCGCGACGTACGGCATCGCTTTCTACGCGTGGGCACCCTATGCATCGTGGGGCGGCGCCGGATCGTCCAGCAGCAGCGGCTATTGGCCCGCAAGCTCCTCCAGCAGCGGCTATGGCTATTCATATGGTGCCGCTTCCAGCAGCAGCGGTTACTACTATCCGCAGGCTGCCAGCAGCAGCAGCGGTTACTATTATCCTCAGGCCGCTTCCAGCAGCAGCGGTTACTACTATCCGCAGGCTGCCAGCAGCAGCAGCGGTTATTACTGGCCGGCAAGCAGCTCTTCCAGCGGTTGGTACTAGGATTCGAATCTTCGATTCGGATTTCCGCTGAGAGCTTGAACCATACGAACAGCAAGGCGGCCTCCCTGGGTCGGGGGGTCGCTTTGCATTTATGGCACCAACTTTATCCTAGCCCGTCATGGCAAAGCACCTTCCGATTTTCCCGCCGACAGCGTTAATTGTTGCCATATTACTCGGCCTGGTTCTCTGTTCCTGTGGTGGTAACGGGACATCGGGAGCGCTTGACGAGCAGGCCAAGCTCCTTGCCGGAACGTGGGATCTCTCCTATCGGATCGCCGGCGATCGAGAGGAAACGGCAACAAGCCGATTGCTGAAGCTTACCCTCCGAGATGATGCAACATTCCAAGCGCTCTATCGTGGGGACAAATCGCAGCAATGGATCGTGGCGGGTCAGGGAGCTTTCTCTTATTCGGCCTCTCTTCTCCGGCTCTTCTGGGATTCTGGGCAGGAGACGGCTCTTCTGGTTCGGGAGCGATCACCGGAACGGCTGGTGCTGCACCACGGCCTCAATCTGGTCCCTCTTGGCGAGCAAGAACCGGATGAAGTGTTTACCGCGGTCGCAGGCGAACAAAGCGGCCCCGCGACCAGGCCTGGTCCGCGGAGATGAGGCCGCGCAGGCTGACGGCTCAAGGGAACGGAATTTCTTCGGAATCGAAGCGTTCTTTAATCTTTTCGTTCATTTGGACCTTGGCTTTCAAATAATCCGCTGATCTTACCCATACCGCGGCTTCAATCTTCACACTCTTGTCCGCTAGTTCCTTAATGGTGACGTTCGGTCGTGGTTCCTTCAAGACAAGATTGTCTTCTTCAGTGATACTTTGCAAAACGTCTCGGACCTTTTTGAGATCTGCCTTATAACTTACTCCGACTATTACTTCTAAGCGTCTCTTGTCCCTATGGGAATAGTTGATAATCTTGTCTGACATAAGCCTGGAGTTAGGTACGATTACCGTCAAATTATCTGGTGTACGAATTTCCGTATCGAGTAATTTTATCTTCTCAACGGTTCCTCCTGCGCCGCCACCCTCAATTTGGTCGCCTATGCCAAATGGGCGAAATAGGATGATAAGCAAGCCCGCGGCAACATTGCCCAGGTGTCCCCGCAACGCGAATCCGACGGCGAAGCCCGCAGCTCCCACTGCGGCAACCAGGGTGCTGCTTTCAACGCCGAGTTTATGCAGCACCTCGATAAATACTAACCCGTACAAGGCAACGTGGACAGCGTTGTCGACAAATCCGACGAGTGTTGGGTCTACTTTTCTCGAGACAAGCAAGCGGTGCACAGCATTCCTGATGATTCTCGCCAACCATAGCCCGATTACAAGAATGATAAGCGCTGCTGCGACTCTCCACGCATAAGCGCTCAACGTATCCAAAAGTTGCCCTTCAAAGGCTTGCCACATGAGCATTCTCCTTTAGCCTTCCGTCCGGCGATTTGGCTTTCCATGTGTCTGCAAAGGCCCTTCGGTTCGCGCTAGCGTAAACAGGCTCCCCGTGTCAAGGCAAAAAGGCAAATATCGACAAATAAAAGGCCCAATAATCATGTGATATATCGAGTCTCTACTGAACATAATTAATATTTACATCTATTGCTTTTCTTTTAAACGATAATGTGATAGATGCCTGTTCTCGAAAGCGAGCCCCGACTTGTCTCGGGGCGCCACCTCCGGCTCGTGAAGCCGTGTGATGGCAACCGGAGAGAACTTTTCGGAGCAAGCGTAGTATACTTATAAGGATAAGGGGTACATTCTAAACAGGGAGAGGGACAGGGTCAGGTCCCGCTTCGCACTCTCGGCACAGTAACACCGTTGCAGAAAAGCACCATGAGAGAACCCGAAGGCGTTTCGCTGCGCGATAGCCTTAACAGCATATTCCGACGCCTGTATATCCTGAAGATTGTGATTGTGGTGTTGCCCCTATCCACTCTGCTGGTCTGTTACGTGATCCCTCCCGTGTTTCAGTCCAACGCGAAAGTGCTTGTGACCGCCAAAGATGAGAGGGCAGGATTGCTGCTTACTTCGCCTCAAGCGGCTGGGGCGGCCCATGTGAGTCTGAATGTGGAAGAGCTGGACTTGAACAGCGCAATGGAAATCCTCATGAGTCTTGACCTGTGGACTCAAGCAGTGACCAAGCTGGGGCTCGAATTCTTTGAACGCCAGGACAAACCCGGAATCTTGCAGCATCTTAGATCGCAGGTGTCAGAGTGGATCAACGAGGTCTTCGGTAGCGACAAAAGGCCGGACAGGACCATGACGACGGAGGACAAGGCACGTGAGCGCGCCCGCCGTCTGCTGGCCGGTTGCAAGGTGGTTCCGGTTCCTAAATCCAAGATATTGGAAGTAAGTTTCCGGTACGACGACGCGGCAAAGGCTCAACAAATACTCACAACCATTCTGGATCTTTATCTGCCTTATCATTTGGAGGTTTACTCGCTGCCCGAGGCAAAGAATTTCTTTTTAGGTCTCGGAAACCAATACAAGAAGGAGTTCGAAGAAGCGGACAAACGGTTGGCCGAATTCAAGAAGACATGGCAAATCGCCTTCCCGGAGAAGCAGAAGGAATCATTGATATCGCAGATCGGGTTGATTCGTGACTCGCTCGTGGACATTTACGCCGGTATCAAGCAATACCAGAGCATGTTGGACATGTTCCACAAGGACGTGGTTCCCACAGGCCAATTGGTGATGGCCGGGGGTACCGGCCGAGAGAGCACAGTGATCACCGTGCTTGCCAGCCAGTTGCTGAGAGCCAGGCAGTCCAAGCTGGAAGTCCAGGAGAAGTTCCATCGCGATACTCGGAACTATCGTGACGCGGATGCCATGGTCAGCGATCTGAAGGCCGAATTTAAGCAAACGCTTGAGTCTGAGCTCGCCACACTCGAAGCGAAGAGAAAAGCTCTAGAGACAGGCCTACAGCAAAAACAGCGAGATCTTGGGCAACTGGAAGAAAAGGCTCAAGAAGCTGAGCGGATGGCATTAGAGTCTACTTTGGCCAAGGAACGGTACATCCAGTACTCCACCAAGGCCGAGGAGGCAGGCCTGGACACAAGCAGGCAGGGACGACAGATCGGCAACGTGCGCGTCGTGAGCAAGCCCTACTTTCCGGAATCTCCTGTTTTCCCCAACAAGAGTCTCTTTCTCGCCGCAGCTTTAGTCCTGGCCTTTCCACTTGGTTTCGGGATCATTATGATCGCGAATTTCCTCGACAACACCTTTGACACTCCGCATGAGCTAGAATCGGTCACCGGGTACAAGGTTCTCGCATCCTTCAGAAAACTGCCGGTGTCGAGTCCAGAGCTATCCTGATACCGACTGTCATAGCAAAGAAGCTACAACGAATCATGAAAGGCCCCGGCTTCGACAAGCACTCCGGGACTTCGCCTCGGAGATCGGTGGCAAAACCGGACGGGCAACCACAAGGGTTGCCCCTACCCTACACCGGACTTCCAAGCCTCCCCATATGTAGACCTGACCAGGGGCGCCTGATGCCGACAACTTTCATAGAAATGTGCGTTCAAGCGAGAACTTTGTGGGCGGCCGCGTCCCTTCTCGGTCTCGCCCTGGTCTTTACGCAGGATGCATCTTCTCAGTGGAGGTACGACTATGATGCTGGGACCATCATTATGGTGGACGCGGGGCGGATTACGGTGAAGGGCACCAGAGGGACTCACGTGCTCGTCCCGTTGCAAGCATGTCCGTGGTGCCGCCTGAACGGGGGCGTGCTTGTGACGTTCGAGAGTCCCACGAGAGCCAACCTCAAGCCCAATCCCAAGGATCCTCGTCTCAAGCAGGTGCCGATGCTCGTGGTCCGGGATGGCCGAACGCTGCGGTAGCAGCCTACCCTGCCATGCCCGTGGAATGGGTTTCGGTGAGACAGGCGTCCCGCCTGTCTATTCGGGCCCCGGTCCCTCTTCAAGAGGCCTGACAGGCAGGATGCCTGTCCCACCAATCTATGCTCGAGCATAATGGGTAGGACGTGGCGATGTCTGACGCAAGCCGGAGGAACCACATCGGTCGAGGCTTTTCAACGCCGCCCCGCGGTGAGTTTGGCATATACGTCCACGTAGCGGTTCACGAGTACTCCCCAGTCCCGGTTCTCTTCCACCCATCGTCGAGCTTTGATTCCCAGATCCTTTCGAAGGCCCTTGTCTTCGAGTAACCTCCCCCACTTGGCCACAAGATCGTCAAGGTCTTCGGACCGGAACAAGATCCCGTTGAGTCCATCCGTCACGATTTCCCGATGTCCGCCGATATCGCTGGCAAGCACCGGCTTTTGCATGGCCATGATCTCCAAGGGCTTGAGAGGCGTCACGAGCCGTGTCTCGATTCCTTCGCGCCGCGGCAAGATCAACAGGTCGCAGGCTCGGTAATAACCCATGATGTCTTCGTGAGGCACCCTACCCGTGAAGACCACGCGATCTGAAACGCCAAGATCGATGGTCATCTTGCGAAGCTCGGCCTCGTGTTCTCCGTCACCCACCAGCAGGAGGCGCAGAGCCGGAAACCGTTCCTTGAGCCGGGCCGCGGCCTGGACAAGCAGATCCAATCCTTCGTAATAGAAGAACGACCCGATGTAACCCGCTACGAGTGCGCCGTCCAACCCCACCCTTCGGACCAGATCTTGCGAAGGAACACCTGGGACAAACGTCTCCATCTCCACACCGTTGGGCACGATGAAGATTCTTTCGGGACTGATTCCGCGCGAAGCCACCTCTCCTCTGAGAGCCTCGCTGATGACACAACACATGTCAGCACGTCTGAGCGCCGCGGTTTCCAGCAGGTGAATGCCTCGGTACGAGAGAGAATGCTCGGCCATGCTGTGACGCGCCACGTGGGAAGCCTCCCAGATGCCACGTACTTCGTACACGGTCGGCAAGCCCGTCCAACGTCCTACCATGTCTCCAACAAGTCCGCAGGTGAAAGGAGAATGGGCATGGATCACTTCCGGACGGTGCATCCGAGCGACGCGCAGAGCAGTCTTCAGCAGCGAGACATTCTGAAGGATGCGGAAAGATGCCTTGAGCGAGCTTCCGTCCTTTACATCCTTGGTGCCGGGAAGAATGCGGCCTCCAGTCCTGAAGTACCTGATCCCGTCAATGAACTCGCTCTCTTCTTCATCGAGCGGGCCGAGGGGAGCCTGGGAAGGAGACGTGATTACCAACGGCTCCAGCCCCTTCTTTCTCTGACTGGCCACAATCTGCCGGCTGCGGATAGCGTACCCGTGCGTGCCCGGCACCGAGCGATGCATGAGATGCATGATCCTCATTATGTCCACTCAGAAACTCGACTGGTATCACCATGCCCATAGTGTGCAGAAGCACGGGCCTATGAGTTCAGCAGGCGCTGAAGCAACTGTCGATAGATCTCGTACTGGCTTTGCCAGTTGAACTCCCGCGAACGCTCAGCCGCGCGGCGAGCAAGCCTCTGCCTCAATTCCGGATTGTGATACAGCTCGCTGATTCTGCGGGCGAGAGCCTCGTAATCTCCCGAAGGCACGAAAGCAATAGCATCTTCGCCAAAATACTCTTCCAGCACGGAAAGCCTGGTCCCCACGATGCACAGGCCCACATTGGCCATTTCCGGGATCTTCAAGGACATGGCCAGGTCCATGTGGCAGTCCCGAAGCGCAGGATAGACGCCCAGGTCCGCCTCTCCCATGATGGCAGGCATCTGATCCAACGGCACAGGCTCGTCAACTTGGATCATATCCTCCACCCCGAGTTCCTTCGCAAGGCTGAGAGCTTGTTTCAGGCCAATCCCCTCGTGAACTATCTTGGGCACGACCCGCAGACGCAGATTCGGGATCTCGGACCTTAGTAAAGGCAATGCCCTTATAATGACGTCAAGCCCGTACCTGGGGGCCACGGTGCCCACATAGAGCAAGGTGAACCTCTCCTTCCTAGATGAGGTCCGCGCCGGATTCGCGGGATGCTTGAATATCCGTTCGTCGGCAGCGTTCCGGACCACAGTGATTTTGTCAGGCGGAACACCCCGTTGCACGAGGAGTTCCTTGAAAGAGTTGGTGGCAGTAATCACGTGACTGCTGAACGCGACCGAGACCTTCTCGATAAAAGCCTGGATACGGACCAGCGGATGCCTGGGGCTCAAACTCAGCTTGGATTGAGTCACTTCGGGCACCGGATCGTGAAGGTTGAGGATAACCGGACGTCCGCGAAGCCTTGGCAAAAGCGCGCAAAAGACGATAAAGTCCGGCATGTTATGTACGTGCACCAAGTCGTACCGGTACCGGATGTCTAGCCACGTCAGGTAGAGGCCCATGAGGAAAATCGAATAAAGCCACTCCATCGCGTGCAAGAACCCTTCTCGGCGGCTCCTGGTCAGCGGTATGGCGTAAATCCTGATGTTCTTGCGCTCCCGCGGAGGCTCGCCACGGTCCGAGGCCAGGCAGATCACGTCCACCAGCATGTTGTCTTCGGCCAGGTACTCCGCGTAACGCCGTACTCGGGAATCGCGCTGGTAAATGCTGTGCGTGAGCATGCAAAGCCTGATAGGCCTGGTGCGACCCAACCATACCTCCATTGAAAAGGCCTCAAGCAGCCGCAGCCACTCTTCCTGCGGACTTCTACCCGCGACAAATTGTTCCGGGCTTAACGAACGGCGGTGTTTCAGAGGAACTTATAAATAAAGCCTGGAATATGAAATTCACGCTTGTTGAGAATTGTCCCCAGAATGCGTGCCCCCGCGGCTCCAAGCTCGTCCAGGGCACGTTCAACAACCTTGGCGCGAGTTCGGTTACTCTCGACAATAAAGACCACCCCATCGACCACGCCCGCCAGGAGCGTTGCATCGACAAAAGGAATTACCGGCGGACCGTCTATCAGGACAAACCGAAATCTCTCCATGCTCTCGCGTATTAACTCCCCGAGCGGGATTCGTACCCGCTCACTCGCGAGGACGTTCGCGTCGGCCTTGCCTATCTCCGCGGGAAGAACCGAAATTCCTGAATCTTTCAACAAAACCAACGCGTCTCTCAGTCTGGCCTTTTCGTTCAGCACGGACTGCAAACCCTTCTCCACGTTAAAACCATGCATCGCAGCAAGCGAAGGCTTCCGGATGTTCCCTTCAATAACCATCACGTGGCCCGCGCCGTAGATCGAAGCCAAGAACAGCGCATAGCTAAGAGTTATGGTGCTGACCCCTTCCCCGAAATAGGACGACGCGAACTGGATCGCATAGTCAGTCTTACCGGTCATCTCTTGAGCAATGGCCTGATCCAACCGATGAAGCTCTTCCCGAAAGGCTGGAACCATCTGCGCAACAGCCTTTTTCATTCTTCCCTGCGCGTCCATACCTCCCTCTTAGCCTTGGCGGAAGGAGAAGTCAAGCTCAGTCAGCTCTCTGGGAGCTTCAGGGAGAGGGGGCGCGGTACATTTCTTAATGTTTTACATGAAGTATTTTATTCAAGTGTTGACAATTCATGGCTCTTTTTGCTATCATACTCATGCGGTGCCCGACGCGCGCCGCTCAAAGAGGCAATAAATGCGTCTTTCAGCTCGTGGACAGGCGGACTACCAGAAAACTGTGGCGGCAAGCTCCTCGGAACGTCTCCTGTCAACTCGCGCCTGGTTGAGTCTCCGCGCTCCACGAGATCTTCCGTATACGTTGCCCGCGCACACGAGTCAATCGACTGTGCGAAATAGGGAACCCGATGGGAATGGAATCGACCGGGTCCGGTGCGAACATGCATAGTCAGGGACCTCGGAAGTTCAAACATAATCAGGTGGTGGGCTCTCAGACTGGGATTGCACCGCGTGCGTGCCGCCCGAGCCCGACTACTCCCTTTTCGCAGCGTGTTTCAGGCCCGGCGCAGAATGCTTCCGGTTCCCCGGATCCCAGGGGCTACGTGGTTGAGAGCTGGTCCGACGGGACCGCTCCCCGGTTCTGGGGTTCGCACTGCCCGCCACCTACACCGGAGCGATTCGTCTCCGCTGGCACAGCGGCAGAGCCTGAATTGTGGGTCCCGACAGAGTGGAAATGGGGTGACCCTGAGCGGAGTCATTTCGCGCAATTCGTTCCGCGTGAGCCAAGCAACCGACACGAAGTCGGCAACTCGACTTCAGCTCTACCCTCGCACGCCGATATGGACCACCGACTTGAGTTCGAGTGGGAGGAAACCCCACAGCCCTCATCGACGGAAGGCCCCGCGGACGAGTTCCTGGAATTCTCTCCGGATATGATTCCTGAGGGAGGAGGGACTGGGACGCGTCGTCCCCGACTTCTCCTTCTGGCCTATGCGGGGATTGCGACGATTGTGACCGCTGTCTTTTTCTATCTCTTGAGCCCTGGGAATTACCGAATCGACGCCAATCTGCTGTTTCTGTGCGCCCAAGCAGGAGACCCCTCAGGCCGGGCATGGCCGTTGGAGAAAGAAGTCGAGATCCTAAAAAGCCCGCGGGTGCTCCACCTGGCTTCGCGGGAATTGGTTGCCGGCAAGGCTACCCGAGAGAGCGTCCGAGGCTCTTTTGGCGTTCCGGCACGCAGTGGAGGCGCTGCGACTCAACCTGATTTGCCGAACTACACAGCTACTACCAAGTGGCTTTCAGAGAAGCTCTCCGTAACTCCTCAACCGTCGACCGGTACGGCCACGGTCTCAATCGCTGGACAAGACCCGGAGCGACTCAAAGAAGCAATGCACGCGTATCTGAAACACTACGCAAGGCACCGATCCGAGCTTGCAGCGGATGCAGCCCTGTCCGGTAGTTCTGGGCAGGCGGGATCGACCTTTGGCAGGCCTGCGAGCGTCTGGTCGGAAATCCGTAACGAATTGGAAAAGGTCGTCGCACAGCAGCACGAATGTGAGATGGCGCTTAAGTTTATGGATTTGGGTAAAGGGCCCTTCAGGGGCTTTCTACCGGAGAGCAACCCGACCGGGGTACCGTCACTGAGCGCTTTCCAAAACAAGATCGTGGAACTGGAAATCAAGAAGCAGACTTTAGGCGCCCGTTTCACTACAGAGAGCAGGGACGTGCAGGCCATAGATCTGGAGATCAAAGGCGTGCGGACTGCCATGAAAGAACGCATCAGAGAGCACCTGTTGCAGCTCAAACAACGGGCCGCCGAATTGCACGGGCTGAAAGAGGCGCTTCAGGGCAAGAGAGAAATGACCACTTCTAAGAAGGAGTTGTCGAGGAAACGAGCGACGGGAAAAGGGACCGTCCAGAAGTTGTCTTCCGGCTCTCATGACTGCCTTTACCTCCGTGAAGCACCTTTTATAGCTCAGAAGCCGCTACTCGCGAGAGCCACGGAGTACGCGGCCGCGCTCTTCACGGGAGATGTCCGCTAGGCTGTTGTGCAGGACTGAATGGTTCACATCGATGAATGCAATGCGTGCACCACAACCGAGGCTTAGATGGAAACAGGCTCTTGAAGCCGGTCGGATTCTGCTTTGCTGCGCCTCACTCTGCCTGTGCTTATCCGCACAAGGAAACGCGGCTCCCCTGGATTTTATCCCCTCCAGCTCGGTACGCGCGGAAGGGTTCCAGAGTTGGATTAGGGGAAGAATGGGGTTTGAGCAGCTCGTGGGCGGGATTGGATCGAGTCTCGACTTTTATAGCGATCTGGGACTGCCTTCCACTGAGCTGAGCTGGAGGGTTCGGGGCTCGGTTCGGCCTCTGGAACATCACGTGCTCCGCGTTTATGGCTCAATTCCGGAACGTTACCTGGGGAGCAAGACCCTGACCAGGGACATCCAGACGAGAACCCGTCTGTATCAGGCGGGAACGCAGATTGAAAGCGTGTTTGAGACCGCGACCTTCGGGGCAGGCTATGATCTCGATCTCCTGGCCGGCCCAGGCTTCTTCGGCGGTTTGCACGGAGACATGCGGTACATAACGTCACAGGTAAGCTTTGCGCCGGCGCCGCGGAGGGACATGGACGAGATTATTTCAATCCACGAGCTGGTCCCTTGCCTGGGAGTTCATGCGGAGCTGACATCGTTGCTTCCGTTGTTGCGCTTCGGACGGGCCCGAGACGTGGGGGGATTCGGTCGATTGACCTTCTCTATGACCCCCAATTTCGTCAACTACGTGGACCTCAATCTGGGACTGTCTGTTCGTATGCAATTTGCCACTAGACTCCTTCTGGAAGTCAGAGGTGGGTACGAGCACGAGAGTTTCTACCACGGTGAAGAACGGATATCGGGAAAACTCTTCGAGTATTCACGAGACGGGATCAGCTTTTCTTTAGGAGCCGCTTTCTGAGTTCAACGGAAGACACACCATGAGATCTCTCACACGCGCCGGAGCGAGTCTGACCTTCTTCCCACACACGATAGCGGTATTTGCCGCCACGCTGGTGATTTCCGGCTGTGTTATTCCGGTTCATCGTGCTGTGGTTAATGAGGTTCCGCCCCACCTCGCCCAGTGTGTGACCGAGCACTTCCCCACTTCGCTCTATCGGCTGGCTGCAGGAGATGTGCTTGAACTGCTGTATCTCACCATACCAACCGTCACGCAGAAGCCGTATCAGTTAGGCATTAAAGATCAGTTGGACATCGAGTTCGCGTTCAATCCGGAACTAAACCGGACCGTGAGAGTCAGGCCGGACGGCAAGATCAGTATTCCCCGCAAGAAAGACGTGCACGTGGCGGGACTAACAGCAGACCAAATCAGCGAGAAACTACGAAAAATCTATTCAGATCTACTCAGAGATCCGGAGATTACCGTCACGGTTCGAGAGTTCGATGCCAAGCTGGCTGAAGTACAGAGAGCCATCGCCACCAGCACTTTTGGGCAGGCCCGTGAGATCCGAGTAGCCCCGGACGGCAATATCGCGATCCCGCTAATACCTCAGGTGCGGGCAGAGGGCCTCACGGTTCCTCAGCTTACTCAGGAGGTTAACCGGCAGTACGGGGGTATGTTAGGCGATATCAAAGTCTCCGTGCTCTTGCGGGAAGTCTCCGGTCATCTCGCCTTCGTTGACGGCATGGTTAGTACTCCAGGTGTCTATCCCATGCGGGGTCGCATGACCGTACAGCAGGCAATCGCCCTTGCCGGCGGCATGAGACCCGAAGCCGAACCCCGGTCCGTGCTCGTGGTGTCCAAGGCGCCGAATGGCAGATACATTACGCGGCTTGCCGACATGACAAACCTCTCTTCCTTCACGGACTATGTGCTCGGCGCAGGAGATCTGGTATTTGTGCCGCGCAGCTTGATTAGCAGAGCCGACGTGTGGGTGGACCAGAATATCAAGCAACTCTTACTCTTCAACGGTTGGAGTTGGGGCCTGAGCAGCGATATGGGTCGCGTGGTCGCTAGATAGCCTGGGACGATGCAAAGAGAGGGATCCTGCTATAGTCCTTCTCTTTCCATGGGCACATCATAGACACGTTGAGCACGGTATCCCCACCTGTCCACAAGAACCCACGGATCAAGATTCCCGTTCAGGACGAGACGGAAAGTCCTCAGTCCGTCCCCTGCCATCAAGGATGTGCGTCGGAGCACAAAAGGATCGCAGCCCGCGTGGTTCAAGCCATGAATCGCAGTAACCGCGTACCCGTAACCGGCTTGACGAGCTTGCTGTGCTATGGCGGCTGAGAAGTCCCTCACCGTCCCGTACGGGTAAGAGAGACCTTCCGGCGCGTGGCCAAGTTCATCAGTGAGGCGTTGCCGAGAGTGGGCCAGTTCCGCTTCGACTTCCTCGCGGGTGAGCTGCCCCAGGCTGCGATGCGTAACCGTGTGCGATCCGATTTCAAAGCCCGCGGCTGCAAGACCTCGGAGCTCGTCCCACGACATGAATGGGCCGTCATGGGGCTCGTGGGACTGATCAAGAAACGCTGTCACCACCAAAAAGGTCGCAGGAATACCATATTGCTCCAGGATTTCGCGCACAAAGGTTGCGCCCTCTGCGTACCCATCGTCAAAGGTAATCGCGACAGTATGTGGATCGAGTATTGCCCCTGAGATCAGATCTTTCACCAGCGAGCTGAGAGCCACCGGGCGATAGTGGTCCGCGAGAAAGGCCATGTGAGACTGGAAGTGCCGGGTGCGCACGGTATACGAATCATTCGGCTCACGCGCAACGCGATGGTAGGTGAGAATCCTTACTCCCTCCTGAAACGCCGCGGTCCGACGGTAAAGCCAACCCGCTCCGGACAGCGCCGTTGCCCACTCCACGGACCATTTCAGGCCTCTTTTCAGAGCCCACCGCAGCGTCATAAGGAATTCTCCTCCATCGCTTGATCCTCTCCGGCCCCCTACTCTCCGTGGGAGCGCACTGAATATGGTCCTCACGGGTGAAATCCCCGTAGGGGCGTGATTCATCACGCCCTCTTATCGGGCGCAATGAATTGCGCCCCTACCGGGCCTTGTGGATAGGTTACGTCAGGGACTATCGATGGTGGCCCAATCTTCCTGCGCGGCTAGATGATACCGTGCAAATTCCGGCCTTTGCAAGAGCCGTTCCGGGCTGACCGTTTCATTACGCAGAGAAATCAAGTTCTATTCGCAAGCTCAGCTGCGTGATCCCCCAAAAAAAGAACCCCCGACCGGGTTGGTCAGGGGGAAAGGAGAGTATGTGATGAGTCGGGTGGTGTGTGCTTCATCCGGCTCGTTGGGAGCGCACGGGTTGGGCAAACCGCGCGACTACCAATCTCTATGTTTAGCCTAACATGGCTTCAATGCTCCCAGGTGGCAGGAGAAACTTGGTTACCTATGTGGTCGAGCCCTCAGTACGACAACTCAAGCGCCAGTCCCAGCGCGATCCACGACTGATACAGACTCGCGTCCGTGTCGAAGCTGTTGGGCTGCGACCGGTACAGCGTCGATCCCTGAACGTTGGCCTGTATATTGCCTGAGCCGCTGTTCCGGAAGACGTTTCCCATGATCCAGAAATTGGTTTTGAAGTTCTGGGTCACATTGTAAATCGCTTCCCCCTCGATCTCCAGCCAGCGGGCTGATCCGGAATTGAGGGTGTACCTGGTAAGCTGTATCTCCGTTTGCGTAGCGCTGTAGCAACGCATTCCCAGAACATCCTTGAGGTCTGTCCAGCCGAAAGGTGACCCAATGATTCGCCATCGGTAGTAGAGATTTGAACAACACCAGCCAAGACCACGAAGGCCGATGAACGGAAGATATTGCTTCGCAAGATGCCCTGTGCCTGTGGGGTCGCCGCCAACCTGGCCGCTACCCCCAAGTCATATCCGGTCACAGGGTATGGCAAAGGTTGGTGGATTGTTGTTGAACGACAAGGTACCGTTGCGCGGACTGGTCAACGAGAAATCCACATGCTCGGCCCGGAAGCCCAGATCAAGCCCGAAATCTCTCGTGAACATCCATGCCACGCCGCCTTCCACCATCCACCAGAAAACCTGCGGTGCAGTCCATGTCCAGGGCGACACAGTTTGGGCTCCGGCACCTATGGGCACCGAATTGATTATCCGGTTGCCGGCGCCCGTGTAATCCAAGATAGCGGTGCTGTCTTTGGGGATATTCCCGCCCAGGCGGCCGTACACAATGAAGTCCTGAATGGGCTGGAGCTCCAGGATGTAAATCCCCATCCAGTAGTTGGTGTCCTTGAGTGAGAGGTCCATCCCCACGAAGAATGGATTGCCTATAAAATCGGCAATCTGGAATGGAAAGCTTATGTTGTAGGTAAGCCACATATGCCCCGCCCTGCCCTCACTTCGCACGGTCCAGGCTTCATCCGGAGATCGTTGGAGATAGGGCTGGGCTCCAGGACCCTGAAAGGGCGAGTATAAGGGGGTCCCTGGGTAACCGGGACCGGCCGGTGGGACGCCGGGCCCTAGCGGCGGGGCGACCTGCGCGGAGCCCAAACACGGTGCCAGGACCATGCACAGGGCCCCCAGCAGTAGAGCAAATCTTGTCATAACCAAGCCTCCTGGGGAAATGCCTCCCGGGATCGCGGTAGCCGTCTTGACGAATTCAAACGGGCCGCGGCCGTCGCGAAGCTATCGGCAACTCTGCTTATAACAAAAAAATGGACTATTGTCAATATGATCTGATCATTTCTTAATGTGATTCTTGAGTTTTTATTCCTACGGAGAGTTTAAAGATAGCCATTACATGGGGTAATTATCTAACTTATATCTCAAGAGTTTGGAGGATTGCTGAGGCTCCACGCGGCCCGGGAAAGGGTCGCCATCCGGTTTCGCCCCGGGTGTTCCAGGAACCCGCCTGCTTTGGCTGCTGATACCATTGCGCTTTCAAAGACGTAATTCGTCGTGTCAGGGTAGGACAGTCCCGCGAAACGCGGGATTGCCTGTCATTTCTGGACAGGCGGGATGGGTGTCCCACCATGCTTGGCTCCGTATGCTAACTGTTTGAAAGCGAATCGGTATGAGCCGTTAGAAGGACGCCTCGAACGATAGCCCGAAAGCGAACCAGGATTGCGAGAACTGGGTGTCCTCAGATGTGAACGAGTTCGGTTGAGAACGGAACGCCAGGGACGACGTGACGTCTCCACTTATGTTACCCGGGCCGCTGTTGCGAAGAATGCTCCCAGTAGCCCACAAATTTGCTTTCAAGTTGGGTGTGAGGCTCACGATGGACTCGGCATCCGCTTCCAGGAATCGAGCGGCTGATGAGTTGAACGTGTACCGGATCCTTTGAAGCTCGTTGGTCACGATTTGGCCCTGGCACAGCATGGTCAAGTTGTTCCTGTAATCCGTCCACCCAAAGGGTGACCCTATAATGCGCCACCGATAGTAAAGATTTGAACAGCACCACCCATAACCGCGAAGCCCTGCGAACGGAAGGTAGTTTTTCGCAAGCGGATCGCCGGCCACCTGGCCGGTACCGCCAAGTCATATTCGGTCGCTGGTGATGGCGAATCCTGGTGGGTTGTTGTTCAGAGCTTGAGTCCGATTCCGGGGACTCCTCATATGGAAATCGATGTGTTCCGCCCGAAAGCCGATGTCGAGGGCGAACGCACGAGTTAGCATAAAGGCGGCCCCTCCCTCCACCATCCACCAAAAGAACTGCTCCGCGGTCCATTCCCAGGGCGAGACCGTGTTCGCGCCGCTGCCCATGGGAACCGACGTGGGCGTTCTTCCGGCCGCGCCGGTAAAACTCATTTCAACGATGCTGTCTTTGGGGATAATGGCTCCGAGCCTGCCGTACAAGAAAAGGTCCTCAATAGGCTGCACCTCCAGACCGGTGATACCCATCCAATAGCCGCCGTCCTTGAGAGAAATGTCAGCTCCAACAAACGCCGGGGTGCCTATAAAATCAGCGTTTTGAAACGGGAAATTGACGCTGTACAACATCCACATATACCCGGCCCTACCTTGGGCCCGCAAGCTCCAGGATTCATCCGGGGATCGTTCTTCATAGGGTGGCGCGCCGGGACCTCGAAACGGCGAAAGTAACGAAGCCCCCGGAAAGCCGGGGCCGGCCGTCGGAACGCCAGGCCCTGGCGGTAGAGCGACCTGCGCAGATCCCACGCACGGTATCAAAACCATGCACAGAGCCCCCAGCAGTGCGGCGAATCTTGTCATAAACAAGCCTCCTGGGCGATAGCTTCCCGACATCGCGACTGCCCGGTTGATCTACTCAAACGGACCGCGACCGGCGTGAAGCCGGCGGCGAGCTCATTTATAACACAAAAATAGTCCTTATGTCAATGCGATATGATATTTTATTAAACCATTTGATTAGATGTGAAAAGGCGCGGCTTGCGGTTCCAATCGGAATGACGGAAGGGAGGGGTTAGGGCTTTGGTACGCCGCGGCGTCCCCCGGATCACGTCCGGGGCAGGCTCTGCCGGTGCATTCCCCTCTCCTGGTAGGAGGAGTTAGGGGAGGGAGCGTAGAGCACAAACAAAAGGCTCAAGCCGTAGGTCGGATTGAGTCCCGCTTTCTGGGCGGGACTCAATCCGACATCATGCCCAACGCGACATGTCGGGTTTCGCGGGCGCAACCCGACCTACCCCTTCTCACTGTTTGATAGCGCACCGGTATTATTCATGGATGTTAGCCGCGATCGGCGGCACGGGAAACGGCCATTGCCGGAATCTCCAACTGAGTCTCAGAGGAACCAAAGGAACAATCAATTGGGAATTAGTGCGCTTAGGTTTCTATCAGGACGAGATTATCCGCGTGGATCGCTTCGTCGTTGCTCCGATAACCGAGAATCCAATCGATCTCGGAGGCCTGGTGTCCCTTTATCTTGTTGAGCTCTTCCGATGAATAGTTTACCAGTCCAAGCGCAACATCATTACCGCTGGGATCTTTGACGCATACCGCCGCGCCGTGTTCGAAGTGGCCTTCCACCTCGATCACCCCGACAGGCAGCAAGCTGATGCCCCCGCGTGCCAGCGCGCGAGCGGCTCCTTCGTCTACGTGGATCGCGCCCTCGGGAACGAGGTTATACCGCATCCAGTGTTTTCGGGCGGAAATCCGTTCCTTCGCGGGTAGAATGAGGGTACCGCAAAGCTCCCCTTCCATGACTCGGGGGATGATATGGGGGATCTTGCCTCGAGCGATGATCATGGGAATTCCGAACCTGCCCGCCTTGGTCGCGGCCTCCAGTTTGGATGCCATGCCGCCTCTGCCCACGCTTGACGCGGAACCATTGGCCAGTTTCATGATATCGGGCGTCACTTCTTCAACCAGGGGTATGAGGCACGCGTCGGGGTTTGTTTGCGGGTCACAGTCCATGAACCCTTCCTGGTCGGTGAGAGTAAGCAGCAAATCCGCTTCTGCAAGGGTTGCCACCAGAGCTGACAAGTTGTCGTTGTCCCCCAGCTTGATCTCTTCCACCATGACCGTGTCGTTTTCGTTAATGATGGGTATCGCGTTCCAACCGAGGAGGGTCATCAGGGTGTTGCGTGCGTTCAGGTACCGGTTGCGGTGTATCAGGTCGTCCCGGGTAAGGAGCATTTGTCCCACCCGGTATCCGTGCTTCCCAAATGCTTCTTCATAGGCTGCCATAAGTCTTGTCTGCCCTACGCTTGCCGCGGCCTGTTTCTGGGGGATGGTTCTGGCGCCCTCTTTCAGCTCCAGTCGTCGGACTCCCGCGGCAATTGCTCCCGAGGACACAATGATGAACTCTTTTCCAAGCGCTTTGTACCGGCAGACGTCGTCAACAATTCCTTTGATGGCGGTCTCATCCAGCCCCGATTCGGAGGTCACCACGCTCGATCCGAGCTTTAGGACTACCCGTTTCACTTTCGAGACGATCTCTTTGCGAACAATCTCAGGATTCATCTCTGCCTTGGACCTGTTGAAGCATTTTGGCGGTGTGCAGGAGGAGTTCCTTCACTCCCGAGCCGGTGATTGCCGAGATCTCATGGACAAGAATGCCCTGCTTTTCCAGTTGCCGACGTAGGTTGCGAGCTGGTTCGGCGTTTTCCGGGAGGTCCATTTTGGTGATCACCGCAATCATTGGTTTGTTTAGCAGACCAGCTCCGTACGAATCAAGCTCCCCCATTACGATGGAGAAGCGTTCTTTCGGGGATTCCTCATAGTTCGGCGAAGGATCGATGAGATGGAGCAGGATCCTTGTCCGTTCCACGTGTCTGAGAAAACGGTCGCCCATTCCCGCGCCTTTGTGAGCGTCTTCTATGAGCCCTGGAATGTCTGCCATGACGAATTCGGTCTCATCGTCCAGCCGAACCACCCCGAGCGCAGGAACTTTTGTCGTAAAGGGGTAATCCGCAATCTTCGGTCTGGCGCGGCTAACCTGAGAGATGAGGGTGGACTTTCCGCTGTTGGGCATTCCCACAAGGCCCACATCCGCGATGATTTTCAATTGGAGACGTATTCGACGCTCCTGCCCCGGTTGTCCTTCCTCGACCCGACGAGGCGCTCGGTTTCTGGGCGTTGCGAAGCGGGCATTTCCGCGGCCGCCTCTGCCGCCGTATGCGACCACCACTTCCTTCCCCGGAACGTCCAGGTCGGCCAGGAGCTCGTCGGACTCTTCGTCAAAGGCCAGGGTGCCGGCGGGGACTCTGATCACCAGATCTTCGCCTGTACGGCCCTGTCGGTTCTTCCCCTGCCCGTGGGCGCCTCGGCGCGCGCGGTAAAGCTGTTGGTACTGGCAGTCCAGGAGCGTATCGAGTGAGGGGTCCGCGCGGAGGATCACGTCGCCGCCTTTGCCGCCGTCCCCGCCGTCAGGGCCACCCTTGGGGACAAAGGCTTCTCGCCGGAAGCTCAGGCAGCCCTTACCCCCTGCGCCTGAGATCACCTGGATACGAGCTTGATCGACGAACTTCAAGTTAATGCCGGAAGATCTAAAAGCGGTGTTTCAGATTGAGGGAGGTTCTATTGCACCGGCTCCACTGTAACCTGCTTCTTGTTGCGGCCTTTCTTCTCGAACTTGACCACGCCATCCACCTTGGCAAACAGTGTATAATCGCGTCCCATGCCCACATTCTCGCCGGGATGCACGCTTGTGCCTCTCTGGCGCACGATGATGTTGCCCGCGCGAACCACCTGGCCTGCGAAACGTTTGACACCGAGCCGTTGGCCTGCGCTATCACGCCCGTTTCTGGAGCTTCCGCCTGCTTTCTTATGAGCCATGAGCCATGCTCTCCTTGTCTGTGAATCAATTCCTCTGGTCCGGCAGGGCCGGGAGCCTCACGCGTCCTCTGCTATTCCGTTTCCTGGCCTATGGACTGGATGCGCAGAAGTGTGTACCATTGGCGATGTCCCTGCTTCTTGTCGAACGCTTTGCGGCGCTTCTTCTTGAAGACGATAACCTTGCGGTCCCGGGCCTGCCTCAACACGCTCGCCTTGACCTGCGCGCCTTCCAGGGTAGGAGTTCCCAGGTGGATGCCGTCGGAATCCCCGATGGCAAGCACCTGATCCAGGACGATTTCTTCGCCCCGTTCAGCGGAAATGCGCTCGACTTTGAGTTGGTCTCCGGGTGCGACTCTATATTGTTTTCCGCCGGTTCGGACGATGGCGTACATGGTATGCCTCCTCAAAAGGTAAATAAATATTAAACCACCGCTATGCGCATGTGTCAAGACCGAAAAGGAGCGCATTGTGAGGATTCAGTGATGGGCCGGGTAACGGGTCGCTAAGTTTGATTCAAAGGCTATGCCACGAGCCAAGGTCGTCACCCCGGCGAAAGCCGGGGTCCAGATCTTATTCAGAAGACTGGATTCCCGCTTCCGCGGGAATGACGGACGAAAGAACTGGGCTGCTTAACTTGACGCCTATGGGCTTCCGCCGGAATGACGCGTTCTTGCCTTCCGCCCGGCCTGTCTGTGCTGCGCAACTGAACGGATATGGCACATTGACCAACCTATAGCTTCGTGTATAGACTCTTCCGGCCGGAATCGCGGCGAGTCCTGGTATTCTCAAGCGGCAATCAGGTGCGTACCCAGTGACCCAACCTACCTTCCCTTTTGGAAAGAACTGGCAAGAGTTCTTGAGACGATTCGATCAGGAACGTCTCCGCGTCGCGGCAGAGTCCCTCATCGGATTTCTGCCGCTTCATGATCTGCGAGGAAAGACATTCCTGGACGTGGGCTGCGGCAGCGGCTTGTTTTCATATGCCGCGTACACCCTCGGCGCGGACCGGATTGTCAGTTTCGATGCAGACCCTGATAGTGTCGCGTGCTGTAAGGTCCTCCGCGCTCAAGCTGGTAATCCCGTCTCGTGGGAGGTCGCTCAGGGCTCTGTTCTCGACCGCGAGTTCGCATCAAGGCTGGGCACGTTCGATTTGGTCTACGCGTGGGGTGTCTTGCACCACACCGGAAGCATGTGGGACTCAATCCGCATCTCCACGGATCTGGTCTCTCCCGGCGGGTATTATTATATCGCCTTGTACAATAAGATCCTGAGCCGCGATGGACGTGCCGCATGGATACACAACTTTTGGACTACGGTGAAAAGACTGTACAATGAGCACCCCGGCTTGGGCTCATACGTCTTGGAGCCTGTTGCTATGGCGGCTTACCTCGGGCTCGTGCTGCTCAGAGGTGACAATCCCGTAACTCATGTTCGCAATTACAAGTCTCAGCGCGGCATGAGTTGGAGCACTGACGCCACAGACTGGCTGGGTGGGTATCCTTATGAGTTTGCGACCGTGGAGGAAGTGTTCTCGTTCGTAAGACAAGCTCGGCCTGATTTCAACCTGGTGAACCTCAGGGTAACAAGCGGCAGAGGCCTCAATTGGTACCTGTTCCAAAGGACCGAGATTCCGTCATCGTGACGAAATCTAAATCGGACTGAAAAACCCTAAAGACAAAGATCCCCCGACCGTCCAGGATCTGATGTCCACAACCCACGAAACAGGATCTGTTGTAAGCCCTTCGAGCCTCTGGACATCCGTATTCGCGCGGAGCGCATTCCACTTTACGAATGCTCCCAGACTGAGACCGTCACTGAACTTGAGGGAATATTCGGCAAGCAACTCCGCAAAAGAGCCGCCACTTACGTCAAAGTCCCCGAACTCAGCATAGCCGCGCCCGTCCCAAGAGTGGTATCGAAGCTGTCCGCGAACTAACGGGGTGCCAACGAATCGGAAGAGCATACAACTGTTGCGGTACTGCTGGCGAATCTGGAGGCCGATGAGCGGTAGATATGCATTGAGGACATAATCGTCCCGCGTATCATCGCTGTATTCTACTCTGGTGCTGGTATGGTCCCACCGGAAGCCTGCCAGAATCTCAACTCCACGGCAAATGCGGCCTTTAGCAAGACCATCCAATGACAACCAGTCGTACTGAGGGACTTCGAAGTCAAACGCCCTGTCCACGGGTTCTGTGAACCATCGCCCGTCGCTGCGCTGAGGGAAGAAGATAGATCCGGAAAGGAGAGCCCCAAATCTATTGCCAAGGGGGAATTCAGTACTTGCGCCAAGCCACCAGCCTCGGAGCGGCCAAGGTGCTATACCGGTACTCTCCTGCCGCTGAAGGGCCCACCTGCTTCCTTGCAGGTGATCGAGCCAGCCGAAGTATAGGGTCGGCGCTCCTATGACACCCCGCCCCGCGGTATCCCAGGGTTCACCCATACGTTCCGGCGAACCAACAATAAGGCCGGAAGCGGCGGGCGTCGCATCGTACCCGAGGAATGCTTGTGCGGAGGCTCCTGTGAAAACAAACCATAACCCCACCATAACAGCAAACTGAGCCGGCAACCTCTTCATGGACCAACCCCCAATCAGAGAGCTTTCAAAGGCCTCCCCAGAGTTTCATCCCGCACAAAATGAGGAAGGAACCGTCGTCAGACTTATTACCGTTGTCTTTTATTGCCAAATTGCATTAGGAGCGGCCTTTTTGTCAATTATAATCCCCGCGCGGCGTATCGGTGACGCATTTGCCTAACAGGTCTCAACGTGCCTATCTATTTCGGCTTCCAATGGCCGTACCATCTTAAGCGATCATAGATCTTGTACCCTAGCCGCAGATAGAGTGGTTCACCATAAGGACTGGCCTGCAAGGTGACTGTCGAAGCCCCACGCTGAAAGCCCGCATTTGTGGCCAACCGCGTGCAGATTGTCCCTAGACCGGACCGCTGCACGTCAGGGACCGTCCCAACCCAATAAATACCGGCACTGTTCCTGCTGTAGATAGTGAGGGCCGTTGCGAGAGGTCTGTTCTCTCGATAAAGAACATAGCCCGTCACGTTGGCCGACGAGAGGAGCCTGGAAGGATTCCCATAAATCGCCTTGGCAGTTTCCAACGTGAGGCCGAAAACCTGATATGCCTCGGAGTTGATTGAAACGGCATCTTGGACGTGGCGCTCTTCTGCGAAAGGCTCCACGCGGATATTGTCCGGCGAGTCAATAGACTCGATTGGCTCGTTAATCAACATGCACGGCGCATCGGCTAGAGGCTTCAAACCGTTTGATTGGCAAAGCGAGTCCAAATCTCGATCTTGATCGGCACGTACGAACATGATAAATCCCCGGCCGAGCGCCCAAAAGAAATCTCTCGCTCGGCCAAGAACTTGCTGAGCAGATACGGAAGGATCGACGCGGATCGAGCAATTCAGATAAGGAAAAGGAAACCGATTCGCCCCGGCCAAGAGCAGAAGTCCGTCCTGCTCGACGCACTCGGAGCCCTCCTGCCAGCGGGCATGTTCACGAATCGATTCGACAAGATTGTCGTCTGCCAATGCCTGAAGATTACTGTTCACCCCGATCCTCTTTATTCCCAAGGATGCACAACGGCGTCTCTTAGTTCTTCTGGTAGGAGTTCTCAGCCCCGATAGTGGAGCTGGCAGTTGAGAGGCACGCCCCCTGCCAGTCGTATGGCAGCTTCTTCCAGGCGACAGTGCTGTTCGCGGCTGCGTACGATGCCTCGAAGGACCAGCTCTTTGCCGTCGAATACCACATCAAGGGTCGGAACATAGAGTGTAGGGTCCGTGACAAGGCCCACTTTGACCCTAGCAGCGAGGGCACGCATTTCCAATTGCTTCAGCACTTCTTGGGTCTCGAGCTTATCTCTTGCCAGGAGCTTCTCCTTGACGATTGCCGCTATTTCTTTGAGAGGCTGCACCCCTGTGTCAAACACATCGTCGTAAGCCTGGGGATCTTCCGTAGCTTTTCCGTAAAGAGATTGAATGAAGCCGACTCTTTCTTGGTCAGTCTTTTCAACCAGCCAACGGGCGGTCTCCCGGTCAACCGATTCACGCGTTATTATCCGTTCGATCCTAGAGTCCTCAGAGGCAAACACCCGAATCTTGTACACAAAAGGAATGTCCTCCAGGAGGAAGTTGCCTCCTCTTCCCACCAGAACTGCCTTACCCTTGAACGCGTGATGGAGAAAGATGCTCTGGACAATCGCGGCAAACCCCTGGAAAGACCAATCGTACTTCTCCCAGATAGATGGGCCGTGTTCGTCGAGGTTCTTTCCCCATTGCTCCCACTTTTGGCCGATTGCCTTCACTTCGCTCAAGATGGTCTGTTTGTCCACGTATTCGTATCCCAACGACGTGGAGACGTCTTGTCCAATCTCTGCTCCCCCTGCTCCAAACATCCTCGCTAAGGTGAGTATCGCCATGGCTGCCTCAGTCTTGCTCTTTCGGTTCCGGATTCGCGTCTGTCGCACAATGCAGATGGACCGCGGGTTCCTCTCTGAGCATCCATCTCATCCAGAGCTTGCCCACGAGGATGACTCCCACGGCCATGATCGCTTCCACTCCGTATTGAACCCACTTGCTCGGGGAAAGCAGGCTTACCACAAAAGGATCCGTGATGATCATCTCGCCGCCGACCTTTCCCAGTATGGCCGCGCCGATGTAAATGATGATGGGGTATTTGTCCATGAGCATGGACAGAAGGTTGCTCGTAAAGACTATAAAGGGGATGCTCAGCCCGAGTCCGAAAAGCAGCAGAAACAGATTTCCGCCTGAGGCTCCTCCCACGGCCAGCATGTTGTCCAGCGACATCGTGATGTCTGCGATCACGATGATTTTTATGGCCTGCCAGATGTTCTTGGCTTCTCGATCAACACCGTGTTCGGGCGCGCCTTCGACGAAGAGCTTTACTGCGATCCACAGGATGAGCGCGCCGCCGGCCAATTTCAGGAAATTGATCGTCAGCATCTGCGCTACGAAAAAGGTGCACAATACCCTGAGCACGACGGCCGCGCCGGCGCCGAAGAGAATCCCCTTCTTGCGCTGATGGGGAGGGAGCATCCTGACGGCCATTGCAATGACCACGGCATTATCACCGGCCAGAATAAGGTCGATAACGATGATGCTTCCCAGGCGGGCAAGGAAATCCCAATCAAACGTAATGCTGCCGAAAATTCCGAGATCCATGATCTCCAGCCACAATTGTCCGGGGGCCTTCCTCTCCGACAGGTCTCAAGCCCCCTGATTATGCCGCCGGTTCTATCCGGCGGCCTGTAGTATTCCCCCTCTCTCGGATGCGGAGCCAGGGAGAAGCTACTGTAGAACACTAGTTCAACAGTCCCCGTCATGCCGGCGAGGGATCATACCCTACTATCTCAGGATGGCGCAACGGATGATTTTGGAGCGCGTCACTTCGCAGCAATTCGAGCCCTCTCGCGCTCCTACGCGATCCAGATCGATTCTACGAAAGAGCCTGATGGGTCCACGGTGATTCTCGGTTGATTGCTATTGAGGTCCCAGGAGACAAAGAAAGCGAATCGCTCTGCCAAGAGGCCTGGTGCGCCGTTAATCTTTGCGCTAAGCCATTCGCGTGCCTCTCGGACTGTGGAACGGATCAATCTATCCAAACCCATCGCCGCGTTGAGTCCTTTGAGCCCGGATGAAACTTGGAGCTGTTCCAACGCCTCCTCCCAGTGAATTCCCTGGACCTTGCGACGAAGTACGTATCCGTTTCCGCGATCCCGTATCACAAGGAGGGGCGGGTTTGCCTGAACCAGGCTGTTCTTCACGCGAGCTCCCTTTGCGTCTTGTTGTATCTCCAGGAGCAATTCCCTGTTCAGCGTGATCTCCGGTAAGCGGCTGACCTGGACGCGTTCGAAGATGTGCTCCTCCCCCTCAATGGTTATCTCTTTGAGACGTGTGGGGTCGAAACCCAGGTCTATGAGGTCTCCGATGGTCAAAGTATCACTTGACCGGATCCCTCTTTGTTCCATCCATTGCACCAGGCTAGGCCGGCGGTAGTTCGGTAGAGCTTCGATCATCCGAGCGGGATGCTTCTTCATGGCCTCGGGCAGTTTGAGCCAGAGTTCACGATCGCCACTGACAAAAGAGGGGTTGGAAGCCAACTCACGGGGAGCGTAAGACTGGATCGGCAGGGCTCTCACCTCCGGATGGAGAGCGATCTGTTCCAGCGATTCACCGCCCGTATAACCCAGCAGGTCTCCGATGCGGCGCCTGAACCCAAGAAGCCTGGTCACAAACCGAGTGAACATGTACCGCATCACTCCGTGCGCCTCCGCCTCTTGAAGCTCATCCCCGAAGTACGTGATCAGCGCGACATAAAGCTCCCTGAACTCTTCAATGGTCTGCCCGACCATGAGTTCGTTTTCTCTCATGTCAATAGCAGCGCGTTTTCGCTCAAGGTGGTGCACCAGTCTTCGAAGCGGTTCCCCGAGATCTTTGCCGCTCAAGGAAGGCGGCACGTATACCATGTACACGCTTTCCATGTTGGGAGAGCAGATATCTGTTATGTCCTGCAGCGGAACCCACTCCTGCTTGGCGTAGATGTCGTTCGTGGGATCATCCTGTGGGATGATGTTGTCCAGTATGCCCAATGCGGACTTCCGACTTACAAACTCGGCGAAAGCCTCAAGAATCCGATTGCCGAGACCCCGATTCCTGAACGGTGGGGCTACTTCCACGTACACCAGGTAGTAGCAGGGAAGGGGTTTCTTCAAGTAGAGCATGTGGAGACGCCCAAGATTCTCGCCGGATTCAGCATTGATCTCAAAAACTTGGAATCCCTTGGTCGGGCCCTCGGGCTTGAGCCGGTCAATCTTGCTCCCGGAGACCGTGGCAGCAACCAGCTCTCCCAAATTCGAGAACAGGTCCCCGACCACAGGTGAGCGCTCGGATCCACGGCGCGCACCGTCTTCGATCAAGCCGATAAGGGCCAGCCTCTCGTTCAAGCTAAGCTTTGTCTGGTCACGGACTGTGAAACAGCCCGCCATTTCGGTGGCTGAAGGATTATTCATGTCGTGGGTCCTCGGTCGACGCATAGCGTTTCTATTGCCTCGATTTTTCAAAAAAAAGAGCGGAGTGTGTGCTCCGCTCTTCTTCAGGTATGTTCGGATCGCCACACTCAGGACGAGGCCGGGTTCCTCCTAAAGTAAAAATAATAATAAAGGCTCTGCACGCTGATGGCGATCATGCGTTCTTTTTCCTTCACTTATTCCTTAAACTTATATAGGGCGCACGCAACTTTGTCAACACCCTTTTGCCTTTGCCGGAAAGCCTTCAGGTTCGCGGGGGAGAAGGCCGGCAAGGTTGATACAAGAGAAGACCCGCGGCCTAATATCGTCACCCCGGCGAACCCCGGATCATGGTCCGGGGCAGGCGCCGGGGTCCAGTCCCGCGCGGAACGCGGGATTGAATCACGCGAAACGCGTGACTGGGTTCCTGCTTCCGCAGGAATGACGGATTGCTGCCTTTTGCTCGTCGCCTCTCTCGCGTAACTGAATGCTTACCTTTGCCGGAGCCACCCAGGTGCTCATGGGGAGAAATTTCACTCACCGCGCGACACGCCAGGAAGTCTTCGCTGAAATGCCTTTCATCGCATCGCTCGCGTGCCCACCGCCCAGAGAGCTCTTCGATGGACGCACGATCTTGGGGTGGTCTTGGAAACGCGGCATGGGCAGGCCCTTCGAGAGATGCGGGTCGTGAAAAGATCGTTGACATTTGCTGGGCGTTTGGCTATACTTGCGCTGTACACCGACTGTAAAATGAGTGTTATTTTTCTTTAGCTTTTATAGCCGCTTGCCTCTAGTCTCTCGAATCATTCTAAAGAGAGGCTTTAGGGTATGGTAAGAACGTGACAAGGTTCGTCACATCGCGTGCAGCGAAGCATCGGGGCGCCGGAAACAACCGGCCTTCACGAGCTAACTTGGCACCGCTCCTGGTCTGCCGAGCGGCGGTTTGCTGCGCGATCGCACTCCTTGTCTTCGCCGGTCCCGCGATTGCGGGCCCCAAACCCGAGCTCAAGCCCCCTTCCTATGGGTACTTTGATTTTCCCACCTGTGTGCGCTACGCGCTCGTCCACTCGGACACCTTTCTTCAGAGTCGTCTAGACATTCAGCTTGTCTCCGCGGATTTGAAGAATTACCACTCGGACCTTCTTCCCACCATCAAGCTGCTCACCGCATACTACTTGGACCGGGCTACAGCGGGTGACGATAGCAACCCGATGTATGTGCGCGTCTACGTTGAGGATTGGAACCCATATCTTGCCTTGCTCAAGATCAAGGGGGGCAAGATCATGGTGGATCTTGCGAAGACCGCGCATCTGCAGAAGATTGGGCAGGGCATAGCCACAATAGCAAAGCTATTCTACGACGTTGATGTGACCAACAAGCAGATCCGAGCCCAAAGGCAGTCAATCTCTCTGCTGGAAAAAAAGAGCGAATATGGGCGGAGCCGTGCGGAACAGGGTGGCGCTGACGACATTACTGTGCGCATGTACCAGAATGACATACGGAGAGGTCAACTCGAGCTTCGGAGTCTCCAGCAGCGCCTGGACGACGATGTGGCCAGCTTGAAGCTGATGATTGGTTACCACCCTGATTATCACCTTCCGCTGGATACCCGAGATGCGGTGAATCAGATCCTTAGAGGATTCGATGGATCGCTGGTCACGTTCGCGGACATTCAGGCAAGCAATCTTTCCTTGAAGATTCTTGCGAAGCAGGAACAGCTCCAATCGAACCTGGTTACGGGCTCATATGTGGCGCTGCTTCCGCAGCCCATGTTGCTCTTGGAGGGCATCTCCAATCAGGTAGACCGGACTTCAGGCCTGAATATATCCATCGGATTCAACTATACTTTGTGGGACGGCTTTGAACGCGTTCGGGAAGTAAGAAAGCAACAAATGAAAGCCCGGAAGGCGGAAATCGATCGCCGCCAACGCTCCCGTGAGCTGTACAACACCTACCGAAGCCTCATATCCAGGATCGAACTGAGCGGTGATAAAGAGGCAGTGGCACGCGAGAATGCCAAGCTTTCGGAATTGAGCGAAGAGAGGGCGAACCTGCGGTTTAAATCGGGCGAGGTTCAGTACGAAGAGTACGTGCAGGCTCGGATGGACCGGGTCAAGGCTTCCCTGGAATCGATCGGCGCTCTGAGTGAACGGGTCAACGCGCTCATCGATCTGGCCACCATGTCAGGAGGTTTGAATAGATACAATGCGGCGCTACGACAGTGAAAAACCATTTTTGAGGACAAAAGCCTGCGGCGCGATCCTCGCGGCGTTCATTGCGATCTGTTCTCTGATCCTGGTGGCCATCACGCATGAACCCAAGAGCGCCGTATCAAGCCCCAGTCCCGCGTCCGCCGCTATTGTGCCGCAAATCGCCGGCCCAAAGTCGGAGGCCGAGATCCTGCTGCGGGGCAAGAGTTTCTCCATCTACAAACGGCACGTCCCCATGGGGTACGGTGGTGAGGTTGGTTCAATCACCGTCAACGAGGGCCAAAACGTCAAAGAGGGGGACGTATTGGCCGAGTACACCATGGATCGTCCGTCTATGATGCAGGTTCGCAGCTTTCTCTATCCTGAAGCGGTACTGAGTTTGAAGCAGCGGCTCTATTCGGAGGAGCAGAATCTCGAAAAGCTTGTCAATGCCAGACTTCCTATTAAAGAGAGCGAGTTGCAGCGGCAGAAGAAAGAGCTCCAAGATCTCCGGGAATTGCAGGGAAAGCAGATGGCGGCCGCAGACGCGGTGAAGAACAAGGAACAGCAGGTGGAGGCAATTCAGAAGGAGATCTTCGAACTCAAGGAATCCATTAAGGAATCCAAGTCGTCGATCGACAAGCTCAGGAATGATCTTGCCTATCAGAAGGAAAGACAGAAGAAGACCTTGGACCTCTTGGAATGGGACACCCAGCGCTCATACGACGAGAAGTCCTCACTCCCCAAAGAGAAGGCTTTTCTCAAGGCCCCCATAGTGGGGCAGGTGATTTGGGTCTCCCCGGACTTCCGAGTAGGCGCCAAGCTTCCCTCAGGTTTTCATGCCATGACCGTCGCACCCACCAGCTCTATGGTTGTCCGGTGCAAAGTCCATGAGTTGGACCTGGTGAAGCTCGAGCCGGGGCTTCGGGGCACGGTCACGTTTGACGCGCTTCCGGATAAAAAGTACCGGGCAAAAGTGACCAGAATTCCGTGGGTGAGCCGCAATCCCGCTTTGGAAGTCCCCGCGGACTATGAAATAGAATGCGCGCTGGAAGATCTAGATCACAGGCTTAAAGAAGGTATGACCTGCAACGTCAAGGTGACCGTGACCCAATAGAGGCCCTCCCCATCGAGGATCGTTCGGTCCTTCCTCTATCGGCTCCCGTTCTTGCTCTTGTGGTGCACTTCCATCCATACCAGTGCCACGAATCAAACGTCGGCCCGTACCTGTGTTATGGTCCTTCGTGCAGGAAAGTCACGCGACGTTCCGCTGAGCTCCGTGAAGCGCCTGTACCCGTGAATCTCTTCCTTATGGGATGCACATGGATTTGGTTGTTCTTATCATAGCCGTATGGCTTGTTTTCACTGCCGTGATATTTGCCGGCATCGTCAGCGTTCAGAGTGTGCGGGTCACGAGAACCAATACGGTTCATGAACCTCTCCGGAGCATTCCCGCCGCGGCTCCATGCGAAGTGCTCATCCCGGTTAAGGACGTGATGCCCGCACAGGAAGAGGCCTTGACCTCGCTTCTGACCCAGAGTCACCCTAATTACGGGGTTCTCTTCATTGTGGAGAGTGATGGGGATCCTGCCAACGAGATGCTGGACCGACTCTGCTCTCGTCATCCTCGTGCGCGCAAAATAATAAGCGGACCAGCCACAACAGGTTGCCAGAAAAATCACAATCTTATCGCCGGAATCGAGACATTATCTCCTGAAACTCAGGTAATTGTCTTCTGTGATTCGAGCAACGTGGCCGACGAAGATTGGTTGGTTAGATTCACTCGGCCGCTGGAAACCCAACCGAAGCAGGTGGTCTCCACGTTTCGAGACTTCAATCCTCTGTCGCAGACTCTTGGGGGGATGTGCCAGGCCATTTACGCGGCATTCATTCTGGTCTTGCCTCGCGTCAAGCCATTGCCGTGGGGAGGCGCGACCGCGATTCATCGGAATATTTTTGAAGAGTTGAAGATTGCGGAGGCGTGGTCAACAACGGTTGTAGACGACCTGATTCTGGGGAACGCCCTGGACAAGCATGGCATCCCTCTTTTTCTCGACACCGCGAATCGTTTGGGATCTCCTCTGCCGGATCAGTCGGTGGCAGGGTTCTTGAGCTATCTCGACCGTCAGATTCTTTTTCCGAAATTTACGAATCCTTCTATCTGGTTGGCAGCATTGATCCACCATCTTAATCTCACCGCGGCAACGTTTGTGGCGCTGCTGGCGGGGCTGATCCTTTTCCCCGCCGGCCTGATCGGGCCGATGCTGGGATGGAGCTCGTTGGGGTTGATTGCGGGCGAGGTCCTGGCCGCGCTGATGCTGAAACGAATCAATCCTTACAACATACCCGTGACCTCGTGGCTGCTCTCTTTCCTCCCTTGCGTGCTTTTCGCGGCTTTCATATTCGCGCAATCGATCTTCCGCAACGACATCGTGTGGCACGGAAAGCGCTATATCGTAGGAAAAGACGGAGTAGTCCTTTCAATTACACCGGCTTGATACGATTCGCCTCGATCTTCGGCACGCTTTGGACGAAGTCACCGAATTTCTGGATCTCATCCAATCGACATTTCCAGAGAATTCTCCCCTTGTACAACATCGAATCGGGGCATCCGTCGCACATGGCCTGCCGACCGTCATCGAGCGTGTCGGGCGGCTGCAAGACCAGTATAGTCTGTGAGTAGACTTGCTTGGCCCAGCCCGCCGGCTCAGCAAGCCAATTCCTGAAGAATCTGCGCAGTCCTCCGTTGAATGGGGCAAGAGGCAGGAGAAATTGGAGGTTTTTCATAGCCCAGGGACGAGTGTATGCCAGATAGGTTCCAAACAGCAGATGGTGAACAACCTGGTTGAATTCCATAAACCGGCTGTCCATGTATCCGAGGATCTTGTCCGCACGGCCGGCCCGCAATGCCAGCAACCATTTGATGGCGCTGCCGTCCTGGTTGCTGTTCAGGTAGGCGCTCGGTTCATATGCGGGACACGCTTCCCTTATCTTCTCAACCACTTCCGGGACCATCACGTCCTCGTACGTGGCCCCATGGTCCACATTATATCGGAGCAAATCCGCCCCGCTGGGTTCCATCTTCCTTCCTGCCGCCCAATAGTCGAATCGGGGATCCACCTTGGCTAATCGAAACAAAATGAAGACCAGCGTCTGCACCACGTCTATGTGCTCTTGGGCCCACCTGGTCAGCGCAGGTATATCCTTGAGCGTGTCACGATAGATAGTCGCATTGAACGAGCACGAAACTCGTCCCCTGCCCGCTCCGTGGATCATCTCCGCGATACTGGTGCGTAGTTCGCACAGTTGCTCTTCGGTTTTGCCGTTCCAGTCCGGGCGATGCTGGTGAGAATCCACGTGCACCGTAAATCCGATCAGCCCGGCCTTGGCCAAATCCTTGATGATCTCCGGAGAGAGCATACTCCCGTTGGTTATGATGATCGGCTTCCAGCCCTGGGAACTCACGTATCGAACGAGATCGACGATGTGCGGATAGATCAGAGGCTCACCACCTGCAATAGATATCCCGTCACTCCGGCGAACCTTCTTGAGCTGTTCCAGATCGCTGATTACGTCCCCAAGCGGCTTGTCGCCGTCAGGATCATTGGCTCGGTAACAGCCGTCGCAGTACATATTGCACTTGGTGGTGGGTTCAAGCCAGGTGATCGCGTTGTCAGCCAGATTCCACGGCAAACGATAGTACTTTTCCGGGGTGAGATTCACGGCTCCCATGCTCAATTCATGCTCCCTTCACCATTTCACTTTGAACCGATCAAATATCTCTATTGCACGTGCACTCGGCCGAATCCCGTCAAACTAAGGCTTGCGAACTCAAATCAACAAAAATTGCGAGTAATTGCTAAAATGGTACCATGATGGTGGGCTGTGTGCAATCGTCATGTGTGAAGAATACAACGACACGCGATGATTGGTTGAAAAGTTGCTTCGACAAGGCTCCAGGGGTGCAAGGGGCTTGTTGACAACGTTGGCGGTCGTGCTTAAATGCGTGAGGAGTGGTGCGGTTTCGGAGGCATTCCGGCATGAAACCTTCTCAGGACTTCAAGAGCAAGTGGTCGTTCTCACTGGTATACATCCTGGTGGCCCTGCTGCTCTTTGCCCTCATGCAGCGATGGCTTTCAGCTAACGTGGAGAATGTGTCTTACTCTCAGTTCAAGTCTTACGTGGCTGAGGGCAAAATTAAATCCGTGGTGGTTTCAACCCGCTTTCTCAAGGGATATGAGAAGGCTCAGGAAGGGCAGAAGGAGCCTCTGTTTCCCGATCGGTTATATGTGACGCCTCGGCTGGAAGACCGCAACCTCGTCGCGTTCTTGGAAAAGAATAATGTGGAGATCGTCGGCGAGAATGAGAATACCTTTCTCGCTACCCTACTCTCTTGGATATTGCCTGCGGTAATCTTCGTCGGGATCTGGCTTTGGGCCATGAAGCGCATGGGCCAGGGCGCGGGCTTCATGACTCTTGGGAAGAGTAAGGCCAGGATCGTGGCCCAGACCGACGTGGGTGTGACCTTTGATGATGTTGCAGGCCAGGATGAAGCAAAGCAGGAGCTTCAGGAAATCTTGGAGTTCCTCCGGTATCCTGACCGGTTCAGCCGACTTGGCGCACGCATCCCAAAGGGGGTGCTGCTGGTCGGGCCTCCGGGCACTGGCAAGACCTTGCTGGCGAAGGCCGTAGCAGGCGAAGCACGAGTCCCGTTCTTTTCCATCAGCGGGTCGGATTTCATCGAGATGTTCGTGGGACTGGGCGCGGCCAGGGTCCGAGACCTCTTCGAAGAAGCCAATAAGAAAGCCCCGTGCCTCGTCTTTATCGACGAGCTTGACGCCCTCGGAAAAGCCCGTGGATTCGGGGCATACGGCAGCCACGACGAACGCGAACAGACCTTGAATCAGCTCCTCTCCGAGATGGATGGTTTCCAATCCAATAAAGGGGTGGTGATCCTCGCCGCCACCAACAGACCGGAAATCCTCGATCCCGCACTGCTGCGTCCGGGGAGATTCGACAGGCAAATCCTGGTGGATCGACCGGATCTAGCCGGGAGGCTCGCCATCCTCAAAGTTCATGCCAGAAATGTGATCCTGGCCAAAAACGTGGACCTGGAAACTCTCGCGCGGCGCACCCCGGGCTTCACCGGCGCGGAATTGGCCAATGTGATCAACGAGGCCGCCTTGCTCGCGGCTAGAGCGGAGAAGAACGAGGTCGGCAATGAAGAGCTCGAACAGGCCCTCGACCGAATCGTCGCCGGCCTCGAGAAAAAGAACAGAGTTCTCAACGAAAAGGAAAAGAAGACCGTCGCGTATCATGAAACCGGCCACGCACTGGTAGCCGCGCATAGACCGACGGCTGAGACGGTGCACAAGATCACTATTGTCCCCCGCGGCATTGGGGCTCTAGGATTTACCCTTCAGCTCCCCACCGAAGACAGGTATCTCATGTTTCGCCAGGAACTACTGGAGAAGGTCGATGTGCTCCTTGGCGGGCAGGCCGCGGAAAAGCTCGTTTTCGGCGATATATCCACCGGAGCGCAGAACGACCTCCAGAAGGCAACCGAGATTGTGCGCAGCATGGTGACCCTGTACGGCATGGACGAAAGGCTGGGCCATGTGGCCTACCAGGTGCCGCATCAGCCGTACCTTCAAGGTCCGCCGTTCGCGCCTCAGCGTGAGATCAGCGAAGAAACAGCTCGCATAATCGACGAACAGGTGCATGATATCATGGAAGAGCGCATGGAAGGTGTTCTGCTCACCTTGAAGATGCATGAGAAGCTACTCCAACGCGTTGCAGAACGCCTCATAGAGAAGGAAACCATCGAGAGAGACGAATTCCTGGAACTCATCGGTCGCAAGCAACCTGAACAGGCTGTGGTGTAGCAGTTCTTCTAACGGCAGAATCCTTGAAATTTTGGTGACAGGGGGGCCTGAAATCCTTTGCGTTGGTTCTCAGAAGCGCCTAGCCACACGCACATTCCGCAAAGAACGTAACCTCGCCGCAATATGCTCGATCCTCGCTCTTGCTCCGGGAAGAAGGAGCGTGACTCCATTATGGAGTCATTTTGATAAATGTTCGCCTGGAAAACGTTCTTCGCTCATGGCATAATCGCCGCCATGACGGCACAAGAGATAAGGAAACGATCAAGAGATGCCAACGTGTGGATCTTTAGCGTTGGTCGTGGTGGCTGTGGCTTAGATCACAGCATTGCCATTGGACAACGATTCGGATGGATCTCAGTGTGTTGCTTGCAAGGCCAGCGAAATTGGGAGCTAAACTAACTGATTACAAGAATCATCAATTATGAAACGCCGACTGGAAAAGAAGACTGACATTCAACGGCTTGCTCAGGCGGAGGAGCAGCTCTTCCAATTGAGACAGCGGGGTGGGCTCGCGGGCAGGAAGCCCCGATTTCGGCTGATCGACGTTTTCGCTGGTGCTGGGGGCATGACCCTCGGCTTCTCACACAGTTTCGGGCACGCGTTTGATTCTGTGTGGGCGAATGATTGCAACGATTACTGTGTGAAGACCTACAATTTCAACTTTGGCGAACATTGCCACCCAGGCAGCATTGTGGACATTCTGAGTGATCAAGCAGTTAAGATCCCAGCGGCCGACGTGGTGATCGGCGGGCCCCCTTGCCAGGGCTTCAGTCTTTTGAATAAAAGCCGCGAGGGCGACCCTCGGAAGCAGCTTTGGCGACCCTACTTTGAGGTCGTGGAACGCTCCGGCGCCAAGGTTTTCGTTATGGAAAATGTCCCGCAGTTGCTGGGATCTTTCGAACACGGGCAGATCGTCAGCGCAGCTCAAGCCATGGGCTTCATGGTCGTGAGCGACGTCTTGTGTGCCGCGGATTACGGTGTCCCGCAAACTCGACGCCGGGCGTTCATCATTGGCTGCAAGTTCTTTGACCCAGCACTTGTCTTTCCGCCACGGAAGACGCACTTCGACCCCACGAAAGGCGGCGTCCAGACCTCTTTCCTGCCAACCAGCGGCAACGGATACTTGTCCTCGGCCGTTAAGTGGCTCACTGTACGCGACAGCATCGCGGAGCTGCCAGCCCCTGAGGGGACCGAGATACGGCAAGAACCTCCGCCTTTGGATCTCCATTTTGGGCGTTCACCGACTCAAATGAGCATGTTCAGATACAAGGCGATTCCTGAAGAAGGCATGAACCGCTTTGACCTGCAGAAGCGTGCTCCCGAACTGACTCCCGGATGCTGGATTCGCAAGAGGAGCGGTGGGACAGATCTCTTTGGACGCTTGTGGTGGGATCGCCCTGCTTTCACAATCCGTACTGAGTTCTTTAAGCCGGAGAAGGGCCGTTATCTACATCCAAACCAGCACCGGCCTCTCACGCATCGTGAAGCCGCGCGCCTACAGTCGTTCCCCGATGACTTCATTTTCAAGGGATCCAAGATTGAAATCGCAAAGCAAATTGGGAACGCGGTGCCGCCTCGCCTAGCTGCCCGTGTGGCTGATACGATTTACCTGCTCTTGACAGTAGCTAGCCCCTGAAATGGCAGACGTGTTCTCCAAGGACAAGCGAAGCTGGATCATGAGTCGTGTCAAAGGGCGCGACACAAAGCCTGAGCTCATGGTTCGATCGTTTGTCCATCGTATGGGATATCGATTCAGCCTGCACCGCCGTGACCTGCCGGGCAACCCGGACATCGTGTTGCCGCGGCTCGGAAAAGTGATTTTCGTGCACGGCTGTTTCTGGCACGGGCACAAGCGCTGCAGGAGGTCAAAGCGGCCGACGACGAACAAAAGCTTTTGGGATACCAAGCTGGATAGCAATATCAAGCGAGACAAACGTTTCCGGAGAGAGCTTAGCCGCATGGGCTGGAGCGTGCTCGTGGTATGGCAGTGCGAGACCCGTGATCCGGATGCGTTGTTGCGGAAGTTGGAGAAATTTCTAAGTGACGCGTGACTCTGCAAAACGCAAACCGCCTGACTCTGAAACTGTTCGCCGACAGGTCGAGTCCCTGATTAGGAACTTCGAGGCTGAGCTTCGCTCTGGAGAATTGCGGAAGAAAGTCCTTGCGTTGGTTCCCGTATTCCGGGCACTACGGAATTTGGGGAAGTCTCTTATTCCTACAGAATATTTTTCCGCGGGGAGGGACCGTATTCTATGCTATTTCCGCAGGTACCCCGCTACTGTCATCAGTGGGGATGAGTTGCTTGTGGTTTCCGGGATTCAAGACTATCCACGTCGCTTACGCGAGTTGCGCGTTCAGTTCGGATGGCCGATCGCCAGCGGCGTGACCATTAACGAAATGCTTGAAGACGATCCTGACTCGGTCCCGGACGAATTAAAGGGCATGAAGCCCAGCCAGTACGTCCTACTTCGCGACGAGAAGGATCGTGAGGCGGCGCACCGATGGCATGTGGCTAACGCGATCCGGAAAAAGAGGGGTTCCGTTCGCGACAAGGTGTTAGAATTTCTTCGAGAAAACGTCGGGCAAGCAGTCACGAATGAGGAATTACGCTACGTCGCCGGAAACAAGACCGAGTGGGCCCGGCGCGTCCGCGAGTTGCGCACCGAGCACGGTTGGCCGATCGCGACCAAGACTACCGGACAACCAGGACTAGGAGTTGGCTCCTACGTACTTCAAGCTGACCGACAGAGCCCCGAGCACGATAGGCGCATTCCCGACTTTCTGCGTCGGGAGGTGCTCCGTCGGGATGGGTACAAATGCCAGATGTGTAACTGGTCACACGAGGAATGGAACCCATCCGATCCACGACATCTGGAGCTGCATCACATCGAGCATCACGCCAAGGGCGGCGCAAACGTGGCCAAGAACCTGAAAACGCTCTGCACGGTATGTCATGACAAGCTGCACAGCGAAGAGAAGTGATCCTGCGGGAAAGACTCCCGACGTCGCGGGCTTTCCGCTGCATAAAGTTACCCTAAGGTCCCGGCGAATATTCAAGAGCGAGTCTGGCCCCAAGATTGCGACACGAGGAGCACAGCGAGTCGGGCTGGGAAGGATCACGGCCGCGGATGTAGTGCCGGAGTATGCGTCCGGCCTCCCTTCCTGTAGGCGTAGTCTGACGCCAGAAGCAAATCTCTAACTCTCCGACCGTAACCATGAATTACACTGTCGAAGGCGTAATCCTTGCCGCGGGACTCTCCACGAGAATGGGGAAGCCCAAGCTCCTTCTGGACATGCATGGCCACACAGTGCTCTGGTGGGTGGTTCGGGCTGCACTGGAATCGGACCTGGCCGGAGTCATCCTCGTGGTGGGCTCTGACTTCGAAGCGGATACGATCGGCTTGGGAAACCTCAAGGCCGCGTCGAATTTACACATAATCGGCAATCCGCAGCCTGAACGAGGCATGTCTTCCTCGCTGATCGCGGGGCTTGCGCATGTGGACAAAGGTTCCGCGGGAGCGCTTATCCTGTTGGGAGACCAGCCCGGCATCACCAACGCTGTGATCAACGATCTCATAGCCGCTTTCCAGAGAAACGCGGAGAGCATCGTGGTCCCCACCGTGCAAGGCCGCAGAACCACACCAGTACTTTTCCCCCGGTCCCTCTTCCCGGATCTTATGCGCGTCCGGGGAGACGTGGGCGGCCGCGAAGTGTTGAACAGCCACCCGGACAGGGTTGTCTTAGTTGAAACAGGACCTTATTATGATGATACGGACATGGACACCCCCGCGGATCTTGAGAAGCTCCAACCAAACTTCCCGGGCAGGAAGGTCAAATAGAATTGGTAGCATATCCGTGGGCTCTTTCTGGTGACCATCAATTTTGCCGAGGCGACTGGCCCGAGGCGCCGGCGAATATGTCCTCAAGCGCTGGAAGCGCTTGCAAAAGATAGAAGTTTTTGGTGGAGCGGTCCGGGGAGGCCCCTTTTTTCAAAAAGGGGCCTCCCCGGAAACTCTTCCAAAATCTCCTGCTTCTTGAAATCGGTTCTTGTGATGCGTGTGAGACTTGCCAAAACAGCAGGCTTTTGCATGGGCGTGCGCCGAGCTGTGGATATTGCCCTCGATCTGAGGAGAAAGCGGCCGCCACTCCCTATCGTGACTTATGGCCCCCTCATTCATAACCCCCAGACCTTGGAATTACTCCGATCGCGGGGAATCGAGCAAGCACGATCCCTCGACGAAATCACCCGTGGGACTGTGATCATCAGGGCCCACGGCATCTCGCCCCAGGAAAAGGTGGCCTTAGAAGGCAAAGGGGTCACCGTGATCGATGCGACGTGCCCCCGCGTCTCGCGGGTTCAGGCGGTCATACGGAAGCACGCGAAACAGGGCCACTTCTGCGTGATCGTGGGAGATGAGGACCACCCCGAAGTGAGAGGGCTCTTGGGTTACGCTTCCGCGGGCGGGCTCGTTATCGCGTCGCCGGAGCAACAAGACCTTATCGATTCCCTGGACCCCACGCGGGAAGTCTGTGTGGTTGCACAGACCACCCAGGAAGCGGAAACGTTCAGCGGAGTCGTTGATCGGCTCAAGAAGCGGGGCCTCCAGCTCCACATATACGACACGATCTGCGATTCCACCCGCAAACGCCAGGCGGAAATCCGGAGCATGGCGAGCCAATCGGACCTGATTGTCGTGGTAGGTGGGAGAGGCTCCGCGAACACCCGGAGGCTGGTGAAAGTCGCGGAACAGGCAGGCGTGAGGGCCGTGCATGTGGAGACCGCGGACGAGTTGCCCCCGTCTGTGTTCAGCGACGCTGGCGTCGTAGGAGTCACCGCCGGAGCCAGTACCCCGAACTGGCAGATTCAAGGAGTGATATCGAGGCTCAAAGAGGTCGCGATGAGCCGCGCGGCCACGCCTTTGAGAAAATTGCGTAAAGCTTTCGACGTTTCGGTCATGACCTATGTGTGGGCCGGAGCCGGAGGCGGCGGACTCACCGCAGCGTGTCTCACCTTGCAGGGTCGCGAGGTAACCTGGCTTCCCCTGGCGATGACCGCGTTGTTCGTCTTTTCCATGCACCTCCTGAACCGGGTGATGGAGCGCACGGGTGCGGTGCGCTTTAATACTCCTGAGATTGCCGCGTTTTATGCTCGGCACAAGGTTTTGCTCAGTGCTCTCGGAGTTATTTCCTCCTCGATCGCGGTGCTGCTGGGCGCGCTGGCGGGGACGTACACTCTGATCCTGCTCAGCACCATGATTGTGGGAGCGCTGCTCTATTCCATGCCGCTGGGCGCGCAATTAGGGTCCGCTCCCAGGACTCGATTGAGCCTAAAAGAGATCCCTGGAGCCAAAACTCCCTTGGTCGCCCTTGGCTGGGCCATGGCAGCGTCGGTCCTGCCTGTGATCGATTCATGGGGCGAGCTGCGCGTTCCTGCACTGGTAACCGCATTTGTCTTCGCGGCAGGCATGATTTTCTGGCGAACGGCGCTCTCGGACCTTATGGATCTTCAGGGAGATCGAATTGTGGGCCGCGAAACTATCCCGATTCTGATCGGGGTGAAAAAGACTGAAAGATTGCTAGAAAGGCTCTTGGTTGTACTGACCCTCTTCCCCTTGGCGACCACCATCGTGGGATGGACCAGCGGTGTGGGATACTTGCTTGCGCTGAATTCGCTGGTATTCGGGGCGATTTTTGTGGTCTATCGAAGAGGCCAATTGGTGGATCGCCTGGTATTTGAAGGATTGGTAGACGGAAACCTGGTCATTGCAGGAGTAGTCAGTATAATATATGGTTGGGTGTTGGGGGTCCCGGGAAAATTGACTTGACAGCCCGGTATGCCTCTGTTAAAAAAAGTACTTTTATAGAGGAGGCTCTGGCTGGCGTAGCTCAACTGGCAGAGCAGCTGATTTGTAATCAGCAGGTTGCGGGTTCGACTCCCATCGCCAGCTCCAGATAGGAGGGGTTCCCGAGTGGCCAAAGGGGGCAGACTGTAAATCTGTTGGCTCAGCCTTCGGAGGTTCGAATCCTCCCCCCTCCACCATGTGAGCATCGACGACGTGTGGAGTGGGGGGCGCGTCGGGCGGGAATAGCTCAGGTGGTAGAGCGTCAGCCTTCCAAGCTGAATGTCGCGGGTTCGAATCCCGTTTCCCGCTCCAGACCACCAGATCTCGAAAATCCCCGCCGGAAAACGGCATTGCCTTACTTCGGGAGAGCCCAGCCGAAAGTAGATTTTCGACTGCCCACGTAGCTCAGTAGGTAGAGCACTTCCTTGGTAAGGAAGAGGTTCACCGGTTCGATCCCGGTCGTGGGCTCCATATATAACACCCCCGCGGCCCGGTTTCATCTTGTCGGGGGTTGATCCTTCGATGAGTCGGGACGCGGATGACCTAATTCTTATCCCGTGCCGGTGATTTTTCCGTAAGGAGGACACGATGGCCAAGGCGAAGTTTGAGCGGACCAAGCCTCACGTGAACGTAGGGACCATAGGGCACATCGATCATGGGAAGACGACTCTGACCGCTGCGATCACGCTGATTTTATCCAAGAGCGGTTTGGCGAATTACGTGCCCTTTGAGGAGATTGACAAGGCTCCGGAGGAGAAAGAGCGCGGCATAACCATAGCCACGGCTCACGTGGAGTATGAGACGGCCAATCGTCACTATGCGCATGTGGACTGCCCGGGCCATGCCGACTACATCAAGAACATGATCACCGGTGCAGCCCAGATGGATGGTGCGATCCTGGTGGTGGGTGCGAATGACGGTCCCATGCCTCAGACCCGTGAGCATATTCTCCTGGCTCGTCAGGTGGGTGTTCCGTACATCGTGGTATTCTTGAATAAAGTGGATATGGTGGACGATCCGGAGCTTATCGAATTGGTGGAATTGGAGCTCCGCGAATTGCTCAGTTCGTACGAATTTCCGGGAGACGACATCCCGATCATTCGGGGGAGCGCTCTGAAGGCCCTTGAGGCGGGCGATCCGAAGCATCCTGATGCCAAGTGCGTACTTGACCTCATGGAAGCGGTGGACGCTTATGTTCCGGTTCCGGTTCGTGACATAGACAAGCCGTTCCTGATGCCGATTGAAGACGTGTTCAGCATCTCCGGTCGAGGCACGGTGGTGACCGGCCGCGTTGAGCGCGGGGTTATCAAGGTGAACGAAGAGGTGGAGATCGTAGGTCTCCGTCCCACCATCAAGACGGTATGTACCGGCGTGGAGATGTTCCGCAAGGTGCTCGATCGCGGTGAAGCGGGTGACAATATCGGTGTACTCCTCCGCGGCATCAAGCGGGACGAGGTGGAGCGCGGTCAAGTGGTTGCAGCTCCTGGCTCGATCACACCGCATACGAAGTTCAAGGCAGAGACGTACATCCTGAACAAGGAAGAAGGTGGCCGACACACACCGTTTTTCAACGGTTATCGTCCCCAGTTCTATTTCCGTACCACGGACGTGACCGGTGTGGTGAAGCTTCCCGAAGGGGTTGAGATGGTGATGCCCGGAGACAATGTGACCGTTGAGGCTGAGCTGATCACCCCCATCGCGATGGAGAAGGAGTTGCGTTTCGCAATCCGTGAAGGCGGCCGCACCGTCGGCGCAGGCGTCGTCTCGGATATCATCGAGTGAGCGTCCCAGGTTACCGGGATTGCGCGGGCTTGGAGTTCACTCTTGCGATAGGACTGGAGCGTTAGGGAGGCAGATAGATGAGAGATATTATCACCCTTGCTTGCAACGTCTGTAAGCAACGGAATTATACGACGACGAAGAATAAGAAGAATACTCCCGATAAGCTGCAGTTCAAGAAGTATTGCAGGTTTTGTCGTGAACACACGATTCACAGGGAGACCAAGTGACGAGCTTTCAGGCGGACGAGGTGTAGGCCAGTAGCTCAACGGCTAGAGCACCGGTCTCCAAAACCGGGGGTTGGGGGTTCGAATCCCTCCTGGCCTGCCATTCCTTTTGGGGGAATGGGTTCGTCCCCGCAGCTCGTTTGAAGAGAGATCGATGGAGCGAGTAAAAGCTTTCCTAAAGAGTACCATGGAGTTCTTCCGTGAAGTGAAGGCAGAGCTTCAGAAGGTAACCTTCCCCACCCGCCAGGAAACCCTAGGTTCGACGGTGGTTGTGTTGGTTCTCACGGTGATCATGGCGCTCTACCTTGGATTCAGCGATTGGGCCCTCGCACGCGTCGTGAAAATGCTCTTGCAAATGGGGTAGGATTCTTGTAACGGGAGTCACGCAAAGGAGGGCATCCATTGGCTTTGCGCTGGTATGTAGTACATACCTATTCAGGATATGAGAACAAGGTGAGACTCGCTCTGGAAGAAAAGGTTAAGGCCCTGAGTTTACAGGATAAAATTACGGACGTTCTCATTCCATCCGAATCAGTGGTCGAGCTGGTGAAAGGCGAGCGGAAGACATCTAACCGCAAGTTCTTTCCCGGGTATGTGCTGGTGCGGATGGAGCTCGACGACCAAACCTGGCACCTGGTGCGGAGCACTCCCAAGGTCACCGGCTTTATCGGTTCCCGAACGGAACCCGCGGTGATTCCTGATGAAGACGTGGACAAGATCCGGAAGCAGATGGCCGAAGGGCAGGAGAAGCCCAAGCCCAAGTATTCGTTTGAGAAGGGGGACTCAGTGCGGGTCGTGGATGGCCCGTTCATCAACTTCAACGGCACGGTCGAAGAGGTCAGGCCTGACAAAGGCAAGTTACGGGTCTTGGTGAGCATCTTCGGCAGGCCTACTCCCGTGGAGCTCGATTTTATCCAGGTTACCAAGAATTAACCGAAAGCAGAGCATGGAATCGGAGCTGTAGTGCTCGAATCCTTTCGAGGATTTGTGCAAAGACGGCCGATTTGTTTTTCAGAGGAAGGATGTAATGGCAAAGAAAATAACAGCTTACGTGAAGCTCCAGATCCCTGGCGGTGAAGCTAAGCCGTCCCCGCCCGTGGGACCGGCTCTGGGCCAGCACGGCGTGAACATTATGGAGTTTTGCAAGGCATTCAACGCCCAAACCCAGAACCAGCCTGGAGTTATCATTCCGGTCCTCATAACGATTTATCAGGATCGTTCTTTCACTTTCGAGCTCAAGACTCCGCCCGCATCCTATCTCTTGAAGAAAGCGGCTGGGATCGAAAAAGCCTCAAAGGAACCGAACCGAGACAAGGTAGCCAAGCTTACTCGACAACAGATCGAAGAGATTGCCAAGCTGAAGATGCAGGATCTCAATGCAAAGGACCTGGAAGGCGCGGTCAAGACGATCATGGGATCTGCCCGTAGCATGGGCATAGACGTTGTCTGAGAATAGAGGATCATAATGCCTGCCAAGAGCAAGAAGAAGGTTGAGGCCAGACAGAAGGTTGACCGGACCAAGAAGTACTCCCTGGAAGAAGGCGTGCAGACCACGCTCGACGGGGCGTACGCGAAGTTCGATGAATCGGTAGATCTGGCGGTCAAATTGGGCGTGGACCCGCGGCACGCGGACCAGATGGTGCGAGGGACCTGTGTCCTTCCCCACGGCACCGGTAAGTCCGTGAGGGTGATTGCGTTCGCGAAGGGAGAGAAGGAAAAGGAAGCACGCGACGCTGGAGCCGACGAAGTGGGCGGCGACGACCTGGCCAAGAAGATCCAGGAGGGCTGGCTGGAATTCGATAAGGCGGTGGCCACCCCCGACATGATGGCTGTCGTCGGCAAGCTGGGCAAGATCTTGGGCCCAAGGGGCATGATGCCGAACCCCAAAGTGGGAACGGTTACCTTTGATATAGGCAAGGCAGTGGAGGAGCTCAAGGGGGGCAAGGTGGAATTCAGGGTTGAGAAGGCGGGAATCGTCCACGTTCCCGTTGGGAAGGTGTCATTCGGCCCTGAAAAACTGGCGGAAAACATTAAGGCAGTGATGGACAGTATCATCCGGTTGAAACCATCGGCGTCCAAGGGGGTCTACCTAAGAGGTATCGCGATTTCGACCACCATGGGTCCCGGTCTGAAGTTGGATCCTCAGCAGGTGGCGGCACAAGCGAAATAGCGCCGCTATTCCTGTCTTTGAACGTTTTTGGAAGAGTAAAAAGGAAGGTAACTCAATCAACCTGACTCAAAAACACTAATCAACGAGGCCGAGTCGGAGACAGCAGGCGTGCTCGCCGTCGAGCACTCAATCGAGGCCAGCCGAGACACGGCAGGAAAGAGGTGAAGAACACAACTTTTTCTCCTCCGTCCTCGATTCGTGACGCTTCCTCCGACGAAAGGGGGCAAACGAGTCTTGAACAGACAACAGAAAGAGAAAGAAGTAGCCTGGCTACGGGAACGTTTTCAGTCCGCACGGGTACTCGTCCTGACGAACTTCGTGGGCCTGACGGTTTCCGAGATGAACCAGCTCAGGTCCCTGCTCAGGAAAGAGGGCGCGTCATTCAAGGTACTGAAGAACACGTTGGCGCGTTTAGCGTACCCGGATACCGACGTGGCGCTTCTGTCGGAAGACCTGGTCGGCCCCAGGGCCGCTGCGTGGACCGACACCGATGAGAAGGCCGTGGCAATGGCGAAGGTCCTGGTGGACTTCGTCAAAACCCATCCCAACCTGGAACTGATCCAAGGGGTGGTCCAAGGCCAGAAACTGGCGCCCGCCGATGTGGAGACGCTCTCAAAGCTTCCGAGCCGAGAGCAGCTCTTGGCTCGTCTGTGTGGAACGATGAACGCTCCTGTTGGAGCATTCGTGAACACACTGGCAGCCGTCGTCAGGTCCTTGCTGAACGTTCTCACGGCTATCGAAGAGAAGAAGGGCGGCGCACCCGAAGCGGCTCAGAATTGAGCGCTCCGGCATAGCAGCCCTGAAAATGTTGCACAGTCGCGAATCGAGGAGGAAATCATGGCAGAGATTACCAAAGAGGATGTGAAAGAATTTATTCGGAACATGTCGGTCATCGAACTCAGCAGGCTCGTGAAGGAGCTGGAGGAGGAGTTCGGAGTTTCAGCCGCAGCGCCGATGGCCTTTGCCGCGGCAGGGGTCGGCGCCGGTGGCGCAGAGGCGGCTCCGGCTGAAGAGCAGACCGAATTTGACGTTGTGCTGACGGGTTTCGGGGACAAGAAAATCCAGGTGATAAAAGTGGTTCGCTCCCTGACCGATCTGGGCCTCAAGGAGGCCAAGGACCTGGTCGAGGGCGTGCCAAGCCCTGTGAAGCAAGGGGTCTCCAAGGAAGAAGCTGAAAAGGCCAAGGCCGAGCTTGAATCTGCTGGAGCCACAGTCGAAATCAAGTGATCACCTGCCCCAGAAGGAAATCTGTTCCGAGTTCGGGGGACGGTCGTGTATGGCCGTTCTCCGAATTCCTGGTTCCCGAGACGCATCCTCATTCGACCTCCGAATAACACTATTAACCACAGAGGGAGATCATGAGTCCGTTTTCCGTGCACTCTCAGAGGCTCAGGAAGAATTTCGCACGCATTCCTCAGATTGCGGGAATACCCAACCTGATTGAAATCCAGAAGCAGTCTTATGACCGCTTCTTGCAGGCTGGGGCCCCGCCTGAGACGCGTGAAGACGTCGGCCTGCAAGCCGTTTTTCAGTCCGTTTTCCCCATCAGGGACTTCTCGGACACCGCGTCGCTCGAATTCATCAAGTACACCCTGGGAGAAGAGAAGTACAACGTTGAGGAATGCCTACAAAAAGGCGTGACCTACGCGGTTCCGCTGAAGATCACCGTCCAGCTCATCGTCTGGGACGTGGATCCCGACACAAGCTCCCGCACAATCCGGGACGTGAAAGAGCAGGAGGTCTACTTCGGCGAGATCCCTGTCATGACCGAAAACGGAACCTTCATCATTAATGGGACCGAACGCGTGATCGTCTCGCAGCTCCATCGATCTCCCGGAATCTTCTTCGACCACGACAAAGGCAAGACGCACGCAAGCGGCAAGATCCTCTATTCGGCCCGTATCATTCCGCTCCGAGGATCATGGATCGATTTCGAGTTCGATCCGAAAGACCGGCTGTACGTTCGCATCGACCGTCGGCGGAAGCTCCAAGTGACGGTGCTCCTAAAGGCGCTTGGATACTCCAGCGAGGAGATCCTCAACTACTTCTACGAACGTCAGACCATTCTACTGGAACCTGACGGGCTCCGACGTAAGGTAGACCTCAAGCTCCTGGTAGGCACCACAGCCACCACCGACATTATGGTGGAAGGTACTAACGAGGTTTTGGTTCGCAAGAACAAGAAGATTACTCGTGCCGCGGTCAAGCGTTTGGGCGACCGACGCATCGCACCCTTGACCATGAAGCCGGAAGAGTTGGCGGGCAAGGTCATTGCCAGAGATATCATCGACAGCAAGACCGGCGAATTGGTCGCGCCCTGCAACAAAGAGCTCAAGATCGACGAGGCCGAAGACTTCGTGAACGATCTGGTCAATCGAGGAATCACGAGCTTTGAGACACTCTTCATCGAAGAACGCGTGGTCTCGTCCGCTCTCAGAGACACCCTCCTCGAGGACAAGATCGACGACCGTCCGAACCGCGTTATCGAGGATTTCCGGAAACAGAATCCGGATGAACCCACTTCCAATGAGACTCTGAACGCCCAGATCGAAATCTATCGCAGGTTGAGGCCTTCCAACCCGGCCACGGTAGAGATCGCGAACACATTCTTTAAGAACCTTTTCTTCAGGACCGACTACTACGACCTATCTCGCGTGGGGCGCCTGAAGCTCAATCGAAAGCTTGCGATCTCGATGGGTGAAGCCCCGCTGTCTTTGAGGACCCTTCGCCGAGAAGACATCATGCTCGCCGTGAAGTACCTCATCGAACTGAAAGAAGGCAGACCGGGCCGTGAGATCGACGATATCGACCACATGGGAAATCGACGTGTCCGGTCAGTTGGCGAATTGCTGGAAAACCAGTACCGCATCGGTCTGGTACGCATGGAGCGGGCGATTAAGGAGCGCATGAGCCTCCAGGACGTGGAAACTCTCATGCCTCACGATTTGATCAATGCGAAGCCCGTGACTGCGGTGGTGAAGGAGTTCTTTGGGTCGTCTCAGCTGTCCCAGTTCATGGACCAGACCAACCCCCTGAGCGAGATCACCCACAAGCGGCGACTTTCAGCTCTTGGACCCGGTGGCCTCACACGAGAGAGGGCCGGCTTTGAAGTGCGTGACGTCCATCCCTCCCACTACGGCCGGATCTGCCCCATTGAGACGCCGGAAGGTCCCAACATCGGCCTCATCGTTTCGCTCTCCACATTTGCGCGAGTGAACGAATTCGGCTTTATCGAAACGCCGTACCGGCCGGTGACAGAAAAGCAGGTGCAGTCGGAAATTCGGTTCTTGACTGCTCTGGACGAAGAAGATCACGTGATCGCGCAGGCCAATGCGCCTTTGGATGACAAGGGATGCCTGGCTCGTGATCTGGTTGCAGTGAGACACAAGGAGAGCGAATTCGCTTTGGTGCCCAGCACCGAACCGGATCTGATGGACGTTTCTCCCAATCAGCTCGTTTCCGTAGCCGCGTCTTTGATTCCTTTCCTGGAGAATGATGACGCCAACCGCGCACTCATGGGCTCCAACATGCAGCGCCAGGCCGTGCCTTTGCTCACCACGCAAGCGCCTCTGGTCGGCACCGGTATGGAAAAGATCGTGGCCATTGATTCCGGCGTTGCGGTGATTGCCAAGCGTGACGGCGTTGTGGACTCGGTCGATGCCACGCGCCTCGTGATCAAGGCCACGGAATTCACCGAAGGGGATTTGGACCCCGGGGTGGACATCTACAATCTCATCAAGTATCAACGCTCCAATCAGAACACCTGCATCAATCAGCGGCCTGTCGTGAAGCGTGGCGACCGTGTGGCCAAAGGGCAGGTGATCGCGGACGGCCCGGCAACTGATCGTGGTGAATTGGCGCTGGGCAGAAACGTGCTCGTCGCGTTCATGCCTTGGGGCGGGTACAACTACGAAGACTCGATCCTCGTGAGTGAAAAGGTTGTCCGGGAGGACATCTTCACATCGATTCATATCGAGGAATTCGAGGTGATGTCCCGTGACACCAAACTGGGCAAGGAAGAAATAACCCGTGACATTCCCAACGTCGGCGAGGAAGCGCTACGCAACCTCGACGAATCGGGTGTGATACGCATTGGTGCGGAGGTAAAACCCGGAGACATCCTGGTCGGCAAGATCACACCCAAAGGCGAAAACCAACTGAGCCCTGAAGAAAAGCTTCTCCGCGCTATCTTCGGTGAAAAGGCTGGAGACGTTCGAGACACCTCCCTTCGAGTCCCGCCAGGGGTCGAGGGAACCGTCATCGGCGCGAGGATCTTTTCCCGCAAGGGCACGGACAAAGACTCCCGAACCCTTTCAATCGAAAGCGAGGAAATCGCCAAGCTCAGCAAGGACCGCGACGATGAGATGCGCATCGTCGAAGAAGGCGCCAGGGAGCGCATCCGAGGCATGTTGGTCGGAAAAGTGGTCACCGCAACCCTGACCGATCGCGAGACCGGCAAGGTCCAAATCAAGAAGAACGAAACCATATCAAATGATTTCATCGATGCTGTCCCGCTTGACCTGTTGCGTGACGTTTCCTTGAAGGGAGACACGGGTACCGAGGACGAGGTCTTCAAGATTCTCGAGCGGCTCAGCGACCAAAAGCACTTCTGGAAGATGCACTATGACGAGCGGATTAGCCGCCTCAAGAAAGGGGACGAGCTGCCTCCGGGCGTGATCAAGCTCGTCAAGGTCTACGTGGCGATTAAGCGAAAGCTCTCCGTTGGAGACAAGATGGCTGGTCGCCACGGCAACAAGGGCGTGCTTTCCCGAATCCTCCCGGAAGAAGACATGCCGTACTTCGAGGACGGGAGCCCGGTGGAGATCGTGCTCAACCCGCTAGGCGTGCCTTCCCGAATGAACGTGGGCCAGATCCTGGAAACCCATCTTGGATGGGCGGCAAAAGGTATGGGCGAAGCCCTAAACCGGTTGCTCGAAGAGAACTACTCTCCCGAGAAGCTCCGTGAACGGCTCCTGACTATATTTGACTCTGAAGAGCCTGAACGGAAGAAACGTGCACGCGCGGTCGTCGACGCGATGGACGACGATACGGTCAAGAAGTTTGTGGCCTCTCTTTCCAGCGGCGTGCCTGTTTCCACTCCGGTCTTCGACGGAGCAAGAGAGACCGAAATCAAAGAGCTCCTCAGCCAGGCGGGCCTACCCAGCACAGGCCAGACGGTCCTGTTCGACGGTCGGACCGGTGATCCCTTTGATACCAAAGTCACCGTGGGCGTCATCTACATGATGAAGCTGCACCACCTGGTGGATGACAAGATCCATGCTCGAGCCATAGGCCCCTACTCTCTGGTGACTCAGCAGCCTCTCGGCGGAAAGGCCCAGTTCGGCGGCCAGCGTCTCGGGGAAATGGAAGTCTGGGCCATGGAAGCATACGGCGCCGCGTACTCGCTCCAGGAGTTCTTGACGGTGAAGTCCGACGACGTCACCGGGCGTACGCGCATGTATGAGAGCATCGTCAAGGGAACCAACGTCCTCGAACCAGGCCTGCCTGAATCGTTTAACGTCCTGGTAAAGGAAATCAAATCCCTTGGCCTTGATATAGAACTGCTCGAAGGTGAGGTCTCAGCCGCGGGCTGATCGACCCTTCGGAACGCTTCGGCCGTTTCCGCGGGGAGGCGGCCGACAACATCCCTCGGAACCGGGATACGACCCCGGCCAACCTCGTGAAGGAGGGAAACCTTGGAAGACGTATATTTCAGCTTTTTCGAGAAACCAAAAGATCCGGTGAATTTTACCGCAGTCAAGATCTCTCTTGCTTCGCCCGAGAAGATCCGTTCCTGGTCCCACGGCGAAGTTAAGAAGCCGGAAACCATAAATTATCGGACCTTCAAACCTGAACGTGACGGCCTCTTCTGCGCCAAAATTTTCGGGCCGGTCAAGGACTATGAGTGTAATTGCGGCAAATATAAGAGGATGAAGCACCGGGGCACCATCTGCGAGAAGTGCGGCGTGGAAGTGATCCAGTCCAAGGTCCGCCGGGAGCGCATGGGACACATCGAATTGGCCACGCCCGTGGCGCACATCTGGTTCCTCAAGAGCCTCCCCAGCAGAATCGGCACACTGCTCGACCTGACGCTGAAAGAGGTGGAGCGAGTGCTCTACTTCGAATCCTTCCTCGTGCTTGAAGCGGGCAAAACCGACCTGGAACGTGGTCAACTCCTTAATGAAGAGAAGTACCGTCAGCTCATCGACAAGTACGGCGCGGGCTCTTTCGACGCGGCCATGGGCGGCGAAGCGGTTCGTGACATGCTCGAACGCCTCGACCTGGTCAAAGAGAGCGAGCGACTCCGAGATGAGATGAAGGATTCCACTTCCGAAGCTAAGCGTAAGAAACTGGCAAAAAGGCTGCGAGTGCTCGAATGCCTCAAAGGGATCGAGCCCGAACCCCTGGTGAACGAACTCACCGCCGCCTTGCAGACCGTGGACCCTGATGGCGAATCGGCCAGATTCCTTGACGAGCTGATCCAGGCAGCCCGAGAGATCCAGGCCCGGTGGGAAGAGACGGAAGAGTGGGAAAGCCGTAAGCAACTCGCTTTTGTGGAAATCAATAACGTGGTCGAGCGCCTCAACCGATCGCGGCTGATTAGGCCCGAAGACCTGGGGCGTTTCCAGCAGTGGCAGAATCCCGCGTGGATGATACTCACCACCATTCCGGTGATTCCGCCCGATCTCAGACCCCTCGTGCCGCTCGACGGCGGCCGTTTTGCCACCTCGGACCTCAACGACCTCTATCGCCGCGTTATAAATCGAAACAACAGGCTTAAGAGACTCAAAGACCTCAACGCGCCGGAGATCATCCTGCGCAATGAGAAGCGCATGCTCCAGGAAGCGGTGGACGTGCTCTTCGACAATGGCCGTCGCGGCCGGGTAATTACCGGGCCCAACAAACGGCCGCTCAAGTCGCTCTCCGATATGCTCAAAGGCAAGCAAGGCCGATTCCGCCAGAATCTCCTTGGAAAGCGGGTGGATTATTCCGGCCGATCCGTCATCGTGGTCGGTCCCGATCTGCGCTTGCACCAGTGCGGCTTGCCCAAACGGATGGCCCTGGAGCTCTTCAAGCCTTTTATTTATAACAAGCTCGAAGAACGGGGTTACGTCACCACCATCAAGAGCGCAAAGAAGCTTGTGGAAAAGGAAACCCCTGAGGTGTGGGACATCCTGGAGGACGTGGTCAAGGAATATCCTGTGCTCCTCAACCGCGCCCCTACCCTGCACCGGCTCGGGATCCAGGCATTCGAGCCTGTGCTGATCGAGGGCAAAGCCATTCAGCTCCATCCGCTGGTCTGCACCGCGTTCAACGCAGACTTTGACGGCGACCAGATGGCCGTGCACGTCCCGCTCTCCGTGGAAGCCCAGGTCGAAGCGCGGGTGCTCATGATGAGCACGAATAACATCCTGTCACCGGCTCACGGCAAGCCAATTATCGTCCCCACCCAGGACATCGTGCTGGGGCTGTACTACCTCACACGGGAATCGGCAGATCCGGAGTTGGAAAAGAGACAGCGGCTTTTCTCAGATCCCGCTGAAGCTCGCATTGCTTACGATTCAAAGGTGGTGGACCTGCACGAGAAGATCCGAGTCCAGATGGAGGGCGAAACGGTCCAGACCACCGTTGGTCGGATATTGCTCCGTGAAATCGTCCCCGAGGAGATCCCGTTCAGGGTCATCAACCGGGTGATGAAGAAGAAGGAGCTCGCCAACCTGATTGACGAAGCTTACCGCAGGTGTGGGGACAAGCAGACCGTCATTCTCGCCGACCGTCTCAAGGACCTTGGTTACTACTACGCGACCAAGGCCGGCATCTCGATCTGCGTGGATGACATGATGATTCCCGATGCCAAAAAGGAGATCCTGGAACGAGCCCGCGAAGAGGTGCTGGAGATCCAGAATCAATACAAGGAAGGTTTGATCACAGACGGTGAACGATACAACAAGGTGATCGACATCTGGGCCCGTGCAAATGAAGATATCTCCGAAAAGATGATGAGCGGGCTGCGCACCATGAGCGTCCAACTGGGAGACGGCGCGGAGAAGAAGGTTGAGAGCTTCAACCCCATCTACATGATGGCCGACTCCGGAGCGCGGGGCAGCACCCAGCAGATCCGGCAGCTGGCAGGCATGAGAGGCCTCATGGCCAAGCCCACCGGAGAAATCATCGAGACCCCGATCGAAGCCAACTTCCGCGAAGGCCTCACCGTGTTGCAGTACTTCATCTCGACTCACGGTGCGCGCAAGGGTTTGGCAGACACGGCCTTGAAAACGGCCAACTCCGGGTACCTCACCCGTCGCCTCGTGGACGTAGCGCAGGAGGCGATCATCTCTCAGAGGGATTGCCATACCCTTGACGGGATTACCATGTCCTCTCTAGAAGAAGGCGGTGAAATCATCGAGCATGTGGCGGACCGGGTACTGGGACGCGTGGCGCTTGAAGACATCGAGCACCCGTTCACCGGCGAGATGATCGTCCGAGCAAACGAAGAGATTACCGAGGACCATCAAGAGAAGATTGCGGAAGCCGGCATTGACAAGATCAAGATCCGGTCAGTGCTCAGTTGCCAATCCCGGCGGGGCATTTGCAGTCTGTGCTACGGCCGCGACCTTGCCCACGGTAGGATGGTGAACCTCGGGGAAGCGGTGGGCATCATTGCGGCCCAGTCAATCGGCGAGCCGGGTACGCAGCTCACCATGAGAACGTTCCACATCGGCGGCACCGCGTCTCTGAAGCGGAACATCATCTCCGCTCGTAAGAGAGGTCGCGTAACCTTCGAAAAGGACCAGGACAAGGTCCGCTCGATCATCGTTTACGAAGACTACATCCTGGACCAGGCAGAGGCCGACAAATGGCTTATCAAGGAGCATGAGACTCTGCGAGAGAACTCCTTCCTCTTTGAAGGGGCCAAACGTAAGGTCTTCCCTGCTGAGAAGATCGGCGGCAAGATCGAGATCAAGAAGGACAGGAAGTCCTTTACGCTGACAGACGACGAAGGCAAAGAGCACCAGGCCGAATTGCCGGACGGCCATCGTTTCATCGTGAAGTCTGGTGATCGTGTCTCCCCCTACTCTTTCCTCTTTGAGACTACCACGGGCCAGTCGCGGATAACCGACCTGGAAAAGCGAGGCGGAATCTTCCAGGTTCGGTCCAAGAAAGGCGGGAAGGTCCGAGTCCGGTTGTACGAAAAGTACCCGGTGATGGATTACATGAACGTCAAGGTTCAAGAGGGGGACAGCATTGAGTCAGAAGGTCAGGTGCTTCTGGAGTGGTTGGGTTCCGGCTCCTCCGAGCTCTTCTCCAGGAATGAAGGCCGTGTGAAGTTCGTGGACCTCAAGCACGTTACCAACCGTGACGGCGAACTGATCGTCATGAACCGCAACGGCTCCATCGCCATAACCGATGACAAGGGCCGTGAACGTGAACGGAACAAGATGATCTATGGCGCCAAGCTTCGGGTCGACGACGGCCAGGTGGTCAATAGGGAAACCCTGCTCGCTGAGTGGGATCCGTATACCATCCCGATCATCACCGAAGTGTCAGGGCGGGTAAAGTTCGGCGACGTGATCGAAGGCCTCACCATGACCGAGCAGGTGGACGAAGTCACGGGTCTCTCCAGAAAGGTGATCATCGAGTACAAGGACCGTGACACCGAGCTGCGTCCCCGCGTCAGTATCAAGGACCCGAGAGGCCAGACCATACGCATCTCGGACTCGGGTCGCAAAGTGGAGACCGACGAAGCGCGACACGCCCGTTACCTCCTGCCGGTCGGCGCAAACATCATGGTGAGAGAAGGCGAAGATGTCCACGCCGGCGACGTGATCGCGAAGATCCCTCGTGAAACCACCAAGACCAAGGACATTACCGGCGGTCTGCCCCGGGTCGCGGAGCTCTTCGAAGCGCGCAAGCCCAAAGAGTTTGCCATCATCTCCGAGATCGACGGCCAGGTGAGCTTTGGCAAGGACACAAAGGGCAAGAGAAAGGTCATTGTTACACCGGAAGTAGGCGAACCCAAGGAGTACTTGATCCCGAAGGGCAAGCACATTTCCGTGCACTCCGGCGACTGGGTCCAGGCTGGTGAACCGCTGATGGAAGGTTCCACCAATCCTCACGACCTGCTCGGAATCAAGGGCGAAAAAGAGCTTGCCAAGTACCTGGTGGACGAAGTGCAGGAGGTCTACCGGCTCCAGGGCGTCAAGATCAACGACAAGCACATCGAAGTGATTGTCCGACAGATGCTGCGACGCGTTCGAGTCAAGGAAGTGGGCGACACCGACTTTCTCGTCGGCGAGCAAATCGAGCGGTCCGTTTTTGAAGAGGAAAACAGCCGCGTCATGGCAGCCGGCGGCAAGCCCGCCGTAGCTGAACCGCTCCTCCTAGGTATAACCAAGGCCTCGCTGTCGACGGATTCGTTCATCAGCGCGGCCAGTTTCCAGGAAACGACCAAGGTGCTCACGGAAGCTGCTATTTCGGGCAGGATCGACTACCTGCGAGGGCTGAAAGAGAATGTGATCATGGGAAGGCTTATTCCTGCGGGCACAGGTCTTTCCCGGTACAAGAACCTGAAGCTCCGGCACGTGGACGAAGAGTACGAGGAGCCTGCGGAAGAAGAATACGAAGCTGAGGAAATGGCCGGTATGCCGCAGCCCGCGTAGCCGCGTAACGGCACTGAAGCGCAGCGGAATTGACGAAGATCACCCTCCCCCTGCTCCGTCCCATCGAGGGAGGGAGCACAAAACCCTCTCCCCTTGTGGGGCAGTCCCGCGACCTCGCGGGATTCTAGCCTGTCGGCGGCCTGGAAAGGCCGCCCCACAAAGAACGGAAGGGGGATGTCGAGTTGAGGAGGCCGCTCGGTTTCTATTCCGTGTAGTGACTCAGCAACGAGTTCCGGATAAACGAGGGCCGGGGATTGACCCGGCCGTCGCCTTTTGAGGCAAAAGAGGCTTGACAAGTTAGCATTATTCTGGTCATTATATTTGGATACGTAGTCGGAGGTGGCAGCATATGCCAACAGTCAACCAGTTAGTCAGAAAAGGACGCGAAAAGGCCCGAAGAAAGACCTCCGCGCCCGCTCTGACCAACTGCCCACAACGGAGAGGCGTCTGCGTCAGGGTCTATACCACGACCCCCAAGAAGCCTAACTCCGCTCTGAGGAAAGTGGCGAGGGTCCGCCTTACCAACGGATACGAGGTCACCTCTTATATCCCCGGAATCGGTCACAATTTACAGGAACACTCAGTCGTCCTTATTCGAGGCGGCCGCGTGAAGGACTTGCCGGGCGTGCGTTACCACATCATCCGCGGCACGCAGGACGCGTTCGGCGTTCAGGACCGAAAACAGGGTAGATCTAAATACGGCGCAAAGAAACCTAAATGATCCCCGAGGGGTTTCTTGCCGGGGATGCGCGTTCCTGTGCGGCGCAGCCCGGTGGAACGTGCAAAGAAGAGCAGACAAAGGCAAGAGGTTAAGGGATCAGCCGTAAAGAGTTCGGGTAAACCGGCATGGTGCCGGGGAAGGTTCGGAACGCCGCGGGCACTGCCCAGCGGCAATGAGCGGACCGAAATTCCGCCAAAGGTTCCCGGACCTATCCAACCTGAAAACTGAACGGCGGAGTCCGTTCTGGACGCCGCTGTATCGCTAGTTGCGGGAAAGGCTCGGATCGGAGCACAGCGAGATGCCAAGAAAAGGAAAAGTATCCAAGAGAGAAGTGTTGCCCGACCCAAGATACCACAGCAAGCTGGTGGCAAAGTTCACCAACGGCATCATGTGGCAAGGGAAGAAGTCGGTCGCGGAGTCCATCCTCTATGGCGCGCTCGATATCATGGCGAACAAAACCAACGAAGATCCTCTGAAGCTCTTCGAGCGCGCAGTGGAGAACGTCAAGCCTATGCTTGAGGTTCGCTCCCGCCGCGTTGGTGGGAGCACGTATCAGGTTCCGGTGGAGATCCGCTCGGCACGCAGTCAGGCGCTCGCGATCCGTTGGCTCATATCGTACGCGCGGGCCCGAGGCGAAAAGAGCATGATGGAAAAATTGGCCGCGGAATTGCTCGATGCTGCCAACAACAAGGGCAGCGCTATCAAGAAAAAAGAAGACACCCACAGAATGGCCGAAGCAAACAAGGCTTTTGCTCATTACAGGTGGTAGTAATTTTGAGAAAGACCCAATTGCATGAGCACGAATTCTTACGGAACAACCCGAAATATCGGGATTATGGCCCATATCGACGCGGGAAAGACCACCACTACGGAACGGATTCTCTTCTATACCGGTGTGTCTCATAGGATCGGTGAAGTCCATGACGGAAAGGCCGCCATGGATTGGATGGAACAGGAGCAGGAGCGCGGTATTACCATAACATCCGCCGCCACAGTGTGTCGCTGGCGGGATCATAAGATCAATCTGATCGACACCCCGGGTCACGTGGACTTCACCATTGAAGTGGAACGGTGCCTCCGGGTACTTGACGGCGCGGTCGCGGTTTTTTGCGCTGTCGGAGGCGTAGAGCCCCAGTCCGAAACCGTATGGAAGCAAGCTGATCGGTATCACATCCCCAGGATCGCTTTCATCAACAAGATGGACCGATCCGGAGCGGACTTTTTGAGAGTCATTGAGATGATGAAATCCCGGCTTCGAACCAACCCCTTGGTCCTCCAGCTTCCCCTTGGGAAAGAGGCGGACTTCCGCGGGGTTATCGACCTCATTTCCATGAAGGCCCTCGTCTATGACGAGGCGTCCAACGGAATGAAGTTCGATGTCGTGGACATACCAGCGCAGATGCAGGACGAAGCCGCGCAATGGCGCCACAAATTGGTGGAGAGCGTCTGCGAGCTCGATGACGAGCTGCTTGAAGCGTACCTGGAAGGTGACACGGACATCCCTTCCGAGCGCATCTGTCAAACGATCAGAAAAGGCACTCTCAGCCTTCAGATCACTCCTGTGGTCGTCGGCGCTGCATTCCGAAACAAGGGGATTCAACCTCTTCTGGATGCGGTCGTTTCCTTTCTCCCGTCGCCTATGGACATGCCTCCGGTTGAAGGCAAAGCCCCGGACGGCAAGCAGGATGCTCGCGGCATAGACGGCCCCTTCTCGGCCCTGGCCTTCAAGGTGATGAACGATCCGTACGTGGGGAATCTTACCTTCCTCAGGGTTTATTCGGGTCGGCTCACCTCAGGCTCTGCGGTCCAGAATGTGAAAGCCGACAAGAAGGAGCGCATAGGTCGCCTCCTCAAGATGCACGCGAACCAGCGCGAGGAAGTGAAAGAGGCTAAGGCCGGAGACATCGTAGCGGCGGTCGGCCTCAAGCATACCAGGACCGGAGACACCCTCGCAGACACCGACCATCCCATCATCCTAGAATCAATCGATTTCCCCGACCCCGTCATATCAGTTGCAGTAGAACCCAGAACCCGCGAAGACGCAGAACGGCTTTCCAAGTCTTTGAGCAGACTTCTTCAGGAAGATCCTTCGCTCCACGTGCGGGTTGACAAAGAGACGGGCGAAACCATCCTCTCCGGCATGGGCGAGCTCCATTTGGAGATCATTGTGGATCGGCTCATGCGCGAGTTCGGGGTCGCGGCGGACGTGGGCACGCCCGAAGTTGCGTTCCGCGAGACGCTCTCCAAGCCCAACCGGATACATTACCGTCATGTAAAGCAGACCGGCGGCAAGGGCCAATTTGCAGAGGTCGTCCTGGAGATTCAGCCGGGCGAACGCGGCAGCGGGATGGAATTCATCGACAAGATCACGGGCGGCGCTATCCCTAGGGAATTTATCAAGCCTGTGTCAGAGGGTATTCGGCAGGCTATGGAATCCGGCACGCTCGCGGGGTATCCTGTTATTGACCTGAAAGTCACCCTGGTTGACGGTAAGCACCATGAGGTGGACTCGTCAGAAATGGCTTTCAAGACTGCCGGATTCATGGCTCTCAAGGAGGCTTGCAAAAAAGGAAAGAGCATACTCCTGGAGCCCATCATGGACGTGGAAGTGGTCTGCCCCGGCGAATTTCTCGGAGACGTACTGGGAGATCTCACGGCCCGTCGAGGCAAGATTCTCGGCATGGAAAGCCGCCTCGGTATTCAGACCATCGGGGCAACGGCGCCCTTGGAGCGCATGTTCGGCTATGCAACAGACCTGCGCAGTTTGACGCAGGGTCGAGCCACATTCACTATGCGATTTTCACATTACGAGCCGGCACCGCAGTCGGTCACGGAAAAGGTGGTTGCCGAAGCGAGGAAATCTGGAGGACACGATGGCCAAGGCGAAGTTTGAGCGGACCAAGCCTCACGTGAACGTAGGGACCATAGGGCACATCGATCATGGCAAGACGACGCTGACCGCGGCGATCACGCTGATTTTGTCGAAGAGCGGTTTGGCGAATTACGTGCCGTTTGAGGAGATTGACAAGGCTCCCGAGGAGAAAGAGCGCGGCATAACCATAGCCACGGCTCATGTGGAGTATGAGACGGCCAATCGTCACTATGCGCATGTGGACTGCCCGGGCCATGCCGACTACATCAAGAACATGATCACCGGTGCAGCCCAGATGGATGGTGCGATCCTGGTGGTGGGTGCGAATGACGGTCCCATGCCTCAGACCCGTGAGCATATTCTCCTGGCTCGTCAGGTGGGTGTTCCGTACATCGTGGTATTCTTGAATAAAGTGGATATGGTGGACGATCCGGAGCTTATCGAATTGGTGGAATTGGAGCTCCGCGAATTGCTCAGTTCGTACGAATTTCCGGGAGACGACATCCCGATCATTCGGGGGAGCGCTCTGAAGGCCCTTGAGGCGGGCGATCCGAAGCATCCTGATGCCAAGTGCGTACTTGACCTCATGGAAGCGGTGGACGCTTATGTTCCGGTTCCGGTTCGTGACATAGACAAGCCGTTCCTGATGCCGATTGAAGACGTGTTCAGCATCTCCGGTCGAGGCACGGTGGTCACCGGCCGCGTGGAACGCGGGGTTATTAAGGTGAACGAAGAGGTGGAGATCGTGGGTCTTCGCCCCACCATCAAGACGGTATGCACCGGCGTGGAGATGTTCCGCAAGGTGCTCGACCGTGGTGAGGCCGGTGACAATATCGGTGTACTGCTGCGCGGCATTAAGCGGGACGAGGTGGAGCGCGGCCAAGTAGTGGCTGCTCCGGGCTCGATCACACCCCACACGAAGTTCAAGGCAGAGACGTACATCCTGAACAAGGAAGAAGGTGGCCGGCACACGCCGTTTTTCAACGGGTATCGTCCCCAGTTCTATTTCCGTACCACGGACGTAACCGGTGTGGTGAAGCTTCCCGAAGGGGTTGAGATGGTGATGCCCGGAGACAATGTGACCGTTGAGGCTGAGCTGATCACCCCCATCGCAATGGAGAAGGAGCTGCGTTTCGCAATCCGTGAAGGCGGCCGTACCGTCGGCGCAGGCGTCGTCTCGGATATCATCGAATAGATCCGCCCGGACGGGAGATGAGAGGTTGAGAACATGGATGTTCCGACTCTGAAAATACGGATACGGTTGAAGGCTTACGATCATAAGCTCTTGGACCAGTCCGCTCACGAAATCGTCGAGACTGCGGAGCGAACGGGCGCGAAGGTCGCAGGCCCTATTCCGCTGCCGACCAAGATACACAAGTATTGCGTGCTTCGGTCACCGCATATTGACAAGAAGTCACGCGAACAGTTCGAGATCAGGGTCCATAAGCGTTTGTTGGACATCCTGGAACCCACGCAGCAGACGCTGGACGCGCTCATGAAGCTCGACCTCTCTCCGGGCGTGGATGTAGAGATCAAGGCGTAAGGGCCGGTCAGGACTGGGATTATCGAGGTGCCGCAATGATTGACGGAATGTTGGGAAGAAAAATCGGGATGATCCAGGTCTTCGACGAATCCGGCCGCGCCATGGGGGTCACCGTTGTTGAGACGGGACCGTGCACAGTTATCCAGAAACGGGGCGGCTCCAAGGTTCAGATAGGTTTTGCCCCGACGAAAGAGACAAGGGTGTCCAAGCCGGTGCTCGGACAGTTCGCTAAGGCGGGAACACAGCCCTTCAAGGTGCTCCGTGAGTTCCCTGTTGCAGACCCCGAGGCTGTTGCAGTGGGCCAAGAGATCCGTGCGGACATTTTTGAGCCCGGGGATGTGGTGAAAGTTACCGGCATCAGCAAGGGCAAGGGATTCGCGGGAGTTATCAAGCGGTGGAATTTTGGCGGCGGCCGGGAAACGCATGGGTCCCGATCGCATCGAATCCCGGGTTCCGTGGGCCAATGCGCTTATCCTGCTCGTGTTTTCAAGGGCAAGCGGCTGCCGGGACGCATGGGCGGCGCTCAGGTGACCCTCACCAACGTGCGGGTGGTCGAAGTGCGACCCGATGAGAATCTACTGTTCCTCATGGGCCCCATTCCGGGCGCCAACGGAGGAATTGTGGCGATAAGGAAGAAGTAATGGCTTCTGTAGACGTAGTCAACCAGAACGGGCAGAAGACGGGCTCCATTGAGCTGGATGACTCTATCTTCAACGCAGACATCAGGGAGCATCTGGTCCAACGGACTGTCGTCTGGCAACTGGCCAAGCGAAGGGCCGGCACCGCTTCCACAAAGACCAAGGGTGATGTGAGAGGCGGCGGCAAAAAGCCGTGGCGACAAAAGGGCACAGGAAGGGCTCGTGCCGGCAGCAGCCGGTCACCTCTCTGGAAGGGTGGCGGCACGATTTTCGGCCCTCATCCGCGCTCCTATGCTTTCTCGCTGCCCAAGAAAGTGCGCAGGGCCGCGCTGCGTTCCGTACTGACCGCTAAGCTCAAAGAGAACCAGTTGACGGTGCTGGACAAGATCGAGCTGGATGAGCCCAAGACCAGGAATTTCCTGGAGGTGTGCAGAAGCTTGGGACTGGACGGGCACAAAGCCCTCTTTGTGATCCCTGAGAAAGACGAGAACCTGTCGAGATCTTCGAGGAACCTGTATCACTACATGACCCTCCCCTGCGAGGGCCTTAATGTGTATGACCTGCTGCGGTACGAGCGGCTGGTCCTCTTGCAGGACTCGCTCCCGAAGATCCGGGAAAGGTTGGCCTGATGTTTGAGGAATACCAGATCGTCCGACGACCGATCGTCACGGAGAAAAGCTCCATTATGAAGGACGAGGGCAACCAGATCGTCTTCGAGGTGGATCCCCGGGCGAACAAGTCCGAAATCAAGAAGGCGGTGGAGAAGCTCTTCAAGGTCACTGTCCTTTCGATCCGCACCCAAAACCGGCTAGGGAAGCCCAAGAGACTGGGGCGGACGTCGGGCAAACGGAAAGATTGGAAGAAAGCCATCGTACGGATCAAAGAAGGTCAGCGGGTAGAGTTCTTCGAAGGCGTGTGAGCGGAATCATGACCGCTCCTGCGTCCTGAATAGGCACGAGGATTGAGCATATGGGAGTCAAAAAGTACAAACCCACGTCACCCGGAATGAGGTTCCAGAGCGGCCTCACCTTTGAGGAGATCACGAAGGCTGAGCCTGAGAAATCTCTCCTCACGGGCATGCGCAAGAAAGGCGGCCGCAACAATCTGGGCAGGATGACCGTCAGGTATCGAGGTGGCGGACACAAGCGCCGATTCAGACTGGTGGATTTCAAGAGGGACAAGACAGATATCCCCGGGACGGTCACCAGTATCGAATATGATCCAAACCGGTCTGCGCGCCTCGCGCTCATCACGTACGTGGACGGCGAGAAGCGGTACATTCTGTGGCCTCACGGACTCCAGGTAGGCGACAAGGTAGAAGCGGGCGACAAGGCCGATATAAGACCCGGAAATTGCCTGCCGTTGAAAAACATTCCGCTGGGCACGTTCGTCCACAACGTGGAGATGAAGATCGGCAAGGGCGGTCAGATTATCCGCTCTGCGGGAACTTACGGACAGGTCATGGCCAAGGAACAGGGATATGCCCAGATCAAGCTGCCTTCCGGAGAGGTCCGCATGGTTCTGGATCGATGCAGGGCCACGGTGGGTCAGGTAGGAAACCTGGACCACGAGAAGATCTCTTTCGGCAAGGCCGGGCGCACCAGACACCTGGGAAGACGTCCCAAGGTCCGTGGAGTGGTCATGAATCCTGTGGACCATCCCCACGGTGGAGGCGAAGGCCGCACGTCAGGAGGCCGCCATCCCTGTACACCCTGGGGAGTTCCCACCAAAGGGTACAAGACTCGTAAACGGAACAAGAATTCAGACCAGTACATCGTCAAGAGAAGGAAGTAAGCCCCATGCCCCGTTCGGTTCATAAGGGTCCCTTCGTGGACGGCCACCTGCTCACCAAGGTGAATCAGGCGCGGGAGACGGCGTCTCGAAAAGTCATTCAGACCTGGTCCCGGCGTTCGACGATCATCCCGGACATGGTGGGTCTTACCTTTGCCGTGCATAACGGCAAGAAGTTCATACCCGTTTTTGTGACGGAGAACATGGTGGGACACAAGCTGGGTGAGTTTGCGCCGACGCGGACGTTTCACGGTCATGCCGCGGATAGAAAGGCCAGGAAAGGGAGATAGCCATGGATTGGGAAGCGAATCTGAGGCACTCTCGCATCTCCGCGCGCAAGGCAAGACTCGTGGCGGATCTTGTCCGTGGCATGAAAGTCGATTCCGCGCTGGATCTGCTTCGATTTACGCCGAAAAAAGGGGCCAAGATCATTCGTAAGGTCGTCCAATCCGCGCTGGATAATGCGTCCCGCTCGGCCGGAGTTGACGAGGACAGGCTTTTCATAAGCCGTATCACCGTGGACGAAGGGCCAACGCTCAAGCGGTGGAGCCCACGGGCCATGGGTCGAGCTACTCGAATCAGGAAGAGAACAAGCCATATCTGTGTCGCGGTCACAGAGGAATAAGGCTTGTCGAACGCTGGGGCTGACGCGCGACGCCGGTTGAACGTCAAAACCCCACCAACCCGCAGGAGGACTCGTATTGGGACAGAAGGTTCATCCGAACGGATTTCGGCTCGGGGTCAATCGAACCTGGGATTCTCGCTGGTATTCGGAAAAGGACTACGGTGAGTTTCTCATCGAAGATCTCAAGCTGCGCTCCTATGTGAAGAAGCGCCTTGCTCAGGCCAGCATTTCCAAGATCGAGATTGAAAGAGCCGCGGGCAAGATTCGGCTCATCATCCATACCGCGCGGCCGGGCATCGTGATCGGGCCCAAGGGGAGCGAAATCGAGAAGCTGCGCAGGGATCTCCTCAACGTCACGGACAAGGACGTAATCGTTGATATCAAGGAGATCCGGCGTCCTGAGATCGACGCACAGTTGGTCGCGGAGAACGTCGCAACGCAGTTGGAGCGCCGAGTCGCGTTTCGCCGAGCTATGAAGAAATCGGTGGGCAGCGCTCTCAAGTCAGGCGCCAAGGGAATACGGATCGCGACCGCGGGCCGGCTAGGCGGAGCGGAAATGGCCCGCCGGGAATGGTACCGGGAGGGACGGGTCCCCCTCCACACGCTCCGGGCAGACATCGACTACGGGTTTGCCGAAGCCAGGACCACTTACGGGGTGATCGGCATCAAGGTTTGGATTTTCAAGGGAGAAAAAGTGAGCGCCCAGGCAGGGGAGAGTTGATATGCTCGCGCCTAAGAAGGTCAAATACAGAAAGAAACAGAAGGGCAACATGCGAGGCCAGCCCCTGAGGGGCACCCAGGTCTCGTTCGGCGAATTCGGCCTTATGGCCCTCGCGCCCGGATGGATTACCTCCAAGCAGATCGAGGCGGGCCGAGTCGCTATGACCCGTCACGTGAAGAGAGGCGGCAAGATCTGGATCCGCATTTTCCCGGACAAGCCCATCACCAAGAAGCCCGCCGAAACCCGTATGGGTAAAGGCAAAGGGTCTCCGGAAGAATGGGTAGCCGTGGTTAAGCCTGGTAAGATCATGTACGAGATGGAGGGCGTGCCCGAGTCCGTGGCTCGCGAAGCGTTTCGCTTGGCCGCGATGAAGCTTCCCATCAAGACTCGATTTGTGGTGCGCGAGGAGTTGTCATGAAGGCTCGTGAGCTCAGGGATCTGAACGTAGATCAGTTGCACGCCAAAGAGAAAGAGTTTCGCGAGGAAGAGTTCAAGCTGCGGTTCCGGCACGCTACAGGCCAACTGGAGAAGACCAGCCGCCTCACGCAGCTCAGAAAAGAAATCGCGCGGGTGAAAACCATAATCAGAGAAAAGGAGGCGTCTTCATGACGAACTCCTCACTAGTAGAACGCAGGCAGCGCAAGGTTCGCACGGGAATCGTCGTCAGCAACAAGATGGACAAGACCGTTGTGGTCGAGGTGTCACGTACGGTCCTTCATCCGGTTTACAAGAAGTTTGTGCGGCACCGGAAGCGCTTCATGGCCCACGACGAAGAGAATCGCTGCAATATAGGGGACGAGGTGATGATCGTTGAGACACGTCCCCTGAGCCGGAACAAGCACTGGCGAGTGCGCAAGGTGGTTAAAGAGGCTGCTCTGCCCGGAGGTGGAGTATGATTCAACAGCAGACTCGCCTGGCTGTGGCCGACAATTCCGGCGCCAAGGAACTCTTCTGTATCAAGGTGCTCGGAGGGACCCGGCGCAAGTATGCCAGCGTGGGCGATGTGGTGGTTGTATCGGTAAAGGAGGCCATCCCTAATTCCAAGGTGAAGAAGGGAGAGGTCCACAAAGCGGTCGTGGTGCGGACCAGCAGACCGGTGCGGCGTCCGGACGGTTCCTATATTCGGTTTGACGATAATTCCGCAGTCCTGATCAATAACCAGATGGAGCCGATCGGCACCCGCATCTTCGGGCCTGTTGCCCGGGAGCTCAGGGCCCGGAAATTCATGAAGATAATCTCCCTTGCACCGGAGGTCCTCTGAATTATGGCTCAGATCAGAAAGAACGACCGGGTCAAGGTAATCGCGGGCAAGGAACAGGGAAAGGAAGGCCGAGTACTCAAGGTCTACGTCGAGAAGGGCAGCGCCCTGGTGGAACGAGTCAATTTCGTGAAACGCCACACCAGACCAGGGGGCAAAGGCAGCCAGCGGGGCGGGATAATTGAGAAGGAAGGCCCGCTGAAGCTGAGCAAACTCATGCTCGTCTGTCCCAAGTGTTCCAAGCCTTCCCGAACGGGCAGGCGCGTCCTGGATGACGGCACCCGGGTGCGCTACTGCAAAAAATGTGGCGATCAGATCGACAGCTAGAGGAACGAGCTCATGGCGTCGCGCTTGAAAGCATATTATGAAGAGTCCGTGCTTCCGGCACTGATTGATCGGTTCAAGTACAAGAACCGCATGCAGGTGCCCCAGATCAAGAAGATCATTGTCAACATGGGTCTGGGCGAAGCTATCCAGAATGCAAAGGTCGTTGAAAGCGCCCAGCAGGAGCTGGCCCTTATCACCGGCCAGTGGCCCGTGCTGCGCAAAGCGCGCAAGTCGATCGCGTCCTTCAAGCTCAGGGCCGGCATGACTATCGGATGCAAGGTGACCCTGAGACGGGATCAGATGTATTACTTCCTCGACAAGCTGATCAATGTGGCCCTCCCCCGGGTGAGGGACTTTCGCGGGGTTAACCCCAAGGGATTTGACGGTCGAGGCAATTTCTCCATGGGAATCAAGGAGCAGATCATCTTCCCGGAAGTCGATTACGACAAGATCGACAAGATCCGGGGAATGAACGTCACGGTGGTCACCTCCGCGAGGACGGATGAGGAAGCTCGTGAGTTGCTCGCGTTCATGGGGTTGCCGTTCAGGAAATAGCGCTGGGTAACATCAGGGAGAAGGCATGGCCAAGAAGTCGCTCATAGCCAAGCAATTGCGGCCGAAGAAATTCGCGGTTCGAGAGTACAATCGATGCCAAGTGTGCGGTCGTCCTCGGGGCTACTACCGGAAGTTCAACGTCTGCCGGATATGTCTCAGGAATCAGGCCCTAAAAGGCAACATCCCCGGGATGATCAAATCAAGCTGGTAGGAGACCCTGCACATGTCGATGACTGACCCCGTAGCGGACATGCTCACCCGTATCCGCAATGCCAGGCACGCCCGGAAGGAACAGGTTACGATTCCTGCCTCCAACCTGAAGATCGGCATCGCCCAGATCCTCAAGGAGGAAGGGTACATCAGGAAGTACAAGGTCATACGATCGGCCAAGAACAAACAAGGCGTGCTCAAGGTTACCTTGCGCTACGACGACACCGATGAGTGCTCCATTGAGGGCCTGGCAAAGGTCTCCCGTCCAGGTAGACGGGTCTATGTGGGCCAGGATCACCACATCAAGAGCCACGGTGGCGTGGGGATACTTATTATCTCCACATCCCAGGGCCTCATGACCGATCGAGAAGCCGCACGGCGCCGCATCGGCGGAGAAGTGCTCTGCAGCGTATGGTAAGCCTAGTGAAAGAGGAGTGGGATTCATGTCGAGAATAGGCAAGGCGCCGGTACCATTACCTGCAAAGGTCAAGGCTACGTTTGCTCCCCCTACCCTCAGTGTGGAGGGTCCAAAGGGCGCTCTCACGCTCCGAGTCCCTGACCTGGTGGTTCTGGACATCGGGGATACGGAAATCCGAGTGTCCGCCAAGAGCGAGCAGAGAAAGAGTCGTGCCATGCACGGACTCACCCGGAGCCTGATCAACAATATGGTGACCGGCGTAACGCAGGGATTCACCAAGTCTTTGGAAATTCAAGGTGTTGGGTATCGTGCGGAAGCCGACAAGACGAACCTGACACTTAATGTCGGTTATTCCCATCCCGTGGTCCTGCCAATTCCCGAGGGGCTTACGGTTGAAGTGGAGAAGAATACAATCATTCATGTGCGAGGCATTGATAAGCAGAGCGTCGGCGAGATGGCCGCTTGCATTCGACGGGTGCGTAAACCCGAACCCTACCGGGGCAAAGGCATACGGTACCTCGGCGAACAGATCCGGCGCAAGGTGGGCAAAGCAGGAGCGAAGTAATCCGCGAGACCTGCTGATCGCGTGAGATGGTGAGAGGGATTTTGGATGGCTCGTGAATCAAAGAAGAAGGCAGCGCAGGACCAAAGATCCAGACGGGTGCGCCACAGCATCAAGGGTGTGGGTGATCGCCCCCGTCTCACGGTTTTCAGGTCTCACCGGCACATTGCCGCGCAGATTGTGGATGACCGGAACGGCGTTACCTTGGTAGCCGCTTCCACGCTGGACAAGGGCTTTCGCCGGAAGACCGGCCAGGCCTTTGACAAAGATCTGGCGCGAGCTGTGGGCCGTAGGATCGCCGAGCGCGCGAAAGAAAAGAATATCAGCAAGGTGGTCTTCGACAGAGGTCCGTACTTGTATCACGGCAAGGTGAAAGCCCTGGCAGACGGCGCCCGAGAGGGTGGACTCGATTTCTAGGGAGAATACGCAAGGAGGAGGCGTTTGCTGACAAGATCCGATACGAGCACTGAACGAGAGCTGAAGGACAGGGTAGTCCACCTCAGTCGTGTAGCCAAAGTTGTGAAGGGCGGCCGACGTTTTTCATTTAGCGCAATCGTCGTGGTCGGCGACGGCCTTGGTCGGGTCGGATACGGCCTGGGCAAAGCCAACGAGGTTCCCGAGGCCATTCGCAAAGGCATGGAACGGGCTAAAGGATCCATGATCGAGGTTCCCATCGCGGAAGGCACGATTCCCCACGAGATTACGGGTCAATATGGAGCAGGAAAAGTTCTGCTCAAACCGGCTGCGTCCGGAACCGGCGTGATAGCGGGCGGCGCGGTGCGAGCCGTTATGGAAGCCGTGGGAGTCACCGATATCCTCACCAAGTGCATCGGGACCAATAATCCGCACAACGTGGTGAAGGCTACCTTTGACGGACTGAGGAACTTGAGGACCAAGCAGCAAATCGCCAAGAAGCTGGGCAAGCTCGGACCGGAAGAAGAGTCCGAGCCGACAGAGGAGGCCCAGAATGATGATTAAAGTCACATACAAGAAGAGCGCTCAATCGTGCACCAAGCGGCAACAGGAGACTGTGCGGGGTCTGGGACTGCGAAAACTTCACCAGAGCAAAGTGCTCCAGGATACCCCTGCAATCCGAGGAATGATAAGCAAGGTCAGTCACCTGGTGGACGTGGAAGAGGTCCAAGGCTGATTACGCCTTTTCCGTACCGCCGAGGGAGAGACATATGGATCTGTCGAATCTGAAAGGACCGGTAAAGAGAAAACAACGCAAGAGGATCGGTCGCGGCGAATCCTCCGGCCAGGGCAAGACTTCCGGTAAGGGCCACAAGGGTCAGAAGTCCCGCAGCTCACCTGATGTTGACCCCCGGTTTGAGGGCGGCCAGATGCCTTTGCAGCGTCGATTGCCCAAGAAGGGTTTTTCCAATGCGCCGTTCAAAGTGCGCTACAATGTGGTCAACGTCAAGGAACTGGCTCGATTTGAAGCCGGCGCAGTGATTACCCCTGAGATGCTGAGGGAAAAGGGCTTGGTCAAGAGACGGGGCCCCGTTAAACTTCTGTCTCAGGGCGACGTTGCAGCCGCGTATACGATAAAGCTGGAAAGGGTGAGTGCCGCGGCAAAGGCTAAGATAGAAGCGGCAGGTGGAACCGTGGAGGAAATCTGAACAGCGTCCTTGGGACGCATTGAGATCCCTCCGTCACGCAAGAGCTGAGTATTGGAGAGAATCCCACCGTGTTAGGCTCGTTCGGAAACATTGCCAAGATTCCGGAACTCAAGCGCAGGGTGATCTTTACCCTGCTGATGCTGCTGGTGTATCGCGTCGGGGTCCGCGTACCTACTCCGGGCATAAATGCTGAAGCCCTCAAGGATCTCTTCGCGCAGTACGCGCAGACTCTCTTCGGTGTCATAGACATGTTCACCGGCGGCGCGATGGAGAATTTCTCCGTCTTTGCGCTGGGGATCATGCCGTACATCAGCGCATCCATTATCTTGCAGCTCCTCACCATAGTGGTTCCGCATCTGGAGCGGCTCTCCAAAGAGGGCGAAGCCGGCCGAAAGAAGATCACCCAATACACGCGCTATGGCGCCGTCCTCCTGGGTTTGATTCAGGGCATGGGGATCAGCATCGGGTTGTCTAAATCCCCGGGCCTCGTGTATATGCAGCCGATGCTATTCGTTTTTTTGGCGACAGTAACTCTAGCTACAGGCACGGCTTTTCTCATGTGGCTCGGGGAGCAGATCACCGAACGCGGCATCGGCAACGGCATTTCGCTCATCATTTTCGCGGGCATTGTGGCCCGGATGCCTGAAGCCTTGGGAAGCACGATCCAACTCGTCAAGACCGGTGATATGGGCTTCCTGGTGCTGCTGCTCCTGATGGTGATCATGGTGGGCGTGATCGCGGTCATCGTCTTCGTGGAACGAGGTCAGCGCCGGATACCGGTCCAGTATGCCAAGCGCGTAGTCGGTCGGCGTATCTACGGCGGTCAGAGCACCCATTTGCCGCTAAAGGTGAACACCGCAGGGGTTATACCACCGATCTTTGCTTCGTCGCTGATCATCTTTCCGGCGACCATTGGGCAGTTCCTGGACGTGCCGGTCGTCAAGCAGATAACCGATTTGCTCCGGCCTGGGACTGGGCTCCATGAACTCATATACGTGGCTCTGATCGTATTCTTCTGCTACTTCTACACCGCAGTGACCTTTAACCCTGTGGACGTGGCAGACAACATGAAGAAGTACGGCGGATACATACCCGGTATCAGGCCTGGGAAGAAGACCGCGGAATACATCGATCGGGTGCTCACCAGGTTAACGTTCGGAGGGGCGGTGTACGTGTCGCTGGTCTGCGTGCTCCCTACAATTCTCGCAGCGAAGTTCAACGCGCCGTTCTATTTCGGAGGAACTTCGCTCCTGATCGTGGTGGGCGTTGCTCTGGACACACTGACCCAGATCGAGACGCACATGATACAGCGGCACTATGAGGGATTCATCCGTACGGGTCGAATTAAGGGAAGACGCGGGTAAGCCGCATTTCCTGTTGAAGAGGAATATGTCATGAGAATCGTATTGTTGGGCGGACCAGGGTCAGGCAAGGGAACGCAAGCCAAGAAGCTCACGGATAAGTACCAGATACCCCAGATTTCCACTGGGGACATTTTCCGGGCCGCGGTGAAAGAAGGGACCCCCATGGGTCTCAAGGCCAAGGAGTACATGGACAAAGGTGAGCTGGTTCCGGATGAAGTAGTAGTCGGCGTGGTAAAGGAAAGGCTGGCAAAGCCTGACCTGGATAAGGGTTTCATGTTGGACGGCTTTCCCAGGACGCTGGGGCAGGCCCAGGCTCTTGACAAGATTATGGCCGAAATAACCAAAGGCATCGATCACGCGATCCTGGTGGATGTGCCTGATGAAGAGCTGATGAAGAGGCTTACCGGCAGAAGGACCTGCCGCAACTCCGCGTGCGGAAAGATGTATCACGTTATGTTCAATCGCCCGAAGAAAGAGGGTGTCTGCGACGCGTGCGGCAGCGAGCTCTATCAGAGGGATGATGACTCGGAAGCTACCATCAGAGAGCGCCTCAACGTGTACGCGGAGCAAACCGCGCCTTTGATTGACTACTACGATAAGAAAGGGCTGCTCCGACGGGTAGAAGGAGTGGGGCCGATCGACGGAATATTTGCCTCCATAGTCAAGATACTGGGCTAGGGAGGCCGCGGCCAATCGGGGCAGGAGGCTTCCATGAAAGTCAGAGCATCGGTAAAGAGAATCTGCGACAAGTGTAAGATCATAAAACGGAAAGGCGTTGTACGCGTCATCTGTGAGAACCCGAAGCATAAGCAGCGCCAAGGCTAGCGCTCACAGGTGTCGCCCGGTTCGTCTGGAGGAATATCGTGGCCCGAATTGCAGGGATTGACTTACCCAAGAACAAGCGTATGGAGATTGCGCTCACGTACATCTACGGGATCGGTAGGACCACTGCTAAGAAGATCCTGAACGAGAGCGGTCTGGATCCCAACCTGAAGACCGACGACCTCACCGAAAGGGACGTGGCCAGAGTCCGAGAGATCATCGACCGCGAGCATAAGGTCGAAGGCGATCTCCGCCGCGAAGTGGGCATGAATATCAAGCGGTTGATGGACCTTGGCTGCTATCGAGGGCTTCGGCACCGTCGGGGCCTGCCGGTACACGGCCAGCGCACCCATACCAACGCCCGCACCCGCAAGGGCCCGAGGAGGCAGCAAATCGGGAGGAAGAAGTAACTTCCGCTGGCCACCGTGTCGAGCCGAGTATGAAACATTGGTAGGGCGCACCCCTTGTGGGTGCCCCTCTCGAATCAAAACACCCGTGAGCAAGGCCGGGTTTCTAACCCGCCCATATCCGGTAACGGAGAGATAGATGCCGAAGCGAGGAGCTCAGAGGAAGAAGAAGGAGAAACGGAACATTCCGCACGGGATGGCTCATATTCAGTCCACCTTTAACAATACCATCGTTACCATAACCGACCTCAAGGGCAATACGGTGGCATGGTCGTCTTCGGGAACTCAGGGATTTAAAGGGTCGAGGAAATCCACCCCGTTTGCTTCCCAGTTGGCCGCGGAAGACGCAGCTCGTAAGGCGATGGATCAGGGGATGCGCAGCGTGGACGTGCTGATCAAGGGTCCGGGGGCCGGTAGAGAAGCCGCTCTTCGAGCGTTGCAGTCCGCAGGACTCCAGGTCACGCTGATCAAGGACGTCACTCCTATTCCTCACAACGGGTGCAGGCCGCCGAAGCGCAGAAGAGTGTAAGTACGGAACGTCCGGCAAAGGGACGCGGTTAGCTCAAAGGAGAGAAAGACTTGGCACGTTACAGAGAATCGGTGTGCAGGTTTTGCCGAAGAGAAATGCAGAAGCTGTTTCTCAAAGGCGACCGATGCTATTCGGATAAGTGTGCGATCGAGCGGCGCAACTACCCTCCAGGGCAGCACGGCCACGGTCGCCCGAAGCACTCCGATTACGGAGTTCAGCTCCGTGAGAAGCAGAAGGTGAGAAGGATATACGGTCTGCTGGAAAAGCAGTTCCGGAACACCGCGCGAGCGGCTGAGCGGCAAAGAGGGGTCACCGGCGAAAACCTGCTGGCCCTGCTGGAATCGCGTCTGGACAACATGGTGTATCGAATGGGATTCGCCGCATCTCGTGCCGAAGCCAGGCAACTGGTAAACCACGGTCACTTCCTGGTCAACGGGCGCAAAGTGGATATCCCGTCGTTTAGGACCCGACCCGGGAATGTGGTCGAGGTTCGGGAAAAGAGCCGTAAGGTCCCCACCATCGAGGAATCCCTGAAGACCGCGGTGCGGCGGGGAATTCCGGAATGGTTGGAAGTGGATGAGGCGAATTTCAAGGGAACCGTAAAGGCCCTTCCCACCAGGGAGCAGTTGCCGCCGACCATACGTGAGCAATTGATTGTAGAATTCTACTCGAAATAGTGCTACAGGCTTGCGGTGCACCTCCGCCGGATCGGCAGGCGGCGCCTCACCTGTGGACCATTGCTGGGTTGTTTGCTTAAGGGGTATGGAAGCCAGCGCTGAACGCCGATCCCCCAATCGGCGCAGCGAAAATCGCCAGGAGATAAGGGGGAAATCATGACTGATACAGGGCAAGCCCTGACAAGCCGTAACTGGACTGAGCTTATTCGGCCGCGCCGCATGGAGGTCGAAGAGTCTTCTCATACCCTTTTCTATGGGAAGTTTGTGTGTGAACCTCTGGAACGAGGGTACGGCATCACGCTCGGGAACGCGCTACGGCGCGTGCTCCTCTCCTCTCTGCAGGGCGCGGCGATCACCGCGGTCAAAATCGATGGCGTGCTGCACGAGTTCTCAACCATTCCAGGCGTCAAAGAAGACGTGACCGACCTGATCCTCAACCTGAAGAAGGTCCGGTTGAAGCTTCATACGACCGAGCCGAAAGAACTGAGATTGGAAGCAACAGGCGAAGGTGAGGTTCATGCGGGAGACATTATCGCGGACAGTACCGTGGAGATAATAAATCCCGAGCAAATGCTTGCTACGCTCTCCAAAGAGGGACGCCTTTCCATGACCATGCATGTGGAATGGGGCAAGGGATACGTGCCTGCGGAAGCGCACAAAGGGGAAGACGATCCTATCGGCACACTGGCCCTGGACGCGGCTTTCTCACCAATCGAGAAAGTCAGTTACAAAATAACAAACGCCCGCGTGGGACGCCGAACCGATTACGATCGGCTCACCATGGAAATCTGGACCAGTGGCGCAGTCACGCCGGAAGACGCCCTCGCCTACGCTGCCAAGATACTGAGAGAGCAGTTCCTGGTTTTCCTTAACTTTGAGGAGATGGAACGGGTGTCGGACGAAGAACGTCCCTACCAGGAACCCCAGATCAACGATAACCTTTACCGCAGCGTAAGTGAGCTGGAACTGAGCGTACGCTCCGCGAACTGCCTGAAGAATGCAGACATCAAGTTCATCGGCGAGCTGGTGCAACGCTCAGAAACCGAGATGCTCAAGACGAAGAACTTCGGCCGGAAATCGCTCAACGAGATCAAGGAAATCCTTGCCGACATGGGCCTAGGCCTCGGAATGAATATTCCGAATTTCCCGAGCCGTGAAGACCTGGAACGTATGCAGCAAGAACGAGAGACTTTTATCGGAGAATGAGCCCGGGAGGCAAGGATGCGTCATAGAAAAGCCAGAACTAAGCTGGGAATGAGAACACCTCAGCGACAAGCCATGCTGAGAAACATGGTGACCTCGCTGATGGAACATGAGAGCATCATAACTACCGATGCCAGGGCCAAAGCGCTCAGAAGCCTCGGCGATAGAATGATCACCTTGGGTAAACGCGGCGATTTGCATGCCCGAAGACTCGTGCTGAGGGTATTCCGTTCCAAAGAGGTGGCACGACGTCTCTTCGAAGAGATAGCCCCGCGCTATGCCAACCGCGAAGGCGGATACGTGCGAATCCTTAAGAAGGGTGTTCGCCCGGGAGACGGCGCCGCGGTTTCCATCGTGGAACTGGTCGAGAAGTCCCCGGCCGCTGCCGCGGGCAAGCCGAGCAAAGGCAAAAAAGGCATCAAAGATAGGCTTATGGACACGCTGAAATCAAAATGAGCTTTGTATTCCGGGCGCCAAAAACAACGTGTGTGTGGCCACGAGATGGAAGTTCCGAGGAGACATAGCCGCTGAGTCCTTATTCGTCATTCCCGCGTACGTGGGAATCCAGAACCCCGACAAGCAAATTGTGGAAAACCTTGTACCAAGCCCCCAAGACTGGATTCCTGCTTCCGCAGGAATGACGGCGTGCTGCCGCCGCGAATCGGACAGAGTTTTCGGCGGTCCCTGTATTTTCCGGCCGCATCACAAGAACCTCGTAGGGCCCGGCATCCCCCGGATCACGTCCGGGCCAGGCTCTGCCGGGCCACAGCAATTCATCTGTTTGTGCAAGGCCTTCCGACCCCGGGCCTCCCATGATCAGCCTTTCTTCCGTCTCCTTCTCATATCTACCTGGTAAGCCGCTCATCAGCGATCTGAGCATTCAGATCGAACGAGGGTCGCGGGTCGCGATCCTCGGACCTGATGGATCGGGGAAGACTACGCTTGCCAAGCTCATTGCAGGGCTCCTCCAGCCAAACTCGGGATCTGTGGTCGTTTCCGAGGACTCCCGCGTGCCGGTGGGGTACGTGGGCGGAGACCCGTACGACGCTTTGGTTGGAGTCTCCGTGGAAGAGGATATACTCTTCGGCCTTGAAAACGCCCAAGTCCCCGCGGACGAGATCCAAGCCCTTCTTGACCTAGCCCTCCAGTGGACTGGACTAGCCGGATTGGAAAAGCGCTTGACTCACACCCTCTCAGGGGGGGAACAACAGAAACTCGCGCTTGCCGGATTCCTTGCCATGGGAACCCGTGTGCTGATTCTGGACGAAGCACTCTCAATGCTCGACACGAATGCACGGAGGTCCATACGGTCGCTCCTGGAGGATCTACGCAAGGACCCGGGGCTCACAGTGATCGAGATCGCCAATGATGTCGAAGCGGTTTTGTCCGCGGATCGGGTTCTGTTCCTGGCACGCGGGGCTATCGTGTTCGATGGAAGCCCTTCCGATTTCCTGGTCGGCGAGAGGGGGAGCCATTGGCTGAGGTTGACAGGTGGCCTGGGCGCCCTCCTGGAGGCTTTGCTTGCCCGCGGGACGGTTACCTGTCCGACTGCCGAGGACAGAGAGTTGACTCGGTTTTTATTCAACACTATCATAAAGGAAAGAGCCGGGGACTAGAAACACCTTGAGAATATTGGGATTATGTTATATAAGTACCTTGATTCTTACGGAATGCTCGCGGGGATCAAATCGACTCGATCCGTGAGCGCAACGGATTCAAAGGCTCTCAATGGTAACGGCGTTGGCTCAGGCCCTGAAGTGGGCTCGCTTCATAGTGGTTCTTTTGCTCCTGGTATCGGCCGGTATGCTTATGGGCGAAAAGGGATTAGCCCAGCGCAAGGAGTTGCTCAAAAAGAAGGCTGACTTGGAGAGGACCAATACGGAGCTGGGGTCTGAGATTATTGATTTGGAGAGGCGTGTCACGCTCTTGCGGACGGACGGGAGAGTGATAGAACGGGCTGCGAAGCGGAAGTTGGGGATGGTGCGGCCCGGGGAGACTGTGTATATATTCACCGGGCCGGGTTTGGAAGATCCTCATCATTCAGAATAAAATACTTTAAAAAGCTCGCTTATCAATTGGGAATTAATAGTTTTTATTGACACACTGGCTCGATTGGTGTACGATTGACTCGGCGCGATAAAAGTACTCGTGCCCGCCATGTGAGGAAAATAGATGGCTGTACCGAAAATCCTCGGGCTCGACATTGGCACCTGCTCGGTGAAGATGGTCGAGATAGACCGCTCAAAGAAAGGCTTTGAGCTCCAATTCGTCGGCGTCGCTCCGTTGCCGGACGGAGCGGTAGTCGACAAGTCTGTGAAGAAACCCGAGGAGGTGGCCAGCAGCCTCCTGAGCCTGCACTCGGGCTCAAAGAGCCGGACGAAAGATGTGGCCACCTCGATCGCGGGCAAGTCCGTGATCGTGAAACAGGTGACCATGAACTCCATGTCCGATGCGCAGCTTGAGAAGCAGATCGAACTGGAGGCTGAGCCTTACATACCTTTTGACATCAAGGACGTGAACCTGGACTTCTGTATCATGGGTGACCGGCCGGAGCGGGAAGGCACCATGGAAGTGGTGCTGGTGGCAGCGAAAAAGGACTACATGGATGAGTACGTGGGCTTGATACGCTCCGTGAATCTCAATCCTGTGGTCATTGACGTGGACCCGTTCGCCTTGGAGGTAATGTACGAGTTCTGTTACCCGAACGTCCAGGAGGAAGTGGTGGCTCTCGTAAACGTGGGAGCCAGCACGGTCAACGTAAATATCCTCAAATCCGGAGCCACCCAATATACCAGGGATCTTCCGCTGGGAGGAGATTCCGTCACCCGTGAGATCATGCGCTTTTTTGACGTGAGCTACACGCGGGCGGAGAACATCAAGATCGGCGCACAGATGGACGGGATCAACCCGCGAAATCTGCGCAAGATCCTCCAGCGGGCCGTGGATTACACGGTCACGGAATTACAAAAGATCCTGGATTTCTTTGCTTCAAATATCTCGTACGATCCTATTCAGAAGATCTTCCTGTCCGGGGGCGCGGCCAAGACTTACGGTCTGGCATCGACAATGCAAGAAGAGCTGAACATACCGGTGGAACTGGTGGACCCGTTCAGGAGTCTTAGAATCGACGAGAAGACGTTTGATCTGGACTACTTGGCTCACGTGGGGCCTTCCATGGCAGTAGCTGTGGGACTAGCCCTCCGAGACGAAAAGGACAAGATAATCTAGATGGTCAGGATAAATCTTCTTCCCATCAGGCATATCCTGCGTAAACGTGAGCTGAAGAACTTCGGAATCACTGCTCTGGCGATTCTTGTGGTGGCATTCGGTTTGATGGGCTTGGCGTACACGTATGTGTCCGTGAAGATCGGCGACCTCAACACCGAAAAGACCAAGCAGGAAGCGAAGCTGAACAAGCTCAAGCAAAGAAACCAGGAAATCAATGCGCTCAAGGCGGAAATAGCTCGGCTCCAGAAGCAGGTGGATACCATCGAAAAGCTGACAAAGATACGGGATACACCTGCCCCCTTCATGGGCGCGGTCTCTCTGGCCATTCCGGACGAAGTCTGGGTCCAGAACATGACGAAGTCCGGCCGCAGCTTCACGCTCGATGGAATTGGAGTTGACAACACGGTCATCGTGAAGTTCGTGGAAAACCTACAAAGGATCCGCAAGAATTACACTGCGAAACAACCGCGGATCGATCCGGGCAAGAAGGACGAGCCGTTCTTTGGTGATGTAAGGCTCGTTCAGGTGGTGCGGAGCGGCGCCAGAGGAGCGCTCGGTTCCATGCAGTTCAAGATCGTGGGAACATTACGGTGAGGATGCTGCTATGACGGCCGAAGAACTATTTTTTAGGGTCTCGAAGATACAGCGACTCGCCATTGTCATTGCGGTTGCCGCCCTACTCCTGGTCGCTTTCTACTTCCTAGTCATATCGGACAATCTCAGTGTCATTAGTTCTCTTGAACAGCAGATTGCACGCATAAAGACCGACATCATCAATCAGGAGAACATAGAAAAGCAAGGTCCTCAGCTTAAAGCGCGCATTCAGGAGCTCAAAGACAAGTTAGAGACCATGGTGGCCTCGCTGCCGGAGAAGCAAGAAATCGAACAGCTCCTGCAAACTGTTACGCAGCTCCTCAGCGAAACGCATCTCATTTCAAAGAAGTTCGTTCCCGGTGCGGAACAGGTGGACACGGAACTCTATTACGCAAAGATCCCCATTAGCCTCAGCACCACGGGAGATTATCAGAAACAGGGAGCGTTCCTTGCGGGTCTCAATGATCTACCCCGTATCGTGAACGTCCCGAGTATTTCTTTGAGGAGAGCCTCCGGGCTCTCCCCGCGTGAGACCGAGCTGGCGAGCAAACTTGACCTGATTCACCTCGAGGCCGACATCAGCGGCGAGACGTACCGGCGGCTCACCCCGGAGGAGATCAAGAGAGTCCAGGAGCAGAAGGCAGCTAAGCCTGGAGCGAGGCGGCCGCCGCCACGCAAGGGGGCGGGGGCCGATTGATCAGAGAGGTTATGTGGAATGATGACCCTGGAAATATGCGGCACTGTCATGCGGAAGTTTGCGGGAATAGCACTCGCTGTGGGTTTCTGCGGCCTCATATTCGGTTGTCAGGACCTTAACCTCGCAATCGACGGAATCCTGGGGCAAAGTCCGCCTGCGATAGCCTCGGTAGCCAAGACTCACGTGGGGTCCCCCCTCGTGATTGCGAAGAAACGCGAGCCCGGCGCAGAGACCCCTCAGCCTGCGCCGACCAAGCCGGCAGTAACTCCTCCTACCCCCGAAAAACCTGCTCCGCCAAAGAAAGCAGAGCCTGAAGCAAAACCCGCCCCTCCGGGTAAGGCTCCGGAAAAACCTCCGGTTGCCATGCAAGGCAAGAGAAGGGCCCCGGGAGCACCTGCCCCTGAGAAGCCTGCTGTAGCCGTTCCAGCCCCTCCGGCGAAAAGCGTCTTCACGGTGGAACGCGACCCGTTCAAGCAGCCGACGGAAATACTCCCCACCGAATGTCCTCCGTCATTGCCGCTGTGCCGTTTCGACAGGTCCCAGCTCAAGCTGGTTGGCGTCATCCAGGTGGGCGAAGGTGAGCTCCGGGGCATGGTAGAAGACCCGGACGGCCGAGGATATTTCGTGGGTACCGGTATGCAGATTGGTGGCGCCACCATCACGCAGGTGACGGCCAGAGGAATGATTCTCCACGATCATCGAACCCGCCAAGACATTGCCATGCCGCTCTTCAGGGAAGCCCGGGAAGGCATGGAATTCTGATCTCTAGCTGCGGTTCACACGCCTCTTATTTGAAGCACCCCAATTGGCACGCGCAGATCTTGATCTGCATCTCGTTGAGGAGCTCTCCGACCTTACGCGTGGTAAGTCCCGCTTCCTTGGCCACTTCCATTGCAGCGTGACACGATATGCGGCCGCCGTTCTGCTTTGTCATAATTAGCTCTTTTGCTCTGTTTTTGTCCATTTTCAAACCACCAACGTTTTAATTATTTGCCGGCAGCCAAGTTAAGCAGGGTGCCGGCCAGGAGTATTTCTCGCTCTCTGTCCGTCACTTCCAGCCGCACGGGTACTTCACGTCCACCTATTTCTATGGACAGCTCCGACTTTCCACTCTGAATTTCTTTCCGGATCCCCTTCATGCGGACCGTGTCTCCCCGGGACACTCGGTCATAATCCGAGGGATTCACCAAGGTCAATGGGAGTATGCCAAAGTTTATCAGATTGGCCTTGTGTATGCGAGCGAAGCTCTTGGCCACCTTCGCCCTCACCCCGAGATATCGGGGCGCGATGGCTGCATGTTCACGGGACGAGCCTTGCCCGTAGTTCTCGCCCCCCACGATGACCGCGTTGCCTGCATCCCGGCACCGTTGAGCGAAGGTTGGATCCAGATTGGAATAAACAAACTCGCTGATCGCCTCGATATTGCTTCGCAGTGGTAGCACCTTGCTGCCCGCAGGCATGATGTGGTCCGTGGTGATGTTGTCCTCCACCTTGAGCGCTACAGTAGCATCGATACTTTCCTCCAGAGGACCGAACTTCGGGAACGGCTTGATATTCGGCCCCATGATCACCTCGAGGCCAGATGAATCCTCTGGTGGAAGAAGAAGATTCTCGTCATTCACCAGGTACGTTGTGGGATTCGAGACCTGAGGATAGTCTCCCAACTTCCTGGGATCCGTAATCTTGCCGAAAATAGCCGCAGCAACCGCGGTCTCGGGAGAGCAGAGAAAGACCTGATCGTCCTGAGTCCCGCTTCGGCCCGGGAAATTCCTCGGGAAAGTCCTGAGAGAAACCGTCCCTGTGGCCGGCGCCTGCCCCATGCCGATGCATCCCAAACACCCTGACTGATGTATTCGGGCGCCCGCGAGTATGAGGTTCATAATGCCGCCTGCTTCTGCCACGTTCATAAGGACCTGGTGGCTGCCTGGGTTAATCTCAAAGCTCATGTCCGGCGCACAGTGCCTGTTCTCCACTGCCTTTGCCGTGGTCATGAGGTCGCGGAAGGATGAGTTTACAGACGAACCGACAATCACCTGGGCCACGTCGATCCCTTCAACCTCCGAGACCTTTCTTACGTTGTCCGGGGAGCTGGGGCATGCGATCAGGGGCTCCAGTTCATCGAGCGCGACTTCTATCACTTGGCTGTAACGAGCCTCGGGATCGGCCTTGATTTCTCGCCACAGGTCTCCCCTGCCCTGGCTTTCCAGGAACTCGCGGGTTCTGTGGTCAGAGGGAAAGACGCTGGTGGTCAATCCCAGTTCAGTCCCCATGTTGCCTATGGTGCCGCGATCGGTTGCGGAAAGAGTTTCCACTCCCGGGCCGAAGTATTCATAGATCTTGCCCACGCCGCCTTTGACCGTGAACCGACGCAGCAACTCCAGAATCACATCCTTTGCTGAAACCCAGGGCTGGAGCTCTCCTGTGAGCCGTACGCCAACGATTTCCGGCATCTTGAGATGGAACGGACGCCCGGCCATGGCCATTGCCACATCCAGGCCGCCCGCGCCGATGGCGAGCATCGAGCTCCCGCCGTTAGTCGGTGTGTGGCTGTCGGATCCGAGCAAGGTTTTCCCCGGCACACTGAACCGCTCCAAGTGTACCTGATGAGAAATCCCGTTTCCCGGCTTCGAGTAGACTATCCCGAATTTCGCGGCGGCAGTCCGCAGGAACCGATGATCGTCGGCATTTCGAAAGTCGGTCTGCAAGAGGTTGTGATCCACATAGACGACCGCGACCTCGGTCTTGACCCGCGGAACGCCCATGGCCAGGAATTCCAGCATGGTCATGGTGCCGGTAGCGTCCTGGATGAGCGCGTGATCGATCTTGATCGCGATTTCCGACCCCGGTTCCATCCTGCCCTTCACTAGGTGGGCTTCAATAATTTTTTCCGCTACGGTTAGCCCCATGGTCTACCCCCGTATTAACCCGCATTAGCATTAGGATGCGAGGAATGGCGCCCACTGTTCAACGGTTTGGCGTATCATGGGCGCGGCATTGACCTTCACAATTCGATTATGGCACGGCAAAAGCACATCAATTCCAAGCTCGGCAATTGACTCCAACGATCGTCGTAATTGCGCTGGATCGGCCGAAACCAAATCATACCTGCCGATTGCTCCGTCCGCATAGATCGTATCACCTGAGAGGAACAGCCGATGCCTCTCGCTGAACAGACCGATACATCCTGCCGAGTGCCCAGGGACATGAATTACTTTGAATTCAATCCCTCCGAGGGAGACCTGCTCGTCTCCCTGAAGAGTTCTGTGCACATTGATGCAGAAGTGTTCTTTGGGAATGTCATACTGCGCACGCACCATAGATTGAAACATGGGATTGCCGTACACCACGCGCTCATCTCCTCGCTTGAGATAGCGCGCTTCTTCCTCGTGTACCCAGACTTCTGCATGAGGGATGGCCGAAAGCAGCTCCGGCAGGCATCCAATGTGGTCCAGATGCGTATGAGTCATAATGATGCGTTTGACTTGATCGATGGCTATGCCAAGCCGATCGATCTCTGCCAGCTTATATTCCCCTTTGCCCATGAGCCCGCAGTCAACCAGCGAAAAGTCCCCTGACCCTGGTGCTCCTATCACGTACATGTGGGAATCGGGCAGGAATTCGTCCCGGCCCGGAATCCACCACACACCCTCCATTACCTGTTCTGCCACAACCCCTCCTATTTCGCCTGCAGTCTTGCCTGAATTCCCGTGTTCATAGCACCGCGCACAAGAATCGGACGAGAAATTCGCCACTATCTATTAAGAGCGCTCAAAAAAACTTGAGAAAGCACAATTAGCCCTTTTTCTCGCCACTCGGACAGTGTCTTCTCACTCCTCGCGATTACCGAATATCCACTGCCAGTCATTTGCCGGAAGCAAGTTCTCCGTTATTTGCCGGGTGTATTCCTCCCGTATTATCCATTCGCCCTGCCCAAATGCCACGGTCTCGGGTCGGCCCGGGTCTTTCGTCGAGAGCACCGCTCCGCCCGCTAGGAAGAACCGAGGTGCTTTCGGGTTTCCACGCACCCCAACAGGCCACCCCATGAAAAGGAGCGGCTCGGACTTCTTTACCGGCCTGAGCAGAGTAAAGCTCACGCGCACGGACAGCCCGCAGGCCCGAGTGAGCATGAACCCGCTCCAGCCAGCATTTTCGTCAAAGATGGACATGAGGATCGCGGGGTGCAACTCGTCCTCGCCAATGAGGAAAAGCTCCGCACGGTCCTGGTCGTCGGGAGAACCGCCCCACACTACGGTGGTCACGGGCCCGTCCTCTCCAGTGTGGGCTCGGAATCGCCGTTGAAGTCCCGGAATGGTCCTGTGATGCCCGCAAACAAAGCAGTTCCGGTAGTACGGAAGGCCCCGGAACTCGTCGGTGGGACGCCTGAGAGCCCCGTCCGGTCCGTTGCTCCGATCGGCTGGAACGATGTCTGCCCGCACATATGGAGTTTTATCGCCGTGCCTGGTGAGCTTCGCGGTGACCATAGGGCGGTCGCCCGGCTTCGACCGCTCCACCTGGAAATCCACTGGGTCTCCGATCGCGACTCCCGATCCGCCGAACTTGAATTTGGCTTCAACCGGATACTCAGGCGAGCCGATTCTTCGCCACGAATCCAGGCACAGGCCCATCGCCAGCCCTCCGTGCGGGATCCCAATGAAACCTTCATGCCAGGCTTCGAAGACCAGCTCGCCTTCAGCCGCTCGACCGTCCGATTGGGAAAGCTTTAAGGGAACGAACGGGTCATCACCGCTCAGGAATGACCGTGGCATATGGACCAGCAAAGGACCTTCCCTCCTCTGGCAAAAGCCGTACGGGCCGGCAATCATCGATCAACGTAGAGACTCACCGCTTCACCGCCACCGAGACACAACGATGCCATTCCACTCTTTGCATCCCGGTTCTTCATTGCGTAGAGCATTGTTGTCAACACACGGCACCCGCTCGCACCAATAGGATGACCCAAAGCGACCGAACCGCCATTCACGTTAGTTCGATTAACGTCGAGTCCCAGTTCACGGATCACGCCTACGGTGGAGCCGGAAAACGCCTCGTTCACCTCCATCAGGTCTATGGAGTGATAATCCACCCCCTCTTTTTTTGCAACCTTGGGAATGGAGAGAATGGGCGCCATGAGCACGTATTTCATATCCATGCCCGCGGAACCTTGGGCTCCGATCCTCGCAATGATCGGAATGCCCCGCTCCTTGGCTTTCTGTTCAGACATCACACATACCGCACTCGCGCCGTCGGATATGATCGAAGCATTTCCCGCGGTGGCATATCCGTTGGCCTGGAAAGCAGGTTTCATCTTGCTCAAGACATCATAGGGCGTTTCCTTCGGGCATTCGTCCGTGTCAACGACTTTCGGGTCTCCTCTGCGCTGCGGAATGAGAACCGGGACGATCTCCTCCTTGAATCGCCCATCCCGGATCGACTCCAGCGAACGCTCATAGCTCGTCGCGGCGTACCGGTCTTGGTCTTCCCGAGAAATCTTCCATTTCTCGCTTATGAGATCGTTGCTGATTCCCATGTGGAAATCATTGACAATATCCCACAGCCCGTCATGAACCATTGAATCGATGAGCTTGCCGTCGCCCATCCTGTATCCGAAGCGGCCCTTCTCCAGGTAGTAAGGCGCAAGGCTCATGTTTTCCATGCCGCCTGCGATCACGATATCTGCGTCGCCTAACTGTACGGCTTGCGCGGCCAACATGACGCTCTTGAGGCCGGATCCGCAGACCTTGTTTATGGTGAAGCATTGCGTCTCAAAGGGCAAACCCGCCTGGAGAGTGGCCTGCCGCGCGGGATTCTGACCGTAACCGCACGGCAAGACCTGCCCCATGATGACTTCGTCCACGTCGGTCTTCTCTATGCCCGCGCGCTTCACGGCCTCCTCGATTGCGATTGCGCCCAGTTTGGTCGCGCCAATGCTGCTCAGGTTGCCGTTAAACCCGCCCAAAGGTGTACGACACGCACTGACGATCACTGCTTCACGCTTACTGCCCATGAATGCTCCTTTCCGCACCGGTTTATAGGGAAACCACTTCCTGATTCAGATCCGCATCTCTCAGAGAACGTGGCGTTGAGCGGTACCACTTCCGCTGTGAGGCGCACACCCCTGCTGTCTCACAAAAGAAGGTCGTAGGTCCTGCCATCACTTCTAGGAGAGCTCTCGGCACGCGCACTGCGACGCCACGCTCAGCGCAATGTTCCATTTTGGCGCCCGGTGTCTCAGAGATACTTCTGCGCCAGGATTTCGGCAATCTGGACCGCGTTGAGCGCCGCGCCCTTGAGGATGTTGTCCGAGACGATCCAGAGATTCAGACCGTTGGGGATCGACTCGTCCTCACGTATGCGGCCTACCAGCGTATCATATTCCCCTGCGGCCAAGGCCGTAAGAGGATAGACATTCTTGCTCAGGTCGTCCAGTACTTTGACCCCAGGGGACGAAGACAAAAGCTCACGAGCACGCTGGGCCGTGATCTTCTTTTCCGTTTCCACGTTCACGGCTTCGGAGTGCCCCAAAAAGGTGGGCACGCGCACTGTGGTAGCGGTCAGCTTAATGCTGGGATCAAGGATCTTGGCTGTTTCCCAAGCCATCTTCATTTCTTCTTTCGAGTATCCATTCTCCAGGAAGACATCGATATGAGGGATGCACTCGAAAGCAATGCGATGAGGATAAACCTTGGTCTCGACCTTCTTGTACGGCCCGATCGCACGCAAGAGAGCCGCCATGCCGTCTTCTTTGGTCCAGTTCACTGCGCTGGACAGCTCGCGAGACTGATTGAGCATCTCTTCGATCGCATCTTTCCCCGTGCCGGATACCGATTGGTACGTAGAGACCACCACCCGCTTGATCCGGGCTTCGTCATGTATTGGCTTAAGCGCCACCACCATCTGAATCGTCGAGCAGTTGGGGTTGGCGATAATGTTCTTCTTGGTGTAGCCCGCGATCGCGTCCGGGTTTACTTCCGGCACGATCAAGGGCACGTCAGGGTCCATCCGGAAATGCGCAGTGTTGTCTATGACAACGCAGCCCGCCTCCCCCGCTATGGGAGCAAATTTCGCACTAATCGCGCCGCCGGGCGAAAACAGTCCGATTTCCACCCCTTCAAAGGATTTCTCGGTGAGCTCCTTGACCTCGTAATCCTTCCCTCTGAACGGCAGAGTGCGCCCCTGGGATCGTCCTGAAGCGAGCAGAATCAGTTCACGTACGGGGAACGCGCGCTTCTCCAGCACATTGATCATCATGTTGCCTACGGCGCCCGTCGCGCCTACCACTGCCACTTTGTACCCATCCTGCCTCATAGTGTCCGCGCTAACCTCCTGTACCTCGGAAACCCACCGTTATATTCCTTTGATTCTGTAAGAAATCACACCGCTTGCATCGTCTGTGTCGAGATCGATCTCCGCGACTCCGTTGCGGACCAGATTCTGGAGGATTTTCTCCGCTTTCTCCAGCGAAATGTCCATTTCCAGCGCAAGACGCGGCACTGTAAGGTGATTGTCGTACTTCATGGCGATCAAGAGCGCCTCATTAGTCTCCTTCATACGTGGTCCGCGATGAGCCAGAATAAGCCCGAAGATGATCAACGCGCCTCCGAGCCAGAGTGCAGAAGGCCCAAGAACAGGCAAAGCAGGAAAAAAGCGCGCCTCAAGTATGGTTATGAAACCAAGTATGATGAGGCCCCAGCCCCACTTCCGCTTCGTGGCACCCGCGTCAGGCTGTTTCATGAACACAACCTTCTCCTCATGGGCCTCACCCTGCTTCTCGTCAAGGGTGTAGCGATGACCGCGCCTCTCTGCTAATTCCAGATGCCGTCGGCCACCCTTTTCTTTGCTCTTTCCTGACCGCGTGTGCTCTTCCATCTCGCTCCTCCAACGAATCTCTGTACCAATTCCGCGTTGCTCAATTGCCAACTACCATTGCCAGAAAGCTACAATGAATCATGAAAGTTCTCGGCTTCGGCGAACACTCCGGGGCTTCGCCTCGGAGACCGGCAGCAAGAGCGCATCGTTGCGCAATAACTTGGAGGGGCGACTCATCTCCCCTCCAAACCTCCCCATACGTCGACCCGACCAAGGATGCCTCATGCCGAAAGCTTTCATAGGAATTCACACGTTCACCCAGCCAATGGTCGACCCACGGGCACTACTTGGCCTCAGTCTTTTCCTTGCCTGCTGCAGGTTTGTCCTTCCGAGCGCCGTCCACTTCATCAACCGGCACCCGCCGTAGAAAAAAGTCACCCGAGGCATGATCCTTTCTCAAGATCCAGACGCGGCCGGAGTCGGTATCCAGCATGAACGTCTGATCCTTGATGTTCGGAGACACAAAGATTTGAAATCTGCCTGTCGCGGTTACCACCGTGCTGGTGGGCTCGGCCTTGAGGGACGTCGTAATGTCCCTGCCCAGAGGCCATTGAGCAGCCGCCAGGCCCGACAGGCAGAACATGCACAGCATCAAGAATATGGGACCTCGAATTGACCTCATTTCTACTCCCCAGCAGCATTTCTTCAAACTATACCAGGCCGTGAAACATGGGTCAAACCTAACCACGGGGCCATCGGCGAGCTGCAAACCCTGTGAGCTAGTTGAAGAAGAGGCCGGGCAGGCCGATTTGGGTTTGAAACGGATCTCCAAATCGGTTATTGTCCGTCTTTCATCTTCCCCAGGTTGCCATTGAACAGATTCGGTAGCGCAGGGATGCGTCGAGAGGATCGCTCTTGACAATCGCTGTATTTCTATGATATTAAAGCATATTACGCGAGTTTTACATTATAGGTTGCCTTGGTCCGCGGTTTTGCCCTGTTCCGGCAAAACCACTTTGTTGGACAGGCTTTCGGCGAGGTGCAGAGCATTCATGATTCGATTCCGACGATCGCTCTTTCTCATCGTGGGAGCACTCTTGCTCATGGCGCCGACCGGCGCGTGGGCGCTTACCGGTGCGGAAATCCTGGATCAAGTAGCCCAAAAGGGCATTGGCGAGGGCGGATTCCGCATTTCCTTACAGGTGGAGACCACGAAAGGAAAGAAGAAGCTCAAGGACCATACCATCTGGCTCATGGGTCGGGTCAAGCCGGATGAAACTTCTTTTTTTATCGATATCGAGGCCCCGGCTGATTCACGTGGCACGCGCTTTTTGTTCAAGGTGCGTTCCGGGCAAAAGCCCGAGGTTTACATGTACACGCCCGCAACAGGCAAAACCACCCAACTCAACCAGAGAAATCCACTGGTAGAGCTCGGCCGAACTGGCCTGACCATGGAAGAAATCCTCGCTCTCGCGCCTCAGGGAGACGAAACGGCAACCTTGGCCAAGGAGGAGGTTGTGGAAGGCCTGCCCAGCTACGTGATCCGGATCGCATCACCAGGGCAGCCCGGTGAACGGCTCATTTGGGTAGCAAAGAACGACTTCTTCGTACTCAAATCACAGCAGGTCGATGCCGGCGGCAAGGTGAGCAAATCATTTCGAGTGGTGGAATTTTTCAAGACCGAGCAGGGGCGAACGTTTCCTCGTGCGGAAGAGATCCTCATGCCTGACAAGGGGCTCCGCATCAAGGTGAGACAAGAGAGCGCAGTCTTCGGGATAGAGATCCCGGATGAAGTTTTGAACCCCCAAACCTTCGGGGCTTTTCGATGGCGTACATGAAAAGAGGATTGGCACTGTATTGAGTCGGTAGTTTGTATTCTGCCGGCATGAAATGAACCGTTGGATGAACATGAAGGGGTATGGTCGCGCCATGATATCCAAGTGCATGGGAACGCTCATCGGAGCATGTCTTCTTCTGGTTTCCGGCTGTGCAGGGATGCCGGATTTGAAGCGCATGCAAGGGAACATGGACGCCATGGTTTGGTACATGGGCAGCACCGCTGACAGCACCAGGCGAATGGCGGATAACGCCGATCGGATGCAAGGCCAAGCCGGCCGGATGATCGCCGCGCTGGAAAAGAAGGGACAATCAGCGGAACGAGCGGTCCAGAATTATCTTCAGGCCTTTGTGGATAATGACCGAGCTTCCATCACCCAGCTCAAGAACATCTCCCAGGAGCTGAGTATGGTGAGGGGAGCGTTGCGGAAACCTGCGGAAGTCCCAGCGCCGGATGATGCCAAGAGGCGTGAGGAACTCAACGGCAAATTGAGAGCCCTGCAAGAGCGGCTCGACACCATTACTACACGCCTCGACCAGATGGAAAAACGCTCCCGCGAGTAGGCACTGTCGAAGTCCTCGGGTCACCAATTTCGAAAAACCGCCATTAACTCTTACATATCGTCCTTGGTACCCACCGGATACGCTCCAAAACTAATGGACGAAAGTGCTCTACAGCGCTGACCTGGCCGTGCATATCCCGTCAAAAGGATCGACCAGAAACCATAGGGGCGCAATTCAGAGGCTGTTTCAGTGCTACGATCCCACTCAGAATCGTGCCACGGCTAGTGAAGAAGGTCCCGCTTGGGTGGCCCCGACGTTCCCGCGGAACGCGGGATCGGGGTCGCAAAGCGACAGGAAGCGATGACCATAACGCACCGAAGCTACTACCTATATACCAACTATGTACTTCAAACGAAGAACGCTTCTTGTGCCTCCGGCACCGGGACGTATGACGTCCCGGCCACCCAAGGTAGCACCATATTGCAAGCCCCAGGACTCTTGAGACAGCCTCTTCATTGCGACCGTTACAAGGGCGTGATGAATCACGCCCTTGTAACTACAGGCTATTCTAATCCATTGCCTCCGCAACACAATTGGTGACAGCCTGTTGCAAAAGGCAAGACTGAATGCAGGCGTGTGTAAAGCACGTGGGCGCGTTCGATCCCATACTTGCCCCGCTGACTCCCCGCGCCTAATTTGCTAATATGAGCGGCATGGAATTATTAGGCCAAATAGCCTTTGCGTCTGTAACCGTGTTCCGTGAAGCGGCTCCGTACGTGCTCTTGGGCTTTCTGGTTGCCGGGATTCTGCGAGCATTTGTCGGGCCCGATACCGTGGTCCGGTATCTCAGACGCGGCCGTTTTCGGTCAGTGCTGTACGCATCACTCCTGGGCATTCCCATACCACTCTGATCTTGCGGCACCATCCCCGCAGTTGCGGGGCTACGCAGGCAAGGAGCAAGCAAGGGCGCGGCTCTGGCCTTCCTCATATCCACGCCTGAGACCGGCGTGGATTCCATAGCCTTGAGCTATTCCCTTTTGGGACCCGTGATCGCAGCAATAAGGCCAATTGCTGCTTTCGTTACCGGGTTGGTGGCCGGAATCATCGAGAATGTCTCCTCAGCGTTTTCCGAAGAGCTTCACGAAATCCGTCCCAACCTCACATGCGCGATTGACGGCTGCTGCGACGGCCAAGACTGCGACCCCAAGGATCATGCAGCTCATCACACTTTCTCCGAAAAGATCCGCGCGGGCGTACGGTTCGCGTTTGACGACCTCATGAGCGACTTGGCGGTCTGGTTTTTGGCAGGCATCGTGCTGGCCGGGTTGATCAGCGTGCTGGTGCCCGCGACCTTGGTGAGTGAGTATCTCGGTTCCGGCCTGCTCGCGTATCTCGCGATGCTGGTGGTGAGCCTGCCCATGTACGTATGTGCGAGCATGTCCACACCGGTTGCTGCCGCGCTCTTGCTCAAGGGATCAAGCCCTGGAGTAATTATGGTTCTCATGTTGGCCGGGCCGGCGACTAATGCGGCAACCATGACCGTCGTGGGCGGGCTTTTGGGAAAACGAACCCTGGCAATTTACCTTGGAACAATTGTCGCTTGTACACTCTTCTTCGCGTTCCTGACAGACCTGATCTTTGACTCGTTCAGCCTGCACACGGGCACGGGGGCGCTTGCAACCGGCGGCGAGCTGTTGCCGGGATGGCTGGAATGGGGCGCCGCCATATTGCTTGCCGCGTTCATGGCGCGGGTGGTGTGGACCAGAGGGCCTCGTAAATTACTGACTCAGGCTTTCGGCACAGAATCCGCGCGGGAAGAACAGCCAGCGGAAGCGGAATCGGTCAGCACAAGCGAGACATGCTCAGGAGAGACCTGAGAGCCCAAATAACTCGTCCCGTAGGGATGACAGATCCACCCAACGGTTGGTGGCTGACTGCGCTCAAGGGAGAAAACCTTGAAGACCGCCCATGCCTTCTGAATCCACAAGCCGAGTAATCCTCATCCATCCTCCCGCGGTGAGCAAGAGGTACCTGAAGACCAAGTTCATGCCGTACGGTATGGCGGTGATTTACGCGTATCTCAAAGAACACGGCATTCCGGTGGAACAGCACGATCATCTCATGGAGTATTTGTTTAAGGCGCCGGAAGATATCGACTTCCACAATCCGGCAATGAGCTTTACTGAAGAGGATTTCCTCGCGTATCTGCGTGACGGATCGGAACACCCTGGATTGGCGGCTTTTGCAGAGAAATACGGCTTTGGATTGGTCTCCGACAACGGCTTCTATGCTTTCTCCATTGTGGCGTACCACCAGTTCTGGGCGAGTTTGCTCCTGAGCCGATACATTCGGGCTCATGACCCACACGCGGTGATCGTCTTCGGAGGCCCCTTTATGACCATAAAGCCGGCTGCGTCGATTGTTCGCTATGGATTGGCCGACTACTGGGTCAAGGGGAGCGGCGAGATCCCGCTCCTAATGCTTTACAAGATGCACCGCGGAAATGGGGGCCATTCGCTGAAAGACATTCCCGGACTGATCTTTATGCAGGACGGAGAGTTTGTTGAGAATCCGAGATCCGAACCGGCTGCTATCGAGGAACGCGCTCCCGATTTTGAGGGCCTCGATCTCGAGCAGTACTGCTATGACCATCCGCTTACCGGTGATCAGACTCTTTTTCTGCCGTATCGGATTACCAAAGGATGTCCTTCCCGATGCACGTTCTGCACAGGTCGGCTCGTGGATCGATATGCGGTCAAGCCGGTTGAGAAGGTAGTTTCCGAACTCATCTCTCTTTCTCAGCGCTATCAGACGAATAACTTCATGTTTGCCGACGCATCGGTCAATGGGAGCCCTCGCATTCTGGAGCGGGTCTGCGACGAGCTTATTCGCAAGTTCCCCGATATCCGGTGGTACGCATACGCGCGGGTGAGGGGCTTCGATTCGCACTTATTGCGGAAGGCCCGGGACGCGGGATGTTTCAGCCTCTTCTGGGGCCTGGAATCCGCGCACCAGCCCACGGTGGAGCTGCTGGGTAAACGGTTTCAGGTCGAGCGGATGTATGAAGCGATCGACCAGGCCATCGAGCTGGGAATCAAGAATTATATTCATATCATGTACAACACCCCTCACGAAACCGATGCGGACGTGAAAGCTTTCATAAGCCTGGTGGAGCGCTATATCAATTCCCCAATGGTCGTGTTTCTTCCTGGGCGCTTCCTTCTCGAGCCGCAATCGCTGATGTTCCAAGATCCGGAAACCTATGGCCTGGCAAACATCACTAAGGTAAAGGCCAGCCTCTTTGAACGTGAACAGTACACCTATGACGAGACCAGGACGGGCCTGAATTCGGAGCATGTGCGAAGGCGAAATGAAAACCACAAACTGATGCTCGTGGATCATTTGGAATGGATTCGGTATCACGCCGTGACGAGGAACTCAAAGAGCCGCATAGTCAGGATGATCCCTTCCCGCTTGTTTGTGCGCACCGCTAATTATGCGCGGCGATCGCGAATGGCATCCCGCATCCACAGTGCGTTTATCAATTGGGTAGAGTCAACGGCCCGCGGTCTGGGTGAACAGATGTAGAATCGGCTTCAGAGCGATGAGGCTCCATCACTGCCGTTAGTCATGTAGGATGCGGTGATCCCGCGTCTCGCGGGGAACCGCATCGGTGGCGATCTTGTCGCTTACTATTCAGTTCACGTCTTTCCCTATTTTGGTCTCAGGAAGGATGCAGAAAACCGCGAGCGATGCGGTTCGCTACACACACCGCATCCTACGAACTGCGGACTATCGGACCAGATGGCGTCTCAATTTGGCGGCAACCTCCCGCACCTTGCCCAAGTCGACACCGGTCCTGAAATTCATCGATTCCAGCGTCTCAATGACGTCTTCGGTGGGGATATTGCCCTTTGCGCCTGGAATGAACGGGCAGCCTCCAAGACCTGCCACAGACGTATCAAACCTTCGAATTCCCATTTCCAGCGCAGCAATCAGGTTAGCGCGCCCGAATCCGTAGGTGTCGTGCAGGTGGAGAGCGATCCTCTCCGTTGGGAACTTATCCTGTACCGCACACAACAACGCGCTCGTATCTTCCGGTTTGCCCATGCCTGCGGTGTCCGCGAGACAGATCTCGGAAGGCCCACGCTCTTCCAGCGCGGCCAGAATGTCCATTACCCGAGCCACCGGCACCGCGCCTTCGTAGAAGCACCCTAGCGCGCACATCACGCCCGCGGTTACGCCTAGGCCATGCGAAATCGCGAGATCGATCATGCCCACTGCCTGAGCTAGAGCTTTTGACACGGTCATGTTGGAGTTTTTGATGCTGTGGGTTTCGGAGGCAGAGACGAAGATTTCGACATGTTTCAATCCCGCGTCCAGAGCGGCTTCGAGTCCACGGTGGTTGAGCACCAAGACACTGTACCGGACCTGCTCCTTGTTCTTAAGGTGCTGGAAGACCTTGTCCGTATCGGCCATTTGCGGGACGAGGCGAGGGTTCACAAAGGACCCAATTTGGATGCGAGAGAGTCCCGCGTCTGCCAGCAGATTGATGATTTCCGCCCGTGCTTCGGGAGCGAGGACCGTCTCTTCGTTTTGGAGCCCGTCACGGGGTCCCACTTCCTGGAGAATTACCGATTCTTTTCGCATTCCCGTCATTTCTGACGCCTTTGCTAGTCTGAAAGACGCTCAACGGAGCTCCGCGCCGCTGAATCCGCGTTGAAGCGCAAGCCTCATCCGGTGGCCGATAATATTATAGCATTGGAGACCTCCGGCCCTAAGGACGTATCGCCCCTTATTTGTCGTGCCTTGATCCGCCACGGCGCCAGGGCGGCGGAACCCTCCTTGACATCGTGGGTCAAAGATTCTACGAGCAAGGGTTGGTCGCTGGGAGGCCGGCCGAGCATATTCGGCCTCGGACCGCTCGCGATCCTGGAGGAGACTATGGAAATCCCCACAAATGGGCCCGCGCCTGAAGATTGCGTGTCCTATATACTCGAATGTAGCGGTCATAGAGTTGACCCAGAGGTGGCACAAGAGCTGTGGCAGAGGATTCTGCAGCACAAGTGGTTCCTGTCCGAAAAGCTTGAGCGCGATGTCGGCATGAGAGTCGCGTGTATCGACTTGATCGAGAATCAACTCTCCGATTTCGGAGGAGCTCGCGAAGAAGAAAATCTCCGGATTCTCAATGAGTTGGACGCAAGGAGAATAGATCGGTCGATCTGGGATACGATCTCCGACTCTCAGCCACCCAAACAGATCGTCAATTGGAGGATCATACTTCCACTCACGGAAATGGAGCTGGCCCGCAAACATGGAGTGACCCCACCCAAGGCTATCATCTTCTTCGGCCCTCCGGGCACGGGGAAAACGCACTTCGTCCGCGCGATCGCGGGCGTGCTTCAGTGGTGGTACGTGGAGATTAGTCCGAGCAGTCTCATGAGCGAGGGTGAAGAAAAGCTGGGCTCGAACCTGAAACGACTGATGGAGCGTATACGTGACCTGAATGAAGCAGTGGTTTTCATTGACGAATTCGAAGAGATTGCGGGGAGCCGCGATCAGGCCTCTCGAATGGACAAATCAATCACGAATGAGTTTCTCAAGCAGGTTCCGCAGCTCAAGAAGATGGAAAAAAAGAGCCTCCTCGTGTGTGCGACCAATTACATACGAGAGCTGGACGCAGCCTTGCTCAGACCCGGGCGCTTCGACTGCATCATGCCGGTTGGGGGGCTGGATGACCTGAGTCGGAGGACCATCTTCGAACACTACCTTGCCCGCACCAACAGGGGCGAAGTGGACGTGCAGAGAATTATTAAGAAGATCCCCCTTTTTACCCCTGCGGATATCGAATATCTGTTCCAAAGGGTCAGACAGCATTCGTTCGAACGGGAGTACGCGCGAGGCAAGGACTACAAGGTGTCCACCAAGACTTTTTTGGAGATGATCCCCACAATCCGCCCTACCCTGACACAAGAGATCGTTACAGAGTTCGAGCAGGATTGCGCACAGTATTCTCGGTACTAATACTCTTGAGGGATAGCAATTCGGGCCGGTACGAGACCGGCCCCCACATTGCCAATCCGTTCATGGTTGCCCGGACGCTATCCTCACCTGATTCCCCCTCCGTTCCAAGAAGCCCTCCCGGATCAGACAATCCAGAATCGGGACAACTCGTTCCGGCTGTTTTCCCACCTCCTTGATGATGTCTTCCATTGGGCAACTTCTGAGCCTAAGAGCCGCTTTGATGATCAAGCCCCGAATCTGGCGATCCGAGCCCTCAAACCGCGTCTGCCGGGAATAATGGGCGCTCCTTCGATTGGGGTTGCCGTCCATTGGTTTGAGTGTGGCGCCGTAATCCATCAGCGCGTAATACCACGAGCGCGGGCTGGACTGGTCCAGGGTGGCCTCTACCAGAGGCAGAATCTGCCTATCCTTCACAGCCTGTTTGCCGGAGAAGAAGCAGTGGATGAACACGCGTCTGATGTTCGTTTCCACGAAAACAACCGGTTTGTTAAATGCAAACGCGACCAACGCGCCCGAGGTAGCCTTTCCAATTCCTGGAAGCGTCTGAAGTGTCTTCACAGAGTCGGGGAGTCGACCGCCAAACTCCTCCGCCACGATTCGAGCAGTCCGCTGGAGCGCGATGCAGCGACGATTATAGCCGAGCCCCTGCCACGCAGCGAGGACAGCTCCCAGGTCCTCCCGAGCGAGGCAGGCCACGTCCGGAAACTTGGCAATGAACGGCTCGTACTTATGGAGAACGCGCTCCACTTGTGTCTGCTGGAGCATGATCTCTGACACAAGGATGCGATAAGGATCCCAGGTTGCCCGCCACGGTAGGTCGCGACCATGCTCCCGGAAATATCCATAGATAAGATCCTGGAACGCTATTATTTCCTTTTGGGTGAGCTTCGCCATATTTTCCGGCATTATGGCCTTTTTCACGGTTTCTCTCGCTTCAGTGAACAACGAGGATCCGCAGGTTCCCGGGAACCTGAACGTGGCCCCACGTGTCAGTTTTAGATAGTGTCTCGGCTGCTGGCAAGACTCGGATGCAAAAAATAGGCGGGGTGGCGGTAGGAAGGCGCCTTGCGGGCCTGCAAGATGGTTGATGGAATCCCTTGACAGGGATTTGTCATCACTTGCGAATTATGCTAGAATTCTCGCCCGTTGAGATACCCGTGGAGCGAGCTACTCACGTAGGAGACAATGAAGTGCGAGAATCAGCGCCTGCCGCTCGTTCGGTGTTCCGCGTGGGCAGGACCCATTAGGGCTGGAAATGTCAGTGCCGAAGTGAGATCATATCAGCCTGTATGGATGGCTTGCGAGAATGATATATGACCGCTTGCATAGAGAGCCAAGATTCTTGAAGCTCTTTTCAAAAGGAACCACCTCCACATCTGCGTGAATCATGCTGTCATGAGGGTATATCGAATCATGTGTGGCATGGCGGAATTCTCAGTTTCGGGGGGCAAGTGATTGGGATGGCAGCGGTTCAGTGTCTGACTGAATACCTTCGCAAATCCCGAAAGCGGCTCAGGCGCCCCTTTGTAACCTTGAGCTATGCCCAGAGCCTGGATGGATCCATTTCCGCGCGGGCAGGCGAACCTCTGACAATCAGCGGCCCGGATTCGCTCGTTTTGACACATAAACTGAGAGCTTGTCACGATTGCATCCTTGTAGGGATCGGGACGGTTCTTTCTGATAATCCGCGCCTAAATGTTCGGCTGGTCGAAGGGAAGAACCCTCGGCCCATTATCCTGGATAGTCGGCTCAGATTACCGCCGAACAGCAACATTTTCTCTCATAACGGCGACTCCCCTCTCGTCATCACCCGCGAGAATTCCGATAAACGCCGAGCTCAGACGCTTATCGATGCCGGGGCCACCGTGCTGGAAGTTCCCGCAAACGCGCGCGGGCAGATCAGCTTGACGAGCATGATAGACCTGCTCGCTGAAATGGGTGTGCGCAGCATCATGGTGGAAGGCGGGTCCCGGGTGATAACGAGCTTCTTAATGGCCCGGCTCGCGGATTATATCGTGCTTACCGTCGTTCCGGTCCTGGTGGGAGGGCTGCGAGCGGTCAGCGATTTGAATCAATCCGACCCGGGGTGCTTTCTTAGAATAAGGAATCTGGGCCATGAGTGGCTCGGCGAGGATTTGATCGTCTGGGGCAGTCTGCTGTGAGATTGGTCAGGGGAGGTTTCGGTTAAAAAAAGGCCTCCTCGGTGACTCTCAATAAAGCCCAAAATTTGTTGAGTCGCTTGGAAATAGGACCGGGGGAAGCCCCTCTGCATCGCAAGGCGCTTCCCCCGGGTCTCTTTTGAGACGTACCGAAACCGCGTCAACCCGCGGCCTTTTAGGGATGGCCCGAAGACGAGCGCAATGAGAGAAGGCGTCTACATCAATAGCGCTTCGCAGGCGCGGAAACTCTCCAGTTTTCGATCACTCCTCTTTGCCCTGGTGATCCGTGACCTCAAGGGCAAATACCGCCGTTCGATGCTCGGAATCTGGTGGGCTCTGATCCAGCCGCTCGTTCTCATGTTGCTCTTCACCATGTTGCGGGGATTCGTGAACATTCCCAGCGAAGGCATTCCGTACGTACTGTTCAGTTACTCCGCGCTCGTTCCGTGGACCTTCTTCACTGCCGCGCTCTCCTCTTGCGGCCCCAGCATCATCGACAATGCGGAGGTCATCAAAAAGATCGCCCTACCCCGCGAGGTCTTTCCCCTTGCCGGGGTCACCTCATGCCTTTTCGACCTTGGAATGTCAGGGGTGATTTTAGCGGGCATGATGGCCTGGTACCGAGTTTCAGTGGGATGGGCCCTGCTGTGGCTGCCCCTGCTTGTCCTCCTCGTGGCTGCGGTTGCGTTTGCGACTGGGATGCTCCTTGCCGGGCTGGGAACGTTCCGAAAGGATTTCATATTTGCGGTCCCGTTCATCGCGCAGGCATGGCTTTTCGTCAGTCCGGTGATTTACCCGATGAGCAGCGTTCCCGAGCAATGGCGCTCGCTATACATGCTCAATCCCATGGTTGGCATTATCGAAGGATTCCGCAACGTGCTCCTAAAGGCTTCTGCCCCACCTCTGGAACCACTGGCGATCTCTGTCGCGGTGACCGCGCTTCTTTTGGTCACCGCGTGGCCGATCTTTCGGCGCCTTTCCGCGTACTTCGCCGACGTGCTGTGAGGTCGTTATGCCCAACGATGTGGTAATTAAGGTCGAGGGATTGTGGAAACAATACGGTTTCCCTACGCCCAGACTTATTAAGGATTTGGGCAGAATGCTGCGCGGCCGTCGCGGCGATGACGACGGAGACGATCCATGGGCCCTGCGCGAGATCGACCTCGAAGTGGGACGAGGCGAAACGGTCGGTATTGTGGGGCGAAACGGCGCGGGCAAGAGCACCCTGCTCAAGATCCTCGCGGGGGTCAGCGCGGCGACGAAAGGGCGCGTTGAGGTTAGGGGAAGGATATTCCCCATGATCGAACTGAACGCGGGCCTCCACATGGAGCTCACCGGAAGAGAGAATATTCGTCTGCTCGGCGTAATCATGGGCTTTTCCGGCAAAGAGATCGAAGCCAAGATGCCGGACATCGAAGAATTCACGGAACTGGGAGACTGGCTGGATCGCCCTGTGAGGACCTACTCCAGCGGTATGTTGGCAAGGCTCGGTTTCGGGGTAGCGGTCAACGTAGAGAGCGACGTTATCCTGATCGATGAGACCTTTGCTGTTGGCGACCTCAAATTCTCAAACAAGAGCCTGGCCCGCATTAAAGAAATGCGAGGGAGCGGCGCAACCGTGCTCCTGGTCAGCCACAGTCTCGACACGCTGCAATTTGTAGCACAACGGGGCATTCTTCTTGAAACGGGTCGCATGGTTGCGCAGGGCTCTGCGCTGGAAGCGATTAATGCGTACGAGCGCCTCGTGTTCAGATCCGAGCGGGAACGTCTCCAGCATAAGGTGCGGAGCCGAATCTCCAGCGGCGACGTACTCATTCACGGCGCGAGAATTGTTGACCTCGCGGGCAACACTCTCTCTGAGATGAGGGCCGGCGATCCCTTCGGAGTGGAGGTAGATCTGGAGGTGGACCGAAAGCTCGAACGGCCCCTCTTTTCCTTAGGCATTCTCAATGCCGCCGGTATACTGTGCAAGTGGAACATCTCCGAAGAGGACGGGTTCAGCCCGGACAATCTGGAGGCCAGGTTCCTCCTTACGGCATGGTTCAAGAACAATTCGCTGGCTTCCGGGGCTTACGAAGTTCACTTCGCGGTGCGAGATGCCAGCTCATTTGAGACCCTGGAGCGGCTCGCGGGTGTGGCGAGCTTCGCAGTCGTAGGCGACCGGAGATCCCGGGGGGTCATCGGAGGTCCATGTGTGTGGGAAGCCCAAGCCAGGGGTTCTGTACACGATGATCATAAACTCTCCCCGTCAAGTCCTCTCAAAACCACCTGATGGTCTTCGCCACTTTCAAAAGTACCAAAGAAGCGGGGATTGGTAGTTGATGAAGCTTGAATAGAAGTGGATCGCGTTCAGGGGTAGTGCTAAGCTCACAACAATTGAAAGTCCCGCGAGCATAGCCAGGAGCAGCCTAGGACGTTCTCCATGTTCAATCAGCGCCAAAGCTCCCTGATAACACAAAATCATCATGAGGGGGAGAAAGTCATAATAGTAGCGAGCAGTCGCGGCTACAGTCAGCGATATTACGAGAACCTGCAACGCTAATAATATCAGTAAGAGAAGATACATCTTAGCATCCGCGAAAATCTTGCGCTGGACAGCAATCACCGCGGGCAAGGCGCACAAGATAAGCATCGGCATCAGAGTGAATACCGATACGCTTAATTCATTTACATTGATAAGAATATACTGCGGCAAGGCAATCGACTGCACCTTGACAATATACGCGGGCAAACCAATGAAAGGAAATTCCGGGCTCACGCTGGGAACACGAAAGAAGTAAGACCAGACATTGTACGGGATGTGGTCGTACCGGAAATAGTAGCCTTTCAGAAAGTATTCTTCGTACCAAGAAGTCAAATATGTAGTTCCGAATTCGAATGCATTGCCGAATCGCGCGTAATTGTATGCCAGCAGCAAAGCGATTGCGACCGTGACTATGCCGCCGATCATGCCGGTAACTGCTATTTGTTTCCCGCGAGAGGAGGAGCTCGTGCCCTGCCGGAGCATCCCTCGAAACAAAACCACCAACAGAACTGCTACAGCCGGCAGGTACGCAATCCTGGCCGCGATGCAAAAAGCAAAAGCCAGGCCAACCAACAACGCCGTCACAACCGAAACCTGATAACCGTCTTTTAGGACGCGGACTACGACAAAAAGCGCTGCCATAAAGAAGAACATGGCTGCGGCGATTGCTTCATGATGAAACAACGGGATGGTCACCATAAAAACGCTGTAGCCGTTGAAACAGAACGTGAAGACGAAGAGCGAGACCGCAAACGCCACGGACGCGTGTTTTGTGCGATCGGCAAATTGCATGATGATTAGTGCGAAAAAGAGCGCTATCCCGGCCGTAAATAGGCAGGTGAAGAGACCTGTGGGGATCTCGACCCCAAACAGCTTGAGGAAAGGAATCCGTAACAGAGCCGGACCCGGACCCGCATACATGTACGTTTTGCCGTTGAAAACGGCACAGTCTTCCACCTGAGTTTCGTCAATGAAGAGTTGGCCCTTGAGGAATGCATTGGCGAGCATATTGTAGTTCGGGAAACCCTGACACTCGGAGAAACGGAAGGTCGCCCCACTCTGCCACGCCCAATACCACAAGAAGAGAGCTACTAAGGCGCTCATGATGAGGGTGGTCGTTCTTGCTCGCTGCAAAACAAGACCTCTCACGGCCTCGTCAATCGGGTTCTACAGTCTTGACGAAAGACTCGCGTTCTTCCACTTGGCGTTCAACTCGCGAGAATCGCTCTTTGGGCGCCTTCGGCTTGCAAACGAAAGGATTGTTTTCGGAGAAACCCTGGGGTTATTTGGACAAAGAGTTATCACAGTCGCTCTTGCATATGTCGAGGATTTCTTGTCTCTTCTGTTTCGTGCTTATCTCACCACACAGCGCTCGATCATGGATTTCCGAGAAGCTCAGGCCATTGAGACGCCTTTCTCCGAAGCATTCGCACAAGCCTTCGTACGTTCTGAGCTCTCGGAGGATTCTCCCTGGTAATTCACCTTCGAACAGAGGCCCATACTGGGATTTCAACGCTTGTATCTTGGCGTCTTTGTCAGCCCCGCCCGCGTGGCTATAAACGTGCACGAGCCTCTCCAGGTACGTCCTGAGTGCTTCACAGGAGATTGACGGTCTGGGGGAGGAGACGAAACTGGATCGAACAAAGGCCGGCCCCATCTGCGCGGGCGAACTAACGGAGGAATCTACCGAGACGCCGGCCTGGTCAGAAGGAACGGGTTTGAAATCCAACACCTTGAGGGCTAGACAAGCACAGGCCTGCCACAGGCACAGACAAACCGCTGCTGTCACGAGCGCCAGTAGCCTCACCTTTCCCCCAGTGATCCGAGAGATCTAGGAACTTCAGCAGGATATTCATATCAAAACTGCACCGACCCTGTCAACTACGCGCTTGACCTCATGCGCTCCCGCCCCTGCCTGGGTCCTGGGGCTGGGAGATCGACACACCCATAACCTGTTTCAGGGCATTTCCCACGTCCTTGGCAGAATATGGCTTGGCCACAACCCCATCAAAACCGAATCGTCCATGGTCGGCCATCACGGGGTCGTTCGAGTAACCGCTCGACACAAGTGCCTTGATGCCGGGCTGTGCGTCACGAATACGCTGAATGGCCTCCGCACCCCCCATGGAGCCAGGCACGGTGAGGTCCAGGATCACCGCGTCAAAAGGCCTGCCGCCTTGCCTTGCAGTTTCACAGCGCTCCAAGGCTTCAAACCCGTCCCGCGCGACTTCCGCCTCGTAACCGAGCAAACATAACATCTCGGACGCGACGGTCCTGATCGGTTCCTCATCATCCATGATCAGGACCCTGCCAAGCCCACCCACGAGGTTCTCCGGTCGCTCAATAGGAGGGGGCAGTTGATTCTCCGAAGCAGGAAGCAGGACCCGAAAGGTGGAACCGGCACCAAGCTTCGATTCAACGGTGATCAGACCTTCGTGGTTCTTGACAATGGAATACGCCGTGGCTAGTCCCAGCCCGCTGCCTTTTTGTTTTGTGGTGAAGTACGGATCGAATATTTTTGAAAGATGCTCTTCCGCAATGCCGTGTCCCTGGTCCTGGATGGAGATAGCCACATACTTGCCCTCGGGCAAAGGCACACCGCTCCCCTTTTCAACGACGACATTCTCGCCGCCGAGATAGACCACCCCGCCCTGAGGCATGGCCTGATCGGCATTGATGACCAGATTGCTCACCACCTGGCTGATTTGTCCTGGATCGACTTCAACAGACCACATTTCTTCCGGAAACGCGAAGTCGCAACGAACATTGGAGCCCCTCAGAGCAAATTCGCATGATTCTCGGGCGATATCGGCCACGGACGCTGTTCTTTTGATGGGTGCTCCTCCACGTGAGAAAGTGAGCAGTTGCTGCGTTAAGTCCCGTGCCCGGATCGATGCTCGCTCGGCCTCTTCAAGACGTTCGAGCACCTTTCCTCCAGGGGGCGAGTAGAGCTTGGCAAGCGAAATGTTACCCTGAATGGCAGTTAGAATGTTATTGAAATCATGAGCAATGCCGCCCGCGAGCACCCCAACGGACTCGAGCTTCTCCAGACGAGACAGCTCTGCCTCAGCGCGCTTCTGTTCCGTTACATCGCGGATAATGCCCCGGAACCCCTTGGCTCGGCCATCAGGTTTCTTCACAAGCGCGGCGGAAAACTGCACATTGCGCTCCGTACCGTCCTTTCTTATGATCCGTCCATCAACCGCAGAGAGGGACTTACCCGTCTTCAGAATTGTATTGAATAAGCCCCAGATTCGCTCCGTCTCCTCGGGGCTCATGCCCCTGCAATAGTTGCCGCCGATCATCTCGGTCCGTGAAAACCCGACCATTTCGCACGCGGGCTCGTTCACGAAAAGGAAATTCCCTTTGAGGTCAACCTCGTAGTATCCATCTTCGACGGTTTCTACGATAGTGCGGTACTTCTCCTCGGATTCTCTCAGAGCGCTCTCAATCCTCTCTCGCTCCTTGATTTCCTGGCTCAATTGCCTATTCGCTGCGAGCAATTCGCCGGTCCGCTCTTCAACACGTTTTTCCAGGGCTTCTTGGGCTACTCGGAGCTCGATTTCGATGCGTTTGCGTTCGCCGATCTCTCGTCTGAGGAGCTCATTAATAGCCTGGAGTTCAGCGGTCCGATCGTCTACCCGCTTTTCCAGTTGGTCTCTGGCTGCTTTGAGTTCCTCTTGATGCTTTCTGGTCAGCAGCAGTTGCTTCTTGGCCATAGTGAGGTCTTCAATGAGAACCAGAATAGCGCGTCGCCCCTTGAATCTCAGCGACTGGAGATGTATTCGACCCCACAGGCGCTTCGAGCCCAATTGCAATATCCCCTCGACTATTGCAGGCTTGCGATAAGTGAACACCTCATCAAGCAAGGCGCGGATTCTTGAGCCATCACTGGGATGAGGGAAAAGACTATGAAAGGGCAGGCCGTCCAAGTTCTTGGATCGGTCTCCCAAATCCAAGCAAGACTCATTCAAAAAGACTATGTTGCAGGTTGTGTCTACCAAGAGCGCGGGGATTGGGATGGCTTGCAGCAGCCGGCCAAATGCGCTCACTTCCAGCATGGCTAGATCGAAACTACCGGACCTGGTCAACCGGCTATCGAACAAGGAGCCTAAGTCGATGCTCTCCGTGGCTTGCGCCTCGCCACCTACCTTCACCGGCGGCCTGAGCTTGGGCTCCCCTTCATCGAATACGGGTAGGTCTTTAACTTCCATGGCGCGAACCCTCTCGCGGGATGCCGCTGCTCAACCGGGTGCCCAAGAGCTGCGGCGGCGATTGATCCATGAAGCCCCTGAATCGTTGCTCGTCTCCAATTGCGCGGCCGAATCAATTTCCGCCAATAGTTGAGGGAGTGCAGTTCTGAAACGTCATGCCATGATATCAATGAAACCGGTATGTTAATACCCTCGGCCTGCGCGACGGTTCATTGGTTGGTTCGAATGGTTCAAGTGGCTTAGTTCTTGCCGATCTCTAGGCCGGCCTCAGCAGGATCGACTCCTACTCCCGTCCGGCTCAACGCGCGTAATTCTAGAATTACTTCGACTGCTTGTCAAGTAACGCTTCTGGGGAGAGCCCGGAATTTTGGCTCGCATGGCAGGCCTTTCACTCAGTGCGGAGAGTGCCCGCCCCGGCTGCTATATCCTTGACCATCGGTTTGTGTATCAATAAACTAAAGAACACGTGGTGGTCTTCTGACTTAATTCTCACCGGCTTCGGTGTGTCGCATGGCCCGCCATCGCTTTCATAAGGCTGGTTGGTACGGTGCCGTAGGATTCGTCTGCGCTACCGCGGCATCGCTGTTTATTGGCGCCTGTGGGAGCGATGTGGAGACTCGAACCGTTGATTTCTCTGTGACGGTAGATGTGGGCCGACCCACTCCATCCGAGCGTGAGGGCGAACCCCTGAAGGTGGCCGTCGCTGCCATGGTTTCTCCCAGGGAGACTGCTGCTACTTATCGCGAGCTGCTTGATTACCTAGGCCGCAGGCTCGGGAAAGAAGTCCAACTGGTTCAGCGCAAGACATACGGCGAGATCAACGAGCTATTGGGCACCGGCCACATTGACATAGCATTCATCTGTTCCGGACCGTACGCAGCCGGAAGAGATCGGTATGGTCTTCACCTAGTGGCCACTCCGGAGGTCAACGGCGATCACTTTTATAAGTCATATCTCATCGTGAACGCATCAAGTTCCTTTCGGACGTTGGAAGACCTCCGCCACCGAACGTTCGCGTTCACCGATCCCGACTCCAATACCGGGCGACTGATTCCCCTTCACTGGCTCGCCGGTCTTGGTGAACAACCGGATAGCTTCTTTGAGCAGACCATCTACACGTACAGCCACGACAACTCGATCCTGGCCGTAGCAAGAGGCCTCGTGGACGCAGCCGCGGTCGATAGCCTCATATGGGAATATTATGCCCGAAAGATGCCCTCGCTTACCGCTCTTACCAGGGTGATCAAGAGATCAGAGCCGTATGGAATCCCGCCAGTGGTTGCGTCATCGTTTGTGCTGCCCGACACAAGGGACAAGATCCGCAGAGTGCTCTTGTCCATGCATGGCGACCCGAACGGCCGTAAAATCCTTGACGAACTTCTGATAGACCGCTTCATTGAACCGAGAGACGAATGGTATGATTCCATTCGCAAGCTGCGCGCGGATCTTGTCCACGCGGCCACGGTATCTCATGTTTCTGCAGAGTCTCAAAGGTAAGCTCATCGTCGGCGTCACCGCCCTAGTACTGGTGAGCGGTATCGTTATCTCGCTTCTGGTGAGCCGGCAGTATGGGCAGAGTCTCCTGGAGGCGCTCACTTCTCAGGCCGAGAACCTGGCACATGCCATAGCCCTGGAAGCTGCCGACAAGGTCCTCATCAATGATGTGGTGGGCCTCCAGAAAATGCTGGACCACCAGTTGCGAAGCAATCCGTCCATTGCATACCTCTTTGTCCTCCGAGATGGAAGAATCGTAGCCCACACTTTTTCCAGAGGCGTTCCTGCGGGCCTTATCGGCGCGAACGCACCGGAGGGCCCTGCCGAGGGGCGACTTCAGAAGATTGCGGCAACCGCCGGGGACCAGTACCTGGACATCGCGTGGCCCATCCTCGAAGGCAAAGGAGGAATGCTCCGCCTGGGATTTTCTGAAGCGCCTTTCAAAAAGCAATTGATTGAACTCTGGCTGAAAGTGATTCTCCTGATCCTGGCCATCCTTCTGGTCGGGCTTGCCGGCAGCCTCGCGTACGTACGACGCATCACCCGCCCGCTGGCAGAGCTGGTGAACGCCACCGAGAATTTGGACGCGGGCGCGTGGGATGTGAAGGTTGATACCAGGGGCAGTGATGAAGTAGGTACTCTGGCCGCTTCATTCAATCTCATGGTCGGGCGAATACGGGATTTTACCGAGCGCCTGGAAGAGAAGTCTCGTGAACTGGAGCGCAGCCACGACCAACAACGGGTCTTTTGCGAGCTTGTGAGAGAAATCGGAGAGTTGCCGACCCTGCGAGAGGTGGGGCCGGCTCTGGTAAAGAGGCTGGCCCGAATCTTGAGTTGCGGCGACACCGCACTCGTGGTCATCGGTGAAAGTAGGGAGGCCCTCTATCGGATGTCTGCCACTGAGTACAGGATGTTCCCCGAACGTGACCGGATCGAAGCGGTCGCGGCAGTGCTCGATCGAGCCGGCGAGGATAACCTTCTGCTCCAAGAGCCTGCATTCATGCCTCCTATTATCCCGGAATCATTCGCCTTCGCAACGCGGCAGATGATCATTCCTATCGTGAACGACTTCAATCTCCGGGGCGCTCTGGTCATTCCATGCCCTGGAGATTGCGTGTGCGATTTGAAAGAGGTTGACTGGGTGGGCCTGGTGCTCTCGCAAAGCGCGGGCGTCATTAGGCGTGCCATGCTTCAGCAAGAAGCCGCCGCGCGCTTTCAGAAGCAGGTGGAAGAGGCTGCCGGATTCCGAGGCCTGATCGGCAAAGACCCCAAGATGCAGGTCGTGTACAGACTTATCGCGGACATTGCGAAGACGGACGCCACCGTTCTTATTCAGGGTGAGAGCGGAACCGGGAAGGAATTGGTTGCCCGTGCGATTCACCAGGAAAGCCATCGACGAGACAAGAAGTTCGTCGTCATCAATTGTTCCGCATATCCTGACACCTTGCTCGAAAGCGAGCTCTTCGGTCATGAACGCGGCGCGTTCACCGGCGCAATACGGCAAAGGGCAGGACGATTCGAGCAGGCTGACGGGGGGAGCGTCTTCCTGGACGAAATCGGAGAAATCCCTCCCCCTGCACAAATCAAACTGTTGCGAGTGCTGCAAACCCAAAGCTTCGAGCGGCTCGGCGGCGAGCGAACTCTCAAAGTCAATGTGCGTATATTGGCAGCCACTAACAAGGATCTCGCCAGAGAAGTCCAAGAAGGGAAGTTCCGCGAGGACTTGTTTTACAGACTCAATGTGATTCCCGTGTTTCTGCCGCCTCTTAGGGATCGGAGCAATGACATTCTCCTACTGGCAAACCATTTTCTGAGTCGTTTTGCGCTGCAACAGAGCAAAGATGTCCAGGAGATCAGTCCCGAAGCAATCAGGACGATCGTTGATTACTCTTGGCCCGGAAACGTGCGAGAACTTGAGAACAGTATCGAACACGCTGTGGTCTTGGCCAAAGCAAATCGAATCGAAGCGGCCGATCTCCCTAATGCTCTCCGAAAGGCTGCTGCAACGGAGCAGCCCACGAATTCATCACTGATGTTGGACACTGAACGGGCTCTTTTGGAGCGCGTGCTCGTAGAATGTAATTGGAACAAGAAACGGGCCGCACGCCGACTGGGCGTAGGCCGCACCACTCTTTATGCGAAACTCAAAAAATACCACATCGTGAAGCCGACCTTGCAGTAAGAGAAAAGAGTGTTCGCCTCTCCATGTACATTGTGCCGATTATGATCATCATATCATATTGATATCCCAACTTAATTAGCCTCGACCCGTTTTTGTGTTCCGAATCGGAACACCCGTCGAGTCCGTTCGCTCCCCTCTCACATCTTGATCTCGATAATTGACCCAGAAACCACGGGAAAAATTTCGCATGGGATTCACTTTCCCCTGTCATTTTCAGAGCATGCAGACCCAGTTTCATTTCACCCAAGTGCTTATCCGCTGGAACGTGACTTCGCCACGGATGGCACGCTGATTGCTCATGTCAAACGGCAAACGTCCGATTTTGGGTAAAGCCAATGAAAGAGCCCATCTTGGTGGTCGACGCTGACAAGAAATCCTGTCGCGTGCTCTGCAACCTGCTGGAAGAAGGCCAGTATCGCGGAGTGCCGTCCTACTCATTGGCAAATATCCAAGGCCTCATTGACCGGAATTCATGCCGAGCGTTGATCATGGATCTGGACACGGTGCCTGTTGAGAATCGCCACTTTCGCCATCTAAAGAACGCAAATCCTGGACTGTGCATCGTGGCGATTTCCGGTCGTCCGTTTCACCCCGAACTAAAGGAGGCCATCGCGACTCACATTTACGCTTGCCTTTATAAACCTGTAGATCCCGATGAACTGATCTACTTGGTGAAGAGCATTTTCTCGAATCAAACTGCTTCCAAAAGGAAGTCTGCGCACAAGGAGACGAACGCGATTCGTTAACATGAGCTTAGCCACCATCAAAGATAGTGGCCACAAGGAGATGCACTAATGAGCAATCCTGAAAAGCAAATGGGTAGGCGTCAATTCCTCCTTGCAGGAGGACTTGCCGGTGCCGGTGCCGTCGCCGGAGCGACGCCCGCCTTTGCAGCCGAGCCGAACTCCGGGAACAAACCGGCTATTCGTTACGGGATGATCATCGATCTGAAGAAGTGCGTAGGATGCAAAGCCTGCGCCGCGGCATGCAAAGCTGAAAACCACACGCCGCCAGGCGTTGCTTACACTATTGTGATGGAGCAAGAAGTCGGGACCTATCCGGATGTGCGCCGCCGATTCATCCCCCGGCCGTGCATGCATTGCTCCACTCCGTCTTGCACGATCGTGTGTCCCACCAAGGCCACGCATATCCGTGACGACGGAATCGTAGCTGTGGACTATGATCGATGCATAGGCTGCCGATATTGCATCTCCGCCTGCCCATACGGCGTTCGGGCATTCGATTACGGTCACAACTACCACGAAAGCCCTACTGCCTATGAGTCACAACCCTCTCCCGAGTACGGCCGGAATAAGAAACGTAGTCTCAAGGGAAATAGGTCGCCGCGCGGTAACGTGCGGAAGTGTCATTTTTGCGTCCATCGGGTAACAAAGGGCTTGAGCCCGGCATGTGCGTCCACGTGCATCGCCAATGCAATCCATTTCGGCAATTTGAATGATCCTGACGCACTCTGCACGGTTCACGGGGAAAAGCTCCGGTTTCTTCTGGCCACTCGCCATCACATGCGACTGAAGGAAGACCTGGGGAACAATCCAAGCGTGTATTACCTCACGTAAGAGGCGGAATCATGAAAACCAACAACAATGGAGGAAATCCGTCGATCAGAGCGATAGGCTACCTCGTGCTCATCGTTGTGACCGCTGTCGGATTATGGGAAATAGCTTCCAAATTCGTGAACGGCCCCATAGACGAAGGAACCACGCAACTGGTCACCTGGGGGATCTGGGTGTCCGGGTACATCTTTTTCCTCGGGCTTTCAGCCGGATCGTTCCTGATCTCAACCTTGATTTACGTGTTCGGGGTGAAGCAGTTGGAAGAAGCGGGACCTGCAGCACTCGTTCAAGCTCTGGGTTGTCTCCTCCTGGGTGGGCTCCTCATTGTGCTCGATGCGGGTCATCCCGAACGGATGTACATGGTCCTGCTCTACTTCAATCCCACTTCCGTAATGGCTTACATGGGCTTGTTCTACAATGTTTATATCGCCATCGTGATTGCAGAGATCTACCTGGTCATGAGGCCGGGGTTCGTGCGAAATGTGCAGTCGGGAAAGCGTCCCACCTGGCTATACCGTGTCTTGTCGCTAGGGAGCACCCGCCTCGACCCGAAGAGTCTGATCCGGGACCGAAAGTGGCTCATGGTCCTAGGCATCCTAGGAATACCGGCCGCGGTGATAGTTCACGGTGGCGTCGGTACGATCTTCGCTGTGGCCAAAGCACGCACCAACTGGTTAGGAGGACTCTTCCCGCTTCTGTTCATCGTATCGGCTCTCACCTCAGGCGGAGCACTTTTGACTTTCTTGACCGCGGCTTTCAGTAAGCTGCCTCGTGAGCGCAAAGTGAAGCTCGTGAGTTCCCTGGCGCAACTGACAATAGGTTTCTTGCTTCTCGACGCCCTGATTATGTTTGCCGACATATTCACTACCTCGTATACGGCCATCCCGACCGGGGCCTCCACGGACAAGCTTGTTTTATACGGCCCTTACAGGTGGATTTTTTGGATTGCTCAAGTAGCCCTGGGACTTGTGATTCCCATATTATTGGTGGTGATTCCGGCAACCCGTAAGTCCCTCGGTTGGCTTGGGCTCGCTGGCTTACTCGTAGTGATAGGTATGCTCGGCGCCCGGTTGACGCTCGTCATTCCGCCCCAGATAACGCCTCTATTCGACATGTCTCTCGGGGTCTACAACCATGTTCGATATGCATACGGCTACTCCCCAAGCGTTAGTGATGTGCTGGTAATTCTAGGAGCTTTTGCCTTCGGCGTTTGGATGATGCTGGGAGCGAGAAAGTACCTTCCCATGGATGTTGAGATTGAACAAGGAGCACAGCAAGGAGGACAGGTTACCTCATGAAACATAACTCGAACAAAACAATTGGCGAAGATCGAAAGAAGGTAGTAGGTCGCCGTCACTTTTTGAGCTCCACAGCTTTGCTCGGCGGTTGCGGATTCCTGGCAGGAACAATTGCGCCTGTATTCTCGCGGCTGGCCCATGCCCAGCGCATGGTAGAATTGGATCGAGGGGAACACGAGTATCACCACAATGATCCGGATCACACCATCTATTCAACCTGCTTACAATGCCAGAATTCATGCGCCATCAAGTGCAAGGTAGTGGATGGCGTACTTGTGAAGATAGACGGTAACCCTCGATGCCCCCAAAACTGTATCCCCAATGTGCGCTATACCAGCTCGCCGGAAGACGCGGCTCCCCTGGAAGGCAAGATATGTCCTAAAGGCCAGGCCGGGATAGACACGCTTTACGATCCATATCGTCTTCGCAAAGTCTTGAAACGGAAGCCGGGCACACCACGCGGCGGCGGCCAGTGGATCAGCATAGGCTTCAACGCTGCCATCAAGGAAATCGTTGAAGGGGGAGACCTTTTCGGCGAAGGTCACGTACAAGGATTGAATGATGTTTACGCTCTGCGGGACCGCTCCATTGCCAAGGCTATGGCTGAAGATGTTGCCAAGATCAAGAAGAAGGCGATGACGGTAGAGGAATTCAAAAGCAAACACGCGAGCAATTTGGGCGTGCTCATCGATACTGATCATCCTGATCTGGGGCCAAAAAACAATCAGTTTGTCTTCCTGGCCGGACGTATCCAGTATGGCAGAGACGAATTGATGAAATGGTTCACCCACAACTCTTTTGGTTCAATAAATGCGATCAAGCATACCTCGGTCGGCGAGCTAAGCCACCACATGGCGTCTGCGCTCATGTCGGACAAATGGGAAGACGGCAAGTGGAGAGGTGGAAAGACCCATTTCAAGCCTGATGCAGGCGGGGCGCGTTTCATCATTTTCTTTGGCACCGGCTTCTCTGAAGCGAACTTCGGGCCCCCTCTCCTCAGCCAACTCATATCGGAGAACGTCATAAGGAATGGGCTGAAAATCGCCGTCTTAGATCCTCGCCTTTCCCGTTCCGCCGGCAAGGCCGACTGGTGGATCCCCATAAAACCGGGCACAGACGGCGCGTTTGCTCTGGGAATGGCTCGTTGGATTATAGATAACGACGGCATCGATCGTCGGTTCCTAGAAAACGCCAACGCTGCCGCGGCTAAGGTCGATGGCGAGACCGCTTGGTCAACCGCAGCATATCTCGTCAAGATCGACCAAGGTCATCCGGCGCGGTACCTTCGGGCGGATGAAGTCGGCATTGGTACGAAGCTTCAGTTCGTTGTGTCGCGGGGAGGAAATCTCCTTCCAGTCGATCCGAACGACAAGGAAGCCGGTGTCGAAGGCGACCTCGACGCTAAACTCGACAAGGGCGGTGTCGTAGCTCGTACGGCATTCGGATTGTTCCGAGAGCGAGCGAGAGAGATGACATTGGCGAAGTACGCAGAGGTCTGTGGGGTCGCGGAGGACACTATCGTCGAAATGGCTCGAGAGTTCACATCCTATGGCAAACAGGCCGTGACCGATTTCTTTAGCGGACCGTCTCAACATACCAATGGGTATTACAACTGCCAGGCCATCATGTCGCTGAACCTCCTGGTCGGCAATATAGGTTGGAAGGGCGGCTTGGCTCAGGGAGGCGGACGTTGGCATGAGTTCGGAGGGTCTCCCGGAAACCCCTATGATTTTCAAAAGCTACACCCGAATAGGTTCCCGACCTTTGGCCTCACCAGCACTCGGGAGAAAGCTCCGTACGAGGAGAGCACCCTATTCAACGGCTATCCCGCAAAACGACCGTGGTATCCCGTTAGTATGAACATTTACCATGAGGTGATCCCCTCTGCAGCGGATGCATACCCTTACCCAATAAAGGTTCTTTTTCTCCAAAAGGGCACGCCGGTCATGTCCAGCCCAGCCGGCCACAAACAAATAGCGATTCTGAGAGACCCCAAGAAGATCCCGCTTTTTGTGGCCTGCGATATCGTGATCGGCGAGACCTCGATGTACGCTGACTACATCTTTCCGGACACGACATATCTTGAGCGCTGGGGGACACCTCATGCGCCTCCATCTCTGCTTACCGCAGTGAATCACGTGCGTCAGCCGGTGGTGGCGCCTTCGGTAGAGACCGCCACGGTAGACGGGATCGAGATGCCGATCAACATGGAAGCATTCCTCATCGCGGTCGCGAAGAAGTTGGGGCTGCCCGGATTTGGCAAGGACGCTTTCGGCCCCGGTAAGCACTTCAATCATCAGGACGACTGGTTCCTTAAGGCTGTGGCCAACATAGCGATGGGAGACAAAAAAGGGGATTCAGTCCCAGCCGCGGAAGCTAAAGAGCTGGAGCTCTTCCTCAGGGCGCGGCGCCATCTGCCCAAGACCGTCTTCGACGAAGAGCGCTGGACGGTGGCGGCAGGCAAGGAGCACTGGCCGCATGTTGTATATGTGCTGAATCGGGGAGGGCGATTCGAAGATTCGGACAAGATGTACAAAGGTCGGACCCAAAGTCACCCGCTTAGCGGGATTCTTCAGCTTTTCGTTGAGAAGGTCGCTCAAAGCAAAAATTCTATGTCCGGCCAATCGTTCGACGGGCTTCCTAGAGTGGAAGAGACGACGTTCGCTGACGGAAGAGCAGTTCCACTAACAGCCGACTATCCGTTTCATCTCATAACATACAAAGAGATTTTCGGGACCCAAACCCGCACAACGCCTAGCAACCTCTGGCTCAACGAACTAATGCCCGAGAACGCCGTCCTGATGAACCGCCGTGATGCCGAAAAGATGGGATTGCGCGCGGGCGATCGAGTGAGGCTCGCTTCAGCCACTAATCCGGATGGCACCTTTGATGTGGGAAACGGTGAAATTCGACGGGTCGAGGGAAAGGTTAAGGTGGTGGAAGGCCTTAGACCCGGTGTGGTCGCGGTTTCGTGGCACTTCGGCCACTGGGCTTCAGGTTCCCGAGATGCGGTGATCGATGGCAAGCCGGTCAAGGGGGACCCAACACGCGCACGGGGCTTCACTCCCAATCCGGTCATGCTCGAAGATACTGCGGTAGGCAATGTTTGTCTCACCGATCCTATCGGGGGCAGTTCAGCAAACTACGGTACACACGTGAAAATTATGCCGGTCTAGCACCTGACTGTCGTGCCCCGTCGGGCATGGTTAAGGCAGGATCGCCAACGGCAATTGCGGGAGAGTCTAACGGAGGGCTCCCCATTCTTTTACGCAAAGGGGGTGTGGAAGCGTCCACCTAGAGGAACGACACAAATGAACTGTGCCGGAATAATGGAATTCCAAAATGTTGAGTTTCAAAACTCAAAGAACGAGGAGATGCCCTGATGAAGAAGGCCCATGAGATTATGGACAGGCGGCAATTCCTCCTTGCCGGCGGATTAGTCGGCGCAGGGGCTGCCGGAGCCGTTGCGGTGGTGGTCAAGGACCGCCTCCCTTCGGCTCCTGAGGACCCCACCGGAGAACAAACAATACGGAAGCTGCCGGTACTCAAGACTCTGAAGTCGAAACCCAACGAAGACGATCACGTAAGGATGCAGCGCGAACTGGTCAAAGCTATGGCTAAGCCGGTTGAACAGCGGCGCTGGATCATGGTGATCGATATTCGCAAGTGCATTGGGTGTTACGCATGCACCATCGGCTGCGTCGCAGAGAACAAGCTGCCTCCGGGGGTTGTTTACCGGCCGGTAATAGCGACCGAAATCGGAGAATATCCGAACGTCCGGATAAAGTTCCTACCTCGTCCCTGCATGCAGTGTGAGAACCCCTCCTGCGTTCCTGTCTGCCCCGTGAAAGCCACGTGGAAGCGGCCGGACGGTGTGGTGGCCATCGACTATGACAAGTGCATCGGTTGTCGCTATTGCCTGAACGCATGCCCGTACGGGGCTCGGACAAGCGATTTTGGTCGAACCTACGCGTCCGAATCAGCACATGGCGCGCCGTCAGGAGAGAATCGCCCAATGGAAGGAGCGACCACGCCGTGGGAGCACCAACCCAATAACGAATATGCAAAGAGCTGGCGGCGTGAGGGCCATAATTCACCGGTCGGCAATGCCAGGAAATGCCACTTTTGCTTGCACCGGTTGGAAGTGGGTCAGTTACCCATGTGTGTAAGCACGTGCATCGGCCGCGCGACCTACTTCGGCGATGCCAACGATCCCGAAAGTCTCGTCGTGGAGCTGATGACCAGGAACAACGTCCAGAGACTCCTGGAACACTGGGGCAACAAGCCCCAATGCTACTACATCGTCTAGATGGAGGGGAAAGCATCATGATAGGCGCTTCTACACTCTCCGGTGCAAGCCCGCAGGAACAGGGACAGCATGCCCGATCGGGCTTGACCACCTTTTTGTGGGTTCTGTGGGCCGCACTTCTCGTGGCTGGACTGGTCGGGGTATGGCAACGGCTCATGTACGGACATAACCCCGCGGGATACGGATCCTACGTACCCTGGGGCCTGTGGATAGGTCTTTACTTCATGGGTGTGGCGATCGCGGGCGGGGCTTTCGTCTTCGGCGCAATCGGCTACATCCTGGGATGGCCCTGTTTTCGGCGCCCAGAGGCTTTGAGAATTGCCATTGTGCTCAGTCTTGCCGCGATCTTGCCCGCGTTTACCGCGGTGTGGCTGGACCTTGGAAGGATGGACCGACTGTACCTGGTGCTCACATCCTCCACCTTTACCAGCATGATGGCGTTCAACGCGTGGATGTACAATGTCTTTGTCGTCGTTGCGGTGCTCTGTTGGTTGCTCAGCTTTGCCCGCGGGTCTGTTTGGCTCAAACCGCTTTTGTGCGTCGGCGCGTTCCTCTCGATCCTTTTCCCCAGTCAGAGCGGTGTCTTTTTTGAAGCGGTCGCGACAAAAGACTACTGGAACAGCCCGCTCCTTTCCATACTCTTCCTCTCATCCGCAGCCGCGGCAGGCGCGGGCACGCTCCTTCTCGTCAAGGTGCTTCTCGGGCCGCTCGGAGCCAAGGATGAGAACGCGATTGAAGAGCACGGTCGGGGAATACGCATACTTCGGTTGATCACGATAGCCGGGCTGATCGCGTATTTGGCCTTCGAATTCGCTGAGATCTCCATTGAGGTCTGGAGCCCGGGGAGAGCGTCGGTTCCGGTACAGTTCCTCGTTTCGGGCGGCTACTGGTGGATTTTTTGGATTCTCCAGCTGGCCATCGGCGCAGGGGTGCCGCTGCTGCTCTATGTTTTCACCGAAAACCGAAAGGCCTGGGCAGCCAGTGCAATGTTCCTGATATTAGGGTTTGTTGCAGCGCGCATGGGGATCTTGGTTCCGGGCCAAATCGAGGAGCAGATTCACGGCCTGCAACAAGCTTTTCAGGATATCCGCCTCGTTTACAGCTACCATCCCACGGTCATGGAATACCTCGTGGGCGCGTTCCTCGTCGCGGTGGGAATGGCGGTCTTTTATGTAGGATTGCGTCTGACAAACGCCCTTGGTTCGAGAAGCGGACAGGAAGCGTGAGGTAAATGATGAGCAATCGCAAGAGAGAAAAGAAGACTTCGAGGCGATCGTTCCTGGCAGGAGGCGCGATGCTGGGTGCCGGCGTAATGCTACCCGGCGCAAGTGCATCCGCGGCGGCACAGGCCACCGGTAACGCGGTATTGAACAGCGCGAGACCTGACGCCCCCTACGAACTGTCCAAACCGGAAAACATCATATATACCGCTTGCTTACAGTGCAATACGGGCTGCGGCATCAGTTGCAAGCACCAGGATGGGGTGATCACTAAAATCGACGGCAACCCGTACAATCCCTGGACCCTCCTACCCCACCTCGATTTTGAAACGCCCGCGGATGTGGCCGCGCCGGTGGACGGTTCCATTTGCCCCAAGGGTCAGGCAGGCCTCCAGACCGCGTACGATCCGTACCGAATCCGCAAGGTTCTCAAGCGTGCGGGCAAACGCGGTGAAAACAAGTGGATAACCATACCCTTCGATCAAGCGATCGCGGAGATTTGCGAAGGTGGCAAGCTTTTCGCCAAAGTGCCTGGTGAAGAAAACCGCCAGGTCGAGGGGCTGGCGCAGCTCATTGCCTTGAGAGATCCCAAGCTCTCTAAAGAAATGGACTCGGACGTAAAGGCGATCTGGAAAGAGAAGGATAAGTCCAAGAAGAAGGAGTTGGTCGAAGAGTTCAAGAAGAAGTACTCGGCCAACCTGGACAAGCTCATCGATCCGGAGCACCCGGACCTGGGCCCCAAGAACAATCAGATTGTCTGTGCCTGGGGCCGCATGAAGGGAGGCCGTTCCGATCTGTACAAGAGATTCGCCGACGGCCTCGGGACGGTGAATGCACACGGACATACGACTGTCTGCCAGGGTTCGCTCTATTTCACGTGTAAGGCAATCAGTGAACAGTACGAAGAAGACAAATTCACGGGCGGTAAGAAATTCTACTGGCAAGCCGATACCGAGAACAGCCGTTTCGTGCTGTTCGTGGGGGCGAACCTGTTCGAGGCAAATTATGGGCCTCCGAACAGGACCGTTCGTCTCACGGGCAACCTGGTGAGTGGTTTTACCAAGATTGCAGTGGCCGACCCCCGATTCACCAAGGTCGCTTCCAAGGCATGGAAGTGGCTCCCGCTCAAACCTGGGACAGACGCTGCTCTGGCACTGGGGATGATCCGCTGGATGATCGAGAACAAGAGGTATGATGAACGGTTCCTCAAGTGCGCTAACAAGGCTGCTACTCTACAGGCTGGGGAATCGAGCTGGTGCAACGCAACGTGGCTCGTTCAGATCAAGGACGGCAAGCCCGGGAAGTTCGTGCGTGCGGCAGACGCGGGTATTGCTCAGCCTGAAACTCGCAAGAACAAGGCCGGTAAGGAATATCAGGAGAAATTCCTTGTCGCGATGGTCGGTGGCCGGCCCGTGGCCTTTGACCCCAATGACGCAAAAAACGCCGTGGTTGGGGACTTGCTGGTTGATACCGCGCTCCCCAATGGGACGGCGGTGAAGAGCTCGCTTCAGATCGTCTTCGAGTCCGCACGTCAAAAATCCCTGAAAGAGTGGGCGGACATCGCGGGCGTGAGGGAAGCGGATATGATCGAGGTTGCCCGGCAGTTGACCAGCTACGGCAAGCAAGCCGCGGTGGACCTTCATCGAGGTCCCGCTCAGCACACCAATGGGTTCTACAATGTGTTGGCCTGGATGACGGTCAATATGTTGCTCGGCAATTTCGACGCGAAAGGCGGCATGATCAAGGCCAGCACATACGATACGTCCGGCAAAGGGAAGCTGTTCGACCTCAAGGCCCAGTCGGCGAAGATCAAGTCCTTCGGCATCAGTTCCATCCGTCACGGTGTCAAGTACGAGGATACAACCCTCTTCGCGGGTTATCCTGCAAAACGGAACTGGTATCCGATCAGCAGCGATGTGTATGAAGAGATCATTCCCTCCATCGGCGATCAGTATCCGTATCCGGTGAAAGCGCTCTTCTTGTACATGGGCGCTCCTGCGTACTCCTTGCCGGCCGGGCATACCAACATCGGCATCCTCTGCGACTTACAGAAAGTGCCGCTGTTTGTGGCCAGCGACATCGTGATCGGCACCGGTTCCATGTATGCCGATTACATCATGCCGGACTTGTCTTACCTGGAGCGGTGGGAGTTCCAAGGGAGTCACCCCTGCGTAGCCAACAAGGTGCAACCGGTGAGGCAGCCTGCCATGGCGCCCATTCCCGAACAATGCACGGTATTCGGACAGAAGATGCCTATGTGCTTCGAGGCCATGCTGTTCGCGCTCGCGGAAAAACTGAATCTGCAGGGATTCGGGAAAGACGCGTTCGGGCCCGGCTTGGATTTGAAACATCCCGATGACTTCTACATTCGCGGCGTGGCAAATCTCGCATTCGGCGAGAAGCCGGACGGCTCGCAACAAGTCCCGGACGCTGATGAAAAGGAGATGAAGATCTTTCGCGAGGCAAGACGTTTTCTCCCTTCCTCGGTGTTCGACGAAAAACGCTGGAAAGATATATCGGGGGAAAAGGTGTGGCCCAAGGTGGTGTACGTGCTCAATCGGGGCGGCCGGTTCGAAAATCACGACAAAGGATACAAGGGCCAATGGATGGCCCATCCGTACAATCAACTACTCAACATGTACCAGGAAAAAACCGCGTCCACCATCCATGCAGGAACCGGGAAGCCCAACCCCGGGTACGTCACCTACCTTCCCATCCGAGATTTTCACGGCCGCGAGCCGGAACAGTTGCGCAAAGGATACGATCTCGCGCTCATCACGAACCGCTCGGTTGTCCACTGCAAGAGCCGGACAATCGTGGATCCGTGGCTCACGCCGCTCATGCCTGAGAATGGCTTTATGATTAATCCGGTGGACATCCGGAAGCTCGGGCTGAAGGATGGTCAACTGGTGAAGGTAGTCAGCGCCACCAACCCGGATGGGGTTTGGGATCTGGGAGCAGGCAACAAGAAGCCCATGATCGGCAAGATCATCGCGACGCAGACCATGAGGCCGGGAGTTGTCAGCTTTGTCCTCGGATTCGGGCACTGGGCTACAGGCGCCACTGATGTGGTTATCGACGGCAAGACGATAAAAGGGGATCCTCGCCGCGCGGCAGGTGTGCACGCGAATGCCGCCATGTGGGTGGACCCTGCGCTTAAGAATACCTGTTTGCTCGATCCGGTAGGCGGCAGCGTAAGTTTCTACGATACGCACGTGCGTCTGATACCGGCGAGCGTTTGATACCTATCCCCATACATCTACCTACCTACTTCTCATGTGACCTCCCGGCGCCGCCCCTTAGTCGGGAGGTCTTTTTTTGTGTTTTACCCAAAAATGGCACGATTTCGATAGACGAGGCAGCTCTTGCTTGGTGCCACGGATGTGTCCCGCGCCTCGCGGGACTCATCCGTGCAAGGACGAAGCTAACGGCACGTCCGTGGCACCAAACCCATCATGTGCGTATCTTCATATTCCGTTGTGACCGATAGATCATGGCCGTTCGTGAGAAAACCTAGAATTCTGTGGGCTTCAATGACGGTCTAGCCTTGACTCTTAGGGCGTACGGGACTAGCATAATGATGCTCCCATCGCTGTAGCGAATCCACTCGAAATACAGCCGTGTCGGTGGAAATCCACGCTTTCGTGCCCACCGCTGAGGTATTTGAGAGCCGATGGACAGGCGTACTTTTTTCAAAACCCTTGGAGCCGCAGGTGCAATCTCTATATTGAAGCCTGCTCTGCCCTGCGATTACGCCTACGCGGCGCCGGCAGCAGCCTCGGAGACAGGTTTAATCAGCCCTTTTGCCTTGGCCTTCGATCCTTCCGGAGCCCTGTACGCCACCGACCCGGCCGCATATCGCGTGGTTCGGCTCAATCAGGAGCTCAAGCCGGTGTCATCATTCGGCGCGCCCGGCGCGGAGAGAGGCAAGCTCAATTTTCCCATGGGAATAGCCTTTGACCCCACGGGACTTATGTATGTGGTCGATTCCAACAATGGCCGAGTTCAGGTCTTCGACTCCGAAGGAAATCTTAAACGAGTATTCGGCACCATCGGGTCGATTGGCGGCTCTTTCTCGACTCCTCAGGGGATCTCCTTGGATTCCGAGGGTCGGGTCCTCGTGGCTGACACTCGGAACCACCGGGTGCAGATCTTCCGGAACTCCCAGGCAATCGCGGTTATCGGGGATTTGGGAGACGCGAACGACCAGTTTCGCCTACCGACCGCAGCGCTCACGACTCCTGACGGCGAAATTGTGGTGTTGGACAGCAAGCACGGCCTAGTAAAGGTCTTTGGAAAGGATTTGGCGTTCCTGAGAAGCTTTGGTGGCGTGGGCAAGGACCGCGGAAAGCTGAACATGCCCCAAGGCATGACCCTGGATGATCAGGGTCGTCTTTGGATCGCAGACACCAAGAACAACAGACTGCAAGCCTTTGATCTCAAGGGCCCGTTGGTTTCGGTTATCGGCAAAGCAAGCACCGGTCAAGGCGAACTGAACAATCCCACAGGCGTGACGTACCGACATGGCAAGTTGTACGTGGCAGACAGCGGGAACGGTAGAATTCAGATCCTAGACGCGCAAGTTGGCTGAGGATCGCACATAGTTAAGGTATCTGAGTCGATGAGCATCGAACACGCGACCATATTCTTTCTGATTGCGGTTTTCATAATCGCGGAGGTCTACCGGATTCGCCGCGGGCGCCGAGGTATCATCGTCTCTGCGAACGGATCGCATCTGGCCGGCGTTGCCTTGCCCGTATTTCAGGTTGAAGTCGAGCTGCGCGACGGGAGACGGGTGAACGCGGCAGCAAACTGCTGCACGGCATGTCTGGGTCAGCTCAAAGTAGGCGATGAGGTCGTGGTGACCTCTTCACGAGACGGCTATGTGGTAGACCTGCCGTGGATGCGCTCAAGACAACGTTGCACAGGAACCGCTTGTGAGGGCTGAGTCCCCAAGCAAGCCGGGACCATTTCGGGGAACTGTTTTTTGGAAATTCTTGGTTACATCACCTTAACGATATTCATCGGCTTGATGCTGGCCACACTCTTCGGGTACATTCGGACGCCCGTCCAGACGGTCCTGGTCCTGGCTACAGTTCTGTGCCTCATCGTAGGCGGCCTTTTCCGCTATTTTTCTTCGGGCTGGGACGCGGTAATGCTCTTGCCGAACGAGTTCTTAGGCGGGATCATCCTCCATCCCATTACCGCGTTGTTAACCGGTCTGTTTCTCGCGGGCGGGCTCAAGGCTTCGGGCGGCTTTGAAGCGCTGAAAGTGATCCTGCGCTATCTCCGCAAAAGCCCCATCGGCCTGGTGGGCACTTTAGTCATCCTGATCAATCTGCCAGTCATATCATCGCTTCCCTGCGGCCGAATCCTTGCCGCTGCGCTCTTACCGCTCCTCTTCACCTTCAGCTTTGAAGGGGGCATGGGGATTCTGACCAAGTCCCAGGTCATCGTCTTGATCGGAGCATTTACTCGTAACGCGATGGGTTCATGCGGGCCGTCCCCGATCGGCGGCGTGGGGCAAATCGGAGAAGGCTTCTTGGGGAGCTTCTTTGCAACTGCATCTGAGGGCATACTGCGGGCTCCTCAGGCCTTTTCGTTGATACTGGGCACCGCCATAGTGGCTCTGTTCCTAAAGTTTATCAGCCAGCGTCTATATCCGAACGATGTTGCTCTTCGAGAAAATCCCTTCACGAGTGGCACGGGAGACAGGGAAGAGCCGGAAATCACCGCTCCGATGGAAGGTTATCTGGCTTTGGTCATATTCGTGGCTTCGCTCCTTACCGCAATCTTCCAGCCATTCGGCAAGATGCCGGTACAGACTGTCCTGGTAGCAGGCGCAGTCCTGATGGTGATTGTGTGTCGCGTGCGGCTCAACAATCTCATGGAAGGCATCATCTTGTTGCCGGTGACCGCGATGACCGCGGGATTTCTCGCTGCGGGCGCTCTTGCAGCCACTGGAGGCTTTGATGCACTGGGTGTCATATTAAATAGCCTGGTAGGCGTGCCGTTTCTGGGCGTCGCGGGCATGTTGGCAATTTTTGTGCAATTCCAGACGATCTTGCCGCTCTCGTGCGCCAGGATCCTGACTGCGGCTCTGGTGCCGGTGTTGTACCTGTTCGGCCCGGCCAAGTTCGGCTTCTTGGACTGGTCTCAACTTGCGATTGTTATGGCCGCGTACATTATTAACGCCACAACGTCGTGCGGTCCTTCACCGCTCGGCGGTGGCGGTATGATGGGTGAAGGCACCATGCGTGCGGAAACCGGGTTCATCAAAGGCGCGTACACGTTTGCATCCATGGCCATCATGGCCCCACTTGCAGCCATCTACATGAAATTCTTGAACCTGTCGGTCTTTCAGCCTTCCGATCCGGCATTCGTGCGGGATGTGCTGACTATTGCCCAGTTCGCGTTGGTAGTGATTGTCGCGAATGTGGCGCTCGTCGCGCTTGGCGCGCGCTTTTTCGGCCCGGATCAATCGCGGAACTGGTGGCTGCAGACCGGCGGTTTCATTACCGCAGGAGGCCTGGCCGGCGGGATTCTGGCATTCGCGCTCTTTGAAACGAATCCGAGCGCCATTGTTCAAGGCATTGTGGGCGGCATGATTGCTGCCATCTTGATCGGGGTGATGGTGCCGAGGTTCCTTTCAAGGAGGCTCACCGCCACTCTGAGTGGTCCGGAACTGTGAGGTTTGCGTCGTGCTGACGTGGCTGATGTTTCTCTTTGTGGGCGCTATCTCGGGCGTGATACTCGCATGGGCCCTGGACATGAATTCGCCTCGGGAGCTCGTGCAGGGTGCGGTGGGAGGCCTTATCGCGGGTCTGCTAATGGCCGCGATGCTGCCCCATTGAGATAAGGGATAGATTTCTATGGCTGAAGAAAAACTAGGCAAGGGAATCAAACACAAGCGCGAGGATACGGAACAGCCTCTGGTGCTGCCTGGTATTCACCGGTATCAGTTCTTCACGAACCTCAAGGATCGAGGCTGGACCATGAACCTGGACAGGGTTGCCCTGTTCGGGGTAGTAACAGCGCTGCTTGCCACTATCATAAAGCCGCTGGCCCGAGGCAATCCGGCTACCATCTACTGCTACGAGTGCCGGGCTTGCTACGCCACGCAGGACCGCTGCCCGGTAGGGATATTCTTTCAGGCAGAGCTTGCGGTTGCGGGAAGAGTCGGCGATTATGATCGATTCATCCGGAATGGCGGGTTGAAGTGCATCCGGTGCGGGAATTGTCAAAGCTATTGCGTGCAGTACCTGCCGCTGCCGCAGATGTTCGGCACTATGCAGGAAGATACGCGTGAGGCTATCCGGCACAAGCTTGTGCCGCGCTACGTCCTGGCGCGGGCTATGAAAGAGGGTCTTGTCGGAAAGGAATTCATTGATGACGTGGTCAAGGCTCTTGGATGATCCGCTAGGCTTCCTCTGGAAGGCCGTGAACACCCGCGGGGTGCGTCTGGTCATCTATGTGCTGTTGGCCGCGGTGCTGTTCCCATCCAGCCGGGCTCTGCTCACACTCGTGTTGATCGTGCCTTTAGCGGTTCTGTGGATCAGAGATTATCGCAGGACCGGAAGTCGGAACATATATTATCTTGCTGCGGCAATCGGCCTGATCGTGCTCGGATACGGCGTGGCACGTTGGGATGTGGGCCGCGTGAATGAGCTGCGCCTCGCGCAGAGTCCGTGGGGCGAAGGTATCGACCGTGTGCATGACGGGACGTACACGGGTTGGGGAGAAGGTTTCCGAGGGCCCATCGAAGTAAAGGTGGATGTGAAGGACCATCGGATCGTTGGTCTACAGACGATGGAATACCCGGACCTGATCTCGGTTCAGGACAACGAGATCGCAAAATATAAGCAGGAGGTCTTGGGAAAAGGCCGCCTGGAAATGCCTGCCGAGCCCGATTTGTATCGTGGCGCCAGACACACCCTCGCGGGATACATCAACGCGATTGAATCCGCACTCTCGAAGGGAATTCCAGGCTACCCGCAATACAGCCTATTTTCACAGGCATTCCTTGGAGCGTTCATTGGCCAGGCCCCGAGTCGAGTGACGTTGAACTCGATGGCGATCCTCTTTGCGGCGTTTCTGGTTTTTGAATACGCGCTCCAATCGATGTTGACTCCGGGCACAGGCCGTTCGATCAACTGCTACAACTGCGCCACCTGTGTGGGCGCGTGCCCGATTAAAGAGGCTGAGGGCGTGCAGTTCCCTATGGGCCTGGTGCTGCTCACACGGTTGGGAGACTACGAACGAGTGATGGAGCTGTCGAAGTACTGTGTGGGATGCGGCCGATGCGCGGCCAAGTGCCCCATTGGTAATTCCGGTCCTTTGGTCATTTCCGCCGCGTTCATGGCTTGCCGGCAGGAGCGCCGTGAGAAAGAGCTTGAACAGCAGGAGGGCGCGGCCTGATGGCGAGACTGCCCATCTACATTATCGCTTCTGCGATGGTTCTGGTGGTAGTGCTCGCGCTCGCGGATTTATCCACCCGAAGCGAGACCTGCATGGCCTGCCACACGCAGGAAGCCGCGTACGCAAAATGGATGGCCGACAAACTGAAAGCCGAAAAGAAAGGTTTTGCTCACGAGCTGATCTCCTGCGCAGGATGCCACATGAAAGGCGCGGCTGAAGGCACGATCGCGTCACGCTTCCGCGGCCTATTACACGCAGTGACATACCTGGTGCCACAGATAGATCCGCGTCAGCCGTTGGCCCCGGGAATACTGAAGGAAGAGCATATAGCCAGTGAGAACTGCCAGTATTGTCACTTGGGCTCGATCAGGAGAAAAGCGGTCTGGATGAAGGATCTGCCTGAAGGGCTCAAAAAGATCGGCCTTGCTATGGACCATCGCAAGCACGTGTTGGCACGGGAAGATACCTGCGCCAAGTGCCATGAACGATACAAGGAGAAGGAAAAGCTCGAGGCGGACAAGGAAGTCAACTACGCGGAAGTGAACCACCTCAGTTGCGCATCATGTCACAGTCGCGCGTCCCACGCGTATCGCTCCGACTGGATGTTTCCGTTATCAGAAAAAGGGTTTGTGCTGGCTCGAGAAGAAGCCTGGAAGAAACTGTCCACCAATCCTCGCTGGATGGTGGCCATTCCCACTGAACAGACGTGCAAACGCTGCCATAACGGCAAGATACATTACAAGACACTGATCTTTCTCGCGGATTGCGCGCGTGGCACAAACTACGATGATTGCCTGAAATGCCACCCGCTCATGACCCATGAGTACTTTAACGAACATAGAAGAAAGCGCAGTGGGCTCACCACAGCTCAAGACTGGACCCCAGCAGACGGTGGGTGAGCAGGAGAGTTCCCATGACCACAACAAAGGAAAGCAAAGACAAGATCCGCAAGGAAGTTGCGGACATCATATTGGATAAGAAAGAACCGCCTGTCGCACGATTTCGGCTCCTATCCAAGGGTATGGAGCCGTATCATCGGCTCAACATCCCTACCGGTGTGCTCGATCTGTGTGGCGACAAAGGCTGCCTCGCGTGCGGTAACTGTATAGACTCGTGTCCTGTGCTGCGCAAGAACCCCGACCGCTTCGAGAAGACCGAACAGAGAACGTCGTTTGCGCTGGAAGCTTGCGTAGGTGAAGATTGCGAGCAGTGTTTTTCCTGCGTGCTCGCCTGCCCGCAGGTGGACACCGCGTACAAAGACTACATTGTGGATGAGGTAATTCCGGAAACGATCCAGCCCGCGCCCAGAATCACCGCCTTGGACAACTACTTTATGGCGATTATGGCTTTGATTCTGGGGATCGTCATTGGAGTCTTCATTGCACGATGAAACTTGAAAGGCTCAATCGGGTCCAGGCCAAACCAGGTGAAGAAAGGATGAGAGACCATGTCGACCGCTGAACAACTCCAGGACCTCTCCAAAGAGAGCGCTCCCCTTGATTTGTCGGAGCGGACCGACCTAGTGCCGATTTTCATCATGGGGAAAAAATATGACGTCCCCAGTACCCTCACGATCCAGAAGGCACTTGAGTACGCCGGTTATCAGTTGATTCGCGGATGCGGGTGCCGTGGCGGCATCTGTGGCGCGTGCGCGACGGTGTACCGAATGCCGGGAAGCCCCCGGATATTCGTTGGGCTTGCGTGCCAGACTCTGGTGCAGCCCAGCATGTACCTGACTATGGTTCCGTTCTTCCCTGCCAATCGGGCTGTTTACAATATCGACGAGATCGAGCCCGACGCGATGGCGCTACTAAAAGCTTATCCGGAGCTCGCCAAATGCATGGGATGCAACACGTGCACCAAATCATGCCCAATGGACATCCAGGTGATGGAATACATTTCCGCGGCCCTCAGAGGCGATGTTGAGCGGGCTGCAGAACTCTCTATGTCCTGCGTGATGTGCGGCATCTGCGCTTCTCGGTGTCCCGCGGAATTGGGTCAATACAATATCGCGATCTTATGCCGTCGGCTTACGGCCCGACATCTTCGGCCCAAAGCCCAACACGTTGCGGACATGGTCACGAGGATCAACTCAGGCGCTTACGAAGAATCCTTGAAAAAGCTCATAACCGCAGATCTGGAAACGCTGCGGAAACTCTACGTGGAACGAGAAATGGAACCCCACACCGCGCCGGAGATGTGGCAACCTCAAGAGAAAACTTATCTCTGAGCCGTCTTTCTGCGACCGGCATCTCCGGACGCTCTACGGCGCCCTCATTGGAGGCAGTTATGGGATACACCCAGGAATTGATGCAACTGATTAAACGAGTGGAAGCCACCAGACCCGCTCGGGTGGCCCGCAAAAAGGCGGGAGAGGAATTCCCCGCGCTGAGTCTGGACGAACGCCAGGCGAGGCTGGAGAAGTACCACCCCGACTATCGTGCAGGCGGCCTGCGTGAACTCAAAGTCGGCCCCAGCAAAGGCTACGCGCTTGCAAAAGAAATTGCGGACCTGTTCGAGGCCCGCAGCAGGGTCGATCCTGACAAGATAGACCTGAAAGAGGTCCATTACGAGACCGACGTGCTGGTCATAGGTGGCGGCGGCGCGGGCACTGCGGCTGCTCTTATGGCTCAGGAACAGGGCGCACGGGTGATCATCGCTACCAAGCTCAGGCACGGCGACGCCAACACCATGATGGCCGAGGGTGGCATTCAGGCCGCATCCAAGGGCTGGAAAGACTCACCCTATTTCCATTACCTCGACGTCATGGGCGGCGGGCACTTCGAGAACGATCCTGAGCTCGTCAAGACCATGGTCTGCGAGGCTCCAAAGGCCATCGCATGGCTGGAGAGCCTGGGTTGCATGTTTAACAAGTGGCCGGACGGCAAGCTCTTCACGCTGCACGGCGCGGGCACGTGCCGCAAGCGCATGCATTACGCGGGCGACATGACCGGCGCGGAGATCATGAGAACGCTGCGGGACGAATGCCGTAACCGCATAAAAGATATCGGAGTGCTGGAGTTTTCACCTGCAGTGGAGCTGCTTCTGGACGAGAAAGGTGTCTGTTCGGGCGCAGTGCTGTACAACCTGGAAACGGAAGAATATTTCCTGGTGAAGGCAAAGGCTGTGGTTATGGCCACCGGTGGGTCAGGAAGGCTCCACATTCAAAGCTTCATGACCACCAATCATTACGGCGCGACAGGCGACGGGCTCGTGCTGGGATACCGCATCGGCGTGGGAGTCCGTTTCCTCCACGCAACGCAGTATCATCCGACTGGCGCAGTCTTTCCCGAGCAGGCGGAAGGGCTGCTGATCACCGAGAAAGTGCGTGGCGCCGGCGCGAACCTTATCAGCATTGACGGCGAGCAGTTCGTCTTCGAGCGGGAACCGAGAGATGTGGAGTCCGCGAGCATCATCCGCGAATGCACGGACATGGGAAAGGGTGTTCCCGTGCCGGGCCAAGCGGGCAAGTTCGGCGTGTGGCTCGATTCGCCCATGATCGACAAGTTGGAAGGCGAAGGCACTGTGGAGCGGGAATTCCCGGCCAAGCATATTCTGTTCAAGCGCTATGACATTGACATAGCAAGGCTGCCGATGCTGGTCTATCCGACCCTGCACTATCAAAACGGCGGCTTGGCATATAGCCCGGATGGGACCACCACAGCGCCCGGGTTCTACGTGGCCGGCGAAGTGGGCGGCGGCGTTCACGGAGCGAATCGTCTTATGGGCAACTCGCTGCTCGACATTACTGTCTTCGGACGGCTTGCGGGGATCGCGGCAGGCCAATTTGTCAAAGGACGGGGCAGCGTGGAGCGGCTGTCCGTCGAGCACGTACGCCGGTATCACAAAGAACTGGAAGATGCAGGAATAGTGACCGATCGGGTTTCGCCCATGCTGCTGCCGGATTATATGACCCCGGAAGTCAAGAAACGACAGTGGACGACCCAATACGTCGGCACCATACGATAAGCGAGTCAGAGCTCGTTTTGAAGTCAGATGCATTGATTGTTGCATCGAATTCACCCTCCCCCTGCCCCCTCCCATCAAGGGAGGGGAGCGGACAAGAGCCTCTCTTCGCATGGAGAGGAAAGGGTGATCCGAGAACTCCCTCTCCTTCCGTGGGGCAGGCTTTCCAGCCTGCCGGCGGCCTGGAAAGGCCACCCCACAGAGAGGGAAGGGTGAGGGGGAGTCGAGGTTGATGGAATAGGGATGAGATTGCCGAGCGACAATCCAGGCCTTTTGCGAGCAGTGGCGGATTACTTCCGACACCTGTCGGATACCTCACCGTACTGGCGGGTGCAGGCCGCCGCGTGGGGGATCATCCTCGTGGTGGTGGTTCTGGGGGGTGTGCTCTTTGCCTTCATGGCGCTCGCGTCGGTCTTTGGGGGAGGAAATGTATCGTTTGATGGGGCAGGATCTCCCGGGCCGGTAGTATTCCGACATTATGCTCACATGACATTTCAGGACGGAAAGTACAAGGACTGCAAAAGCTGCCACGACAACCTCTTTGCCACAAGCAAATATGGAACGTTCATCCTGAAGACCTTGAGGAACTCACCCGAGCGGAAGTACCGCATCGGCAAAGAAGAATCGACTTTGTTCGTGCCCACGGCCCTGGAGACGGATGAGGCTAACTTGGTGACGTACGATGTTCCCCGGGCCTGCTTGTCCTGCGCGGCAGGACAATGTCATGACGGCAAAGAGTCTTTCTCGAGATTGGAATGCCTGCGCTGCCATCAGCGCAGATGAGTAGGCGTGAGAGGCGCTTCATCTTGCAATGAGTAAGATACTGAAACCACAGGGCGGGGTACTGCTCGCTGACAGCCGGCCTGCTTCCTCGCCGAGTCAGTCGGGATCACCCGCGGCGGAGCCAGCCCAGTCAGCTCGTCCCAAACGATGGGCCATGCTGGTGGACCAGCGACGGTGCATCGGTTGTCATAGTTGCACCATTGCGTGCAAGAGCGAGAACAACGTTCCGCTCGGGTTCTGGCGATCATGGGTAAAAGGCATTCAGAAGGGCAACTTTCCTGACGTGGGAAACTTCTTCCTGCGTCGGCTGTGCAACCACTGCGATGTGCCGCCGTGTTGCCAAGTTTGCCCGGTGCAAGCCACCGCGCGACGAGACGAAGACGGAGTGGTGGTCATGTATTACGGCAAATGCATCGGCTGCGGAATGTGCATTGCCGCGTGTCCGTACGACGCCCGCTTCTTCAATCCTATCAGGAACACTGCGGACAAGTGTGATTTCTGTGTTGAACGGATCGACAAGGGCCTTCAGCCCGCGTGTGTCGAGGCATGTCCGTCACGGGCGCTTGTCTTCGGCGATATGGATGACCCGAAATCCGAGCTCTTCCAGCGCCTCGCTTCGCTCCCCACAACGGTGATCAAGCCGGAGCTGGGCACACATCCAAAGGTTTTTTACGTGGCTGCGGAGAAGTCTCTCAAGGGCCGGATCTCTTATTCCGACGACTTCAAGGAACAGATCTTGGAGTATCACAAACATATCCCGAGCCCGGATGAATCGTACTGGAAAGAGGGCGGCAAGGAATAAATGGATACCTCTGTTCTGTACAACGTGCCCCACGAGATCCCGTGGAAGGTATACATTCCGCTCTACTTCTATTTTACCGGCTTGTCTGCGGGGTCATTCATTCTTTCTTCGCTGTCCACTGTGTTTGGAATCAAGCGTTTCAAACCTATGGCGCTGCCCGCGGCCATCATTTCGTTCCTGCTGCTCTTGCTAGCGCCGGCCTGCCTCATCCTGGACCTGCGCCAGCCCTTCAGGTTCTGGCACACTTTGGTGCCACAGTATTTCAATTCCACATCCGCGCTCTCGTATGGTTCCTGGTTGCTCACGGTCTATCCTATCGCGAACCTTGTTTACATCTATTATATCTTTGTGAAGAACGATCGAATTACCCGCATCTTGGGCATGTTTACGGTGCCACTTGCCATATTCGTTCATGCATATACCGGTTTCGCGTTTGCACTTGTTCGCGCCCGCGCGTGGTGGCATTCAGCGCTCATGCCGGGTTACTTTCTCACGTCAGCTTTGCTCTCCGGCATTGCGCTGCTCGTAGTGGTCGCGCTCATCATGGATCGCTGGCGCAAAGAGCCTTTGGAAGCCGCGCTCTTCAGGGATTTGCGCCTCATGATGGTGGGAATCCTGCTCATGGACCTGTTCTGGAACGGCAGTTTCTGGCTCACGCTGCTGGTCTCCACTGCGGATGGGTACGTTTCGATCCTGTATGCATTTCACGAAAAGCTCTATGTCTGGGGTGAACTCGTTTCGGGGATGCTCATCCCGCTCGCGATACTCGTACTACCCAAGACCCGGGACGACCGAATATGGTTGTGTGTAGCATCGCTGCTGATCATCGGAGGAGTGTTCCTCATGCGGTACTCAGTGGTCTTCATCGGATTTGAGATACCCTTGAGCTGAGGCGGATCGCAATTAGCATGAAGATCAATCGACGACAATTTCTGCGAATGGCCGGCCTGATGGGAGGCGCTTCCCTTTTTGGCGGATGCCACTTTTTAGACCCGGCAGGCCCGGTCCCGCGATACATTGAAGGCGCTCCTTCGGTAGACCCCGCGGAGACCATTCCCGGAGTCCGTAGTGTTTACACGGTGTGCGGGCTCTGTGCGGGAAACTGTGGCATTCGGTGCCGTGTGGCCACAGGAGCGCTGGTCAAAATCGACGGGAGTCCGTGGCATCCTGCTTCTGCTCACCGATTGATACCCTTTGATACCCCCTTGGAACAGGCTATTGCGCGTGGCGGGTCGGTCTGTGCAATTGGCGGAAGCGGTATTCAGACTTTGTACGATCCGTTCAGAGTCGCGCGGCCGTTGAAACGGATCGGTCCCCGCGGTTCGGGAAAATGGAAAGCGCTCACCTGGAAAGAGGCCGTGAACGAGATCCTCGAAGGCGGCGACCTCTTTGGCGAAGGCAACGTGCAAGGGCTCAAGAGCCTCAAGCAAGCAGGTTCCGGGCCGAATTTCCTCGTGGGTGATGCAGACTGGGGCTCACTTACGTTCATCAAGCGATTTGTGGAGGCGTTCCCTGGTGCGGACATTCAGCGAGATCATGCGGTCCTGCTCAAGCACGCTGCGGCACGCGCCGCTGATGCTGTCTTCGGACCGGGCGACGGTGCGGTGGACGCTTCTTACCGGACCGCTCGCTTTGTCCTAAACATCGGTGATGCGCCGCTCGATTCAGGAGTGCCGCTGTTATCACTAGCACGGGACATTGCTGATGCTCGACTGGCACATCCTGGCTTCAAATGGGCTGTGGCAGACCCGAGACTCTCCACTTCCGCGTCAAAAGCCGATCTCTGGTTGCCGGTTATTCCCGGTCGAGACCTGGAGCTTGCGCTGGGAATCATGAGGGCACTCGCGCAGCAGTATCCTGAGCAGACCAAATTCCCGGACCCGGGACTGAAAGAAGCGGTCATGGCCCGGAGCCTGGACGCGTACGCTGCGGCCGCGGGAATCAGCCCAGAAACCATACTTGAATGTGCCCGCAACCTGGCTCAGGAAGGGCCAAGAGCTGCGGTGATGCCAGGACGCGGTATCTTGGGTCAGCCAAATGGGCTTGAAATCGCCAAGGTCGTGCTCGCCATCAACAAGCTGGTCGGGTCCGAACCCGGAACCGGCGGACTGGTCCGTGGTTCTCGCGATTTTCTGCATGACGCTGAAACGAGACTCCTTAAGGACAGGAAGAGATCTTGGGAGCCGCGGCTGTTCGGCGACCCGGTCAAAGCCCTTATAGTTTGGCAGAGTGATCCTGTGTACGACGATCCTGCGTCAGCCTCTGGCTATTTCAAGAGCCGTGAGAAGGTGCCGCTCTTTGTTGCGGTCGACCACGGAATCACGGAAACGAGCGCATGGGCTGATTATATTCTGCCGGAAACCACTTATCTTGAACGCTGGGATATATGCGTCTCGCCACCTGCGGTGACCATGCCCGGAATCGGCTTCCGATCGCCTGCGGTGGGTTCGTTCGATGCCGCGTCCGGCAATTACGCTCCCATCCTGCCCGAAACCAAGCCTATGGAAGATGCAATCTATCTCTTGGGAGCGGGCCTTGCTCTGCCCGGGTTCGAGCCTGATGCATCCGGCCGAGTCGGGACAGCGTGGGACTACTATCAGCAAGCGTTCACTGCGGTGCTGGAATCTATGAAGAACTCGGGCTATCCGGTTGCGAGCAATAAGGAATACATGCAGGCCGCACTCGAGCGTGGAGGGGTGTTCGTACAACGCGGTGAGAAGGCAGGTGTCAAAACCGCAAAGAGCTCGACCGCTTCCAAGCCGCTATCGATAAAGCCTCTATCTGAGCAAACGCCTGTCAGCGCGGACACGCTGCGGCTCATTACGTACAGCTTGCCTTTTCATCGCTCTCCAAATTCCGGCATCAATAGCTGGCTCCTGGAAGTGCTCCCGGAAAACCGTTTGATGATCAATCCTCAGGATGCCCGCCGCCTTGGCATCAAGGACCTTGATCGAATCGTGATCGAGAGCCTCGATCAGAAAACGCGTGTCCAAGGTAAGGCTCAAGTCACTCCCGGGATAAGGCCCGGAGTGGTTGCGATCGCCAACGGCTTTGGATACACCCAATCCGGGGCCCAAGTCCGGACCATTGATGGAACCCCTTCCACCGCAGACAAAACCCGCGCCGCGGGTATCAACCCCACCGGCCTAAAAAAAGTCATAGTAAGACGCGCATAACATGGCTCAGCGGACACCTAATTCCCATCGCACGGTTTCATGTTTACTGAGTCCTCCAAGCGGCCAAATGGCATTGGGTGCCACTGACCTGGACGAAGTTCAGGTCAGTGCCTCTTCTTCTAACGGCTCCGATCCGGTAACGATGTAACTGCCTCAAGATTGCGATGCACATCCCCAAATGTTCTTCTTTCAAGCAGGTTCGTCGCTACAATATCCCGGGACACGCACACTTCCTGACTTTCTCTTGTTACAACCGATTACCTATGCTAACCGAAGATTCGTCGTGCGCAATTCTCGCTACCAGCATAGAGTCAGCCTGCGTCCGACTGGATGTAGCCCTCTGGGCATATGTCTTCATGCCTGAACATGTTCACCTGCTCGTGCTGCCACGCCGAGAAACTTATCGTATTTCCGACTTCTTGAAAGCAGTGAAGCAACCTGTCTCTACGCGAGTATTGCATAAATTGAAGAAACGGAACGCGTCTTCTTTGCTGGAATTGAGGGTTACGAAGCTTGATAGTCAGCCGCGGTTTCGGTTCTGGCAGGCTGGAGGCGGGCATGATTTCAATGTATGGTCTATGAAGAAAGCGCTCGAAAAGGCCCTCTATTGTCATCGCAATCCTGTCACACGAGGTTTAGTTTCTGACCCCGAGGACTGGCGTTGGTCAAGCTACAGGCAGCTTGAATTGGGATTGGACTATGAAAACTCTCCCCGGTTGGCTCGATGGATTGATCGTCTTGAAGAACATTCCTGAAGTCCAAGCAGGGGCACCTCCAGCAGCCATGCATGTTTGGCAGGGTTACGGGGATAGTTCAGCACGGCACAGCCACGGTTGCTGGTGCTTCTCAATACCTTGTTGCAAGCGAAAAGGGCACTGACCTGAGTAGGCTCAGGTCAGTGGCACCCGACACAAGAAACGGGCGGAGCCCCAAGATCACATCGTCATTTGGGGCCGATCTCACAAAGAGCTTTTGTGTCTGACCTGGGCTCTTCTTTGGGCGCTGTCAATGGACACGGAGATGTCTTTGAGGCTTCTAATACCGAGGAGATTGGGTACGTTTTTCAAAGGCCGATCAAACACACCAATATCGATTTCCCCGAGTGGGAAGTTGAACAGGAATACATTGCTCACTTTGAACCTGGTCACCGGATGCATTGTTCCATCCGCGATGCGCACTCGGCCTTTTCCCACTTCCTTTACTGTTACCGTGCTCTCTTTCTTGATCCGTTCGAGCAACTCTCGTCGCACAACTGAATGCGTGGCGCCGGTATCCAACATAAACCGGTATGGAGTCCCATCTTTCCCGAACCTTACCTGCACGTATACATGGCCGTCATCGGACATGGGCACCTCGACCCGATCCGGCCCTGAAAATGATATGGAGAGCATTTGGAGCACCTTCTCAGCGAGCTCCGCTGTGCGCTTGTCAGGATTCATGGTCAGGGCCTTTTCGGAGTCCAGGCGAGCTTTACGAACCTTGTCGTCTTTGAGGTGCGCCATTGCCCTGGCCGCGTAAGCAAAAGCGTAGTCGGGATACAGTTCAAGCGCTTTGTTCAGGTCGCTGATTGCCTGGTCCGCACGACCTGCATTGATGAGAACAATTGCCCGATTCGCAAAGGACTTTGCCCGCAACAACATGTCGTCGTGGCTGGTTTTGATGGCTTGGGTGAAATCATCTATTGCAGCCTGTTCATTTCCTCTCTTAAGTTTTATGTAGCCTCGAACATGTAACGCGCCGACCAGCAGATTTCCGTCGTATTCTGCTGTCTTAAGTGCTTCCTGAACATCCTTCCACGCTTCTTTGAGCGCATTCTTCTCAAGATACGCATGAGCCCTGGAAATCAGCACTTTCGGATAGTTCGTATCCTCCGGATTCACCAAGTCCAGCGCTCGTGAAAAGGCATCGATCGCGCCGTCGTTGTCACCTTGTTTCAGGCACTCCTGGCCTCTTGCATACAGTTTGTACAGATCCCCTTCCGCGCCGGCTGCGGAATGGGAGATGATCCACAATGCGGCCACCTGACACACGATGACCAGCAACCAGATCCGTGCGTACCGCCGCGATGACGTACGCACCGGAGCACACGATCTGCTTGTCCGGCCCTTATCGCTGTGCTTGGTAAAATGTTCTTTCACAACATCCCTTGGTCGCGTAAGCATGATGCGCAGTGCGAGATCTAACTTCAGTATTCACTATTGATTGTATCAGACTTTGGTCGGTAATCTCTCGTTCTTTTTTTCGCATCACGTTGTCTCGTGGTTCGGTTCCGTCGACTCAGAGGGTCTTTGTAAGGCCTTTGTTGACAACGTCCTCAACTCCGGCCAAGGCATTGCCCTTAAACCGGTGGCGGATCGCGGTTTCCAGCATGGGCTTGTCAATAACCGCCCGCATCTTCGCCATGACCGCTAGTGCTGCCAGGGCCCAGTCCTGGGCTTTGAGTTCAAGTGCTTTGAAGTCCACGACCTGGACCTTGGCCTTGGTTTCAGGAATGGTGACTCCTGATGCTTGAATTACAGCCGTGCTTTTGTCGGCTCGATCGAATACGGTCTTGCGCCGCTGGACACCTTCTTCGGCCAGAGCAAGGATCACCGAAGGTTTATCAATCTCGGGGTAATCGATTTCGTCGGGAGACAGAATCAGCTCGGCGATTGAGGGGCCTCGGAGCACTGTAATATCGTAATCGTTCTTTTGGGTAACATGAAGGCCGGCTGCCATCCCGGCCAGTCCGAGAAGCTGCCCCGCAGTAATAACCCGTTGCCCGGCTGATCCCAGGATAATTACATCTTGCCGCGCCTCTGCCACGGGCTTAAGGACAGCCTCTATGGCCTCCGGTGTCCCTGCGCGTGCTTGCCGAGCAGCCAACTCTCGGTAAGCCTCACCGTATTCCGGTCGGGCATTGGCAGAGACCGGGCCGTTTGTGTGGCCCTTCCGGGCCAAATCCTCTTCGATCACCTTGGGGGTCAACTTGTTTCGTCGCGTATACCTGCCGGGGCAGATACCCAGGATTTCCACTATGGCAAAGCCCTCAAACCTGATGGCTTCTTCAATGGCCTTATCCAGGCCCTTCTGGTACCCGGACACCGAAGCCATGTACGGCACTCCCGCAGCCACGGCCACGGAATGTAGATCCAACGGCTTGTCCAAACGGTTCAGAAAGCCGGAAGCCACTTCAGCCTGGCTGGGGGTTGTCGCGGAGCATTGTCCTCCGGTCATGCCGAAGTTGAAGTTGTTAAGCACCAACAATGTCATATTAACATTGCGCCGGCACGCGGCCAAGAGGTGCGCTCCGCCTATTCCCAAGCCACCGTCACCCATAGTTGCAACCACATGCAATTCCGGACGACATAGCTTTATTCCGGTTGCATATGTGAGAACACGGCCGTGAAGTCCATGAAAGGCATGAGTATTGAAAAATGTGTCAAAGAGACCCGAGCAGCCGATGTCGCTGACCAGGCAAATCTGGTTCCCCTCAAGCCCCACATTCCGAAAAGCCTTGTCCAAAGCTCGCACCACGATCTCGTGTCCGCACCCGGGACAAAATATCGGCGGTCGACTCTTATTTATCAAACTATCCACTTACTGCCTCCATGATCTGTGAAGGACTGATGAGCTTGCCATCCATCGCGCCAACGAATTCAACCTGATGGCTCTTGAGCACACGGTCCACTTCGAGCGCATATTGGCCCTGATTCATTTCAACGACCAACACTCTTTTCACATTAGAGGCCGCACGGCGAATCACATTCTGCGCGACCGGAAACAAAGTTTTCAATACCAACAAACTCACCTTCTTGCCTCTTTTGTTAAGCTCTCTACATGCCACCCGCGCAGCCCGTGAGGTGACGCCGTACGTGACTACCAGGGTTTCGGCGTCTGCCACCGGTTCTTCTTGGCAATAACTGAACCGGTCCACGTTTGCCGTCAGCTTTCTGTCCATCCGCTCATTGGCCGCACGTATTGCTGCGGGGTCTGTAGTTATGTATCCGTTTTCACCGTGAGTGGACGAAGTCTGCCGCACCAGCGTATTCGCGCCGAAAGGCAGGAAATAAGGCACATCCGAACCGGTCGCCGATCGAAAGGGAACAAACGGCTGCCCGTCCGGCGCCAATAACCTGCTAACCACAGGCACTCTCTCCAAACCGGCAAAATCCACGCTCTCGCTGGTCAAGCCGATTTCTTTATTGGACGCAATAAATACCGGGCACCGGTACTGCTCCGCCAGATTGAAAGCATGCATGGTGATAGGAAAACAATCCGCGACATCCGAAGGCGCTAATACAATCACGGGGAGTCCGCCTGAATTTCCCCAGCGCATGAATTGAATGTCGCCATCCGCCCCCTTAGTGGCAGAGCCGGTAGACGGTCCCAGGCGCTGAACATCCACAATTACTATCGGTATTTCCGATCCTATGGCAAACGAAATGCTTTCGCTGTAAAGGCTGATTCCGGGGCCCGATGTCGCGGTCATGGCTTTCCAACCGGACATTGACGCTCCGAGGCAATAGCCGATTGACGCTATTTCATCCTCTCCCTGGAGCACGATGCCTCCTTCGGGCGGCAGCAAGCGCAGCATGGTATTATAGATCGTGGTCGCAGGAGTGATCGGATAACCCGCGAAGAAACGGCATCCGGCTTCATAAGCGGCCCAGGCAATGATTTCGTTGCCCTCCATCAAGGTCAAACCCATAATTGAGCTCCAAATCGATTCATGGTTTGTCGGATTCAAATCGCCGGCACACCAGGCAGGTCTAATCTTCGCTCTCCAGGGTGGCCCCCGGGCGCTTTCGGCCGACGAGGGGTACTAAGGGGATGAGAAGCAGAACCAGAGCTATAGCGAGACACACTGCCGAGATGGGCCGTGTGACAAAAATACCAAAGCTGCCTTTTGATATGATCAGCGATTGTTTAAGTGAATACTCCAACAAAGGCCCAAGCACAAAAGCCAAGATAAATGGCGGGGCCTCGTATTTCAGTTTCTTCATCAAATAGCCGATTACCCCGAAGACGAGCATGAAGAACACATCCATCACACTGTTGGCCACGGTGTAACTGCCCACCAGACAAAACAGCACAATCAATGGCATCATAATCGGATAGGGTACCCGCAAGAACTGGACCCACATTCCTATCAAGGGCAGATTCAAGACCAGCAGCATGACATTTCCGATGTACATGCTCGCCACCACACCCCAGAAGACGTCCGAATGCTGGGCGATGAGAAGCGGGCCAGGCGTCACTCCATGAATGATGAGAGCGCCCAAGAGCATGGCCATGACCACGTTCGCGGGCAGTCCCAAAGTCAGCAGGGGAATGAACGCGGCCTGCGCAGCGGAGTTATTGGCAGATTCCGGCGCAGCCACGCCTTCGATTACGCCGGTTCCGAACTGGTCCCCGCGAGGAGAGAACTTCTTTTCAACTGCATACGACACAAACGAAGCGAGAACCGCACCGCCACCGGGCAGGATTCCCAGAAAGAAACCGATGACCGTTCCCCGCACGAGGGCCCACTTGCATCGGATCCAGTCTTCCACGGTTGGAAGCAGCCCCTTGACCTTGGTCTGGAATACCTCTCGATCGATCTTCGTTTCAAGATTCAGCAGTATTTCCGAGATACCGAAGAGCCCCATAACAACGGGGATCAGACCGATACCATCCATGAGCTCCATGATTCCAAAGGTGAACCGAGTTGAGCCCGACACCACATCCTGACCGATCGTCCCCACGATGAGGCCGAAACACGCCATCATCAGGGCTCGGATCATTGAGCTGGACGATAAGAACGTCAGGATGACCATTCCCAGACACATCAGGGAGAAGTACTCCGGGGGGCCAAAATGCAGAGCAAATCCAACCAGAGGCGGAGCTACCACGGTCAACGCTAGGATTCCGACAGTACCCGCAAGAAACGAGCCGAAAGCAGCCATACCCAAGGCCGCGCCCGCACGGCCCGCACGAGCCATACGATATCCGTCCAGGCACGTCATGACCGAAGCCGCTTCCCCAGGAATGTTCACCAGAATCGAGGTGGTTGAACCGCCATACATCGCGCCGTAATAGATGCCGGCCAGCATAATGACCGCTGAAACAGGCGGCACGTGAAATGTGGCGGGCAAAAGCAGAGACATGGCCGCCGTCGGCCCCAGTCCCGGCAACACGCCCACCATGGTGCCGATCAAGCAGCCCAGAAAGCAATAGAACAGGTTCATCGGCTGCAAGGCCACTTGAAAGCCCATGCCGAGCTGAGTCAAAACGTCCATGCAGCCACCGTCCAGCGATCAGAGTTCATCGCAAAAAGTCCAGCAACCCTGCGGGCAGTCGCACGTCCAGAAACCGGACAAAAATGACGTAAACCGAGGCTAAAGACAACGCACTGGCCAGGAGCACAATGTACCAGGGATATGGTTCAACGACTCGAAACAGAAAGAGCAGGAGCAGAAAAGTGCACAGGATAAAACCCAAAGTATTGAGCAGTACCACATACAGCAGGAGGGCCAGCAAAACCAGCCCCAACTTTGCAATGTTTACGCCGGCCCAGACGGATGGCTCTTCTTTGGGCTTTTCAAGCACGCTTTGAATGAGCGCGATGAGCGACAGCAGGGCAAGGAGCGCACCTGCCCAAAACGGAAGGAAACCGGGGCCCGGTCGGGTGAAATCGCCCACGTTTAAACGCCAGGCCTCAAAACAGACAGCCAGCCCCAAAACCAACCAAACGCTATCACCTATCAAATACTGCCTTTTCAAGAGCTCCGCCTCACGCCCTTGTGCACTTATTCCTTCTTGATGAAACGCTTCACGTGGTCGCCGGCCTCAACGTAAGCGTCCGCCCAATACTTCGCGTAATCCTGCGAGCTTTGATACAGCACCGGCAGCTCGTACTTCTCCATGGTGCTCAGAAATGCAGGGTCTTCCATCGACTTTTTGAACGCGTCGTGAAGCGTTTTGACCACATCGGGGGACATGCCCTTAGGCCCAAAGATGCCGAAAGGCGAATTGTGGACCACCTTGTAGCCTAGCTCAGCCACAGTGGGAGCATCAGGGAACGTTTTGATCCTCTTGTCCGCAAAATGCGCCAAAATGCGGAGCTGGCCTGCCTGCGCCAACGGCACCCAGCCGGAAGTGGTTGAAATAAAGTCCACATGGCCCCCGAGTACGGCTGCACTTGACTCCTGGTCACCCTTGGAAGGAATGTGAACGAGCTTGAGGCCCGTGTTGTACGCCAACTCTTCCATGGCCACATGCCCGCCAGTGCCCACGCCGGAAGCCATATAGCTGAGCTTATCAGGATTGGCTTTGGCCTTTGCTATCAGATCGGGCAGCGTCTTGATCGGAGATTCGGTTTTCACCAGAATCCCGTAAAGGTATCCGCCCACTCGGATTATGGGCGTGAGATCCTTAACCGTGTCGAAAGGCAACTTGTTGAGGTATGAGTTGCGATGAAGGCTATTCACGGCAACCGATAGAAGATAACCATCCGGGTTCTTGCCCACGATGCTCCCCACGCCCACGGCGCCACCGCCTCCACTCTTGTTTTCGACGATAACCGGCTGTCCAAGGTGCTTCTTGGCCACTTCAGCCAGAGCACGAATGGCCACGTCCGTAGACCCACCAGCCGGATAAGGGACGATCAGGGTGATCGGCTTATCGGGGAAACCCGCGGCAGATCCCACGGTGGGAGCCAAGACAAGAATAGACAGGAACACGGTAAGGATTAACACCCAGCTTGCTGATCTCATAACTCCACCTCATCATGAAATGCGATTGATAAATAAGAGGAAACTCATGCCAGATCCCGCACAACCCTCTTCTTTTTCAGACGCGAGCGCTCGGAACAGCCGTTCGTCCACTCCTTGGACTGAGGGTCCGCCTCGCATCACGTCGAACCTTGTTCCAGACAGGGAATCGGTTGCAGCGGTCTCTGGGAATCGTTGCTGGTGACGCCGCTAGACCGTACTCACTACGCCTGCGCGTGTCAAGGCTTATTATCCCGTTCAAGGCGAGCAGCTCATTCGGAGCGAGCGTCAGGATCTCCACCAATGCAACCCCAATTGCCTGAATAGTAATGGGCACGGAACAGATGACCCTTGACAAAAGGACCCGTGAGCATGTACTTTGGGGCAACATGGGCGGGTAGCTCAGTGGGAGAGCACTGCCTTCACACGGCGAGAAAACCATAGCCAATTTTACCGAGCTAACCGGAAACCCAAACGATTTCCACCTATTCTAATCCCCCTACCCCTCCGGGTACGAGCGCGCTGTCACCAGCATGTTAACACCACGGTAACACCCGGCACGCAACACCATAACCTGTCTGACCCGTCCTAAACTTTTCAGTGCAGGAAACATTTGGCACGCTCGTCAAGCTCTAATCCCCTTTAAGCCTGATTCCTAGCTTTCTTATAGCAAGTTGCGCAATTTCTAAAACAATAAGCATTAAGAATATGCACACTGTCTAAATACTTAAAGTAAAGGCTTAAACTCACTTGTTCCAAAAGCCACTGGTTCCCCCTGTGCCAACTTGATCGTACGATCAATCACACAACAATACTACTTAATCACACTTTCCTAAACCCGCTATACACGACTCGCATCATCGCCCCAAGTTACATTTGCGTACTTACTTTTCCCCGCTGGATTTCTTGACAGACCTACATTATTATTTTATAATATACTTAACTATAATCATTTATCACAAAGAAAGGAGTGGGTAAAATGGTTGACCAATTATTAACGCTCACAGAACTAGAACAACTTAGTGGCGTCAAAAGATGGACTTGGTACAGGCTCTTGAGGCAAGGCAATTGCCCAATATCACTTCGCAAATTAAATAGCCGAAGGATAGTCGCACTCAAGAGCGAAGTTGAGCAGTGGATGTCTGAATTGCCGTTGCACGAAAAAATCATAGTACAGGAGGAAAATAAATGAAGACGACGGAAGAAATTCGGCAGGAGCTTTTGGAAACCCTCACTGCGGAGTCTGCGCGCTACGCGATTATGAAGAAGGGCACCGCAATTCACCCTGACTTTATGACCCTCTCTTCTGAGGCCAAGGTTGTACTTCTCCTGGCCTACCTGAATCTTCAAATAGCGAGAGGAGACAGAGTACTCAACGGGGGCTTTGTGGAGCTTGATGACCCATTTCTCGCTGTCTTTAATTTGAACTCCAAGCAGGGTCGCAAAGCCTTAGATGAGCTTGTAGCCAAACGGTTTCTCAAACCGATGGAAGACAACATCTACAAAGTCATCGAAACATGGAGATGGCCGGAGAAGGATAAGCATTAAGTCTTCTGATAACATCGATTGGCAGACTTCGGGCTCTTTAGGGTTCCGAAGTCAGCCATGATCGGAATTGGACAATGAGACAAGCAACGGAAACAGTTGCTAGAGCAACGACAAATTGGAAAACAGGGTGGAAGGTGCGGCTGGACAAGGTAGAACTCAATATACGCGCATCATCGAAGGATAAGTGGATAAAGAGCGAGGGCAGCATCATCCAGGATCTTGAATCCCGTACTCAATGCCGGGCCAAACCACATCGGAAATCCACCGACAAGCTTTTTAGACGAGCCACGATTATTTCCAATGGATCTGTTAGGTTGCAGATATTCCATGATCGTGTATGGGAGCGCGATTACTTCAAGCCCCTATGTGCCCGCATCATACACACCTGCGAAGACTCCGTATCCTATGAACTCCACCATGAATTACTTTTGGCAGTCCAACAACAGCTCGAAGATAAGGGCATTTACTACACGCTTGCGAAGGCGGAAATCTGCATGGACACGCCCGATCATGACCAATATATCCAGTTTGTACAGTACATGGTTCCGAGATGGATGAACCTCAATAAGTTCCACTATTGGGATGAAGACAAAGGGGAAGAAGCAGCGGGACCAAACCTCCAGGGGGCCTACGGTTACTTTAATTTCCGAAATCAGTCAAGGCAGATCCACTGGTACAAGAAGAGCACGTGCCAAGGTGATCTTTACCGTGTTGAGCTAAGACTCAATCACCGATTTCTGAGCGGCAAGAGGATTCGGACACCTGCTAAACTTCTTGATAGTCGATGTCAACTTCTTCGGTCATCTATTACCCTGAGACGTTTTAACCTCTCTAAGCTTCTTAACATAAAACGCAGACTTGTCCGAAGGGGTGCCTGTGCTGAATTCACGGCGCACTTAGACGAGGAACTCAAAAGGGCTATATCAGCTTGTACCACTTTTGAGTTACTTCCCCTTTTTCCCTTTTTGCTTGAACATTATTGCTCTCGACGGTATGTGCAATCTGGCCTAACCGACTTTCTCCCCTATCCTGAACTCGGCCTGGAGTAACTACATGTGCAGAATGACAAAAATCCTGTACTCCATTCTCCTCGCATTACACTAATCCTTTCTACATACCTCTCCTAACGAATGCAACAGACGTATATTGAGAAAAAGAGAAATAGAATGTACAATCAGGAAAAGAAAAGAGCAATAGAATCAGTTTGAGCATAACATTCCAATCGACTCTTTCTCACTGTACCTTTCCAGCCTATACTTTGTTATAATCTCTTTTCTTTCTTATGTTGATGTACTCTTTCTCCATACGTATACCCTCAATCTCTCTCTTTCTCTTTTCTTTGAATCCTTTCTACGCTTTCATCGCAAACCTTTTGGTTTTTCCCTTTTCCTTTAGTACAACCAGACTATGAGAAATATATACAAAGGGGGGCAGGGTTTTTCCCGAAATTACACAATACAAGCGCTCCTAAAGGGAGAGGGACGTTAAAAAAGATGGCTCTCAAATTTGGGAAAACTGCTCCTTATGAAATGAGATGAGAATAAACGAAAAAGATGAAGGTCGCTTTTTGCGAAAAAACCACAATCACGAACTACCATATTCTCTACTTCTCTCCCTTCTCACTTCTTTCGTGTACTTGTGAAAAAAGCGAGCGGTATTTTCAGTTTGTTAGAAGACACAACGGAGAGTACAAATCGGTGCTATTATTAATGAATAGCCAAAACGTAGCAACCTTACGGTAGTCCAAAAATATCCGATAAAGTGGCCTTTTTCTTTCTTCTTCTCGAACTGCTTTAGGACGCGGTTCACTATGGAGAGAACTCTCAGGTTGATCGTACGATCAACCTGAGAAAGGCTGCTTTAGGAGCTGATTTCAATTTTTGCCGTTTGAGAAAAATGGCACGTGTGGACCGGACGGCAAAGAAATTCCCAGGGGACGAGCGGCTGTAGCTGAATTTGATATTGACAAAGACGCTTGCTCTCTGATATGCGTACGAAAGGGGAAAAGAAGTGCATCTTTCCTGCCCACCAATCCAGACTATAGGGACAGCGTGTCAAGCAGGCAAGGTTAGAGTTATACGAGAACGGAAAGGGGGGATAAGGCACCATGAGCACGTATAAACGTGGAAGGCCCAAGAAGTACAAACCCGCCTCTAGTAGAGAGAGTGCTCCACCCTCTCGCTCAGGAGAGTACCGCATTAGGGACTCCGATGGTGAAATCCAATACATCGGGGAGACCAGCAATCTCCGAAAAGGAATGGGACAGCATCGCAAGGCCGGGCGTTTAGGAGACGGTGACAGTTTTGAGTTTCTGGTTGCCGATGGTCGCTCATCTTCCAAGACCCGGAGGGCCCATGAAGCAAAGAAAATCGCCAGTCATAAGCCTTCTGGCAATAAGAGGGGCGGAGGTGGTGGACGAAGGGCGCGTTGAACCCGGCGCTCGCAGTTCTTCTGTAAGACCAAATAGCAAAGGCTTATTAGAGAAAGAGGGGGGTTATCATGCCAGACAAATTTGCAGAAGTTATATGTCCCAACTGTGGTAAAAGGGTCGTGGCCTATAGAGGCCCCGGCGGGAGAATCCTCATAACTACAAGTCTAGGGATAGCTCTCGCCGTTGCTGGCGGGATCATTGGAGCCGGTTTCGGAATTGCCACCGGTGGTTGGGGCATTCCGGCCACTGTCCCACTTGCTGCTTTTGGTCTAGTAGTTGGCGCGGGGGCTGGATACATCATCGGAGATAAGACCATTGATCGGCCTAAGTGTCCAAAGTGTGGAGCGCAGATCGACCTTGGCATATGATGTCCAAGCTCTTTGGCGGCAAAATAGTGTCTTGACATGCTCTCTACCGATATGCGGAGATCAAATGTAGGTTTTTGCATGAGGTGGTCGATCAGGAATGTATTCCACTAAAGCGCTTGCTTTTGAGGATAGCGATGGGGTCAAATAATTACAGCTTCGGGAATGTGGAATTACAGTCACTGGTACGGTCAGTAATTGCAGATTTGTACAATGAACACATGTGGCCGTGGAGCGTCGATGAAGTACGCTTAAGCGCGCACTTGAGCGAATACAACATCCTGAACGGAGAAGATGCATCAATCCCGCAACGTATAACGGGGTACTACATAGACAAGCAGGAATTAGTGGAGCGAATCCACGCGAAGCTTGGTGTCGAACAAGATCCTGAACTAAACGATCAAATTCCAAAGTTGCAGACAGGGCGGGATGTGGTTTCGTACGCAGATAAGGTCTTGCGAATGAGAGACAAAAAACAACAGGAAGCTAAGAAAGGGGAAAAACAGCGGCAAGAAAATTCCAGACGTGCGAAAGAAGCATGGGCTAAGAGAAAAGCAAAGGAGCAGGAAGCAGAAAAGAAAAGGCAAGAACAATCTGGACGCATGAAGAAATGGTGGGCTAAGAAAAAGGCAAAGGAACGGGAAGAAAGAGAGAAACAGGAAGAAAAGAAGAGGCAAGGAGAAGAGCGCAAGCGACAAGAATTGCGGCAAGGAAAGAGGAAGCGCCAAGGAGAAAGCAACACACGGAAAACGAAAAGTGACCACGGCCAGGTGCCTAGTCAGAGACAGGTTAGCAGTAGGGGCAAGGATGATTCGGACGCCATCTCGTCAAGGAGAAGGAACCGGAATGTTGTTAGCCTAGATGAAGTTTCGATGGATGTTTTCTGCAAATGTACCAAAAAGAGTGGTAGACTGGATTTGGAGGGTAAATACGAGGAAGCCAAGAGGCTGAGGCATTTGGCTTTAAGGGCCTATAACAGAGCCCAAAGGAAAAAAGGGCACCAGTAGGAAAAGATAACCAAGCGTCGAACGTAAGAAAAGCGAGTATCAGTTGAGCGCCCCACCTTCAACGACTTCTCACTCTCAATTATTCGATTCCTTATAATATTGTGTACGCGATGATCTCACCTTGGGAATGGTCTCCTATGGGCAAGACCGAACTCGCGCGAGAGGGGCCTCTCCGTTCGCGTAGAGCGATGTGAGAGAGACGACTTGAAAAGACCTTGAATATTTGAATTGAACAAGACCCCCCGAAGGTTGCCAAAATGCGGGTTTCGCATCTACCGCACAAATCAATAGCAAATACCATATAAAAATAACCTATTAAACAACTGTTGACATACCGCGAACGCGGGGTTTATCCTTATGCCTTGAAAGGAGGTGGGAAATCGTTTTGGGTTTTTGGGTTAGCTCTCCGAAAGGAGATGCTCGAATGGCAGTAGTAAGAAGAGGGAAGCAGTACCACCTATTGATCCGACCATTTGGAGAAAAGCAAGTGGGGATAAGGACTCACACCACAAAGAAGACGGAAGCGCAGGCAATGGAAGACGCAATCCTGGTAGCTTGCCGGACAGGTGACTACAGAGCCTTAGACCCCAGATCACGGGAGGTCTGCTTACGACTTTTTAGAAACCAGAAGTGGGAACTTCCGCAAGGGCTCCTTGTTCAGGAGAAGCCACAAACGGAATTGACCTTATGGGAAGCAAGGGAGGCGTTCCTTGAGTACCCGGAAATCGTGAAGTGTAAAGAGAAGGAACGCTATAAGGCTTGCCTTGCACACCTGGTTGACCATTTTGGAAAGACTACCCCCATAAAGGCAATTTCCGTGGCAGGCATAAAGCAGTACATGGCGAAGAGATTGGAGGAAGGAGCAGCGGAAGCGACAGTGAACAGGGAAAGGGGAACCTTGTCAAGGCTCTTTACGATCATGGGCGAGCTGGGACACGTGGATGCTAATCCCGTGAGAGGCATCAAGAACCTTTCGGAGAAATCCGGTGAGAGGGAAGTGTATTTGAGCCTTGCCGATGTAAGAAGAATCGTGGAGCTGTGTCCTGAATGGTTTCGTCCGATCATTTGGACCGCGTACTATACCGGGATGAGGAGAGGAGAAATCCTTGAACTTACGAGAAAGCAGGTAGATTTGTCCCGGCGAATGATCCTCTTGACTCCCAGCGACACGAAAGAGGCAAGATTTAAGAGAATCCCTGTTCATAGGGAGCTTGTTCCGATCCTGAGCGAAGCAATGAAGGTCCGTTCCCTCGAAACGGAGAAGGTTTTTCTTATAAGGGATCGAGACGGAGTACGGGCTCCCTCTGGTGATTCCATCAAAAACCCCTGGAGAAGGGCGGTGAAAAAGCTGGGATTGGTTGATCCTAGACCGCGTTTTTACGATCTCCGCCATACCTGGAAGACCAATGCCAGGAGATCAGGGGTTGATTTTGAGATCCGTGAGGCGATCATGGGACATTCTTCCCGTACGCGGTCAGTGGCAGAGAGATACGGACGTATCAGCGATCAAGAGCTGATTGACGCCGTGGACAAGATGACCTTCGATCACGGGGACACGGAGATCCTGGTTGCCAGGGTACAGAAAAACGGGGACCGTCTCAAACCTGTTAACATGGCGGTAACAAAATCCCCAAGGAGGGCTCAAGGGTCAAGGACAGACAACTCAATCTCCTTGACACGAGTCGCAACGGTAGTGTACTTTGGGGCAACATGGGCGGGTAGCTCAGTGGGAGAGCACTGCCTTCACACGGCAGGGGTCGGAGGTTCAATCCCTCTCCCGCCTACCATTAGTAGTCAAGAGCGAGGCCCTGTAATAAACGACAGGGCCTTTTTTCTCTGCTGAAGATTGTTAATCGGACTCTGGACTATCTTCAACTCGTCCAAACAAAAGAAGTGATAGCCGATAAGCTTTTCAGATAGCAAGGGATTGGAAATGGGCATCAACGAGGTCTTGAAAAAGAAACGGGAAGAGATACTTCGTGTTGCGGCACGCCATGGCGCCAGCATTGTCAGGATCTTCGGGTCCGTAGCCCGAGGAGAATCGGACGAGAAAAGCGATCTTGATCTTCTTGTCACGATGGAAGCGGGCAGGAGCCTCTTGGATCATGCAGCTCTATGGCTCGAATTGCAGGAGCTGCTGGAGTGTGAAGTCGACGTGGTGAGCGACAAAGGCCTGCGCCCCCGAATGCGAGATCGAGTGCTTAAAGAGGCTGTCCCGTTATGAGGAGCGACAGAGAACGGTCTGGGATCCTAATTCACTGAAAGACTGTCCGCATGTGCAGATGATGATGGTGTAATTGGAATCCTAAATCAGGAAATAAGTATGGTGTCCCCGGAATTCGGAATTCGAAGACCCACGTTTTTCAATTCGTGCCTGTTATCTTCCGCTTACCCACGTGACTTCTCGTTTCCCGCCGTTTCCCCACATCCCGCCTGGCCATTTGGTGTCCTCCTTCACAGCCGCTAGGGCTATAGGGCTTGGGCGTTCGACCCTGTCATCGCGTAACTCGAGGAAAACATTCCTAAACTGTCCGCATTCACCCCGGTGCAGACTGTTGGTGCAATCTACTTTTGTTTTCGCTTCAGCCAGAAGTCGAATGACCGTCCCGGAACGAAAATGTCGATACCGATGGAGGTCTCATCCAAAGCATTCTTCAGACCGTGGGGCTCATTCCCGGGTATGTACACCGCATCCCCTTCGTTCAGTTCTAATTCCTCGTGGTCGGTCGTGAGCACCATCTTGCCCTTCAGCACAATTAGTACTTGAGCGCTGGGATGTTCGTGTCGAGGAGACGCGTGACCTGGAGGTTTGACGAAGTGCTCCACGGAAATGTCCGCTTCGTTGCACAGACTCACTCGCTTCCAGTCTTTCTCCGGCTCGTAACTTTCGGCCTTGTCAAAACGAATTACTTTCATTTGATCACCTTCCGATCTGGTAGCCGCCGTGCGAACACAAGCCCACGCTCGTTCCACTTCGTACATTTATTATGCGGTCAGGTTGTACTGTATGACAACTCTTCAATGAGGTGCGGCCCCTCGCCTATGATTCTCGGTTCATCAGAGCGTTGTATTGCAGCTGATCTTCGTACATCCGGAGAAAGACCTCGTGCTTGGCCTCGTGGTAGCTCGCGGCGCCTTGACAGGGTTCGATAACGGCGTCGGCTGCGCTCATCATAGCCATCGCTTCTTTAACTGTGGCACAGTCCCTTGCCGCGACGGCGCCGAGCATGGCCGAGCCGAGGAGCACGGCTTCGGGCTCTTTGGGGAGAACGATTCTTCGTCCGGTGATATCCGCGTGCTCGCGCAGGAAGATCGGATTCTTGGCGCCGCCACCGGTGGTGAGCACGGTCTCGATTTCGTAGCCGCTCTCGGTCATGACATCCAGTATGTGACGGGTGCCGTGCGCCACCGCTTGGACTGTAGCCAAGTACAGCAGGGCAAGGTCTTCGAGGCTGTCGCTGAGCCTCAGACCCGATATCATTCCGCGGGCGTTCGGATTGGCTCTGGGGGAGCGGTTGCCGTGGAAATCCGGTTGCACGTGGAGATCCTTGGTGAGTTCGGCGGGAAACTCAGCTCCAGCGGCGAGCTTCTCGAGAACCTCCGCGAGAATTTCATAAACGGTGATCCCGCGCCTCTTTGCATCTTGCTTCAGCTCATGGGCCCGAACGTGACTGAAGATGATGTGATCGATGAGTGCGCCAGTGGCGGATTGGCCGCCCTCGGTAAGCCATAACCCGGGAATCATCGCCGAATAGAACGGCCCCCAGACTCCATCGATGAATCGAGGTTCTTGGGAAACGGCCATGTGACAACTGGATGTGCCACCAATGAGCGCCAGTCGTTTTTCAAGCTCAACCTCGCCGCCCTCAGTGAGACGCGCTCCCATCATTCCAACGCCACCGGCGTGTGCGTCTATGATGGACACCGCAACCGGGGTTCCCGGGTTGAGACCAAAATCGGCCGCCGCGCGTTCGGTAAGCCCCTGCGCAATGGGCTCGCCCATGGGCCGAATGCGAGTTCCGATGCGCCGGTAGCCTTCCGAAGCCAGTTCACCGAGCCCAATGGACTGCCAGTACGTCGCGTCCCAGCTTCCCACGCTGCCCGGTACCCTCGGCTCCAAGTGACCTTGGTAGGTCCACTTGCACACGGTGGTGCACAGCGAGCGGGTTTCGTCGCCGGTGGCGCGGTAGGTCAGGAAATCAGCCAGATCGAAAAAGCGACGGGCCCGCCTCCAGCAATCTGGGAGATTCTCATTGAGCCAGCTGAGCTTGGGCGATTCCATCTCAGGGGAGATGACCCCACCCACGTAGCGCAGCACCTCATGTCGTCCGTCGTTAATGCGGGCCGTCTGTTCAAGGGCCCTGTGGTCCATCCACACGATGACGTTCTGCTCGTCATTACCGGTAGGGCTCACCGACAAGGGCCGATCGTTCTCGTCCAGGGCCACCAGGGAGCAGGTTGCATCGAAGCCGATCCCTCGCACGTCCGCTGCGTCGATGTCAGCCTCTGTGACGGCTTGACGTACCGCGGCCGCGCCGGCGTCCCAGATGTCGTCCGACGATTGCTCCACGAAATCCGCCTGCGGTTTCCACATTTTGATGGGATGCGAGCTTTGTCCGAGCATTCTGCCGCTTGCGTCGAACACTCCAGCCCGCGCACTCCCCGTCCCTATGTCGATGCCGATGTAGCAGCGGCGGTCCTGCATCATTTCACACGTTCCTTCCCAGAAAGCGAACTCTGAAGCCGAGCATTTGCGAGAGCGCGGCCATTTCCTCGAGGATGTCGCCGTACGCCACGGCGATGTGGTTGCTCAGATAGTGGGCCATCAGGGTCTCTCGCGAGATGCCCAGATCGGCTGCCATGAACGGCCACTGACGCGTGGTTCCGCGCCACCACTGCTCGCGGATGTCCTCGGGCAGAGTGACCACTTCTCCTTGCCCGACGTCCATCCACAGTTCGTCGTCTTTGAGATAGGCCCTGGCCCACGTGATGTCCCCTGCATGCGCTTCACCGGCAAATGTACCGCCTGGTATCGGGAAGTACTCGGCGGGTTGCCGGTACGAGTGGACGCCCTTGAGCGTGTCGGGATCGCCGCTCATGGCGTACCCTCCGCACGACCCCGAGTTGAGCAGCACCCACAAGAATCGTCCCTGATATTCGGCCCCCCAGCGCACGTCGTGGAACATCACCGCCTGGTGCAGCCCCTTAGCCTTGAGCAGCCGCTTCATGAGCTCCATCGGGACGAGGTTCCCTTGATCTCCCTCCGTGGCGGTGATGATCACGTCGCCGTTGCTCTCCGGCCGGCAAACGGAATTGAGCAGCCCTTCTGCGAAATCCGATGGAGGCCGCAGCGGCACCAAACCGAGCTGATACTGCCAACCCACGCAGTCGGCTTTGAATTCGCTCACCAGGTCCACCACAGTCAGGTAGTCCCGCAGCTGTTCCCGCGTAGCGTTTTCGTCGAAGTCGTCAGCCCCGTCTTCGCGCCAGTGGAACTTGACGCCGCTTTCCTTTACGAAGGCCAGCGCCTGGTTGAGCCGGTCATCTGAGATGGAACGGCCCCGGTCGATGATCCAGGCCTGGTCGACTTTGTGTTCCGAAAATCCGATGGGAGCCAGCCGCCGCGGGCCAAAGTAGCCGTTAATCATTCCCATGGACGTATCCCCAAGCATCAGGGCAAGAATCCTCCTTTTCCCAATCTCCTCGGCCACTCGCTTCGAGCGAGCGTGTGCCTCATTGGATATGGAAACCGAATAGACGATCTGTTCGGTGGAGTAGCTGATGCGGCCGGTCGCGCACCATTCGCCCAAACGAGCCATGAACGCGTCGTCTGCGGTCCAGTCTTCGGCGTTACTCCACACGCGAGAGAATTTGCGGCCCAGGGTCTCCAGGCAGGCTCCAGTGTTAAGCAGGCCGACGAGCCCCGGCCATTGCCCCGAGAAATTGCTCGCCAGCAGCAATGGGCTGTCTTTGCCCACGACCCCGTCAGTGGTGTGCGGCCCGTAGCACCAGTGCACGAAAACACCGATGAGAGGATCGTCCACAGGGCCGAGCTTCTCGATTGCTTCGTGAGGTCGCGTAAGAAAACCTTCGATGCGATAGCTCTTGCGCCCGAGTTTTTTCAGGGCACGTTCGAGTTGAACAGTGGCCTGCTCGGCGTTTGGCTGAGCCAGGTCGTTGGGTTTGGAGCGATAATCCCCGGGCCAGAAAATACCGATTTGGGTTCCGGACATCTCCTCTCCTCTACGCGACGGATTCGAGGGAGACATAATACCATTTTTTGCGGAACGGGTTTCAACGGCTTTTCGAGTCAGCCCCTCTGCGCGGTTGCTTGAGCACATTGACATAGGCATACGAATGATACATATTGATACATCGTACATAGATGGGAGGTGCGGCGAGATGAGAACCACACTGAACATTGAAGACAAACTGGTTGAAAAGGCGTCGGAATTGACTGGGATTAAGGAAAAAACCACATTGGTGAGACTTGGCCTCGAAGCTTTGATAGCCCGAGAAAGTGCCAGAAGGCTGGCAGAATTGGGCGGGACAGAGAAGCAGTTGAAGGCCATTCCACGGAGAAGAATCGGGGAGCAGTGAAGATAGTTCTCGTAGACACATCGGTGTGGGTACGTCATCTTCGGCAGGGCGACCCTGACCTTAAGCATCTGCTGAATGATGGACAAGTGATGTGTCACCCGTATATTGTTGGCGAACTCGCCTGTGGTAACATGAAAAACAGGCGCGAAGTCCTCTCCCTCCTGCAACTTCTTCCCCATGCGACTCTCGCACAACACGACGAGATCCTCCAGTTCATAGAATTGAATCATCTGATGGGAAGAGGCCTTGGCTACATTGACGTCCATCTTTCTGCCTCCGCCCTATTAACGGGAGTCCCTATGTGGAGTTATGACAAGAAGCTCAATGAGGCCAACGAGATGCTGGGTATAAGATACGATCCGGTATTGTTCGGATAACCAGCGTATCAACCCGACAAGCAACCACAGGGCAACCCTATCGTTTTTACGGAGAAGGCCTTGGTAGGGGTTGCTTGCGGGCTATGCGCCCGTAAACCATAGAATGCCCAACTCCCGATGCAAGGATTTTACATGCGGCTGAACTTTGAAGGCTTAATTATGATTCTCAGTGGCGTTGGGTTTGGGGTAGTAATCGCCGGGCCAAAAGATAACGATCTTGGTTGTGGACATTTGTTTCCCTTCAGACCACAGATTACGGGGGTATATAATGCCATTTTTTGACGAAGGTGTTCCCGAGGCGCCTGACTGACGCTACCATCACTTTGGTGTATTGACAACTCATAGACAAAGGGTCATCATGAGGACAGTGAAGAAGCGGGAACGTTGGGGTCTCTTCGAATGGGACCCCGACAAGGCGGAAGTCAATGAAAGCAAGCATGGAATCAGGTTTGAGGACGCCTGTGAGGTCTTCGATGATCCGTTTCATACGTTGGAAGATGCCTCGGACCAAGGTGAAGAACGAGTAGGAGTCCTTGGCCTCGCTCCGTCAGTACATCCGATCCACCCGCTGTATGTGGTCGCCAAGGACCTCGGAGAGAATCATTGGCGTATAATATCCGCGAGACTGGCGACGAAGCAGGAGAGACGACGCTATGAAGACTGAACGAAAGAAGATGATGGTCTCTTTGAGAATGCCGGAGGATGTCGTCGAGAACCTCAAACGGATAGCTCCTTTGAAAGGGATGTCCGGCTACCAGGCTTTGATCAAGTACTATGTAGGCATGGGACTGAGGCGGGATCTTGAGACTCTTTGGCTCCAAGAGGTCCCTGAACGCATTCAAGGTATCCTTGCGAAGCATGGACTCCCTGGTGAAGTACAGGATGAACTCCTCGAAGAACTACTGGGAATTGTACCTCATGAACGGATCATGGAGACGAAGGAAGCGGAGGATCTTCAAGCCGCCACTTCTTGAATGTCCTCCTCAGAATAGATAAGTATTGTGTCCCCGGAATTTGGAATTTGATTGTTACCGTCCTGGATCACTTCGCGCCGTGAGCCTTCAAACACCGAACCAATTCGGGCTGGTTTCTGGCGGAAGCAATGCTCAGAGCCGTTTCGCCGTTTTTATCTCTGGCATTCACGTCGGCTCCCCTCTCGATAAGGAATTCTATGATCTCGAGACTCACCTCGTCGGCGTCTGCAGCAGACATAAGGGCCGTTCGGCCGTATTCGTCTTTGGCATTCACGTCGAGGCCTTTGTCTATGAGGAACTTGATGACTTGGGCGCTTCCCGCCTTGGCAGCTACCATGAGGAGCGTATGGCCTTCTTCGTACCCGACTTTCACGTCGGCTCCCTTGTCGACAAGGAATTTTACGATTTCGGGGTAGCCTTCCATCACAGCTTCCATGAGGGCCGGTCCGTAGTCATTGCCCCGGGCGTTCACATCGGCTCCGTTGTCGACGAGAAACTTCACCACTTCGAGATTTCCTCGCCTAGCAGCTTTCATGAGGGCCGTTTCGCCATAATCGGTCTGGGCGTTCACGTCGGCTCCCTTACGGACGAGAAGCTTTACGACCTCGAGACTTCTCTGCGGGAGAGTTCGGCCGAATTCGTCTTTGGTAAGCGCTTTGGGGCACCCTTCTTCGCGTATACCACACATATAGAATAGAAAGTCGTCGATAGTTCTTATCAGGGCCGTGTAGCCGCTAGAATCCTTGGCATTGATGTCAGCTCCCTTATCGATGAGATATTTCACGACTTCGGGCCTTTTCCCCACGGCGGCTGCCATGAGGACCGTTTGGCCGCCACTGTGCTTGGCATTTAAGTCGAGTCCCTTTTCGGCGAGGAGTTTTACGACTTCGAGGGTTCCCGTCAAGGCAGCGTACACGAGGACTGTTTCGCCGCTTTTGTTCTTGGCATGCACATCGAGGCCCTTATCGATGAGGAGTTTTGCGACTTCGGGATTGTTCCACTGGTCAGCGGCCATGAGGACTGTAGAGCCGTATTTGTCCTTGGCGTTAATGTCGATGCCTCGATCAATGAGGAGTCTTACGACTTCGAGATTTCCACTCGCAGCAGCGGGAATAAGGGCCGTCTGGCCATATTCGTCCTTGGCATTCACATCCGCACCCTTTGCCACCAAGGCTTTGACTTGTTCCAGAGAACCGTTCTCGGCTGCTCGCAGCCGTTGCTTATTCAGCGAGGGATCGGCCGCGATTCCGGATACGGGCAACAGAATGCAAGCCAAGATGAGGGCCGTCGTGAGCATCCTGGACATCCGATTACGATTTGCTCTCATTGGTAAACCTCCTCATCAAAGGAATACCGATACGTCAATTCTTGACACCATAGCCACCATCTCGTTCGCAGGCTGGAGCCTGGGAACGGGGAATAACATCTTATAGCAATGCGCTTTCAAGAAAGTAATCTGGCGAAAACCCTTTTGGAAAAAAGTTCATCCCCGGACTGCTCTCCAAGAAGCATCTATTGTGCTCTGGCTTGCCGGTTTCCGTTGTGAGGAAACCGGCAAGCCAGAGAGCAATAGGAGTTCTTGAAGGGGGCCCGGGGGCATAGGCGCTAACTTCTTGCTCGCGTTTTGGATTTAGAGGGAGTATAGCACGTTCCTGGGAGGGACGGCTATGCACATAGAAGACGTTTTGGATAAGGAAGACTGGGCGGTTATCGAGAGTCTGTTG
>JBFLZC010000011.1:0-136233 GCA_040756375.1 Thermodesulfobacteriota bacterium
GTCGTAATCCGCCCTGATCTCTCGACTCATCTCTGCCTCACTTGATTTTTCCCGCCTTTATAGTACATCCATCCACACATCGCGAGACAAAAATGGAGTTTTGAGACAGTTTCTTTATCGCCGGGAACGAGCGGCCAAGAAAGGATTTTTTTGTCCCCCGGTGGCGCCGAAGGATGAATCCTTCGGACGCCATGGGGGGACGAAGAGGTGGATCTTTGCTCATCAGTCACCCGGCAATGAATTGCCGGGTGACTTTCAATCGCCCCTACGGGGCTTTAGCGGAGTTGAATGAAAAACCCATTCATGAATTACTCCTTGGCCGAGCCTCGGTTTCTCTCGTGGCATTGAGGCAACAGTTTCTTGCGGACAAGCAGCTCGCCTATCGCGTCCGCTATAGGTCCAGCCCCGCCAACGAAGGACGGTATTTGTCCGGGGACTGCACAAATCGCAGAGGATCTTTCAAAGGCAAAGTCAGGTACTTCGTGGTTTCGAAGATCTCTTTTCCGGTAACCTTTGGAAGGCTTTGAAGAAGTTTCTCTTCCGCGTTGGTCATTATGCACTCTTTGCCTTCCTTGAACTCGGGGCAAAACGCAAGATGCACCAAGATGTAAGGGACACCGAGGGCCTCCACACATTGAAATCTCATGGCCTTCAACCATTGGTCGCGGGTCTCGGCCGGAACCGAATCCCGGGATGAGCCTTTTTCTATTGACGCTCTTCGGGCTTTGGCCTTTCCCGAACACGGAACGGAAACAGCTTTCTCTTATACGGAAAAGTCCTACGAGGCACAAGGTTGTTCAACCTGATGCGGCGCTCCTGCACGCTCTATTTGCCTGTCGTGAAGGGCCGCGATATAATGCGTCCGTTTCTCGAACGGCCTGGACCCTGTTCGCTTGGGATTTATCATGAAATCATCGCTTGCCCACAATAAGGCCCACATCCCTATGCGAAGGCGCGTAGTCTTCCATCTGATGATGGTTGGCATTTTAGCCGTCTTACTGGTACTGGCTCTCATGTGTGGTGAAGTCGCATACCGAGTCTGCCTGTATCACATTGCCCATGACCGCTTTGTGAGGCCACAGACGGGCTCACTGAAAGTCTTTTCAAAGCCTTTTTGGATATACAATGAAGAATTTGGCTTTGAATACCCACGCGACGAAAAACAGCCTGGAGCGACGATCATTGACGGCCATGTATTCGATTGTTGGGAATGGGGTATCACCAACAGCCAAGGGAATGTGGGCGACATAAGCGGCGATTACGAATCCGCTGATATAAAGATCCTCGTCTTCGGCGATTCATTCACCAACACGTCATACAAAGGTGAGACATGGCCGAGCTTGCTTCAACTGAGGCTTGGAGAGCGCCTTGGATGCGACGTGAATGTGGTGAACTTCGCGCGAGACGGCACCGGAATCCTTCAGATGTTCGACCTTGCGGCAGCTATGATCCCAGAATGGAAGCCTGATCTTGCCATCATTGCTTTTATTACGAATGACCTTGCTCGCGTGAGATCATGGCGTACCGTGACCAAAGTGGACGGGTTGTGGAGATACCTCGCCTCCCCTGTCCCCGGTCCTAACCCGGACCCGCTTATCTGTTACGACACTGGACTCTACCATCCTGAAGCCACGGCCGAGTGGTGCCGCCGCATGAAGGCTTCACGTGCACGGGATCGCGTCATCGAAGAAATTGAGCAGTCGTACCAGAAAGGCGTGGGCGCATCCGGCAAGCGCGCGGCAGACATCTTGAATCTGCGGCATTCATATCTTTACGCCAGATTTCGGTACGGTGATCCCTTTTTCGGACTTCCCGGCGCTTTTCAGTTTCCTTCAGTTCAGTACAACAGCTACGCTGAGGATGCTCGTTTCATGGACAGCTTTCGCAGGATAAAGGAGACATATGTACCTGTCGTCCTCGTGCATCTGGCATATTACCCCGAGCTCAAGGCAGGCAAGGAATACATACTGAACCGCACAGAAGAGAACCTCCTGCGAACCCTTGCGGAAACAACTGCACACCTGGTTTTTGGAACCATGAGTTACATGTCCTCACCGATCGAGAACCCTGAGCGATATATTAAGTCCACCCATAATTTTCATCCATCACTTGATGGCTTGCATATGTATTCGGAAGTGGTTCTGAGGTTGTTGAGTGAGGAGAATCTCATTCCGCGTTGCCTGGACAAGAATCAAGGCTCTTTATCAGAATTACCTCGACCACGGTGACTATTCGTCACGGCATCCAAAGCCGCAAGATGTTGGATATCATTCGAGGGGCAAGTTTGAATCTTATACGGCAGACGGTCTCCGCAAAGAAGCCTCCGGCATCTTCACTTGCCTCCACTTCTATCAAGGACGGTCCTGCAAGTTCAGTTTTCATGGATTTCAATATCTTTGTCGAGCCTCCTTTGAACTACAGATCAAAGGAAGAATGCGTCGCGCCATTTCTTTACCTAATATTTTGGACTTCTCATCGGAGAGGTGAATCCCGTCATCAGGGGGGAACTTGCCGGCCATATGCGTGTGATAATAGTCGTGAGCATCGAAGAAAAGCCAGGCCGAGTTCAGATATCCGTCAAGCTGTTCTGTGGCAGCGGCTCGGAACTTCTCATATGCCTTTAGCTCGCTTTTCAAAGTCTGAGGACAGCGGATGCCGTATTTGTCCATATTCTCAGGGGTAGACATAATCGGCTGAAAAGCCACCACAATCGGAATCCCGAGGAAATCGCGCTTTATGGATTTCAAGGCGCGAACATAGTTGGGGATCAGGTAAGGGTATATATCCGGCCATTTCTGGGGGAGCTTATTCAGATCAAAGCTGTGCCCCTTGGGGAATCGGTTCAGGAAATCTTCCGTGGCCTCTTCCGAGAATCTTCCCAGGAAAAAAGACCTTATCGCAAGCCCTGCACCTGTGTGATGCATTATTCCGGGGAAATAACGTGCGATCTTTTTCAGAGGCGGAGGCGCATATGCTGGGTTTGCCATCCGGACGAGACCGATGACGGTCCAATACCCGCTGTACCCTTGGGGCCAATCTCGCGCGATGTCGTTGGCTCCTGAAAATGACACAATCAGGTCCGGCTCTAGCTTGTGCCCCCACAGGTTCAAGGCAACAAAATTCGTCATTGTAGAAGAGCCATTCATGGCCAGATTTGTTACGCTGACCGTCTGGATTTCTCCGCACTCTGTCAGTTCGTTCAGCTTCCTCTCCATTACTTTGTGAAGCATTGCTTCATTGTTGGAAGCTCCCCAGCCCCATGCCGCACTACCTCCGACTAGAATGACTCTATATTCGCCAGGCCCTTTGGCAGGAGGATTGTCCGGATCGAAGTCGATATTGCAGCCGTGCGCTCCGGACCTGACCTTCCCCTGCTCAACCTGGAAATGCGGTTGCGTGTGTCCGCCGGTGAACGGATAGAGATCAAATGTGTTGACGCACAAATCAGGGCGCCTGGGGTCCACGGGACCTCCTTGAGTGCCCAATGGCCCCATGTATGGGGGGAAACGTGCCTGCAAATATAAGTCGAGAGCTTTGATGCCGACAAGGAGAAGGCCGACGGCAACGCCGGATAGGATCAAAAAGAATAGGAGCTTCTTCATTTTCCTATGCGAACGGGCGCGCTCAGATCTCTTGGATTACGGGGACGGGCAATAAATAGATTATTAAACACAAGCCGCTCTTCGGAGTCAATCGCCGAATCCCCGACCTCGAAAACGCTCGTGCCACACCCGATTCAGCATGGATCCGGGAGCGTGCACAGCAAATAGAGTTGACCTCCGCTGCCCACGTTCCGCAATAGCCGTTAAGGAGCCAACGAGGGGAGCGCCACTAACAATCCGTAGATTTTCAGCTATCTTTAACGAATGATGACTAATAAGGGTCAATTAGTTCCTATGAAATGTTGACAACATACTTCATTTATTGGTATAATTGTTAAAGCGTTCTATCTGTGACATCGGAGGCACACCCATGCGACGCACAATCATCTCTGCCGCACTCTTCGCGCTTCTGGCACTCGCTGGTGTCGCAGCGGATGTTCAAGCCGACACGGGCTACGTCTTTGGCCCGTGGAAATACTTTGCGCCCTATTATTTCCCGCAGAGCGGCTGCTGCCTGGGCTATGTTCTTTCCCCTCACGACTACTTGCCCAAGTACGAGGATCCCAATCCGCCGGTGCCGGGGCTTCCGTTACCACAGGCATATCCTCCTCCGATGCCCGCGATTAAGAAGGGTGGGCGCATGGCGCCTCACGCTCAAACGGTTTCCCCAAAGCCGATCCAAACTGCTCCACGGCAGATCATTCGTCCTGTGCCTCGTGCCACCACTGCAATGGAAGGGCAGCCCGGAACATCACCTCGAATGATCCCGACCAGTCCTACACAACCTTCCCGCACGCTCAACTCACAGTAACACCGGTTCGAGTTCAAAGGAGTAAGAATCGGGGAGGCCCCTCTTGTAACCCCGCGAGACGCGGGGCTCCCCGAACCCCTCCCCAAGAACTTCCAGCATTTTCGGGAATACCCATTTCTCCAGAGAAATGAGTATTCCCGAAAGCTTGAGACTTTCTTTGAAGGGGCGTGCGGAGCCCTCTTCACACAAAGAAGGCTCCTCAGTTCTTATCTCTTTGAATTCGAACTGCTGCAACGGTTAACGGGCTTGTGGTCCCGAAAAGGGCCCAGAGGGCAGGAGTCGCATAAAGGGACGCGCTTGCAGTACCAATGCCCGACGGCAACGAATTGCGCGTGAAAGTCGTTGTACAAGTCTACGTCAGACGGTATGTGAGCATGGAATAGGGCCTGAACCGTGTCGTAATCCGCCTTGTCATCCACGAGCCCATGACGACCAAGGACCCGTCGCGTATAGGCATCGACCACGAATATCAGCTTGCCCGCAGCATAGAGTATGATGCTATCCGCAGTCTCTTTTCCTACGCCATTGATGGAGAGTAACTCTTGTCGCAGAGCCTCTACCGGCGAGTCGAAGAGAGCGTCCAGATCACCATTATGGCACAGGATCAGATGCTCAACGAAATTGCCTAGCCGAGTAGCCTTCACATTGAAGTAGCCCGCAGGATGTATCAGCGCGGCCAGCTCGTCATGAGACAGCTCATAGATCCTGAATGGGTCCAGCGCAGCGGCATCCTTGAGATTGCTAATGGCTTGAGCCACATTACGCCACGCGGTGTTCTGGGTGAGCACTGCGCCCACGCAGACCTCAAAAGCTGAATTGCCCGGCCACCAGTTCCGATGCCCGAAGTGAGCACGCATAGCCTGGTACATGCGCATCAGGTGTTCACCCACCGCGTCTTCTTTCGTGATGCGCGGGTTTACCTCACGAGTTTTGATTTTGTCGTTGGCCGCGACCGTACTGATGTTCCGGGAGCCCATTGTGCTGTACTACGAGCCTGTCTGATGAGTGTCAAATCTTACGACGGTCGTGCATACTCGCACGGCACGGGGGTCCGGTCAACAAGCGCACTCCGGAAGAAGTCAGGACTCGACTCCAGCCGCGGGTTCTGATATGTATGGCTGTCATTGCATCTCGGGAGAATCCTCTGTGCTCAATTTGCCGGTATTCATACTCACGCTCGTTCCTCTCTTTTCCGGAACCGTCCCTGGTGGAAGCCCGACCGCAGCGGATTTGCCCACACTCTTGGGGGTTCACGGACCGATCTCACGTGAATTCATAACCGGCAACTGGCGCTCCCTCGATCATTTTGTCCGCTGGGGCATTACCGACAAGAAGAAGGCACGAGTGCGCGAGTTCGACCCGCCCGCGCTCATGTCTGTGCGCGAGGATGGTACAATCAGGATGCTCGGTTTCTTCCAGCCGGAGGAAGGCCGTTGGGAGGTATCGCGAGATGGTATCCTTATCTTCGATCCACGCCGGCCTGAGCAAGGATCACAGATCTTTCCGGTAAGGAAGAGGGACCAGGACAGGATCTGGGTGATCCTCCCCTTCTCAGGAGGCGCTACCGGGATCGGAATGGTACGGATTTCAGACGAAGAGTTCGAAAAGGTAGCCGAGAGTTTTACTGGGAAGCAAAAGAAGAGAAGAGAGAAAACCTCGCGGCGCTAGAAGCCCTTGCAAGAAGCAGGAGCATTGGAAGAAGTATCTGGGGAGGCCCTTTTTGCAAAAAGGGCCTCCTCAGACCCCTCCCCAAAAACTCCTATTCTTTCAACTAGTTCCTCCGCGCGCGTAGTGCCAGTTCGCTATTATTTTCGTAACATACGGGAAGTGAGCTGTCATTGCGAGGAGGGGAGCGACGAAGCAACTCTTGCTTGGTGCCACGGATGTGCCGGAGGCTCATCCGTGCGAGTCTGGTTCGTCGGAACCTCCTTTGTTAGGGGTCAACTGGTGGCGAGGGTCTCGTGCGCCATCGGGCAACAACGCGCAAGCACGGATGAGTCCCACGGGACGGGACGTCCCGCGTCTCGCGGGATGGCACCAGACTCGATTGCAGCATTTTGATGTTCCGTTGTGATCGAACGATCATGGCGGATCGCGGAGAATCGCCGGCTCAACTCTTGGCATGATCCGCACTATTCCCTTTCGTCGCACGGTTTCAGCCCAGGACAGGTCCAGAGCATTCCGGGTTCTTACTTGCCCGCAGCTGCACTGTACCGCAGCAAGGGACGTCTAACCGCTTTATTAACCGATCTGGACACAGCCTGACCGATCAGCACGCCCGCGCTGAGTACAAGGGTGGGAATATCACGCGAATCGAGTACACCAATGCGAAACAGCTTGGTTGCGGCTCGCCACACTTGACCCGGCGTGTAGAACTTGCCCCGTATCTGTTTGCTGATGCGTTTCAGTCCCTTGCGTCCCAGAAGCTCGGAGTACACGATCGTGTCATCTCCCACGTAATAGCCCGGAGTTGCCGCGACCTGATCCTTGAGTGGCGAATACTTCTCCACACGTAATTTCTGATACGTTATGGAATCCAGTCCCAGCTCTTTGGCAAATACCGGGATCTGCATCATCTCTGCTTCAGTCTCTCCCAAGTTCCCGTAAATAAAGTACCCGTGGTAGTAAAACGGAAATTTCCTGAAGGTTTCGAACGCCCGCCTCACCCGCGCGGAGTCGAATCCCTTGTTCAACTGTTCCAGAATGCGGTCTGTCGGCGACTCAATCCCGAAAAGGAATACCTTGATCCCTGCTCGCGCCGCGGATTCCAGAACATCCGGGTGGTCTGATATCTCGATTCGGGCTTGCACCAGGAACTTCTTCTTGATTCCTTCAGCCACGATCCGATCGCAGATCTCTTTGGCCCGCTTTGGATTCACAAAGAAGTTCTCGTCCGCGATTAGAACGATCCCCGCGGAAATCTCGCGGAGCTCCTCCATGACGGAATCGATGGATCTGGCGGAAAATCGGCGCTTCTGGGTCCAGGGATTGAGGTTGAACGTGCAGAACTTGCAATGGTACGGACAACCGCGGGAGGTTAGCAGGATATCGAATTCTTCCCCCCGAAATGTCATGCCGCCTATGTTGATATGATACGGCATCAGACGGAGGTCTCTGTTCGGGAACTGGAATGAGTCCACGTCGCTGAAATCGCGGTGTGGATTGTGAATGAGACCGTCCCCACGCCGGAACGAAATACCCGCGATCTGCTCAAGGTCCGTGCCTTGAGCTATCTCCACGATGGTCTCCTCGCCCTCTCCCCGAACGATGATGTCCACGCCGGGACACGCCGCAAAGACCTCTTCTACGTGGTCCGTGGCCTGCTTTCCTCCCACGACCGTGGTCACTTCCCTGGGCAAGGAGTTCACCAACTCGCACACTTCTCGAAAGTGGTACTCCCAGTTGATGCTAATGCAGAGCAGATCCACTTCTTCCGAGATCAACTTCCGCAACGCCTTTAGGTCCCTCAGCGGTGAATGCAAACGCAGATCGACAACCGTGACCCGCCCGACGTGAGGCTCAATCGCGGAGGCTACATACTCCAGTCCTGTAGGTGGGAAGACCGCGAGTCCGAGTGAGCCGGAGTGGCTATCACGGAAGTATGGGTGAAGGCACAGGGCATGTTTGTAAAGGAGGGCCAATGTGCTCCTAACCACGGAAGAAGGTGATCGATTCGCCTTTTCACCGTGTGCGCTCTCTCGTCACGCGCTCGAACCGCGTGAACCGCGAGCTCTCAGGCAGAATCCAAGCCCTGTGCGTCCCAGCGGACTCCAGGCGGCTTTTCTTGGAGGGCTTTTTACCTCGCAAGCACCCGCATACTGCTCGAACCGAAGCGCTGTGTCAAGGCGTGGTTCATAAGACGATGGATTTGGGGAGCGGGCTTTTCATAAAAGCGAGGGCTTTACTGGGCGGATTCGCGGCGACTCTGGAGTTTTCTATCCTTCTTCATAATCTTCCGGAACACCTCACGGAGTTCGTCTTCCTTTACTGACTCCAGGAGTTCCCGGGTCGCTTCCGGCTCTTCTTCATCTGTATCGGGAGGCTCCGGGAGAGAAGACTTCTGCTTGTCGCAGCCTGCATCCGACTTAAGAGAGAACTTGATGTCCGTAATTGGGGCTGCATCAGGACCCAGACACGCATTCACCTTTTTCAACAGTACGGTTTTGATGGCAGCCAGCTCATTCATCCAGACAGAGGAATCCACCGCCACGTACAGAGTTGAGCCGGAAAGCCTTTCTGCGTGAGCGTGCTTGGCGATGGCTGAGTGGACAATCCTCGGCCACATATTCACTACCTTGTGTCGAGCCAGGGCAGGCCCGAGCCCAAGCGCTTCCAGTGCGTTGGTGATAATGGAACCGGCTCTTACCGGAGTGCTCTTTTTACGCGTGGTCATGATTGTGGATCGGCATTGCGGGGATTCGTGGTGTCCTTCGAAGCAGCGCGGCCGTGGTATCGCACCCGTTCACGCGCATTCGGTCGGATCGCCCTTGATTTTGGAAACCGCGTGCTCCAGCGCGGGCATCACCACTTCCAGGTTCTCGATCGCGCCCTGGGGACTTCCCGGAAGGTTGACGATGAGAGTCTGGCCCCTCACGCCTGCCAGAGCGCGCGAAATCATCGCGTGCGGGGTCTTTGTCATGCTGGCTGCACGCATGGCCTCCGCCATCCCGGGCACCGTGCGATCCAGCACCCTCGCAGTGGCTTCCGGGGTGACGTCGCGGGGCGACAAACCGGTCCCACCGGTGGTGAGGATCAGGTCAGCGCGCTCATCATCGGTCCATTTCTTGAGGACGCGGCAAATCGCATCCTGATCGTCAGGCACTATGGCAGTCCAGGCAACTTCGATACCGTGGGACTTCAGGTACGCCGTCAAGGCAGGCCCACCCGCGTCTTCCCTGAGACCGGCTGACGATCGGTCGCTAACGGTCAGCACCGCCGCACGCAGCATGTTTTGGCTGCCCAAAGCTATGAGTGGTCTCCTGTACCTCAGGAAGGCCTCGATGGAAGTCTCTTATCTGAACGTCTTGAGCTTCCAGCTCCTGCCTGAGAAAACCCGCGGCTTTCCATGGGTCCACAGTGCAGCCGCACGTGAAGATGTCCACAGCCGCGTATCCGTGTTCCGGCCAAGTGTGAATAGTCAGGTGAGACTCGGCGATCACAACCACGCCCGAGACTCCCTGCGGATTGAAATCCTGAAACGCAGTTTTCAGCACAGTCGCTCCCGCAACCTCCGCTGCCTGGGCCATTATCTTCTCGAGGTAACCCATGTCATCAATCTTCGCGGGATTGCAGGAGCAGTACTCAATAAGGAGGTGAATCCCCAGTGCTTTCATTTTCAGCCCCCAAGCCGATTCGGTGTTCGCCTTCTTAACGAAGGCGGTTAGCTGACCACTCCCCTGCGTGAAGTCAGCAAACAGTGGGCGAAGTTCGGATCGGGCTAAAGTGCCTCCACCTTTTCCACCCACACACGTGAGCTCCGATGACGGCCAGCGTCTTCGGGACACTACGGCCAGGCCCGAGGAAGAGCCTTCCTCAGGCTGAGGGAGAATCCGGTTTCAAGCGTACGAGGAGGAAACGAAAACGTTCCTCACTCAGCACTATGCCTCCCTGGGGTATTCCTGATGCTTGCGGAGAAAACGGATTAGTACGGAGTACGACTGCGGGGGTATTTCTCTCCCGGAGGGGAAGGGGCAGAGATGGGATAACTCGTTGGATATACACTACTTTTCTCCCACCGCGCAGACATACGGTTGCATCCTTAAAAATATATTTTTGCGTGATTCTGCCCCCCGTTGTCAAGAGCAAAGGTGCGGGTTTGCCTGGTCATTTAGTTGGTGCTATTATTAGTACTATTAAGAGGACGCGAGAGGAGAACTCATGCAAGCACGAACCAAATTCTCGGAGGACATTGTTTCGCTCGGTGATTTGAAAGTCAATCCAGGCCGAATTGTGAACCAGGTCGACAAGACTCGCAGACCGGTCCTTCTGACCAACAGAGGACGTGGCGTGGCTGTTGTTCAATCGCTTGAGGACTATGAAACGCAAACGGAAGAGCTCGCGTTTCTGCGTGGTGTTGTCGAAGGACTGATGGATCTGGAAGAAGGCCGGGAAATGAGTCTCGCTGACGTTAAGAAGCGTCTGGGATTGACTTGAACCGATGCCCCGGAAATACAGAATAACCTTTGCTGTCTCCGCGGTGCGGGATCTTGAGGTAATGCGCACGTGGTACGCCGATCAGCAGATTCCCGATGTAGGCGAGCGCCTATTGGCGGAGATAATTTCAGATGTAGAAAGGCTCGCGAACTTTCCTCTGAACGGCCGCGTCGTACCGGAGTTTGGCATCGCTCAATTACGGGAGATCGTACATCCGCCGTTTCGCATAGTATATCGCGTCGATGACCGCGGTGTACGTATTGTCAGAGTTTGGCGCAGCGAGCGGGCGCTCAAGATCCTTTAGACCGTCACTGCAAGGAACACGACGAAGGGCCCGAGTTCGCTTGTAATTTCCTGAAACGGCTTTTGTCGCAGCAACCGGATTATCGCTAGCGATGTAATCGAAGTGCCGCCATGGCTCAATCCCTATCGCACTCAGCGCCAAACGATTATGCAGGAGGGCAAAGGTGAGCCAGGGAGATCTCGTGGCCGCAGCGTGGGCAGGTTTTTTTGCACGGGTCCAGTAAGGCTCGGCAGTTCGCGCAGAACCGGGGGACGTCCGTCCCTAGATAGGAAAGCGCCGCACCGCATCGGCTGCATACGCCTTCCTCTTCAAGAGCATACAGGCCGCACACCGGACAGGGTACCACCACGCCGTGGCCGAGCGGCTCAAAAGGGGATTCTTTACGAAATCGGTCCACACGGCGTTTCATGAGCCAGGCCATGAGGATCATGAGCGGGATCAGGGAGATTTTAGCCGCGGCAGGATTGATTGACACAACGAAGTTGTAGCTTCCATGCAGGCAGATCGCCCAGAATAGGCCCCGAGAAATGGTCCAGAGCTCGTCTTCTCGTTTGAATCGCGCCTGGCCCATAGAATAGCCCCACATGGACGAAAACATCACGTGAGCCGGCGTAGCGAAGACAAGCCTCTCCACAATTACTCCAGGACCGAACAGCAACATGTTAACCGTGTTTTCTACGGTGGCAAAACCGATGGCCGCTGCGGCGCTGTACACGATTCCGTCTATGGGTTCCCGGAAATCCGCGCTCCGATAGATGCCGACCCAGACGGCGAGCAGTTTGAGGCCTTCTTCGATGGGCGCGATGAGGAGAAAGCTAAGGCTGAAAGACCTCCAGAGGCTACCCGACCCCAGTGACGCCTGAGTAAGCTGCTCGAAGATCGCAGCTGGGACTGTGCATAAGCAGCCCCATAGGAAGACACGACCAATATTGTCAAAAGACCAGGGCCGGTAAGGGTCTTTCCGATAGAAGTAAGCCAGCCAGGCCAGGGCAGGAACCAGACCGAGTATCAGATAAAGGTATTCCAGAACATCACCTCTGAATTGACTTGATCCCAACCGGACCGTATAACATGGAATCAGGCTTGAACCAAGTGGGTGACCAGGAGGCTTATTCGTGATGCCAGTTGCGTCTCAAATTGCACCTTCGACCGACGCTGCGGAAGCGCTGGTGCGCATCGAGCAATTGGTCAAGTATTTTCCCGTGCAGGAAGGCTTCCTGCGCAAAGCCGACCAGTTTGTGCACGCGGTGGATGGGGTGGATCTGGAAATCCGTCGTGCCGAAACCCTCGGACTGGTGGGCGAATCGGGTTGCGGAAAATCTACCCTGGGTCGATTGCTCCTCAGATTGGAGCGGCCCACATCAGGCCGGATCGTGTTTGAAGGCCGCGACATCGATACGCTCAGTTCGTCAGAAATGAAGCGCCTCAGACGTCGAATGCAGATAATCTTTCAGGACCCCTACTCTTCTCTCAACCCGCGACGAACTGTGTACAGCACCCTCGTGGAACCACTAATAATTCACGGGATCGGGTCACGCTCCGAGCGGCGTGCCAGAGTGCTTGCGCTCGCGGAAGAGGTGGGGCTGAGGCCGGAGCACCTGGACCGCTACCCGCACGAGTTTTCGGGGGGCCAGCGCCAGAGAATCGGCATTGCCAGAGCCCTCGCGCTCAATCCCAGCCTCATCATAGCCGATGAGCCGGTTTCGGCCCTTGACGTGTCAATCCGTTCTCAGGTCATCAACCTTCTGGAGGACTTGCAGGAAAGCCACGGCCTGACCTATCTCTTCATATCCCATGATTTGTCGGTAGTTGAGCATATCTCAGACAGGGTGGCGGTAATGTACCTGGGAAAGATCGTAGAACTGGGGAGCCGTTACCAAATCTTTGCCGAGCCGTTACATCCATACACAGAAGCGCTGCTCAGCGCTGTTCCCGTGCCTGACCCCGAATCCGGACGAGAACGAATCATTCTGGAAGGGGACGTGCCCAGCCCCATCGACCCACCCTCGGGCTGCCGCTTCCATCCCCGGTGCTGGCTCAGAATACCCATTTGCTTTGAAGTCGATCCGCCTCTCAACGACGTGGGCGAGGGCCACTCCGCAGCGTGTCATGTGCGGGCCCCGGTAGCGGAAGCTAAGGCGCTCGCCGAGACATTACAACCCTAGGACGGGCGATGACCCGCGCCGGCCGTCGGTGCTCACCGGCTCGTGCTCTGGAATGCCCAACACATGCAGTAACCAGTTGATAGAAGCGAGATAGCGAGGGTCGCTCTCCTCGAAGAGAGGCTCGCAGTCGCCCAGGACGCGTTTGCCGGTCATGAGCCCGCTCGCGAACTCCATGCAGCTCTGGCTGCCGCAGCGCCCACAATTGATGCCTGGAAGCCTCCGGAAAATCTCCGTCGCGCCAACGCCCATCCGAGCGGCCGTTTCCGGCCGCACCGTGAAACGGTATCGGTGAGCCTCACAGATGAAATCCACGGTGGTCCGAAGCATGATCCAGAAGTCCATCAAATCGTCGGCCCTGGATATGACAATCTCACGAGGAGATATGACGATCAGCCGATGGTCTTCCTCGAACGCGAGTATGGGCACTTCCGGTCTGTACGACGCGCCTCTAATCAGCCGGGCTGCTAAAGGAATCACAGACCCCAGGCTCTTCTCCACCGAAATGGTGATTCGCAGCTTTCCCTGGTCAGTGATGGAGGGACTCAAGCTTTCCGCTCGAATGTTTCCAAATATTGCCTTCCACTGGGGATCGGGAGCGCCGGCTTCAGGGCACTCGGTGCCCGGAGGCCGATACTTCACAATGCCCGCGAGCTGAATCTGCTGATCTTTCACTGCCGCGATAAAGCGATCGAAGCCCGCGGTGAGTAAGATAAAACGCGGCAGGAATTCGCGGCAGAATGCCGGCGCGTCGCCGAGCTCCCCCACGCAACCACATGCAAGGAACACTCCCCATGCCTGCTGTTGGGCAAGCTCATCCGGAAAAAGAATGACGTGCGCCATGGGGAGACCTATGCACGGACCGGCGTTTACAGTCAATGAGAGATTGTGTTAAACAGAAAAGATTCCCGACCTCCCGTAGGCTCCGTTGATCTTTTTCAGGGGAGAGCGCCTTCCGTCCTAGTTACGATCGCGACGAGGAGCATCTCATGAACCCGAAGCGGGTCCCGCGACGAATCATCGCAACTAATGAGTTCGCGGCCTCGCTCAAGGACCTGTTCGGCGAGCAGGTATTCCTCGACATCGAATCAAGCGACCGGATCGTAGTTCATCGAGTGGATGCCATTGTAGCCTCGATGCGCAGCCCTTATCAGCAGATCGACCTCTTTCGAACACCCCATTTCGGCCTGGTCCTCGCGCTCGACGGAATCATCCAGGCGGCCCAATCTGACGAGTACATCTATCACGAACTGCTCATACACCCGGCTGCTCTATTGCTGCCACGCCTCGATTCAGCCCTCGTTCTCGGAGGAGGCGACGGATGTGCGGCCCGTGAACTCCTGAAATATCGGGAATTGAACACCTTGGAGCTGGTTGACATCGACCAAACTGTTGTGGATCTCTCCCGTGTCCACTTCAAGGAGTTGAATCAGGGTGCGCTGGACGATCCCAGGGTGAAGCTCAAAATCGGCGAGGGCGAGACGTTCCTGCTCAATCGCGCGGGAAGCCGTTACGATTTGATCGTCGCGGATTTGACCGAACCGTACACCACCACAGGGGAATCCACGGAACTTTCTCGTCGCATATATTCACCTGAATTCTACCATATGATGAAAACTCAGCTGAATCAAAGTGGAATCCTCGTCGTGCAGACCGGAGGAATCACGTACATCCGTGGAACAGATCGGCATCATCTGGAGATCATAGACGGTGTTCGTCAGTGCTTCAGGTGGGTTGCCACTGCTTACGCCTATATCCATTCCTACGACCAGATCTGGACGATTACCCTTGCGTCTGATTATAAGCATGACCTGCTGGGGCTCGACGTAGAAGCGATGCTGAATTCAAAAGGCATTGCGGGCTTGAGGTATTACGACAGGGCTTCACATGTACGGGCTTTTCATGGGCCTCGTCAGATAAGAGAATCGCTATAGTTCGTCGCGCCAGGCTTGCCGACATAGGGTATCTACGCGCTTTAGGAGCGTGGGAATTCTGAACGGGCCGTGCATGGTCCTCACGTACTCGGCTGCAACCGAAGTCTCCATGCCCGCTGACGACACATAGAGCGCCTGTTTGCTGCTTCCACGCCACACCGGCACTGCGGGCACATCGTGCCGAAACACCCGTTTTGCGACGCCGATCACCGGGACGCGCTTTTCCAGAGCCTGATACAAGTGTGCGCCCAGCCCTGGTGGTCCGTCTGTCCCGAGCCATACGTGTCCGTCCACGATCACTGCTTCCAGCTCTCCAACCACATCCTGGAGCACCTCCAGCAGACAGGGCAGTTCCCTCCGATAGAACCGGCCGGACTCGTATGGCGCCACCCCTTGAACGACCTTCACGATTTCCTCGACTGCGTCGCTGTCCGTCCATTCCCGAAAGAGCACACACGCAGCAGCCCCGATATTCTTTTCATAGTGGACGTCCGTGCAAGCCTTCATGGTTCGTTCCGCCATGGCCTTAGATTGACATGGAATTATGGCATACACCCGACGCGACGGAGTCGCCATATCATTGTCCATCTTGAGTGGATCTTGCAAAAGCCCTCAAAATGTGGTTTGGATATCATCGGTTCCGCGAACTCGCCTTGGGCGCCATCGGGCCGGGGGAGCGGAGGACCACACCTCTCTTGAAAAAGCTCTGCTCCGGCGTTGAATTGAACAGAGCAAAGCTTCCATACCTCATCGAGCGACAGAGCCCCTCATGCAGATTCTGCAGGACATCCTCGATTCAATTAGCGTAGCCAACGCGGTGGACATACTGATCATGGCCACCTTGACTTACTTCGTTCTTGCATGGCTCTGGGGCAGGCGCGCGCTGCAAATCCTTGCGACATTGCTTGGTATGGGCATCTTTTACTATCTCGCTTCAAGCATGGGATTGGTGATGACGTCAGTGATCTTTCAGTATCTCTGGGCCGCCATCATCCTCGTGCTCGTCATCGTATTTCAGCCGGAAATTAGAGAAATGCTGGAGCGGGCGTCTCCTATGAGGTACCTCAGCGGACGGCATCCGCATGTGGTCGGCCATGATGTCATCGCTGAGACGGTAAAAGCAGTGGCAGAACTCGCCCGACACCGACTGGGAGCACTCATTGTGTTTCAGAGGACCCAGAGGTTGGGGAGTCTTATCCTCCACGGCAAAGCTCTGGACAGCCTTGTTTCTGCTGAGGAACTTCTTGCCGTATTTCACAAGAATTCGCCGCTGCATGACGGCGCAGTAGTCATATTCGAGGACAGAATCAAGGAAGCAAGTTGCATCCTCCCGCTCTCCACCGATGAATCCTTGAGCTCCAGATACGGAACGCGTCATCGCGCGGCAATCGGATTGTCCGAACGATCGGACGCAGTATGCGTGGTGGTATCCGAGGAACGGGGCGAAGTTTCGCTGGTCGAAGAGAAGCAAATCTCCACGTTCAAGCGCCGAATCGACTTTCACCAAGCCCTCCAACAAAAACTCACGTTTCTCAGGCAGGAGAACAACTCCGCGCGTTCGCGGTTCATGCCTCTACTCACCTCCAATTGGGGAATCAAATGCCTCGCGTTGGCAACCGCGATCCTCATGTGGGTGCTCATCGTAGGGCCTCAGACATCCGAGGTGGGGATTTCCGTGCCTATTCAGTACACTAACTTACCCGCGGGGATGGAGATCACGGGCAAGTGGATGGACCGCATTGACGTGAGAGTTCGAGGGTCCGAAACGAACGTGGCAAACCTGAAGCCGGGATCCGTGCGGACAGTCATAGACCTGAGCCGTGTCCTGCCCGGTTTGAACTTTTTTCGCATATCGACCAAGAATCTTCAGGTGCCTCCAGGCATATCGATCACGAGCATACGTCCTTCCGATTTGAGCCTGACCATTGCGGCGGGCTCCATGCGAAAAATGAAAGTATCCCCACAGATCGTCGGCAGCATACCGGAAAATGTGAAAATCATGGTCAAGCCGCAGGAGGTGGAGGTCAGGGGGCTCGCGTCCGAGGTCTCAAAAGTCAGCGGTGTGGCGACCGAACCAGTGCAAGCTTCTGAACTTCTGGAAAAGAGAACCATTACTCTGCCTCTCATGGTTAAACCTGATGGTGCGAAGGTCGATGGTGTGTTCCCGGTGTACGTGACCGTCTCGGTGGAGGCTCGATCGCCGTGATAGTGGGTCGTTTGTTTGCCCACATTTGGCGGGGATTTGGGGTCGATCTTGCCATGGACCTGGGTACTGCCAATACGCTCGTGTACCGAAAGGGCGAAGGCATAATAATCAACGAACCTTCCGTGGTGGCACGAGATCGCCAAGCTAATCGAACCATCGCTGTGGGCAAGAAAGCAGCCCGTTACGTGGGCCGAAACCCCGATTGGATGATCGTGGACCGACCTCTCAAAGACGGGGTCATTGCCGACTTTGACGGAGCTATGGCCATGATTCGGGGCTTTCTTGGGAAGGCTTTCACCCCGAGATTGTGGAGGAGCTGCCGAATCGTAATTGGGATCCCATCGGGAACCACACAAGTGGAGAGGAGAGCCGTCAGAGAATCCGCGTACGAAGCCGGTGCGAAAGAGATATTCCTCATGGAAGAGCCAATGGCGGCCGCACTCGGAGCCGGCGCGGATGTTACCGATCCGTCCGGCTTTATGATTGTGGACATTGGCGGCGGTACCACGGAAGTCGCTGTGATTTCTCTGGGAACCACCACCCATTGGGAATCCACGCGTGTGGCGGGCGATGAAATGGATGCCGCGATTGTCCGGTACCTCCAGCAGCAGATGCGCATAGAAATATCGTCTGCGCTGGCGGAACAGATCAAGATCCGGGTGGGGTGTGCCCTGGAGCTTCGCGACGAACGATCCATGGATGTGACCGGAAAGGAATTGGGCAAGGGTGTGGCTCGCACCGTTACCCTGACCTCCTCTGAGATGAGGAAAGCAGTTACCGAACCGGTGGGGTCCATACTGGACACGGTACGTCGAGCTCTTGAGAGATTGCCCCCTGCCCTTCTGGCGGATATAAGCGAACGAGGCATAATCCTCAGCGGAGGCGGTGCGCTCTTGTCGGGGCTGGACAGGTTCATCAGCAGGTTCACGGGAATTCCGGTGTCCCTTGCTGATGACCCTCTGACCACGGTCGTGCGTGGCTGCGGCATGGCCATCGAAGATCTCCGCAGGTGGCGTAACGTTTTCGTGAATTGAGGCTGCGCGTTGGCAAATGGTTCCGAATGGCGAGGACATGAAGCACCCCCATATTCTCCCGAACGACCATGATCTTTCGGTCACAACGGAATGTGAAAATACCGCAATCGAGTCTGGTGCCATCCCGCGAGACGCGGGACGTCCCGACCCGCGGGACTCATCCGTGCTTGCGCGTTATTGCCCGATGGCCCACGAGGCCCTCGCCACCAGTTGACGCCTATGCCAAGGACCTTCCGACGGACCAGACCCGCACGGATGAGCCTTCGGCACATCCGTGGCACCAAGCACGAGTTGCCTCGTCCATTGAGAGTGGATCATCTTCAGGTAAAGGTCGTGGCAGCGGTGTTCGTGGCCGCTCTGTTGATGCAGGCTGCCGGTGCTTCCGCAGACGACACCACTGCCGCTGTTGCGGCAGGAGGAATTATCTTCACGAAGAACGAGCAGATTCGTATGCTCGAAGAAGTGCTTGAGATTTCTCGAAAAATCGTACGAGTAAGATTTCGCTTCTTGAACGAATCCGATAAAGATATTCATACGATGGTCGCGTTCCCTCTGCCGCCCTATGGACCAGCGCCGTATAGCTCTTGGCTCGCTGCAAAAGACATCGCGTCAACATTCAGGGTTTGGGTAAATGGTCGCTCAATAAAACCGTTGACGTCTCGTAGGGCGGTGGTTGGTGAGCGCGATGTGACCAATAAACTGCGCGAAATGGGTTTGTCTGATAACCGAATATTCGATGACTGCCATGGCCCCGACTGGGCATCCAAATGTGAATTCACGACCGACCAGAAACAGGCATTGGAGAACTTCGACGGAGAGGCAGGAGAGTTTCCTCCATGGAAAGTGGCTGTAAGTCTGTATTGGGAGCAGACCTTTCCTGCAGGAAATGAAATCGTAGTCGAGCACGAATACGTTCCCGTCCTAGGTGGAGCATACTTTCCGTTGGATCGCGAGGTTCTTGGTCATGAGACGTATCTGAGTTTCATGTCAGATAGGTCAGGAGCTTCAGCCTGCCTTGATGAACCCACCCGGCGTGCCATTGAGAATCGAATCAAACGTTATGTGGCGAAAGCCACCGAAGAAGGCTACCTAAACGTGAACCACGTCGAGTACATTTTGGCTACTGGCCGGAACTGGAAAGGGCCAATTGGAGCGTTCAAACTCAGAATCAAGAAGGAAACGCCTGACCAGATTGCGTCCCTCTGCTTTCCCGGAAAGCCCGAAAAGGTGAGTCCTACCGTGTATGAATTTGTCCAAAACGATTATGTGCCTCAAGATAGACTTGTGGTCTATTTCTATACGGTTGCGCCAGAAGTGCAATGAAGGGGGTTGTAACGCGGCTGTTTCAGAACTGCCATCCCAGTCGAGATCGTGCCAAGATTTCTGAGACGGACCTCAACTGGGTGGCCCCGACGTCATACGTCGGGGTCGCGCAGCGACAGGAGGTTCATTCAGTCGGATATACAACTTTTGGCTTCATTGCTCGACAAGCTATCAAGAAAATAAACCTCCTGTGCCTTCGGCACCGGGACGTATAACGTCCCGGCCACCCAGGCATCGAAGCACGAGGTTCCAATTGCCAGGACTTATGAGACAGCCTCAAACCTGTGCTGCCCCAATTTGATCTGGAGGACAGGGTACTTCAAATGGACGATTTGGATCGACAACTACTGAATGAGATACAGTCCGCTTTTCCTGTGGAGCCCCATCCTTACCGAGTGATCGGCCAGAGAATCGGCATGACGGAAAAGGATGTGCTTGCTCGCGTGGCTAGGCTCAAGCAAGAGGGGATCATCAGGAGGTTCGGCGCGTCCATCAATTCGCGGCGGGTAGGGTTCGTGAGCACGTTGCTGGCTGCCAAAGTGCCCGCGGAGAAATTCGACCATTTCGTTCAGACGGTCAACGCGTGCAAAGGCGTCACCCACAATTACGAAAGGCGTCACGAATACAACGTCTGGTTCACCCTTATCGCACCATCAGAGAGCGAAAAGAAACGCACCATACGCGAGCTGATCCGAAAAACAGGCGTGGATATTGTCGAACTGCCGGCAAAGAAGATCTTCAAGATCAAAGTAGACTTCAAGTTCTAGGTTACCATTCAAGCACGCGACAGAAGAATGCTATTGCAGGTCACGGGGGAAGCGGGACGAAGTAGGGGCAGGCCTTGTGCCTGCCCTTGGCTAAATCACTCAAATTGGGCAGGCACAAGACCTGCCCCTACAAGGGAATCCCGGCACGCAAGGGGGTTGTCATTCCGAGCAGTACGGGTAGGTCGGGTTGAGCCCAGCGAAACCCGACATGTTACATTAGCATGATGTCGGATTTCGTCCCGCTCAAAACGCGGGACTCAATCCGACCTACGGCTGAATCCTCCCGGTTCTGATCGTCGGGCTGGTGCCTATCGCTTCAATTCTTCAAGGAAATTCTTGTAGATCACTTCAGCTTCCTTCCGAAGTTGCCCCTCGATCTCATCATAACGGCTGAGAATGGCCTCCAGGTCCGGAGAGTCAGCGAACCAGTCCGCGATCATGTCTCGGTCAACTTCCACATGGAACTGGAACCCTACTGCGCTTCCTACGCGTAAGGCCTGATGCGGGCAGTCCGAGCCGCTTGCGAGCAGGGCTCCGTCAGAGGGCGGGACAAACATGTCTCCATGCCACTGGAGCACTTCCAGCGTGCCGGGCGTTCCTTGGAAGATACCGTCTTGTCGGCCCTCGGATGTGAGCGACACCTTGCCCCAGCCAACTTCTTTCACCGGCGATTGGGTCACTCTTCCGCCGCTTGCCCGGGCAATCATTTGCGCGCCCAAACAAATGCCGAGAACCGGGACTTGCGCATCCATCGCCTGCTGCAATAGCCGCACCTCGTTTGCCAGGAACGGATATTGGTCATCTTCGTACACATTCATGGGCCCGCCCATAGATATCACGCCCTTGAAGCCCTCCAGCTCCGTGGGGAGGCTCTCGCCCCGATGCAGGTTCACCACGTGAAGCGTGGCGCCGTGCGCCTGGAGAAATCCACCCAAGGTGCCGGGGCCTTCAGATTCAACATGTTTGATCACCAGAATGTTCAATTGGCCTTCCTCCTTCGTACCCCTCCGGGGTACCGATTGGTAATTGGGAAACGTCTGTCCTTGCCGAATGCCCGTGGAGTGATCTTAATTCCCGGAGGTGCTTGTCGACGCTTGTACTCGTTGCGGTCTACCATCCGGATGACTTCGTCCACCACATCCGGGCTGTATCCTTGCGCATAGATCTCTTCCGGGGATCGATCCTCTTCCACGTACGCTCGGAGTATGGGATCCAGGATCTCGTACGGCGGGAGGCTATCCTGGTCCGTTTGATCCGGCCTCAATTCCGCGGAAGGAGCCCGCTCGATAACGCTACGCGGGATCAACTCTCGTCCTGCTTTCTTGTTTGCGTAGTGGGAAAGGTCGTACACCACGGTCTTGGGTACGTCTCGAATCACGGCAAATCCGCCCGCGGTATCGCCGTATAGCGTGCAATATCCCACGGCAATCTCGCTCTTGTTTCCTGTGGTGAGCACCAGCCAACCGAAGCGGTTTGAGAGCGCCATAATCATGTTGCCGCGAATACGCGCCTGGAGATTCTCCGCCTCGACGCCCAGGTCGCCTTCGCCGAACGGCTTTGCCAGGACGTCAAGATATGTCTTGAAGATCTGTCCCAGAGGAATCGTGATGAGGCTCATGCCAAGATTGCGAGCGAGGAGCCCTGCATCGGAGAACGTGCCTTCCGATGTGTACTGGGAAGGCATGGTCACACCGATCACGTTCTCCGCACCCAGCGCTTCCACCGCGATGACTGCGGTCAAGCTGGAGTCTATCCCGCCGCTCAGGCCGATCACCACCTTGCGAAAGCCATTCTTCCCCACATAATCCCTGGTCCCAAGCACAAGGGCTTCGTAGATCTCCTCAGTTCTGCTCATGGTCGGAATCGGAGTCGGCTGCACGGGCTTCCGGCCGGGTGGCGCCAAGGATTCCAGCTTATGAAGTCCAGGAGTGCCACCGTCAGTGTTCCAGCCCTGAATAGCAACCGGAGGCTCCTTAACCGCGAGGTCCGTCACCAACAAACCTTCACGGAAGCGCTCGGCACGAGCAATCACAGTTCCGTCGCAATCCATGATAAGGCTTCCACCATCAAAGATGAGCTCGTCCTGCCCCCCTACCAGGTTGTTGTAGACCACGGTCGTGCACGTGGTTGCCGCGAACCGCCTCACGATCTGTTCCCGTTTTGCTAGCTTCTCGGCATAGAAAGGTGACCCCGAGATGTTCAGCACGACCTGCGCGCGATTCTCCAGCGCACATCGCTCGCACACGGACCCAGGAATCCATATGTCCTCACATACCGTGAGCGAAAGACGGACGTCGTTCATGTCGCAAACCACGCAGCGACTGCCTGGCTCGAAGTATCGCTTTTCGTCAAACACACCGTAGTTCGGCAATTCAATCTTGTGGTACACGTCCACCAGAGCGCCGTCGTGGATCAGGGCCGCTGCATTGTAGACCTTGCCGTCCCGACGATCCGCGAACCCGACCATTGCGGCGATCCCTTTGGTGCGAGGACACAATTCCTTTAAGCCCGCGTGGATGTCGTCGAGGAAACTGGGATTGAGCAGAAGATCTTCAGGAGGGTATCCGCAGAGGGCAAGCTCAGGCACCAGGACCACGTCCGCCTCGGCCTGTCGCGCCTCTTCTATCCAGTAGGTGATCTTTTCCAGATTACCCTGGATGTCGCCTACCGTCACATTCACCTGGGCCAACGCGACCCTCAGAGTTCCCATGCCTCATGGACCTCCCGCCCCGGAACCGGCTGGCCAGTAGCCATTCTACAGTCTACGGCATTGAGATTTGCGCGGAAGATCACCCTCCCCTTGCCCCTCCCGTCAAGGGAGGGGAGTTACAAAGCCCCCCCATCAAGAGAGGGGAGTCGAAAACCCTCTCCCCTGGCGGGAGAGGGAAGGGAGAGGGGGATACCAGCGTCATCCAATGGCGCAGATCTCACCTCTACTTCTATAAGACTTGCAGTGTCCGGACCCGCACTACGGGCTCTTCAAGGGAACTATAGCACAGATAGGAGCAGCCGCCGGGGTTTGCTTACGCCGCGGCGGCTGGGTTAGGGGTAGGTCGGGTTGAGCCCAGCGAAACCCGACATGTTGCGTTGGGCATGATGTCGGATTTCGTCCCGCGCAGAACGCGGGACTCAATCCGACCTACGGCTTGGTGTATGGCGGTGTTGCCGTCAGCCTAGCAATCGAAGTACAACGCGAACTCGTAGGGATGCGGCCGGCTGCGCATCGGATCGAGCTCTTTTTCCTTCTTGTATTCGAGCCACATATCAATCGCGTCCTGGGTGAACACGTCGCCCTTGAGCAGGAACTCGTGATCCGCTTCCAGGGCCTTGAGCGCCTCGGAGAGATCTCCAGGCGTGGAAGGCACGTTTGCAAGCTCTTCCGGAGAAAGTGCGTAGATGTCCTTGTCGAGCGGCTCACCCGGATCAAGCTTCTTCTCAATTCCATCCAACGCTGCCATCAGGACCGCGCTGAAGGCAAGGTAGCCGTTGCAGGATGGATCGGGTGTGCGGTATTCGAGCCGCTTCGTCTTAGGGGACGGGCTGTACATGGGAATGCGGATCGCGGCCGAACGATTTCGAGAAGAATACGCGAGATTCACCGGCGCCTCAAAACCGGGCACGAGCCTCTTGTAGGAATTGGTGGTCGGGTTGCATATGGCGCAAAGCGCAGGCGCATGCTTCAGTATGCCGCCCGCACCCCAAAGGGCTAGCTGTGAAAGGCCGGCGTACTTGTCACCCGCGAAGAGAGGCTTATCGCCTTTCCAAATGCTCACGTGGGTGTGCATTCCGGAGCCGTTGTCCTCGAAAAGCGGCTTGGGCATGAACGTTACCGTCATGCAGTGCTTCTTCGCCACATTCTTCAGGATGTACTTGAACCACATCAGGTTGTCGGCCATCTTTACCAGCGGCGAAAACCGCATGTCGATCTCGCCTTGGCCCGCGGTGGCAACCTCATGATGTTGGGCCTCCACGACGATTCCGAGGCTCTCCATGATTAAGACTACTTCGGACCGGATGTCCTGCTGTGAGTCGCTGGGAGGAACAGGAAAGTAGCCCTCTTTGTGACGCAGCTTGTAACCCAGGTTCGGACCTTCATCTCGGGCCGTGTTCCACCACGCTTCAACAGAATCGACCTGATGGAAGCTCCGATTATGGCTGTACGCGAAGCGCACATCGTCGAAGATGAAGAATTCGGCTTCCGGACCAAAGTAGGCCGTGTCGCCTACACCCGTGTATTTGAGGTACGCCTCGGCCTTCTGAGCGATGTTTCTTGGGTCTCTGGAATAGCGCTCCTTGGTGATTGGATCCACGATGTTGCAGATCAGCGACAGGGTCGGCACTGCCATGAACGGATCCATTACCGCGGTATCAGGATCGGGCACAACGAGCATGTCCGAAGCATGAATCGGCTGCCAGCCACGAATCGACGAGCCATCAAATCCGAAACCAGCCTCGAACGCGTCCTCGTCGAGCTCATGAAGCGGCACGCTGAAGTGCTGCCACAATCCGGGAAAGTCCATGAACTTGAGATCTACCATCACTGTCTTGTTCTTCTTTGCGAACTCCAAAACCTCTTTTGGCTCCATCTTTCTCTCCTTTTCAACTCCGTGGTCTATAAACGGTTTCCCGTAGATGTGACTCTTGTTCAGGCGTGCCCACTGCGTTCAGGCGCATCGCCTCATCTATTGAAGCGCGGCCAAGAAAAGGGCTTGCTGACGCGGCGAGATTGCCTCCTGTCCGACCGGGGCGTAGGTATTCCCTGCAAACCTACGCTCCGGTTACCAGAGGCAATCTGTGTGCCACCAAGCTCGTCCCCCGGAGGGAACCGATATTTCAGGCTGACATCAAGCTTTTTTCGTGTCACGCCCTCCTTTGAAGGCCACGACATGGCTGTCAACATCCTACCGTTTGGTAAGACTTATTTCTTGGAGCGTACATCTCGGTAGGAAATACTCCCGGCTGAGCGACGGTCCACATCTCTCCTTTCATTCAAACGCGCATTCGACGGTAACTTAATTCTCGCTCTCACAAGCCCGCTATATGTTCGAGTGCCACTGCCGGCTTGTACGGTTTTGCGTAGGATGTGGTGAGCGTAGCGAACCGCATCGCTCGAGTAAGCCGCGAGCGATGCGGTTCTCCCGCGGGACGCGGGGTCACCGCATCCTACGAAACTGCCGACACGGTTTGGGGACTGACGTTGCCGTATCTGCAACACCTAGGGCTTCTTGTTCTTTTCTTCGAGCAAGAAACGGCAGCTACTGCGCCAGGCCGCTATAGCGCGTCCCCGTCGGTCTCTCCGGTGCGGATCCGAAGCACGCTCTCAATTGCCGTCACAAAGACCTTGCCGTCTCCGATGGTGCCGGTGCGCGCTGCGCTTATCACTTTTTCCACCACCTGTTGAGCGATCTCCGCAGAGACTACCATCTCGATCTTGATCTTGGGCAGGAAATCAACCAGATATTCCGCGCCCCGGTATATCTCTTTGTGGCCCTTTTGCCGACCGAAACCTTTCACTTCGGTAACGGTCATGCCCTGGACCCCCAACGCAGTGACCGCGTTTTTCACATCGTCCAGTTTGAACGGTTTGATAATCGCCTCGATCTTTTTCATGCTTATCCCCTTTTCAGCTATCCGGCTATATTACCCCAGTGATCGCCCGCGCGCACAAAGCGTGTCCGCGTCACAGGCTTGCGCGAGCTTCTCTCATCACAGATTGTAGGCCGCTTCTCCGTGGACCGAGGTGTCCACGCCGACCACTTCGTCCTCTTCACTGACTCGAAGTCCCATAATCGCCTTCACCACGTAGAGAATGATGAGAGAGACCACAAACGAGTACGCTATGGTCGCCAGAACCGCTGCGACCTGAATTCCGAGCTGGGCCGGATTGCCAAAGAAGAATCCATCTGCGGTACCGAAGGCCTTGGATGCAAAAAGGCCGGTTGCTATTGCGCCCCATGTGCCGCCAACTCCGTGAATTCCCACCACATCGAGCGAGTCGTCATACCCGAGACGGGATTTGGCAAGAACCGCCAGGTAACAGACGACACCTGCCACTCCACCTATGATCACCGAAGAGACAGGTCCCACAAAGCCCGCTGCGGGCGTGATGGCCACCAGGCCTGCCACTGCTCCGGAAGCCACACCCAGTGTCGTCGGTTTGCCCTTGATTATCCATTCCGCGAGCACCCAAGAGATCGCTGCCGTGGAGGTAGCCATGTGTGTGACCACAAATGCATTGGACGCGCTTTCGTTGGCTGCCAGTGCGCTTCCCGCGTTGAAACCGAACCAACCGAACCAGAGCAGACCTGCTCCGAGCAGCGTCAGCGTCAGGTTGTGAGGCGCCATAGGCACGGTTCCATAACCTTTGCGCTTACCGACCATGAACGCACAGGCCAGCGCGGCCACGCCGGAATTAATGTGCACCACGGTACCCCCTGCAAAATCCAAGGCACCCATCTTTTGGAGGAAGCCACCACCCCAGACCCAATGGCATACCGGCGAGTACACGAAGGTCAGCCATAGCAGCATGAAAACGATGAACGAGCTGAACTTCATCCGCTCTGCAAAGGCGCCTGATATGAGCGCAGGGGTGATTACCGCGAACATGCATTGGAAAATCATGTACGTGGAACCAGGAATCTTCGTTTCAGGCCATATCTCGTTGCCCACACCTGCGAGAGCGAAGTACTCCAGGCCGCCTACGAACCAGTTCCCAGCCCCAAACGAAAGGGTGAACCCCCAAAAGAGCCATACCACCGACGCCAGCCCCATAAGGAAAAAGCTGTGCATCATGGTGGAAAGCACGTTCTTTGCCCGGGTCATTCCTCCGTAAAACATGGCAAGCCCGGGAGTCATCAAGAGGACCAGTGCCGAACTGGCCAGAACCCATGCCGTGTCGGCAGCATTCATGGGAAACACCTCCTATGGTCGTTGGTCGCAAGATAGAACCGTCGTGCCCCGGATCGGTCCCGGTTACCGGGGATGACCGGCATGAACGGATTCTTCCCGGACCGCGCGGTTGCGTCGCAGGAGGATAGGCAATGAGGGTGCCAATGGCGCGGGAGCGGGCGAGAAAATCGTAACAGCAGGAATTTAAAGTTTTTTCTAGCAGGGAACTCGCGCTGGAGGAACGGCCTGGAAGCCGGTGGCGCCTACGCCCGGGTACGTTACTCTATGTGAAACTACGTGCCGGTACGGAAACGACGCGGATCGATACTAAACTCCTTCACCCGCAACCCCATAACGCGCTCTGTTAGCCCCAGAGACCTCGCGGCCTTGGCTTTATTCCCACGCGAAGCCTTGAGTGCGTCCTGGATCAACTCGCGCTCCACGCTGCGCAAAGTGGCTTCCAGAGTGCCAACGTGCTGTGTGCCGCTGGCTTCCGCGGTCTGGAGAGTGGGTGGCAAGTGATGTCCGTGGATCACGTCGTCCGTGCTCAGCAAAACGGCCCTGGCAATGCAGTTTTCCAATTCTCTCACGTTGCCCGGCCAGTGGTAGCTCATCAGCATGTCTATGGCCGGTGTGCTTATGCGGCGAACGGATTTGTGCTCGGCCCTGTTGTACCGCTCCACGAAGTGGTCGGCCAGCAGAGGGATGTCGGTCTTTCTGTCTCGGAGCGGGGGCACGTGGATAGGAAATACGTTCAACCGGTAGTACAAATCTTCCCGGAACTTCCTTTCTTCGATGAGCTTTTCCAGCTCCCGATTGGTGGCAGCCATGACCCGCACATTCGTCTTGATGGTCGCGGCCCCGCCAACGCGCTCGAATTCTCTCTCCTGGAGCACTCGGAGCAACTTGATTTGGGTCATGGCCGAGAGATCGCCCACCTCATCCAGGAAGATGGTTCCGCCGTGGGCAAGCTCGAATCGGCCTTTGCGCGTAGCGATTGCGCCGGTGAACGCGCCTTTCTCATGGCCAAACAGTTCGCTCTCTATCACCGATTCCGGGAGCGCGCCGCAATTGACCTTGATAAATGGCTTGGACGCACGCAGGCTGTTGTAGTGGATCGCGGAGGCCACCAATTCCTTGCCGGTGCCGCTCTCTCCACGTATGAGAACTGTGGCATCGCTCCTGGAAACCTGCGCGATAAGATCGTAAAGCGCCAGCATGGGCTTGGAATTGCCTACGATGTTGGAGGGGTGGAAGCGCTGTTCCAACTCGTATTGGAGTCGCTTGTTCTCTTCCAAGAGCTGGAGACGCTCTTCCAGCGCGGCCTGACGCAGCTTCACCGCCTGGGCGATCATCGAAGCGATGATGGAAAGGAGTCGAACGTCCTCGTCGATGGTCTCCACGCCGGCGAAGAGACGATCTGCGCTCAGGGTGCCGATGACTTCATTCCCAATCTTGATCGGCACACAAATGAACGAGATGTCCTCTTTTTTCAAATCCCTCCGAGCTTTCGTGCGGTCCAGAAAGAGCGGCTCGTCCGATATGTGAGGCACTGCTGCGGGCCGGCCGGTCTTTACCACCAGGCCCGTGACGCCTTCGCCCGGCCGGTACCTACCCCTCTCCTTTTGCCGCTCCGAGAGGCCGTGAGCTGCTTCGATATATATTTCGCCCGATTCGCGATCAAGCAGCGTGAGTGTCCCTCGCATCATACCTACGTGCTTGGCGATGGATTCCAGCACTGGACCGACCACGTCGCGCAGGTCCATGCTGCGGTCGAGTGTCTGACTGATTTCAAAAAGGAGAGAAAGCTCGGTTATCTTTCGCTGAAGCCTGGAGTCCTCCATTATGCCATCCTTGAACAGGCGATTGGGGCGCGGGTCTTGCCTGGAAGTATGCCGTGGATCAAAATCCTACGGAATTGTAGGGCGAATCTCTCGAAATGTCAATTCGGTCTGGCCCCAATACGCGGCCCTTTGGCATGTTTTTCGAGGCACAAGGTAAGCGCTCCGTACTTGCCCTCATGCCCACGCCGCGACATCATCAACAAAGAGATGTTCCATACAAGGGTCATGTGGAGGCCGGCATGATAAGGACGTACCTCGTGAGTTTCGCTCTTGTTCTGGTGCTCGTAGTAGGTTGCTCCAAGGAGCCTGCTCCTTCCGGAAAGCCATTCAAAGGATTGACTGAAGAATTTCCGCTCCAGATCGATCACCACGTTTCCGAAATCCGATTCCTTGCCGATCTTCAGCCCGCCGCGTTTTCCGGTGATTGGATGACCCATGCGCCCGGGTACCACGCTGTGGTCTGGAAAGGTGGAGGGGTGGCGCGTGAGGCTCTCCTTTCCGCGTATGTGGACGACGCGACCGTTTACGATGCGCTGATAGCTCTGGGAGCGGTCCCAGGGAACAATCTCACAATGGAGGCATGGACGGAACGGAAGAATAAGGAGAGTTCTGCCCCGGATCGACGCGTCTTGGGGACCCCGATCGAAGCGCGAGTATTCTGGGACGGGCTGGCGGAACCGGCCCAGCTCAAGGAAATGCTCTTGGATTCAGGGGGTCGCGGTATCGACCTCCGATTCGGAGGCAACAAAGACCTGATTCCCGTGTGGCGATCGGGCTGCATTGTCTGCCTCTACAGTTGCCCGGGCGGGAAAGTCAGTAATCACGCTTACACGATCCGAGATTACGAGCAGGATGTGCGAAGATTCTCGGTGAACTACTCCCTGGTTCCGAAAGAATCACGACGAGCCGTGGTGATCTTGCGAGTCCGCACAACAGCGATCGCCAATCAACCCACCGGAATGATTCATGAGTAACACCAAGGCGCCTTCAAGAAAGTAAGACGGGGGAAACTTCTTTCCACAAAGAAGTTTCCCCCGTGCTTTACGTCTTTGAAAGCGCATCGGTATAACATCTCATTCCGCGCGTGCCCGTTCGCCCGCGGCACAGGATTTGCTAACGTTTCATGGCACGACGGGTGGGTCAACCGAAGAGTCTCGTGCAGGAGCATCGGCCCGTCTCGAAAATGAGCTCCTGATCTGGGGCAAGCACAAAGGACAATATATGGCACGGCAAAAAGCGCATCTCACCAGTCTTCCCACGAGGCGAGAAGAAACCGGGCCTCGTCGGATTATCGAGGAACGTGGCGAGATGGCCATTCTTCATCCGGACGGACCGGTATATAACCCCGTTTACTTTGACATTCATGCGGGTGAAGGCTATTTCCGGGGCGGCCACTACCACGAGCGCAAGACCGAGAATTTCTACATCATCAGCGGCGCTTGCCGCATCCGGCACGTGGATGTGGACTCAGGCGAGGAAGGCGTCCTGGTAGCCGCGCCTGGAGACTTGATCACCATCGCTCCCCGCTGCGCGCATGTGCTGGAAGCAATCCAGTTTTGCCGGGTTGTGGAATTTTCCACTCAGGAAGCCGAATATCTGGAAGACACCTTCCCGTACGACTTCGAATGAGACTCACGACCTGCCCCACTCGGGGCAAGGATCAATCTGCCTCCTCCACGACTTCCTATTGCTGGTATGTTTGGAAAACCCGGACGGTTTGGAGCGCGATTTCACCTCTGCCCGGCAATAGCCTCACCAGGATAAGCAAGCTCCCGTCCGGCGATACGACTTTCAAGAGGTTGACAGACTGCTGTTCGTTAGTTTCCGGCAGAGGCAGCCTCGATCGGGGCACCACTACCGAACTCCCTCGCATAAGCCTTTTGATCTCAGGGACCAGCGCGCGGATGTTCGGTATGTGCGAAAGCGCATCGCTCAGACTTATCATCCGCTGTCGAATCAGCTCAGGTCCTCCTTCCGAGATCTCTTCCAGCGGGACAGCGGCTTCGATCCGGAAATCGCCGCTGGCGGTCCTTCGCAGCCGTTCCAATCGCCCGCCCACATTCAGATCACGTCCGATATCTCGCGCCAAGGCCCTAGCATAGGTTCCTTTGGAACAGACCATGTGCAGATCGAGGAGCGGGGCTTCCCAACTAAGCAGGGTGAGCGAGAAGATCTCGACTTTGCGCGGAGGCAGATCGACGAGCGTCCCTCCACGCGCCAGCTTGTAAAGAGGAACGCCCTCTTTCTTCACCGCTGAGAAGTGAGGCGGAATTTGGTCGATCACCCCGCGATAACGCTTCAGGACCTCTTCAATCTGCTCCGACGATATGCCTGATGGATCTTCCGAGCGTGTGACCCGCCCTTCGCGGTCGTCGGTGTCGGTTTCTTCACCCAACAGGACCGTGGGCAGGTATTCTTTCTTTGCTTCGTCCAGATAATCCAGAGCCCTGGTTCCTGCGCCGATCAAGATCACCAAGAGCCCTGAGGCCGCGGGGTCGAGCGTGCCGGTGTGTCCTACCTTCGCAGGTCGGACGAGTTTCTTGACCACTCGAACCACTTGGCTCGAAGTCATGCCTTCGGGTTTGTCAACGAGAAGTATGCCGTGCATATTACAGCATTTGAAGATCGGGCCAATATCGCCGCTGCGCATCCAGAGATTCCGCCAGGGATTTCCGAGCACGCGGGTGCATATCTTCAACCGAAACCGCCTCTGGCCAGGCCTCCCCATCCGGGTTGAACGACGCGAGGGAATCAAGTAGCTTCGCCACGGAATCTTTGAGCGCTTCCAGGCTGTAACCGCCTTCCAGTGTCAAAATGAGCCTCCCTGAGCAGAGTTCGGCTGCCAAACCCATCAGGATACGCCCCATTTGATCGTAACCCAGCTCTGTGAGCCCCATGCCGCCCAGCGGGTCGGTGTGGTGAGCGTCAAACCCCGCGGATACCAGTATGAGCTGAGGCTTGTACGCCCTCAGAACCGGCGCCACGAGAAACTGAAAAATGGCCACATAATCCTGGTCACCCGCGCCCGCGCCCAATGGCACATTCACTGTATAACCTTCGCCCTTCCCCGATCCGACCTCGCGAGTCCCGCCAGTACCCGGATAATAGGGATACTGGTGGGTTGATACAAAAAGCACCCTGGGATCGTCGTAGAATGAATGCTGAGTACCGTTTCCATGATGAAGGTCCCAGTCCACGATGGCTATTCGATCCATTCCATGCTTGCTGATTGCGTGACGTGCGGCGACGGCAACATTGTTGAACAAACAGAAACCCATCGCACGGTCGTATTCCGCGTGATGACCAGGAGGACGCACCAGAGCAAACCCATTGCGAACCTTGCCTTCCGCTGCCTCATCGACAAGGTTGCACAGTCCACCGACTGCCTTGATCGCTGCATCCCATGAATGGGCGCTCGTTGAAGTGTCCGGGTCCAGGTACGTGCTCTGCCGACCGGCTGTTTCTGCGATACGATCGACGTAGCGGGCCGCGTGGTTGGTCGCGAGTTCCTCCCGCTCCGCGGCACGCACGGGGACTTGCTTCAGGTTCAGATTAGTCACCTCTTTGTCCAGCAAAGAATAAACCACTTCCAGTCGACGAGGGCTTTCCGGATGATGTGCGCCCATGTCGTGGAGGAGATAAACAGGATCCCTCACTATTCCGGTAGGCTGCATAGCCTTATTCCTTTCGTCGAGCACAAAACCCTGTTAGAAACAGCGTCCCACGTTACCACCCTCATCCAAGCCCAGTCAACGCTTTTCGGCCTGTCGAACGGGTACGAGGCGCTCAAGAAACACCTCCTTACGCATGGCACCGACGTTGACAGCGGAATAAGCTTCCATTAGAGTCGCTCGCGACGGAGGATAATCCCATGCTCCTGGCAATAGATGTGGGGAATACCAATACCGTTATCGGGATGTTCGATGGGGACAGGCGTGTAGGCAGTTGGCGTATCCGCACGGTAGAGGACGCGACCGCCGACGAATACTGGGTCACGTTGCTGAATCTGGCCGGGGCCGGGAATCTCAACATCCTCGAAATCGATGGCGTCATTATCTCATGCGTGGTCCCTCCATTGACGGGAGCGCTGGAAGCGCTCTGCAGGAGACACCTGAAGATTGCGTCGCTCTTTGTGGGCCCCGGCATCAAGACGGGCATGCAGATCAGATACGACAACCCCCGCGAAGTAGGTGCGGATAGGATCGTCAATGCGGTCGCAGCGTACGAGAAATACCGCACAGCCCTTATTGCCGTAGACTTCGGGACAGCCACGACTTTTGACTACATCAATCAGGCCGGCGAGTACGAAGGAGGGTGCATCGCGCCGGGCGTGAAAATCTCCGCGGAAGCCCTCTTCCATCAGGCCTCCAAGCTCTTTCGCGTCGAACTGACCGCGCCGGGAAGGGTTATTGGAAAGGACACGGCATCGGCTATTCAGTCCGGAATCGTGTATGGGTACGCATCTCTGGTAGACGGCATCCTGATGCGCATATTCGAGGAGCTTGACTCGCGGCCGCGTGTCATTGCCACAGGAGGTCTCGCGCGCGTAATCTCAGCACATACGAAGTTGGTTGACGACATCGAAGACGATCTCACCATGGATGGGCTGCGGATCCTGTACCACAGGAACCGGCCCACAAAGGGCTAGAAGCCGCGGTGAGGTTACGAACCTAACCCGCCCGCACAGAGCGCTGATTCCAGCGTACAGGAAACGCCGAGCTCCGACTTCTTCACTGCAAGAAGAATCGTGTGTTTCGTACGTGCTCCATGACAGCCTTCTTGAATCCCTCCATCACCTTGATAAGGGGTCGCACCGTAGAATAAGCACACGTCTCTCGAGTAAACGTGATCAAGATTAAAAGAGTAGCGGTCGAGTGGAAACCGCTGCCGAACCCGAATACCGTCCTGACTCCATGCAAAGACACGAAGTCCTGCGAGGCGATGATTTTGCGCTTGTTTTGATCTTCAGCGACCCTGGCATCCTCCACATAGAACATTCCCGTTGATTTTGACAGGAATCCCTTGGAAACGATATGGGTCTTCCAATCCTCGACCCACTCCAGATCGACACCGATTTCCTTGAGCAGCCTCGACACCATTGGAATCGAGTCTACAAACTTGCCAGAAACCAAGGGGATCCCCATATGGCTGGCGGAGGTGTGACGGTCGTTCCATTCGGGGACGGTGCCGCTGGTTCCCAGCAAAGAAAGGACAGTAGTGTCGTCTTTCAATTGCTGTGACACACCGACCGACGTTGCCAGTCTGTTCACAAAATCCCTGTCCTGTGACGGCAGCTGCCCAAGCGAAATGGTCGCGAAGACCCGTGACAGGACGATTGACTCTTCGAACCGCTTGTACAGCAATTCCGTGAAGTTCTGAGCCATTCCTTCGACCGTCGCCTGCCCCTTTATTGCTGCCGCTTCACGAAACAGCGCATTAACTTCAGATGGTGTGACATCGGAGAGCCTCATCTCGTGTCTCTTTCCTTGGGAAGTGTCCCTCTCTCATAAGATGGAGCCGCTGCGCTCGCAGAGCAAGCGAAAAACTCCCTACTAAGCACTCTCATCCCGCGAGAGCTGCATTGGCTTCAGGATTGCTCCGTTGTGCAGGCTGAGCTGGGATGGACCTCGTCCGCGACGGCTCGACAATCCTTTTTCCTTGGCGATGCTTGATCAGGGCCGTGGTCCGCCTCGTAAGCTGACAGACGGTCTACTGTGTGCGATCTCCATGTAGACTCAATAAAATAACGATACAACCCCGAGCGCTGATTTGCTGAGAACGGGAGGCCAATGTTCATGAGCGCCGACACGCCATGGTGCTCGACTACGTTTGCATTCCCACGCTTCAATGAACAATTTACAGCGTGAAGAGCCTGCGGCTCCAACACTTGGCTGTCGTGATGCTGAGTTCGGTGCCGGCCCTCGGACTCAGATGCTCCCTCTGTTGATCTAACCAGGAGGAGGAATTGTTGAGCGTATTGAGAGAGCGAGGTTCTCGGAAACGGCCTAGGCACCCTCAGTAGGCTCCCGGGAGCAAATACGGAAATGCCGAATGGAATCAAAGATGAAACATGGGTTGAATCGGTCGTCTCCTCGGAGGACTCTGCTCCATCAAAGGCCTCAGCCCAGGAGATAGACGCTTCGGGAGGAGCCCCTTCATTCAGTGCGAGCTTTTTCCGACAGACGTTCGTCGACAGCCCCTTTGGCGCTGCCGTGGTGAATCGGGAACATCAATTGCTGGCTGTCAATCCTCGCCTCTGCCAAATGCTGGAGTCCGCGGAAGACGACCTGACCCGCCTTACCCTTTCCGCCATCATCCATCCAGACGACATTCAGAAAGAAGCCGACTATTCCCAAAGGCTCCTGGAGGGAGAGATTCCTCACTACGCGATCGAGCTGCGTTTCATGACAAAGCACCGCAAGCCTCTGTGGATCCTGCTCACCGCATCCCCCATTCGTGATGCCGGAGATCCAGGCGCCTATAGTTTATGGATAATGCAGGAAATCACTGAGTACAAAAGGGCTGAGGACGAACTGAGAAAGGCCTTGGATCATTTGGGGGCACAAAACGAGGAAGGGAACATAAGAGGGACTGAAGCCGGCGAAGGGCTTTTCCGGATGGTCACCCAAGTCGGGAAAGCGGAAGACGCATTGCTGGAGAGCAACGAGCGTCTGCTCGCGGTGGTGGAGACAGCGACCGACGCCATCATCGGCGCGAACGGTGAGCAGAAACTCATTATGTGGAATTCCGCGGCTACTCGCGTCTTCGGGTACACCGCCGAAGAGGCATTGAACCAGCCGATAACGTTCCTGATGCCGGAGAGGTACAAGGAAAGGCATAGACGTGCTATGGAGCAGGCGATCGCGTCCCAACGGCAGTACCATGCCAAGCGAGTCCTTGAGGTAATGGGTCGCAGAAAGGACGGCACGGAATTCCCGATAGAGGTCTCCGTTTCATCATGGAAGATTAACCAACACATGTTTTTCACGGCCATCGTGCGTGACATCACCGAACGCAAGGAGAAAGAGGAGCAACTGAGACGGGCATATGAAGAAATGGAATTGCGCATCGTCGAACGATCGAAAGATCTCGTCGAGGCGAATGAATGCCTGAAACGAGAAGTCGAAGAGCGTACTCGGCTGGAAGAGAAGCTGCGTGATACCCTTCAGTTCAAGAACAAACTCCTATCCACAGCAGCGACGGGCGTCTTCACCCTCGATGTGGAAGGAACTCTGACGATGGTGAACGACGAGTTTTGTCTCATAACAGGGTATCAACCGGAGGAAATCGTCGGCGAGCACTATGGGGTTCTGGGCGATACTTCGTACTTGGACGTGATAGATCTATCTCAACTGGATGCGGCTTCATCTGTGCAACGCTGCGAAGGCTCACTTCTGACGAAAGACGATCGCGTCCTGTCAGTCTTGATGAACCATGCACCGTTAGTGAGTGATCAGGGGAAGGTCACTGGATTCATCGTGTCCTTTGTGGATGTGACCGAATTGATAGAGGCCCGGGATGCCGCGGAGAAGGCATCCTTAGCCAAAGCCGAATTCCTGGCGAACATGAGCCACGAGATCCGCACGCCTATTCACGGAATCGTAGGCATGACCGAGCTTACCTTGAACACCGATCTCACCGGAGAGCAGAGAGAATACCTGCAAGCGGTCCGGACATCTGCCGATTCTCTTATGAGTGTGATCAACGACATCCTAGATTTCTCCAAAATGGAGGCCGGAAAGCTGGATCTTGCGGACATCGACTTCAGTCTAAGAGACTCGGTCGGAGAAGCCCTGAGCACCGTTGCTGTACAGGCTCACTCCAAGGGGCTCGAATTACTCTCACATATATCTCCCGAGATTCCCGATGCACTGATTGGCGATCCTGGTCGCCTGAAACAAGTGATTGTCAACATCGTTGGCAACGCCATCAAGTTCACTGCTGACGGTGAAGTGTCTCTGGCCGCATCGATGGATTGGGAGAGAGAAAGCGAGGTGTGGCTCCACTTCACGGTAACCGACACCGGCATCGGCATCCCTGAAGAGAAACAGCACAGGATCTTTCGTGCCTTTGAACAAGCCGACAGCTCCACCACGAGGAGATTCGGCGGTACCGGGCTAGGCTTGGCGATTTCCTCCCACTTGGTTCGGAAGATGGGAGGAAAGATGTGGGTCGAGAGCGAGGCCGGAGCTGGATGCACGTTTCATTTCACAGTTCACCTGGCCGCGCGGGAGGTTGCCATCGCTCCGCATGTCGCAGTCGCCAGGGCCCAACTCAAAGATGTTCCCATCCTTGTCGTGGATGACAACAACACTAACCGTCGAATATTGGAGGAAATGCTTGTCTATTGGGGAATGAAACCCACATCCGTGGAGAATGGTCCCGCGGGTCTCGCCGCAATAGAGAAAGCGTTCAGAGATGGAGATCCTTTCCGGTTAATCATCACCGATTGTATGATGCCTGAAATGGATGGCTTCGACTTCGCCCATTCGATCAAATCCGATCCTCGCTTTGAATCCATTCCCGTGATCATGTTGACCTCAGCGGGACAACGAGGGGACGGGGCTCGCTGTCAAATGGCGAAAGTTGCCGCGTACTTGTTGAAGCCGGTCAAGCAGTCGGATCTTCTAAGCGCTATTTCGCGATTGTTGCAGGCAGCCGCAGGCAACGTGGTTGTCGAGTCTCTCATCACTCGCCATACCATAAGAGAGACTCGTCGCAAGCTCCGCGTCCTTTTGGCCGAAGACAACCTCGTTAATCAAAAGGTGGCAACGAAGATGCTCGAGAAGATGGGACACGGGGTAACCGTGGTGGCTAGCGGCAAGGCAGCGGCGGAAGCCGCGGAAAAGAGCATCTTCGATGTAATTCTTATGGACATCCAAATGCCTGAGATGGACGGACTTCAAAGCACCAAGGTCATCAGGGAGCGAGAGCGAACCACAGGCAAGCACATTCCCATCATAGCCATGACGGCTCATGCCATGAAAGGGGACCGCGAAAGATGTCTTGAGGCAGGGATGGACGGTTATGTGTCCAAACCGGTCAACCAGGCGGAGTTGTTTGAGACTCTCGAAGACATTGGAATGAAAGCTCCGGTTACGGTACCTCCGCTTGAGTCAGCCGTCGAGCCCTCGGGAGTTATTGATCGGAAAGCAGTGTGTGAACAAGTTGGAGGGGATGAGGAGCTGTTGAGGGAAATCGCAAGAATCTTTCTCCAGGAATCGAGCTTACTCTGTTCCCGCACAAAAGAAGCCATCATGCTCCGAGATGCTTCCGCCCTGGAGAGAAGTGCGCATGCCATAAAGGGATCGGTCGCAAATTTCTCCGCCCGTGGGGCTGTTCAGACAGCCTCGAGCCTGGAAGCTTCGGGCAGGGATCGCGACTTCCAACAAGCCCTCGGTCTGTTTGACCGACTGGAACATGAACTGGAGCGGGTCCGAGCAGAACTGTTGGATTTGATAAACCAGGAGAAGCCCTGCGCGGGAACAGATCCTGAACGGAATTCGTAAGCCTCCATCGCAACGACATACAGGGACGCACCATGGCAAATCCCGCAGTGGAACGAGAGCTTCGAGAGGCGATGGTTCGACGCCGGTTTAAGCTGACCGAGTTGGCTCGGCAAGCAGTTGTCGAGGACCTGAATCGAATACTAGAGGAACGCAAAGCTGAGATCACCCGTTTGGAGGAGGCGCTGAAACAAGAAATTTCCTCTCACAGGCGGACTGAGGAAGAGCTGCGTACTCATCAAATAGAACTTCAGAGTCAGAATGAGGAATTGCGCCGCACTCAAAGAAGTCTTGATGCCTCCAGGGACAAGTACACGGAGCTGTATGACGGGGCCCCAGTAGCGTATTTTTCGCTCGACGTAAAGGGGACGATTGTCCAAGCAAACCTCGCTGCTGCCTCTCTCTTGGGAATCGCGAGAGGATCCATGATCGGTAAGCCTCTCCAAACTTACATCCTGTATGATGATCGGGAGACTCTCCATTTGCACTGCACTTCGGTGTTGAAAAGCCGTGAGAAACGCACCTGTGAGATCAGACTGCTGAAACAAAACGGTGATCAATTACACGTTCTATTGGAAAGCAGGGCAGCTCTTGACTTGAGAGGCAATAGCATCGGAGTCAGGACCGCGGCGATTGACATCACCGCGCGAAAGAAGTCTGAAGATGCTCTAAAGGAAAGCGAAATCCGGTTCCGAGCGGTGGTGCAGACTGCACCGGACGCGATAATCTCCATAGATCGCCAAGGAGGGGTGGTCCTGTGGAACAACGGGGCTGAGGAGATCTTCGGGTATTCCCCTAATGAAATAATAGGCAAGCCACTAACGATAATAATGCCCGAACGATTTCGAGAGGCTCACCTGGGTGCTCTGGAGAGGGCGGTTCGAGACGGAAAAGCCCGTGTCTATCCGAAATCGATAGAAGTCGTCGGTCTCAGAAAGGACGGGGAGGAGTTTCCTGCCGCAGTTTCCCTGGCTTCAATCACGTTGGCAGAAGGTCCCTTATTTACTGGGATTTTGCGGGACATCAGTGAACAAAAGAATGCCCAGGAAGCCCTTCGCCAAAGCGAGGAACGCTACCGCTCTCTCTTTGATGAATCGACGGACGGGATTTTTGTGATCACTGAAGATGGGCGGGTCGAGGACGCCAACCGGTCGCTCTTGGAGACGCTTGGCTATACGTGGGAAGAGCTGTCCAGACTCCATGTTCGAGACCTTTATGCCAACCCGACTGACAAACACAAGCTCCGGGAGCAAATCGGACAGGAGGGCTTCGTCAAGGATTATCCGCTAAAGGCCAAGAGGAAGGACGGCAAAGAAATAGATTGTCTTCTCACCGCAACGGTTCGCCCAATGAGGAGTGGGGTTGCAATGGGCTATCAAGGCATACTCCGAGACGTGACCGATCAAAGACGACTTGAGAAGCAACTCCAACAAGCCCAAAAAATGGAAGCCATTGGTGCCCTTGCCGGGGGGATTGCTCACGATTTCAACAACCTGCTTACAGTCATCCTGGGTTATTCCGATCTGTTGCTGGTGGACAAGGGAAGAGAGGAGCCTGGGTTCCAGGAGCTCCAGGCCGTACGCCAGGCCGCTCAACGAGGAACTGATCTGGTGAAGCAAATCCTTGCGTTCAGCAGGAAGCTGGAAGCCAGCCCTCGTCCGACAAACTTGAATCACGCAATCCAGCAGGCCCAAAGTCTGTTGTCTCGATCCATCCCTAAGATGATCAGCATAGATCTCCATCTGGCCGACAACCTGCACACCGTTAACGCGGACCCCGGACAGGTCGAGCAGGTCTTGCTGAACCTTGTAGTAAACAGCAGAGACGCCATTGCCGCAACGGGCGGGAAGATCGTTATCGAAACCCGGAACGCTGTTCTTGATGAGGATTACTGTGATAGACACGTTGACGTCACACCCGGAAATTACGCCCTGCTTTCGGTCTTGGATACCGGGCATGGTATGACGCAGGACGTTCTAGACCGCATTTTCGAGCCCTTTTACACCACAAAAGAACCCGGGAGAGGAACCGGTCTGGGACTTGCCATGGTTTTCGGCATAGTCAAGGCTCACAACGGACATATCACCTGCTATTCAGAGCCCGGTGTGGGAACGACCTTCAACCTCTATTTCCCGGCGACACTGATCGAAGAAGATGCAGATGTCACGACCACCCGGGAAATGCCGGCATCGGGGACCGAGACCATACTCCTGGCCGATGATGAGGAGTACATACGAGCACTCGGGACAAGGCTCCTTACGCGTGCCGGATACACGGTACTTACGGCCGGGTGTGGAAACGAAGCCCTCGATGTTTATCGGAAAAACAAGGACAGGGTAGCCCTGGTAATCCTGGACCTCATCATGCCGGAAATGGGCGGCAAGGAATGCCTTGAGAAGCTCTTGGCCCTGGATCCGAAGGTTAAAGTCCTCATCGCCAGCGGCTACGCTGTGGACAGAGTGGCCACCGGACCCAGTGAACAAGGTGCCCGAGGCTTCATAGCAAAGCCGTACAACATGGAGCGACTGCTCCAGGTGGTTCGTGAGGTCCTTGATGCGCCATAATCCTGAGTGGTTTGCTTCCGTGAGGATTGTCGCGATTTCGGGGACTGGTACCGCGACGGGCAATAGCATATGCCTCAATTTGGCAGAAGGTCTGAGGGGTGAAAGAACCGCCGCCTAGCCCTTCAACGAGTAGAAAGCGATTGATTCGGCGCTCAGGGCCTGCGAATGGTCAGACGGATGCAGATGAGCCCTTCAGAGTGCCTTTCCACATCCTTAAGACCTTGACCCCTATGTTGGAATGCCTATCGTTTAGAAGAGCCCTTGAGCTCCTCCCCCTGGTGTGCAAGGGGGCTCGCTCCTCCGGGATTGTGCGATGGGGTCCCGGAGGCAGTATCCGAGGACAAGTGGAACTCGCGGGTCAGAATTGCTCGTGGGTCTGCTTGTTCCTAAGAAAGATCCCGCGGGGCGTGCACGTCCCGCGGGATCTATTGGTTCTGAGATTGGCTTCAATCTGAGGCAGCCTCCACAATCCTTCGTTACCCAGAAGGATCGCGAGGACTTCCCAAGGAGCTAGAAGACACCTTTGACCTTTCCGGTCTCCACATCCACGTCAATTCTTCGGAATGCAGGATTGGAGCTCGTTCCAGGCATCAGTGAAATCGCGCCGGCCACCGGCACCACGAAACCTGCACCCTTGTAGGTGAGGATGTCTCGCACCGGCAGCACCCAACCTTTCGGAACGCCCTTGATGTTCGGGTCGTGCGAGAGGCTGAGATGCGTCTTGACCATACAGGTGCCCAGCTTGGCGGTGTCGGGATCGGCTTCCATCTGCTTGAGCTTCTCCTGAGCTTCGGCGGAATAGCTGACGCCGTCCGCGCCGTACACCTCTTTCGCGATCACTTCAATCCTCTTGCTCAGCGGAAGGCTGAGTTCATAGAGGAGCTTGAATTCATTGGGCTCTTCGCAGGCATCAACAACCGCATCGGCAAATTCCAGGGCTCCGTCCCCGCCCTTGAGCCAATGCTCGGAAACCGGCGCACGAGCACCGGCAGCCTCCGCGATGCGCTTGACCGCGGCGATTTCATTCTTCGTGTCTGTGTAGAATGCGTTGATGCACACCACCGGATTGATGCCGGCCTTCTTAACTGTGTTGATGTGGTGGACTAGGTTTTCGCAACCCTTCTCGACCCATCCCACGTTCTCCTCGGAATATTCCTTGGGCATGGGTAGACCCGGTCTGGGAACAGGCGCTCCGCCATGACACTTGAGCGCTCTGATCGTGGCAACCACAACCGCGCAGTGCGGTTTGAGGCCGGAGAAGCGGCATTTGAGGTTCCAGAACTTCTCGAATCCGATGTCAGCCCCGAATCCTGATTCGGTCACGTGATAATCGCCGAGCTTGAGACCTACCCGGTCCGCAATGATGGAAGACTGGCCGATTGCGATGTTCGCGAACGGACCTGCATGCACAAAGACCGGCTGGCCCTCGATGGACTGCAACAGGTTGGGATTCAGAGCTTCCACCATCCACGCGGTCATCGCGCCGTCCACTTCAAGATCCCGCGTCGTGACCGGCTTGCCGTCCTTGCTGGTAGCGACCACGATGCGGCCCATTCGCTCACGCATGTCTTTCAGGTCTTTCGCGACCGCCAGAATGGCCATAAGCTCGGACGACACCGCAATCCCGAACTTGGACTGCATCATGAAGCCGTCCATCTTCCCGCCGATGCCGATGATGATGTTCCGCAGGGCCTGTGCGCAGAAGTCAATGATCCAGCCCAATTCCACTCTTCGGGGGTCGATGTTCAGCCGGGGCTGGCCCCGCTTGGCCCACTCTGCGTCGTCGTAGTTGAATTCGTGCTGAATTCTCGACGTGAGGGCAACCATGGCGAGGTTGTGCGCGTTCATGATCGCGTTGATGTCGCCGGTGAGACCCAGCGAAAAAGGCGTGAGCGGAATGCACTGAGCTAGACCCCCGCCGGCCGCGGACCCCTTGATGTTCATGGTCGGACCACCGGAAGGCTGTCGGATGGCCGCCACAACATTCTTCTTGCGCTTGCCCAGACCTTCCACCAAACCCATAGAACAGGTGGATTTTCCTTCGCCAAGCGGAGTGGGGGTGATCGCGGTCACGTCAATGTACTTGCCGTCAGGTCTGTCTTTGAGTCGATTGAGCACCTTTCGGAAGTCCACTTTCGCCACATAATGACCGTGCGGAAGAAGCTCTTCTTCCTTCAGCCCCAGTTCGTCCCGGAGCTGATAAACGGTCTTCATGGTCTTTTCGGCTGCTTCGGCTACTTCCCAGTCAGCCATCTTGGTAGGATCCAGAGCCATATAAACCTCCTCAGAAAAATTTACACCCGGGGGCAGGCTATCCTGCCGGATTCGGATTCATGATGTACGTGATCGAGGACACCAGAACGCAGAACCGACCGCCAATTGTAGTTTATTCCGCCCTGCCTGACAACAAAAAAGAAAGAGAGCTGGTAAGGATTCAGTTATCAGCGGCCAACCACTGTCATTGCGAGCGCAGCGAAGCAATCTCAGCTCTAAAGGACCGAGATTGCTTCGTCGTTTCACTCCTCGCAATGACACGGAATAGCAAATTGCCGATCTTGACTGAATGATTATGACAAACATGCCGTTATCAAAGGATTGGCTTTACCCTCTTCTCCGGCAAAACCACGATTGGGCAAGCGTGCACCCTAACGCTGCGGTATTACTCATATATTTCGCCTATCAATAGTTGCGAAGCGGCGAGTAGAGCGAACGCGTGATTCAGCTTCAGGCTCTTTTGGGTGAAGCAGCGTCTTTGCCCTCTCCCTTTCTCGCCACGATCTTCCGAGAAATCTCTCGCACTTGCTCCGGGTAAGCTGCGGCTAACGCCAACAAGACCCTAGCAGGCCCATCAGGCACACGGCGCTTTTGTTCCCAATTTTGCAGCGTTCTCACACTGATACCAAGCATTCTAGCGAACTCCGGCTGCGAGATCTTGAGCTTCCCTCGAATCCCTTTCGCATCAGGGACCTTCACCTTCACCTCAAAAACTCGAGAGAGGCGACCCGATCCCTTCAGGTAAGCAGCTCCCTGCTTCACTCCTTCCATCATCTTGTCAAAGCGATCGTCGTTCACGGGTATTCCTTCCTGACGTATGACGTCAACATCTTGTACTGCTTTGGCGTCAAATCGTCACTTTCGTTCTTTGCGAAGAGGTCAAGCAAGAGGATCTTGTTCTGCTTGACAGCCCAGTAATACAAGATCCGGATGCCTCTCCTTTTGCCGCGTCCCTCCGCTTTCCACCGCAGTTTTCGAAGGCCCTTGCATCCGGGAATGAGGTCTCCTGTCGCGGGGTCGGCGGCCAACAGGGTCTGCACTTCTCTATATTCATGGTCCGGGAGGTGCTTGAGTAATGCCTCTGTAAACACAGGCATCTCGACAAACACTATCGTCTTCTCACGATACGTCATTGGCGTACTGACGTCAAGGGGTCTCTTGCCCATAGTGATGGCTCACCAAGTCCGCCGCTAACCCATACTCTGCGCAATTTTCTCCCATCTGTCGGGGGTCGCCGGCCTACCGACACAGTCCCTCACGCGCTGAGGAGAAACTTTGCTGCGTTCTTGAAGACTGCTATTCCCTGCCCTTCTTCGGGGAGGTCTTCGCGGGTCCAGTGAGGATGGTTGGTTCGATGGTTGAAGGCTTCCGGGTGGGGCATGAGGCCGAAGACTCTGCCGGTAGGGTCGCACACCCCCGCAATGGCATCACGGGAACCATTCGGGTTGTCTGGATATTCCATCGTCGGCTCACCGGTCTCGGGCGACGCGTATCTCACTGCAGCCTGATGCGATTCCACCAGGTTGCGCGTGGTCTGTTCGTCGGGCCCGATTATCTTGCCCTCTCCGTGGCGAACCGGCAGGTAAAGACGGTCAATTCCCTTGGTAAATATGCAAGGCGATTTCGGATCGATCGCAAGGTGCACCCAGCGATCCTCGAACCGGCCGCGCTCGTTCGCGGTGAGCGTAATTCGCCGCGCGGTGTAGTCTCCATCGGACGCGGGCAACATGCCCAGCTTCACCAGTAGTTGGAACCCATTGCAGATGCCCAGAATAAGGCCGCCTCGAATGACAAATTGAACCAGGCGATCGATCAGCCGCTCTGAATTCACCTTGGAATGTCGAATCCGGTTCGCACAGGCCTGCGCGGCACCCAGGTCGTCTCCGTCGAGGAAGCCTCCGGGAAACGCGATGCACTGATAGTCCGCGGGATCCACTTCGCCCTTGGCAAGGAGGTTCAGGTGCACCAGGTCGATCTGCTGGAATCCGCCTAGTTCCAGGGCCCTGCGGGTCTCCAGTTCGCAATTGATGCCGTGTCCAGTTGGGACCAGAGCTTTCAGTTTCATGGATGATCCCTTTACCCTCCGAACACACGACAGCGCAAGAGCAAAAATTTGCCCCGCCCGATGATAGCGCTTTCCGCGCTCTCGTTCCAGGGGATCGTTAAAAGAGCGGTTTGACCGACTCCAGGGCCAGCCCCAAATAGGTCGTTGGGAAGAGGCCGATATAGAGCACACCGGCTGTGGAAATGATCAAAGCCGCCGCGGTGGCAGGAGAAAACTGGAGCGCTGCCGGCTGGGTTTCAGGGGCTTCCATGTACATCTTCATGATGACCCGGAAATAGTAAAAAACCGACACCATACTGGTGAGCACGGCAATAATGACGAGCCAGATATAACCTTGAGCCAAAGCAGCGCTGAAGATAGTGAACTTACCGATAAACCCTGCGGTCGGCGGAATTCCGGCTAATGAAAACATGAAAATAGCCATGGCGACAGCGAGCAGCGGGTTTGAATTCCCCAGCCCCCGGTAGTCTTCCAGCATGATCCTGGCTTCGCCCTTTCTGCCCACTAGAGCTACGATTCCGAAAGCTCCCAGGTTGGTAAAAGTGTACGCGAGCAGGTAATAGAGGACGCCCGAAAGACCTGCCTTTCCTCCTGCGATCATCCCGATGAGAATGTAACCCGCGTGCGCGATACTGGAGTATGCGAGCATTCGCTTGATATTCTCCTGGACCAGCGCGGCCACGTTGCCCAGGATCATGGTCAACACAGCCAGCACCCACAGGACTTGCGTCCAGTTGACCTGAAATTGCGAAAGAGCCTCGAAGAAGACCCGCACGAACGCTGCAAATGCCGCGGCCTTCACGCCCACTGACATAAATGCGGTCAGCGGCGTGGGCGCACCGTCGTACACGTCAGGCGTCCACATGTGGAACGGGACCGCGGATATTTTGAAGCAAAAGCCAACTAGCAGCAGGCCCATGCCGGCCTTGGCCAGTAAGCTCACCTGCCCTGCCAGGAAGTACTTAGCGATCCCACTCAACGTCAGTGTTCCCGCAGCGCCGAAGAGAAGAGCCGCCCCGTACAAGAACATCCCGCTCGCGAAGCCGCCCAAAATCAGGTATTTCATGGCGGCTTCTTTGGATTTGATGCTCTCCGGCAGTCCGCCGACAAGTATGTAGATGGAGATGGAAAGCGTTTCCAGGCCGATATAAATCATCAGGATATGATTGCCCCCGACCATGAACATCATGCCCGCGGCGGCAAAGAGCACGAGCACGAAGTACTCGTACATCTCGATCCCTTCATCCTCCAGGTACCGCACGGACATCAGAATGGTCAGAGCTGCCGCGATCAGAATCACGATGTTCAGGAACCAGGAGTACGCATCCACTGCCAGCATATTGGAGAATGCGCTGTTTTGCGTAAAACGCAGAGGATAATTTGCGATAAGGGCAGCAACTATTCCCGCAATGCTGACCGCGCAGGACATCGCCAATACGCTGCGACGCACAAACCAGCCTACAACGAGGATAACCATGCCCGCAGCGCACAACAGCAACTCTGGAAGAATACCGGCAAAGGCTATTTCGGGTAAGGAAATCATCCCCTATGCTCCTGATTACATCTATCAGCGATCATTCGCCGCACTCTGAGATTGGTTCTGCACTGCCAGCTTCAGTGCGGTGAGCTTCTTTCCGCTCTCCTGGTCGAGGACCGCGGCCTTCTTCACTTCGACCTGTTTCAAGAATTGCTTAACTGAAGGTTCCATCGGCTTCAGAAACGTGTCCGGGTAAACCCCGATCCAGACCACAAAGATCACCAGCGGCGCGAGCACCACGATTTCCCGATAGTTCAAGTCTTTGAGGCCGATATTCTTAGGATTGGTGAGTGGGCCGAACATGACCCTCTGGAACATCCACAACATGTAGACCGCGGCAAATATCACACCTGTCGCGGCCAGCACCGCAAACCAGGGATGCACCTCAAAGGTGCCCAGCAGGATCAGAAATTCTCCCACGAACCCGTTGAGCCCCGGCAATCCGATGGACGAAAGGGTAAAGATCATGAAGAAGACCGCGAAGAGCGGCATGACTCTCGAAATTCCACCGTAATCCTCGATGAGCCTCGTGTGTCGCCGTTCGTAGATGATCCCAACGATGAGGAAGAGAGCGCCGGTGCTCAACCCGTGGTTGATCATCTGGAGGATGCTGCCTTCCACTCCGCGAACGTTGAACGCGAACATCCCCAGCATCACGAATCCCAGGTGGCTTACGCTGGAAAAGGCCACGAGCCTCTTCACGTCCACCTGAACCATCGCGACCCACGCTCCGTAGATGATACCGATGAGCGCGAGGACCATGATCCACCAGGTCGAATCAATGGCCGCGTTGGGGAATAGCGGTATGGCAAAGCGGATAAATCCGTAGGTGCCCATTTTGAGCAGGACTGCGGCAAGAACCACACTGCCCACGGTCGGCGCTTCGGTGTGCGCGTCCGGAAGCCACGTGTGGAACGGAAACATGGGCACTTTGATGGCAAATGCGAGGAAGAACGCGAGGAACATCCACACCTGGGCATAAATGGGAACCGGGAATTCATAGAGCTTCAGCAGATCGAAGGTATACTCTCCCGATGTGCTGCCCGCCATGAGGTAGAGCACCAAAATGGCGACCAGCATCAGCAGGCTTCCCACGATGGTGTACAGCACGAACTTGATCGCAGCGTAGAGCTTCCGGGCCGGGTTTCCCCACACTCCGATAAGCAGGTACATGGGAATGAGCATCACTTCCCAGAAGACATAGAAAAGGAAAAGATCCAGCGAGACAAAGACTCCCATCATGCCGGTTTGGAGCACCAGCAGGGAGATCAGGAACTCTTTGACCCTGTACTTGATGTCGTCCCACGAAGCCAGGATCACAATCGGTCCCAAGAGGCCAGTGAGCAGCACCAGGAAGAGGCTGATTCCGTCGATCCCGAGCTTGTACGAAATCCCCCACGTCGGCACCCAGACGTGATACTCGGTCATTTGCATGGCTGCCGAGCTCGCGTCGAAGAAATAGTACACCGCGGCTGACGCAGCCAAATCCAGCAGCATGAAGACCAGCGCGATCGTGCGCATGAGCGACTCATACGCCCTGCCCACAAAGAGCAGGATTACCGCGGCCACGAGGGGAATGAAGACCACAAGGCTCAGCAATGGCAAGGATGCAAGATCCATGGAAGGCATTCCTCCATGCATTATCGAAATACCAGGTAACCGATGACCGCGAGCACGCCCAAGAGTAGCGACAACGCATAATCGCGAATCAGACCTGTTTGCAGTCGGCGTAACCCGCTGCCCCATTCTCTGACGAGCGCAGCCATTCCATTGACGATCCCGTCAATGACCGCGTCATCAAAGTATTTCCAGAGGAACCGGGAAAAACGGACGATTGAGTTCACAAAGAGAAAATCGTAGAGCTCGTCTATCCAGTACTTGTTGTAAACCAGCGTGTGCAGGCCCTTGAATTCCTTGATCACCTCGTCCGGCACCGCCGGATCGGTGATGTACATCCACCGGGCCAGGAGTAGACCTACCACTGCAATTCCCAGGGAGATGCCCATCAGGCCCAATTCCAGTCCCAGACTGTGGTGTCCGCCGTGAGCGCCTGCCTCGATAATGGATTTGGCAGGTGCAAAGACCGGAGCAAGAAAGTCGCCAAACACATGCATATGCGGGATGATTGGGATGCCCACGAGGCCCCCGACGAGCGATAGGACAGCCAACACAACCAGCGGAACCACCATGATCGGCGGAGATTCGTGCAGATGATGGGCCGCATGCGGTTCAACTCTTGATTCGCCATAGAAGGTCATGAAGACACTGCGGAACATATAAAATGACGTGACGATTGCTGCCACCGCGCCCAAAATCCAGAATCCGAGGTGTTTCTCAAATGCGTAGAACAGGATCTCGTCCTTGCTGAAGAACCCCGCAAAGGGAAATATCCCTGCAATGGCCAGCGTTCCGAAGATATAGGTGCCATGAGTCCAGGGAAGCTGTTTCCTCAAGCCACCCATCTTGCGCATGTCGAGCTCGCCGGACATGGCGTGCATGACGCTTCCTGCGGCCATGAACAAGAGGGCTTTGAAAAAAGCATGGGTCATCAGGTGGAAGATCCCCGAAGCGAATGCCCCAACGCCACACGCCATGAACATGTACCCAAGCTGGCTGATGGTGGAATAAGCTAGCACTCGCTTGATGTCGAACTGGGTCACGCCGATGGTAGCCGCGTAAAGCGCCGTGGCTCCGCCGATAACCGCAACAGTGTACAGCGAGATGGGCGCCATCGCGAAGAGCACGCTGCACCGCGCGACCATATAGACTCCCGCGGTGACCATTGTGGCAGCGTGAATGAGGGCGCTGACCGGAGTGGGACCTTCCATCGCGTCCGGGAGCCACGTATAGAGCGGTATTTGCGCTGACTTGCCCGTTGCTCCCACGAAGAGTAGCAGGGTAATGCCCGTGACCAGGATTCCGCCTTGTACGAGTTGCTTGGGCGCTGCGGCAAAGATCTCGGTATAGTTGAAGGTGCCGAAGGTCACGAAGAGCAGGAACATGCCCAGCATGAACCCGAAGTCTCCAACCCGGTTTACCACAAATGCTTTCTTGCCCGCGTCTGCTGCGGATTTCTTCTCATAGTAGTAGCCGATGAGCAGGTAGGAGCAGAGGCCCACGCCTTCCCAGCCCACGAACATCAGCAGGAAATTGTTGGCTGACACCAAGATGAGCATGGAGAACACGAAGAGGTTTAGGTAGCAAAAATACCGTCGGTAACCCACCTCGCCGTGCATGTACCCGATCGAATAAACGTGGATGATAAAACCGACGCCGCTCACCACCATCAGCATGACCATGCTGAGCGGATCCATGAGGAAACCCACGGGGACATTCAGGTTCCCTGAAACGATCCACGTGTACACGATCTTTTCCACGGATCGGGAGGCCGGATCGGTCGCAAGAAGCTCTTTGAGGATCAAACATGCCACCACGAAGGACGCTCCCACGGAGAGCGAGCCCACCCATCCATTGACCTTTTCGGGCCACTCCCTGCCAAATACGGCGTTCAGGAAAAAGCCGATCAGCGGAAAGAGAGGAATCAACCAGACCAGATCAAACATTCCAGGCTCCCAATCTCAGTTTAGACGAGTGATGCCACAGCGGGTCATACACGCACCCGAGTGGCGTTCGCGGCCTACCACTTCATAATCCGAAGGTCTTCGATACTGGTGGTGCCCTTCTGCCTGAAGATGGCCACCGCGATGGCCAGACCAACCGCGACTTCCGCGGCTGCAACCACCATGATGAAGAGAACGATCACCTGCCCTTCTACGGAACCCAGATAACGCGCAAACGCCACAAAGGCCAGGTTTACCGCATTCAACATCAGTTCGAGGCACATGAGCACCACGATGATCTGCGCACGCACCATCACGCCCACAGCCCCGAGAAAGAAAAGGATCGCGGACAACACCAGATAGTGATCTAAGGTAAGCATGTCTCTTTCCTACACAAACAGAAGTCCGGCTCCGGCAGGTTGATCGCCTTACCGGCTTTTCCGGACCAGGACTACCGCCCCGATGATGGCCGCAAGGAGCAGCACCGACGCAATCTCGAACGGAAGTAAATACGTGGTGAAGAGCTCCCGTGCAACCAGTTCCGTGTTCGAAAGCTGCTGGGCAGCCTGCGCCTTAGGAATCGCCGGCTCGCCACTGAGTTTGAATACGGTCAAGATAATGCCGAAAATCGCAAATGCCACGAGCGCACCGGCCCAACCTCGCACCGCGGTCAACTGACTGAGCAGATCGGCCTGGGTGATGTTGACCAACATCACCACAAAGAGGAACAAGACCATGACCGCGCCCGCATAGACGATTAGCTGGACCATAGCGATGAATTCCGCGTGGAGCTGCAGCATCAAACACGCTACACCGATCATGGTGAGAATCATAAAGAGCACATTGTGCAACGGCCTGCGCAGAAAGACTACGAAGACGGCCGAAACGACCACAATGAACGAGAGAATGTAAAAGTAAGCAAGTTCCATGAATATTCCCCCGACCTCCCAGGGTAAGTGGTGTTAACCGGCCTTTCTCTTCTCGACGACGTAACGCTCTTGCGGAGGCTGCAGCAAGGCCTCCTTGTCGTAGATGAGATCCTCGCGAGTATATTCCGACAGCTCATAGGCCGCGGTCATCTCAATGGCTTCCTTCGGGCAGACCTCGACGCAATGGCCGCACCAGATGCATCTTCCCATGTCCAACACGTAGCTCTCCGGGTACTTGCGGTTGTCCGGCTCAGCGGCTGCCACGATGCTGATGCACTGTGCAGGGCACACCGTCGCACACAACATGCACGCCACGCACTTGATCTTGCCTGAAGAATGCACCTTCAAGACGTGCCTGCCTCGCCATCGCCGGGCCAACTGGAGTTTTTCCTCCGGATACTGGGTGGTTACTTTCTTCGAGAACAGATATTTCAAGGTAACTTTCAGTCCCTGCAACAATGGGATGATCATCTGCTGAAACCTCGCTTGATCCCTGAAGATCGAATATCGCATCCCGGGCGCCGAGTGTCGGTCACCCGTTCCATTGCTAGAAGCCCCGGCCCGTGGACTGGAGCCAAACGGTATAGATGAAGGCCGTCACCATAATGTTGATCAACCCTGCGGGCAAGAGCACTTTCCATCCAAAGGCCATTACCCGATCATAGCGTAGACGAGGATATGTCGCCCTGACCCATATGAAGAAGAAGACGAAGAAGAAGGTCTTGCCCATGAACCAGACGATGGGGGGCAAAATCGGTCCCTGCCAGCCCCCGAAGAAAAGCGTGGCGATAAGTGCGCTCAGAAAGAGGAGATGCGCATACTCACCCAAATAGAAGAGGGCGAACTTCATCGAACTGTATTCGGTTTGATAGCCCGCCACCAGCTCGTTCTCGCATTCGATTACGTCAAAGGGTGTCCGGCAAATTTCCGCGGTTCCGGCAATGAGGAAGAGAAGGAATCCTACCGGCTGCCTGAACACGAACCATTTCCACACACTGCTTTGGCTCTCTACGATATCCACCAGGCTCAGGGTGCCCGCTATCATAAGCACGCCCAAAACCGCGAGGCTCAGACCCAGTTCATAGCTGATCATCTGGGCGCCGGTGCGGATGCCTCCAAGGAGTGAATACTTGCTGTTGGAAGCCCATCCGCCCAGGATCACGCCGTATGCGCCCAGAGACGATATAGCGAAGATGAACAGAATGCCCACATTGATGTCAGCGATCACGCCCGTATTGAGGCCGTACTGCTCTGCCATTGGGCCCAAGAGCCGCTCCAGACCAAGGCCTTTTGCAAAGGGAATAACTCCGAACGGAATCAGCGCACACGATACGACGATAATCGGGGCGACGATGTACACGATCCGGTTGGCCTTGGTCACCGTGATGTCTTCTTTTAAAAAGAGCTTGATTCCGTCGGCGAGCGGCTGCAACAGCCCCCAGGGTCCGACCCTATTGGGTCCAATCCGCACCTGTATCCAGGCCACAAGCTTGCGCTCCAGAAGCGTGGTATACGCTATGAAGGTCAGGACCGCGCCCAGGACCAGCAAAACCTTGACCACGACCAATATCATGGGAATGGCGGCATCCATTCGTTCAACCTCTCGTCATTCCTATACCTTTTCGATCTTCACCTTTGGAACCGGATCATTCCCCCGGGTCAGCGTATTCAGCATCACCTCACTGAAGTGCTGCGGAACGATCACGACTCCTGCCGGCGCTCTCCAAGAGCTCTTCACGTTCACGGTGATCGACGCGCCGAATGAATCGGTTATCCGCGCTCTATCCCCATCCTTGAGCCCCACCGCTTTCATGTCTGAGCGATTCATCTCCGCGACCGCTCCCGCCACAACCTCCAGGAGCGAGAAACTAAATTGGGACATAGAACCGGAATGGAATTTCAAGATACCCGGTATAAGAGAGAACGGACCTTCCCGGTCTAGCGGAGCCTGGAAAGAAGGTGCAGGCTGAAGTTGGGCTTTCCCGGCTGGGAATCCGCCTTCGTAAAGTCTGCGTTTTCCGGGATCTTCGGCATCCACGCAGGGCCACTGGAGGCCATGATCGCCGATGCGGTCGTATGAAACGCCTTTGTACATACCCACCATCGTAGCGATCTCATCCATCACCCGCTCCGGCCCGGGGTACGTCATCGCGGGCTTCCCCATCATCGCGGCCAAAGCGGTGAATATCTCCAGGTCACTCTTGGACTCGACCGGCTTCCATACCGGCTTCACACGCTGAATCATCCGTTCCGCGCTCGTCACGGTTCCATTCTTTTCCATCAACGATGCCACAGGAAGGACCGCATGAGCCAACCGAGCCGTCGATGTCAGAAACAGATCCTGCACCACCAGGAATTGAAGCTTGCTCAGGGCCTGCTCCACCTGGCCGCGGTTCGGATACGTCTCCAGAGGATTTTCACCAACCACGTACAGGCCTAGAATGTCGCCCTTTTCGGCAGCTTCCAGAATTCCCGCCGCGTTCATGCCTGGTTCTTTGGGAAGCGGTCCGCCCCAGGTTGCTTCAAAGCGAGCACGGGCTTCCTCGTCGGCCAGATTGTGGAATCCAGGGAGGAGATCCGGCGCGAGCCCCATGTCGATAGCACCCTGGGCATTGGCTTTCTCGCCGAAGACGAATACTCCTGCTGATTCCTTTCCAACGTTGCCTGTTATCACCGCGAGGTTTGCGGCAGCTCGCGCAAGCAAGACATTCTGAACCGGCCGATTCATGCCGTCGTTCAGGAGGATCACCGCCTTGGAGGCCTGGGCGTACTTCTCAGCCGCCTGGCGGATGACGTCAGCATCGACGCCCGTAAGCGCACTCACCGCGTCCGCATCGTACGGAGCGAGCGACGCTATCAGCTCGTCGAGGCCCTCAGCCCGCAAATCCACGGCTTTGTGGTCGAACCATTCTTTGTCAATTATTTCCTTGAGCATTGCGAAGGCAACAAGGTGCTCGGTACCGGGCTTGCACATCAGGTGCATGCCTCTGCGTCGGCTGAGCTTGGTCTTCACAGCGTCTATGACGATGAGCTCACCCTTGTGCCGGCTCGTTGCCATGACCGCTTCATTCTTGGCCACCGGGTGAGTCTCGGTAAGATCCGCGGCCAACAGGAGGATCACATCCGCTTCTCGTATCTCGGTGATCGAGCTCGTGGAAGCAGGAAATCCGAGCACAGGCTGGAGGCCGTCCACCAGCGCTCGATATCCGTACCCGCCCGCATGATCGAGGTGCGGGGTTTCCATGACCGTACGCACGAAGCGGTTGAAGACGTACGCCTCTTCATTGGTGAGTCGTTCCGACCCCAGGGCGGCAAGGCTTGCGGGGCCGCTGGAACCTTTGATCGCTATGAGCTGCTCCGCGACAAAGCTGAGAGCTTCGTTCCACTCAACCTGCTGGAGGCTCCCATTCTTCCGAATCAACGGTTTGTTCAGGCGTTGCTCGGAATAGACGTACGGCCATCCGAACCGCCCTTTGACGCAGAGATTTCCTTCATTGTGGCTGTTCGCCGGAGAAGCTACCGAGACTATCTTCTTGTTGCGTTCACCGACCGTCAGCACGCAGCCCAGGCTGCAGAAAGAGCAGACGGTATTTATTCGATTCACCTCAAACGCTCTGGCGGTGCCTACCAACCATTTGGAAGCGATTGCGCCCACAGGGCAGATCTGGGCGCACTGACCGCAGAACTCGCATTGAAGGGGACGTCCGAAGTCCGTGGAAACTTCGCATTCCATCCCGCGGTTGATGAAGCTCAGCTCGTTCTCACCCTGGACCTCGTCGCAGATGCGGACGCACATGCCGCACTTGACGCATAGATTCATATTGAAGCGAATAAAATGGGACGCATTATCCACGTGGTAGTACCGGGACTCTCGAGTGAACGGGAGTTCGGGCACCTCGTACTCGTGAACCAAGTCCTGCAAGCGGCAGTTTCCGCCTGCGTCGCAACTGGGGCACAGGAGCGGGTGAGATCTCAACAGCAACATCAGTTGCATTCGGCGGCTCTCAGCGAGCTTCGGCGTATGAGTGGCAACTTCCATGCCTTCACGCGCGGGATTAAAGCAGGCCGGCATCGTGCGCGTTCGGCCTCTGGAGGTCACTTCCACTATGCACAACCGACACGCGCCGTAAGGAACCAGTCGCTTGTCGTGGCAGAGGGTCGGAATGCGAATTCCCGCCTTTTGCGCAGCCTCCAGGATGCTGGTTCCACGCTCTACAGTAACTTCAACTCCGTCGATGGTCAGCGTAACCATAGAATCTTTCTCACCGCCAGGATGGTTTCAGAGTAGAACTACCTGATCGCGCCGAACTTGCAGTTCGTGATGCAGGTACGGCACTTCGTGCACTTGGAAACGTCGATGCGTGCAATCTGTTTCTTCTCCCAAATGACGGCTCCGGACGGACACCCTCGGAAGCACATGCCGCACTTTGTGCATTTTTCTTCGATTACCTCGAACTTGATCAGATCCACGCAGACCAGCGCAGGACAGCTCTTATCGAAGATGTGCGCCTCGTACTCGTCCCTGAAATAGCGTATGGTAGAGAGCACTGGATTGGCAGCAGCCTTTCCCAGCCCGCAATGAGACGTGGAGCCGATGTGCTTGCCCAACTGCTGCAGGAACTCGATGTCTCCCGCTTGCCCGCGCCCCTCCACGATATCCGTAAGCTTTTCGTGCATCACCTTGAGCCCCTCGCGGCAGGGCACGCACTTCCCACACGATTCCTCTACCGAGAAGTGCGTGAAGAACCGGGCAGTGTCCACCATGCAGGTCATGTCATCCATGACCACCACGCCGCCGGACCCCATCATGGCGCCAACATCCGTCAGCGACTCGTAATCGATCTGCACGTCTTCCATGCCGTTGGGAATACATCCGCCGGACGGACCGCCGATCTGGGCTGCCTTGAACTTCCTCTTCTTGGGGATTCCTCCACCGATGTCAAAGATCAGGGTCTTTAGCGAGGTGCCCATAGGCACTTCCACCAGGCCCACGTTATTGATTGCCCCGGTCAGGGCAAAGACCTTAGTGCCCTTGCTCCCTTCGGTGCCGATGGACGCGAACCACGCGCCGCCGTTAAGTATGATGGGGTTAATGTTCGCGAAGGTTTCCACGTTGTTCAGGTTAGTGGGTTGATTCCACAAGCCGGCTTCCGCGCTCCGGGGAGGTTTGATTCGCGGCATGCCGCGCTTGCCCTCGATGGAATACATGAGCGCTGTGGATTCACCGCAGACGAATGCGCCCGCGCCGGGATAGATCTCGATATCGAAGTCAAAGCCACTGTTGAAGATGTTCGGTCCCAACAGGCCGTACTCACGAGCGTCATCAATGGCTTTCTGGAGCCTCTGAATTGCCAGCGGATACTCGGCCCGCACGTAGATGTATCCCTTGGTCGCGCCAATGGCGTATCCGGAGACGGCCATTCCCTCTAGAACCGAATGCGGGTCACCTTCCATGACGCTGCGGTCCATGAATGCTCCCGGATCGCCTTCGTCGCCGTTACACACCGTGTACTTGGGGAAATTGTCGTACTTGCGGCACTCTTCCCACTTCATGCCCGTAGGGAAACCGCCTCCCCCACGTCCCCTGAGGCCTGAAATCTTGACCTCTTCGATGACCTGCTCCGGTGTCATCGATTCCAAGGCCTTGGCCAGCGCTGAATATCCGTCTCTGGCTATGTAGTCATCGACGCTCTCAGCGTCGATCAGGCCTCGGTTTCTCAGCGCGATCAGCCTCTGACGACCGAAGAAATCGATGTCCTTGATCAGCGGCACTTTATCTTTGGCAGCAGCCTCTTTGAACAAGAGCTCCTGAACAACACGACCCTTGAGCACATGCTCTTCCACGATGAGCGGGGCGTGCTCCGGCTTGACCTGGTTATAGAAGACGCCGTCCGGATAAACCACTACCAGAGGACCTCTGGCGCAGAAACCGTTGCATCCGGTCATGACGATCTGCACGTCGTCCTGGAGGTTTCTCTTGAGCAGTTCCTTCTGAAGCGCATCCTTAACTTCGAGCGAACCGCTGGCAATGCAGCTTGTTCCCGCGCACAGCAAGAACTGCATTCGGTAATAAGGGCTGGCACTCATCTATATTTCTCCACCGCCTTGTTCTGGAAGCATGGGGGCGGGTCGGTTATTTCCGCCGAATCGCTACTGGGCCGTGGTTTCACTTCCCCGTGCAAGCGCATAATCTTCCACAGGGTTACCGGCTATCACGTGTTCGTCAAAGATGCGCCGGGCCTTATCCGCGTTGAGCTTCACGTACTTGACCGGGGACTGGCCCGCGACCTCGACGGTGATCATCGGTTCTTGCGCACAAAGTCCTGCGCATCCCGAGTTGGTCAGGATGATATCGTCCAGACCACGTTCACCGATAACGTCCCTGAATAGCACCATAATGTCCCGCGCGCCTGCCGCGATGCCGCAGGTCCCCATGTGAACCGTAATCTTGGCTCGCTGGGCGCCTTCGCGAAGGACCATCTTGGCCTTCTGCTCTTCTTTGATCTTTTTCAGGTCCTGTATGCTGATCTTGGCCATGATCGCACCTCCTGGCGCATCATTGCTCATTGATATCCGTCTAGAATCGAGACTGCATCTTTGGGCACGATATTCCCGTGCGTGTCGCCTCCCACCAAGAGCACCGGAGCCAGACCGCACGCTCCGAGACACCGTACCGCTTCGAGGGTAAAACGACCGTCCTCGGAGGTCTCACCCACCGTGATGCCAACCTCTCTGGTGATGTTTTCCAGGATGTCCTTCGCGCCCTTCACGTAGCAGGCTGTTCCCAGGCAAAGGCGAATCGTGTGTCGGCCGCGAGGGGTGATGGTGAAAAACGAGTAGAAGGTCACCACGCCGTACACGTGGGACGAGGTCACACCCAGCATGTCCGCGACTCGGCCTTGAACCAGCTGAGGCAGGTATCCGACCAGCTCTTGTGCGTCCTTGAGCGCTGGGATTAAGTACCCCGGCTTGCCTTCATACCGAGAGAGGATATCGTCCAGTTGTTCGAGCTTTTCCGCGGGAACAGCCTCCACAACGGGCTCAACCTTTTTTTTGAGTAGTGCGTCTCGCTCTTCCACTTTGATGCCACTCCGTAAAGAGAATCTCTGTTCCTGATATCGATCACCCTGCGTTGATCTCTCTCAGCCCCGAATCCACACTGTCCCGGATGAATCCGATTACCGCAGGGTTGTTCAGCGGGACTTCTTCCAGCTCCTCTCGGAGTTCGCGAGTATCCAGGGAGAACTCGTTTCCATTCTTTTTATGGATATAGAAGAAATCCACATCCGGGTTACCTTCAATCAACGTGATCATCGTCGCGGCCATGTCTCCAAGAGGCTTGCGGTCTATATGACTGTGCCGCATGGTCACATGAACGCTCGTGCCACGGCCGGGACTCGATTCCACCTTCAGGTCGCCGTCCGCCTCCGCGGCTGCTTGCTGAAGCAATGACAGGCCCATGCCCACTTTTCGGGTAGTTCGCGTTGTCACGAACGGGTCGAGCGCTTTCGCCAGGAAATCCGGCTCCATGCCTCGACCATTATCTTCGATGGTGACCGTAAGCATGTCCTGTTCAGTGTCCTCCTCAATGGTTATCCGCACAAGGCCGGCTCCCGCCGTGATCCCGTTTTCAGCCACATCGAGGATGTGCAGCGAGAGGTCCTCCATCTCCGATAGCCGACCGGTCCCTCAACATCCTGGATTCCCAGCGGGCTGCGCCACCGCCGATCTAGGGGCCCGCGTTCTTTTCAGCGCTCCGATCCCGTTGTCTCAACCCCAACAATCGCTCGGCCGTCCTGACCGCTCAGCGCCTTGTGCAATTCGTCAAAGGTCGGTTCGGCCATATGGGCCAGTGTGCACGCAGCTCCGATATCTGCCGGCGTATGCGCGTCCGAGGATGAGATCAGCAGATACTGCCTTGCTTGAACCCGCCGCTCTCGCACAGCCTCGAACGTGGATCTGGGAGAGACCTCCAGGGCATCGAGCTTCAGGTTTGGGGGAATAAACCCCAGCTGGCTGAAAATCCCGAAGCCATCCCGATCCACGTGAGACGCGATTGCCAGACCGCCGAGTTCGTGGATCTGAGCCACCACTCGGTCGGTGGGGATTGTGGTCGCGCCGATGAGGAGGCGCTCGTCCAGGTCTTCCACCATATCGTGCTCATCCACCACGACCTGATATCCGAAGACCTTCTCGTCGTTTTGACCGAACAGACGCGAATAGACCTCGTCCTGCATGGCCGTGGCCGCCTCAACCGACGGGAAAAGACCCAGGATGTGCACCTCTTCGGACGTGGTGACTTCGATGCCGGGGATCACCGAAAGTCCCGTGCCGGACGCGGCCCGAACGACTGCTGCTACATTGCGGGCGGAATTGTGATCGCAGATTGCGATCATGTCCAGTCCATGATCACGGGCTGTCCGGACGATCCGCCGCGGGGTCATTTCGTCAATCTCGGTGCACGGCGACAGCACGGTATGAATATGAAGGTCCAGTCTGTAAAGCTTCAGATCGACCTGCGTGCCCCTCTCTCTTCGTATGGTCTTTCTCGGGAAGACTTCTCAGATGCACTGGTCCTCCGCGAGAAACACATGCCTTGCGGCTCTTCACCTCCTCAGATCGTCACCGTTTGGTGCGAAAAATCATTGTCACGGTCAAAGCACCGGATCGAGCTGAGAAGCAGGTCCGGCGCAGAATCGATCATTCGTTGTCATTTCGGCGAATCCCCATCTGGTACAGACGACCTGCAACTTCATACGCAGGAAGGGAGCTCACCAGAATAGGGACCTGTTGCTCTTCGGCCTTCTCCAGTGTGTCGGCGTTCGGCTCGCGGCCGCTGACTATGATAATGGCAGCCAGGTTGTTCAGGAAAGCCACTGCGACGATATTTTGGTGAAGCTGCAAGGTTACCCAGAGGTCACCCTCCTTTGCGCCTGCGATCACGTCGCTGAGCAGGTCGCTTACGTACCCTCCCTGAACCACGCGGTCCATTTGGTCCTGGCCGGTTCGTACTTCCAGGTTTAGGGCTTCAACAACTTCCCCCAGGGTCATTGTCCCCAACTCCCTACCGGTCAACTTCTGCCAGCACGATGTCAATACTGGACAGTATGGCAATCAGATCTGACAGAAAAGCGCCTTTAGTCATTGTGGCAAGGGTCTCCAGGTTCACAAAGGCCGGAGGCCTCCACTTCAGTCGGTACGGCCTGGGACCTCCGTCGCTTACGAGATAGGCCCCGAGCTCCCCGCGGGGCGATTCAATCACGTGGTACACCTGGCCGACCGGCGCTCTGACGCCTTCCACCACAAGCATGAAGTGGTGGATCAAGGCTTCGGTTTTCGTGTAAATCTCTTCTTGGGGCGGAAAGACCGCTCCAGGCTTCGTCGCTCGGATTGGGCCGGGCTTCAACTTGTCCAGCCCTTGCCGTACAATCTTGGCGCTCTCTCGCATCTCTCTGACGCGAACCAAGTATCGCGAATACACGTCGCAACCCTGTTCCACGGCCATTTGAAAATCGTACTGATCGTATCCGGAATAGGGTTCGGACTTCCTGATATCCCACCTCACGCCGGAAGCCCGCACCATAGGACCGCTGGCCCCGAGGGCAATCGCATCTTCCGAGGAAAGGATGCCGATATTCTTGGTGCGATCCACATAAATGGGATTCTTCGTCAGCAGTGCTTCGTAATCGTCGACCCTGAAGTTGAATTCGTCAGTGAAGGCCCGAGCTTTCTCCACGAAGCCGTCTTCCAGATCCCGGATCAATCCGCCGATTCGAAGATAGTTGGGCATGAGCCGTCCGCCCGCGGTCAGCTCAAACATGTCCATGATGCACTCCCGCTCGCGCAGGCAGTAGATGATCGGGGTAAAGGCGCCAATGTCGTGTGCGTGGGCTCCCAACCAGAAAAGATGGCTGAAAATCCGGGAGAGCTCGGCCATTATAACCCGAATGGTTTGTGCGCGCTCCGGCACTTCGATATCGAGGAGCTTCTCCGCTGCCAGGCAGTAGACGAAAGAATTGCTCGTCGCGCCCATGTAATCGCAGCGTTCAGCTAACGGGATAACGTTGTGCCATGTCTTGGCTTCGCAGGTCTTCTCATATCCGCGGTGGAGGTACCCCAGGTGGGGCGTAACATTCACCACGATTTCACCGTCCAACTCCACCACAGCTCGAAACACACCGTGCGTACTGGGATGGTGGGGACCCACATTCAGCTCGAACGTTTCTCTAACGCGAGTGTCGCTGGAACTCGCCACCTCGTGCATGGTTTAACTTCCTTGCTCGACTTTTCGGGGTAGATCAGGGGTTTCTTCGTCGTTTCCCTCTACGTGAAAATCCTTCCTCAGCGGATGGCAGGTCCATTCCTCCGGGAGGAGCAACTTCCGCGGATCCGGATGTCCCTTGAACGTGATGCCAAACATCTCCGCAGTTTCTCGTTCGTGCCAGTCCGCTGTGGGCCAGAGAGAGACCACGGAATCGATGGCTGCAGGCTCGGAGTCAGTTTCGTCCACCAATGCCTTGATTCTAAACCGATGGTTGCGTTGGAGCGAATATAGCTGGTACAGCACCTCAAACCTCGGACGGCTTGGGTATCTATCCACAGCGCCCACGAAACTGAGGAAATCGAAAGCCAGCTCCGGGTCTTCTTTCAGGAAGCGGCAAACCGGTGCGATTCGGCTTCGATCCACCGTCAGAGTTACCTGATCGCGGAACAGGTCCTCGCCTTTGATAACCTCTTCACCGAACTGCTCAAAAAGCTTGTCTCTTATCTCTTGCTGGTTCATCGAGCAACAGCCTTGACAGACTTAAGTTTTGCGCGTTGGCCGCCGGACTCCTTCATCACCCGCGCGTGGAGCTGAAGCAGGCCGTCAATCAGAGCTTCAGGCCTTGGAGGACACCCGGGGATGTACACGTCCACAGGCAGGTGTCGGTCGATTCCCTGCACGACCGCGTAGTTCTTGTAGATTCCTCCGGTGCAGGCACACGCGCCCATTGCCACAACCCATCGCGGTTCCGCCATTTGCTCGTAAATCCTCAGTATCGCGGGGAGCATCTTCTTCGAGGCCGTACCTGCCACGATCATGAGATCCGCTTGACGAGGAGAAGGACGGACAACCTCCATGCCGAATCGGGAGGTGTCAAACCTGCTTACAAAGGTGGCGATCATCTCCAGGGCGCAACATGCCAGGCCGAACCCCAGCGGCCACATGGAGGACTTCCGCGACCAGTTAATGAACCAATCCAGTGACGTGACGTGTACCGTATCGTCGAGGTAACTGCTTATTCCCATTCCAAGGCCCCTTTTTTCCACACGTACGCGAGCCCTATCGCCAGAATCGCGACGAAGATGAGCATCTCGATAAAGCCAAAGAGCATCAGTTTGTCATAAATGACGGCCCACGGATAGAGGAAGATAATTTCGATGTCGAACAGGATAAAGAGCATGCCGGTCAGAAAGAACCGCACTGAAAAGCGGCGCCGCGCGTCGCCTATGGGGTCCATGCCGCATTCGTACGGCATCAACTTGACCTCAGTCCGCTTGCCGCGCCCCAGCAGCGTGGAGAGCGCTACCATTGCGACGCCGATGAAAGCGGCTAGGAGAATGATAACCATGATAGGAAAATAGGTCTCGGCCATGAATGTTCTCCCACAGGGTAGAACGTCACCGTCCGGCGGTGCGAAGAGATATGAGCTTTGGTCTCGGGGGCAATGGGCAAAAAAAAACAAAGCTTTGCAGATCCCCGATTGGTGCCGCGAGCGGGGCCCACAAAGATAATGCTATAATATGCTGGACCCCAAGAGCCCTGTCAAGACTTTTTTCGCACTCCCCCAGCCCCACTTAACCCCCCGGGACCGAACAGGAACAGGATGTCCAGGCGAGTCCCTGCCCCAGGTTCGGACATGAGACGCATCACGTCGGAGCAACGTTTGATGTTGGCCAGGCCCATGCCCGCGCCGAACCCCATCTGACGAATCCATTCAGGCGCGGTGGAATAGCCCGGCTGGAGCACCTGATCCAGGTTCTCTATTCCCGGACCGTGATCCACCGTAGCGATCTGCAGGCGATCGCTCCGTATGGTTACGAGGATCTCTCCTCCCACGTCCGTATGAATCACCAGGTTCATTTCCGCTTCATATACTGCCACCGCAACGCGACGCACCAAAGGCGGCTGCGCTCCGAGCCTCTGGAGCGATTTCTTGATCATCGTCGAAGCCTTGCCGGCATTGGTGAAATCCTTGTCATCAACGATGTAACGGAGAACGATACTGGTGTCGTCTGAGCTGATATCCTCGAAGATGTGACTGGCACGATAACGTTGGAGCTTTTCCTGCTCTTTCTTCTGGTAACTCATCTCCATCTGCGTCAGCAGAGACCTCAAGAGAGTGCCGGTGGTGACGATCCCGATTACCTTGCCTTCGCCGTTGAGGACCGGCAGTCTGCCGAAGCCTCGGCGTCCCAGGTTCTTTACCAGCTCAATCACTGAAGTATCTCTGGTGACGCTCTTCACGTCGGTGGTCATGAGTTCTTTTACGGGCCGGAGGAGCAGTCCCTTTTCCAGAGCGTCGATCACGTCCGAGATGCTCACGATCCCCACCATGCGATCCCCTTGGACCACGGGGACGCCGGTGATCTGCTTCGTATCCATGAGGTGTTTGACTTCGGCCATGGAGAGCTCCGGGTCCACCACAATAGTGTCCCCGGCCATGACGTCTTCCACCTTCATGGTGTAGAGCAGTTCTTCGACTTTGCTGATATCGTGCTCGGCCATGATTACGAAAAATCGTCCTCGATCTTTACCGGTCCTCTACCGGGCAACCCCGACTGGAAGAGCCTTCCGCACGCTTCGTACATGGTATAGCCTGTGCTGATTAGCGTAATCCCGGATTCTTGTGCAGCTTCGATGGTTTCTGAAGGGGGCGTCTTGTCTCGCACAAAGACCACCACGTTGACGCCGGCCATGTCGGCAGTACGGACCACTTGGGGATTGGTCAGGCCCGTCATCAGCACCATCCCGTCGGTGCCGAAGGCGAGCACGTCACTCATCAGATCGGCTGCTCCGCCCCTCGGAACCTCCGCGTCCAGATCGCCGCTGTTGACCAGGACCCGCCCCCCAAGGATCTCGATAATGTCCCGGATCGTCATAAAAGCCCCGGAGATCGTCACAGTCAAAACAACGCATTTGACCAGTACAAAGAGCCCTTGTCAAGATCCAGAGCAGCGGGTCTATCGCCCTTCCCTCGCGGCCAATGCCTGTCGATCGAGCCAGTTGACCATCAATGCCCTAGCCACCTGCCGTGCCACTCCGCATGGATCGCCTGCGTGAGCATGGTCTGAGTTGTCGTGTCCCCCAGGAAGCGGGGCAAGGGGCGGTTCTATCGCCGCAGTAGCGGGCTTCCGGGCTTTGACAGGAACCGGGAAGATCTTACCCTCGAACATCGTGCCCCAGATTGGGATATCTTTCAGATTCATCGGCCTAACGGTAAGAGGATCCTGATCCAGCACCGTAAGGTTAGCGATCTTTCCCGGAGAAATACTGCCAAGCTCATTCTCCTTTTGCCACGAATACGCTGACTCGATAGTGACGGCGCGGAGAGCGTCCTCCAGTCCGATACGCTGCTCAGGGCCCGCCACGCGGCCCGACGGTGTGATGCGATTGACCGCACACCACACGAAATTGAGCGGGGCGCTCGGTCCCATCGGCAAATCCGAGTGGAAGGAAAGCGGAATGCGGCGCTTCAGGACTGACGCCGAGCGCACCATCGCATCCGCGCGCTGTGGACCGAGCCCGAACTGAGCATATTTGTCCGCGAAGCCCACCGTGTAGTAAGGGTTCGCGCTGACGATGGCCCCGAGCCGAGCGATACGGTCAACTTGCTCCTCTGAGGACGTGGCAAAGTGAACAATCACCGAGCGATGGCCACCGCGCGGGTTCTCACGCATGCGGCGCTCCAGCACGTCGAGGACAACTTCAAGACCCAGGTCCCCATTCACATGGATGTGGAGCTGGTAACCCGCGTCCCAATATAGTTGGGCGCGCTGGTTGAGGTTCTCCGGGGTCATGAGCCACTCGCCGTGATGACCGTCCGTGTAACCCTCCTTCATTTGCATGAGCTGCGAGATAATTGCACCATCGGCGAACAGTTTGATCTGTTTAGGGAAGAACGACACCTTTCCTTGAGGCGCCAAAGCCACCTGCTTCTCGGTCGCAGCGAGCGACTCCGCCAATCCGAGGCCAGAATCCACCTGAGTGCGAGCGTCCACGACGAAATAGCTGTAGAAGGGGGTTTCGTCCGAACCCAGGATCTGTTGGTAGAGCTTCCAGATGTCAGGAGTGAAGAGCGCTCCCGGCTCCATGTAGGCCGTCACGCCATTTTGATGAAGGTAGGCGACCATTTGCTTGAGCCCGAATGTCATGCGGTCCGGCGTGGCGAACACTTTGAGGATAGGCTCCAGGATTAGGTTCATCCCCATCTCCCACCAATGCCCCTCCTCCCAGTTCATCATCTTGCTCGCGTCGCCCTTGCCCTTCATCGCCTTCTCGGACAAGCCGAGCGCCTTGATGGCGGCCGTGTTCAAGTAGAACTCGTGGCACGATCTCTGCCAGACCACGATAGGCCGCGTAAGGCTTACAGTATCGAGCGTCTTGCGGTCGAGCTTGCCATGCCAGAGCGCGTGGTAGCCCCAGGAGAACAGCCACTCGTTCTTGTCCTTCATCGCACTGTCAGCCGCCTTCAGGCGGGCGATATACTCTTCGGCAGTGTTAGCCGCCTTGAACGTGCGACCGGGCAGTACCCAGTCCTCCGTCGCTATCACCTCTGTGGACAATGTCAGCGCGCCCAGGATCGGATGCAGATGCTGGTCGATGAGACCCGGCAGAACAACCTTCGACTTGAAGGTATCGTTTACGACAAACGGAAAGTCGCCGAGCGCGGCCTTCACCTCGTCGAGCGTTCCCACTGCCACAATGCGCTTTCCGGCCACGGCCAAGGCTGTAGCCTCGGGGTTGCTGCGTTCCATAGTCACGATCTTCTTGGCGATATAGACCGTCACTGGCGCACGCGGGGCTTTCCCTGACTGTTCCACGCCTTCCAGGCCACGAGTCAACGCTGAGTTCATGGACCCGTCAGCAAGGGCCGTAGCGGTTGAGAACAGCAGGCACAAGCCGGCCATCCAACTGATGCGCCACATGGATGATACGAAGACCCTTTTCATTCGAACCTCCCTGATTGTGAACATTCTGCGTTACTAATTGCGTAGGGTGTCGCGCCAATCGACCAGATCTGCCGGCTGAGTTAAGCGACCTCTTCCACCAGGACGACGGCTTCGCCTTCCAGGATTTTTTCTCCGCGTTGATTCTCGCATACTGTCTCAAGGGTCACAATTGGTTTGTCTTTTCGCACATCTTTAACAGTCACAATTGCAGTGAGTGTATCGCCTGGATATACCGGAGCGCGGAATGCGAGCGTCTGTCCCAGGTATATCGTGCCCGGGCCCGGCAATTGAGTCCCTAGAACCGCCGAAATGAGCGTCGCGCCCCACATGCCGTGCGCTATGGGACTCCCAAAACGCGTCTTCGCCGCAAATGACTCGTCCACGTGCACTGGATTCCGGTCTCCCCCCAGCTCCGCGAATGCCCTGATATCCTCCTGGGTAATGACGCGGCTCATTGATGCATGATCGCCTTTCCGTGGCAGCATGGGCAACTTTCCTCCTTGGATGCGATTTCTTTGCGTTCTTCGCGCCCGTGTGTGTGCAAATCGGTTCAGGTCTTGGAACCGTGATTGGCTCTTCCAGGAGCAGCCGTTTAGCTCCACGAAAGAGAACGCGACGCATTATAAATCGTTTGACAAGACCGCCTTTGGAGATTACTAAGAACAGCTAGTTCCGCATAGTGAAATCGTTTGCGACTGTTCGACCTCTTAGTGTGGGCTTCGGACGGAGGCCACTCGGCAACTTCCGCGGAACCCCATCAGCCCCCTGCGGACTGAAGGACCCCTATTTATAACAGAGACGGGCTGCAAAGACATGCGGCCGGACTCGGCAATCCTAAGAAAAGGAATCGGTGCCAGGAGATGCCCAAGAAGAGACATGAGTTAGACCCGGATATCGCGTCGAGACGCCCTTCATACATGGCGCCTCTGGTCCTGAAAATGGTTCAGGTGATGAACCGCATCGTGGGCTTTCCCGGTACGCCCGGGATCAGCCGGATCGCGGCGGACCTTGGCCTGGCCAAATCCACCACTCACGGCATTCTCGCAGCGCTGGAGCAGGTAGGATGGGTGCTCAGGGACCCTGTGACCCGCAAATACACATGCGGGTATGTGTTCAAAGAACTTGCCCAGAGCGCGGAGATTTCGCTTCCTCTCGTGGGGCACTCCCGGCCTCACCTCAAGAAGCTTAGCAAAGAGCTGGATGAGGACGTTTTCCTGGGCATGTTCACACGCCATTACCTATTGATCCTGGACCAGGTGGAATCGACCAAGAAGCTCAAAGTCTCCACCCGCGCCGGAACAAGGGTTCCTATTTTCGCGGGTGCGGCGGGGAAGGTATTCCTGGCGCACTTCGATCAAGAGACTGTGACAAAACTTTTGCAAGAAAACCAACTACCCCGATTCACCCCCCGGTCGATCACCGACCAAGCGAAGTATCTCGCGGAACTGGAGAAAGTGCGGAGAGAAGGGGTGGCTTTGGATAACGAGGAGTATATCCCCGACGTAAAAGCAATTGCAGCGCCGATCTTCTACGGCATCGGCTCACGACGGCGCATTGTGGCAGGTCTCTGGGTGGTAGGGCTCAGCTCGGATCTGAACGAAGCCAAAGTGCGCAAAACCGCTGCACTGGCCAAGGAGGCCGCGGAAGCCATTACAAGAGAACTCTCCACCTTGACTGGACTGCGAGAAATGTAATTGCTCAGTGAAAGCTCACGCTTTGCCCGCCGGATCCCTTGGCCGCGCAGGCAGGCACGGGCTCGTCCTTGCGGAGCGCGCCATAGATGTCGTCCCTGGCGGCATTGAGCACCCGCAGCCCGATTTCCAGGTCTCTGGCGTGCGGCCTGGTCACTTCCTTGGAGAAACGCTGGTAGTAGATCCCCTCGCAACCCTCCAGACCATAGAGGAGATCGTTCACGTTTCGTCTCCACTTGTCAAACTCACACACATCGAACTGATGCCCGATAAATACGCGGCCTTCGCGCTCGTCTTCCATGAATTCTCGTCCTCGTGTTTCGAGCGCATCAATGAGGTCGAGGGTTTCACAGTTAATGGTCATCTCTCTATATCTCGCTTTCTCAGTTGAATACCTGTTTTCGAACACAAGCCTTCCACCTCGCAGCAGGTCGCTTCGGGCCAACCCTGGGAAAACGTGTTGAGTTAAACACATCCCCGGCGACCTACCTTGAATATGGTGACCCCATTCTCGTTGGTCAAACCGAGCGGTAATGACCAAACGGAAACGATGGCCTCCACGTCTTTCCTTCGGACGTGGTATGAAGACGGGCTGGGCTTGACTCACTGACCGATCTCGTGTACCCCCGAATCACGGTACGTGGCCGCATACGGACTTGGAGATGGTTCTCGTAGTGGCGGCAAAAGAGAATTCATATCTAACAAGGTTCTCGATTCAATTTCGCACGCATGGTGTTGTGCTTGGGTGCCACTGCTGGCTTGTCCAGCAGTGCATCCAGCGAAGACACTGCTGGGCGAGCCAGCAGTGGCACCCGCTGGTCACTCATATCACAGCATTGGTCAAACTGAGAGTTACCCAATACCCGAATGAATTGTGAAAATGAATAAAGAGCGGGTGTGCCCTACCATAGCATTGATCCTGGTCTTCATCGGCTTGGTCTTTGGGGCCGATGCCCAAGCTCCACCGGGCTATCCCATGACGGTCCCTCCAGGTCCGGCAGCCCCTCCGGGAGGTCCCCCAGCGGCTCAGGCGCCGCGCCAGGGAGGGCTCCAGTATGCCTTTAGACCTGACCTATCAAACCCACAATACGGGGAGTGCCTCAACCTCGAAAGGAACTGGCAAAATCTCTGGCACATGTATAATCAGTCTTACCATCAGGCGATGAGGATGAATCAGAGGGATCCGAACTATGTCCAAATGACCTACCAGCTCCGTGACCTGAAATTGCAGCTGGATGCAGCCTGGCACGCGTTCAGCTCGCGGTGCATTTACTTCCCCGATCCAAACAAACCGTGATCCCGACACTGCCGCGAAGAACCCACATGCCCGAAACGAGAACAGCCTCAACGTCGCATCCGAATTCGGAGCCTGACAGTACTGGGCCAGCCGCGGACATTCCGTCGTCAGAAGTCTCTTATTCCAGAGTGATCAGGTCCGTACTCATCTTTGCCGTGGTAGGCGCGGTGTTTTATGCCGCAGCGACCCTGGCGAGTGACTACCACACCACGATCAAAGCACTTGCGAGTTTCCCTCTCAAGTTGCTCTTTCTCGTGCTCCTGTTGGTCGTCGTCGGGTGGGTCATGCGCGGGTGGCGCTTTGCATACTATCTGGCGCAAGTAGGGCACAAGCTGCCGTTCGGCTATGCGCTGGAAGTCTTCCTGGCAAGCTTTGCGCTCACGGGAACACCGGGCAAAATGGGTGAAGCAGCCAAGGGGGTTTTTCTCAAGGAAGATTACGGCATCTCCTTCACCAGGGTGGTTGGCATCCTCGTGGTCGAACGCCTCATGGACCTGTGGGGAGTGCTGCTCCTGGCCTCCTTCTCGTTCTTGCTTTTCAGCGAATGGCGAGAAGCTTTCTTCATCTGTGCTGCAGCAGTGGTTTTCGGCGGGATCTTCCTCAGCATGGAACGGGTGTACCGGCCGGTACTGGAGAAGGTCGAGCGCATACGCGTCCTCGCGTGGCCTGCGCAAAAGCTGCTTGGCGTGCTGCTCACAGGCCGGGAACTTATGACTTTGCGTGTCTTTCTCGTGGGCCTGGTGGTTTCCACCGTGGCTTGGGGGCTGGAATCGGTCTCGCTTTACCTTGTATTGCGAGGTCTGGACCTTTCCGCCACCTTGCTCGAAGCCAATTTCGCCTACTCTTTTTCCACGCTTCTCGGGGCGCTTTCTATGCTCCCGGGCGGCATCGGAGGCACGGAAGCCGGTATGGTAGGCATCCTGGCCTTCCTCGGAATTAGCTACTCCAGTGCGCTTCCTGCGGTGCTCCTGATACGGGTTTGTACCCTGTGGTTCGCGATCCTAGTGGGCATCGTGTTCATGGCCTTCCTGCTTTCCCGATCAGGGAAGAGATAATCCGCTACGCATTCCTTGACGCTTGTTCGTTCTGTCTGCTATCTAGAAGTGGTTTGAAAACCGCGGGATTGTCACAGAGTCTGTCAGGCAGCTGCATGATTGCCCGTCGGAATTCCATAAACAAGATTAGCTGACAAGCCCTGGAAGTGCTTTGAAATGCCGGGAGTTTTTGGGGAGGGGTCCGGGGAGGCCGAACAAAAAGGGCCTCCCCGGGAACTCCTTGAAACTTCTTGGATTTGGCAAGCGATTTTCCCAATGCAATTCAAGGAGCGTATCCCATGAGTGACGAGTACGACGTGGAACTCACCGAAGAGCACAAGATGCTTCGGGACATGGTTCGCAAGTTCGCGGAAAAAGAAATTGCTCCCGTGGCGGAGAAGGACGAGAAGGAGCATCGTTTTCAGCGTGAGTTGGTCAATAAGATGGCGGAACTTGGCCTCTTCGGCTGCCCCATACCTGAGGAATACGGCGGCAACGGCATGGGATATCTGGCTCATGCGTTGGTGACCGAAGAGATCGGTCGGGCATCGGGGTCTCTGCGTGTGGCATTCAACATGCAAACCATGGGCACGGCTCTTTCCATATCCAAATGGGGCCGCGAAGAGATCAAGAAAAAGTACATTCCCGCGCTCATGTCCGCTGAAATGATTGGTTGCTTCGGCATTACCGAACCCGATGCCGCGTCCGATACCGCGGCCATGACCACAACGGCAATCAAAGACGGCAACGAGTACGTCGTTAACGGCAGAAAGATGTGGATTACCTGGTCGCCGGTAGCCGACATGTGCGTGCTGTTCGCCATGACCGACAAGAAATCGAAACACAAAGGAATGAGCGCCTTTGTCATGGACATGCATTCCCCTGGGGTGACCGCAGTCGAGATCAAAGAGAAGCTCGGTTTGTGGGCCTGTCCCACAGGCGAAATCATCATGGAAGACGTCCGGATTCCCGCGGGGAATCTGCTCGGAGAGGAAGGCAAAGGATTCAGCTACTTGATGCAGGAACTCATCAGCACGCGGCTTACCGCAGCCGCGGGCGCTGTCGGAACCTGCCAAGCCGCTGTAGATGAATCCATCAAGTACGCGAACGAACGCAACCAGTTCGGCCAGCCTATTGCTCAGTATCAGATGGTTCAGGAGGTCATCGCTCGCATGGTGGCCGAAACCGAAGCCGCCCGAGCGCTGGTTTGGAGATGTGCCATTCAGAAAGACCGCGGGCTCGTCAACAATATGCGGGAAACGGTCATCGCCAAGTACTATGCGTGCAAGGCCGCGGACGAAGTCCCCAATCTAGGGCTGGAAGTGCTCAGTGCTTACGGGTATTCCAACGAATATCCCATTGCCAGGATATTGCGAGACGGCAAGGTGTACAAGATCCTGGAAGGCGCCACCAATATCATGAAGATGATCATCGCCACGGACGCACTGGGCATCAAGAAGGCGAACAGATAACAGGCGAAGTTGGCGGCAAACGGAGAAGCGGCTTACAGTGGACGGCATTGAAAGCCGCGTCAAAGATCACCCTCCCCTTCCCCCTCCCATCAAGGGAGGGGATTGTAAAACCCTCTCCCCTGTGGGGCAGTCCCGCGACCTCGCGGGATTCCAGCCTGCCGGCGGCCTGGAAAGGCCGCCCCACAAAGAGAGGAGTGAGGGGCGTAGAGGAGAAACAAAGGGCTCCGGATCAACGCGCAGCAATATTAATGCAGTGTCCCCCAATTCCTATGCCGGTCCTCGAACATCCCAATGGATCTTGACCCAGTCCCCCCATTCGTGTGACTTGGCCGTTTCCATGATCTCTCGATCTATTTCTTTTCGGAGCGTGTTGACCACGTCGTCGGGCACGCCTTTGAGGTGGCGGAGCACCCCGACGATGGTGTCGGGTTCCCTGGCAGTGAAGAACACACGGATATCGTCAACATCCTTCAGGTCCAACAGCATTCGCACTTGGGACAGCAGCATCGGAAGCGCAGCCTGCATCTGCAGCACGAGCCATTCCAGGCACGTCGGTGAATATCGCTGAGCAATCATTGCACGTCCTCCCATACGCATGACTTCTGGCCTAAACCTAATCACCCAGGCGGACGAGTCAATGCAACCACGTTGGGATCGTGGTCTAGAGATAGCCTCTCCACGCCGCCCCCCCCTTGAAATCACAGTTTGTGATTTCAAGGAGGCGAATTCGTCGTTTCTCGCTTGAGGCGCGGGCAACGTAGGGGCGCACGGCCGAGGCTGTCTCGAAACCACGATCCCACTCAAGATCCTTTCACGACCGGTGAGGAAGGCCCCACGTGGGTGGCCCCGACGTTCCCGCGGGACGCGGGATCGGGGTCGCGAAGCGACAGGAGGTCTATTCGGGCGCACACATTAATTTTGGCTCCTTTTCTCGACAAGCGAACAAGAGAATAAGCCTCCTGTGCCTTCGACACCGGGACGTATAACGTCCCGGCCACCCGCGCGTCGTAGCACGATGTAGCGAGTCCCAAGAATCTTGACACGACCTTGACCGTGCGCCCCTACGGCAAGGGCTTTCAGAGAGCGTAGGATGTGGTGAGCGAAGCGAACCGCATCTGTCGCGAAAAACCCTGAATTCCGTGAATCGGTGGACAGTTCCTTGCGACCCACGGGGCAGGCATATCGTACAAGGGATTTGTAGGGGCGCACGGCCGTGCGCCCCTACGGGGATGGCTTCTAGCGCCGTCTCTGTTGAGCAGATCATGGTTTGAACACGGGTTCTATCCGACCGCGTTCGAGGCGGTAAACCAATTCCGCGGCTTCAACAAGCGCGGGTTGGTGGGATATGGCCAAGATGGTGACTGTTCGGCTGATGTCTTTGAGGGTCGCGCAAATTGCGGCTTCAGTTACGGGGTCCAATCCCGTGGTCACTTCGTCAAGGATGAGGAGCCTCGGTTTCCGCACCAGGGCTCTTGCCAACGCGATGCGTTGTCTCTGACCGCCGGACAGCTTTCCGCCCAGTTCGCCAACCACGGTTTCCACACCGTGTTCCAACTCACCGACGAATTCCCACGCGCCGGCAAGCTTGAGCGCGGCTTCCGCGTCCTTATGGTCCATTGCGGCATCACCGAGAGTCACGTTTGCCAGGACTGTGTCGTGAAACAAGGTCACTTCCTGGCCTACATACCCGATCATGCGGCGCCATGCTTTCAGATCGATGTGCTGGAGCGGCGCTTCGTCCACCAGAACGCGGCCGGACTGGGGCTCGAAGAATCCGACGATCAAGTCGGCTATGGTGGTCTTGCCCGATCCCGATGCGCCGACAATTGCGGTAAAACGGCCCGCGGGGATCGTGAGCGACACATCCGCCAGCACCGGAGCCGATCCCTCGTACGCGAACGTCACCCGTTCCAGTGAAATGCCCTGTTTCAGCGATGGAGTTTCACCAGCGGACGAGCGTTCCTCAGCGGCTTCTGCCGCGTCCATTGTGGATTTGAGCGACCGGAACCCACTCTCCTGAGCCCCTACTTGCTGGTAGTTCCGCTGCAAGATGTTGACTCGCATCGCGGTCCGCCAGAACAGCAGTCCGAGCACCATGACGTTGTCAAAAGGAACATGCCAAACCGTGACTGTGAAATAGATGCCTACAGCGAGAAAGACCACGGTCACGGGTTCCTGAAGCCCGATAAGCGCATAGGTGCTGATGGCGTAGTCTCGTTGCGCTCGTCTGAGCTCTTCGATGGTGTTATTCAGGAACGGCTCAAGGAGCCTTTCGCACCCCATGGCTTTTAGGGCCTGGATACCTTGCACGCCATCCACCAATCCTGCCGCGATGGTCCGTTGGGATTCGGTAAGCCTGACACCGGCTCGGCGTGCCCATCGCACCAGCCCAGAGAGCAGCAGGACGATCAGCGTCCCACACGCGGCCGCGGCCACCGTCACCTGCCAGGAAATCATGAGCGCAAGCACGCCATACACCGCAACTTGGATCGCATCGGCCATCAAAGTACAGATCAGCGCATAGGCGCTCTCCGACCGACCCACCTCCGCGGTGACCGCAGTCGCAAGGCATCCTGGCGGCAGATGGATAAAATGCTCCCACCGTGCGCGAAGGAGGGACTTGGTCAGCGAAGTCCGCAAATCATTTCCCACATGAGCCGCGGAAAAACCGATGGTTGTAGAGGCCAGAAGATAGAGACCCGATTTGAGCAGCATCACAAGAACAATGAATGTAAGGAGCGAACCGATTGTCGGTTTCACGCCGATCACAGCCAGCGCTGTCAGCAAGCTTTGGGTCAAACCGCCTGCGGAAGCCGCGCCCGGGTCCAATATGACTCCCAGCAGGGGCAACAGCGTGGCAATACCGAGCCCTTCAGCCAGGCCCGACAAGGTCGAAAGGACAAGCCCGAGGGCCGTGCGTCCTGGATAAGCCAAGGCCAGCTCACGAAAGAGCGCTACCAGCCCCGCGTTATGTATGGTGTTCGTCTGCGAGCCGTTCATGTGCACCGTGCAATCCGGGATTGCTCAGGTATCCACCTGTAGCATCATCAGGAGGTTTTCTCAATTGCAGGGCTCGATCGAGCGCACGATGCGAGGGAGTTTGACGCTATATGTCATTGCGAGGACCCCGGACGTGATCCGGGGGACGAAGCAATCTCCATCGTGGGACAGGCGTCCCGCCTGTCAGTCCGGACGACGGGCAAGATGCCCGTCCCACCGAAGATTGCATTGCTTCGCTGCACTCGCAATGACAACCGTCCCCCCATGACTGAATAGTCACAACGATTCTGCGGTTCCTCTTTCCCGGTCCGGCATTTTGTGTATACTCTCGATGGCTTGACCGTTTCATGGATTCAAAATCCTCGCAGAAAAGGGTCTCCCCTGCGAAGGGCAATGGATTTGGTGGTTGTATGGCCTTTTCTTTTGAAGTGACATCCCGGGATTCAAGCAACCAGGCTCGCGTTGGGCGACTGGTCACGTCTCGGGGCGAAGTGGCAACCCCCGCGTTCATGCCTGTGGGCACGAGAGGTGTGGTCAAGGCCGTGTCTCCGGACGAGCTCTGGAACCTGGGTTATCGCCTTGTGCTCGCGAATGCTTACCACCTTTATTTGCGCCCGGGGCACCAGCTGGTGGAGCAGATGGGTGGTTTGCACCGTTTCATGGATTGGCCGGGCGCGTTGCTGACAGATAGCGGCGGATTTCAGGTCTTCAGCCTGGGACGGCTAAGGAAGGTAAGCGAGGAAGGCGTCCTATTTCAGTCCCATGTGGACGGAAGTATGCACATGTTCACGCCGGAATTGAGTGTTGAGGTCCAAGAGGCCCTGGGAGCGGACATCATCATGTGTTTGGATGACGTGAAAGAGTACCCGGTGGAATGGGAAGAAGCCCATGAGGCAGTTCTCAGAACCACGCGGTGGGCTGCTAGGTGCCTGGATTCCAAAAAAAAAGTTGACCCTGCCTTGTTCGGCATAGTACAAGGTTCGACGTTTTCGGATCTGAGGCGGCTGAGCGCTGAAGGCCTCACTTCCCTGGATCTGGACGGATATGCCATTGGCGGCCTGAGTGTGGGTGAACCCCGGGAGCTCATGATCGAGATGATCGAGGTAACCGTGCCTCATCTTCCCGCGAGATCGCCCCGGTACCTCATGGGAGTCGGTAAGCCGCAAGACATAGTGGATGGAGTGCTCCGAGGGGTTGATCTGTTCGACTGCGTGCTTCCCACTCGTAACGCTCGCAACGGGATGCTCTTCACCTCGCGAGGTCCGCTGAACATCAGAAACGCCCGTCACCGTGACGACCCGGCCCCTGTGGATCCCCAGTGCACATGCTCCCTCTGCAGTCGTTATTCCAGGGCATATCTCCGTCACCTTTTCCTGGAAAAGGAGATCTACGGGCACAGGCTGGCCACCTTGCATAACCTGTCCTTTTACGGCAAATTGATGCGCGAGATGCAAGAGGCGATCCGAGACAACAGGCTTGATACATTCGCCCGTGAGTGTAAATCACGGATGGAGGAGATAGATGATTGACATCGCGTACGCCATGGCGCCCCCTGCGGAAGGCGGCGATAGCAGCTTCCTGGTGGGCTTTTTGCCCATGATCCTGATTTTTGCCGTTTTCTACCTGCTGCTGATACGTCCACAGCAGAAGAAAGCCCAGGAGCACAAGAAGTTGCTGGAGAATCTCAAGAAGGGGGACGCGGTCATTACCCAGGGCGGGCTGTACGGCAAGATCTACAGTATTACCGACCAGATCGTCACCCTGGAAATTGCCGACAAGGTGCGAGTCCGTGTATCGCGGGCGCACATATCCGGAATCGCCGCGGCCCCTCCGGACGACCAAAGTTGATGAGGAGTTTCGCTCGATGATGCAGAATCTTCAGTGGCGTGGCGCGGTAATACTGGTGGTGCTGATTGCCAGTGTGTTCTTGATCTACCCATCGCTCGGCCCTGTGCCGGAAGCGTGGTCCAAGTACTTTCCCGCAAGTCCCATTCGGCTCGGGCTTGATTTGCAGGGCGGCCTGCATATGGTCCTGGAGGTCCAGACGGAAAAAGCCGTGGAAACAGTTGTGGACCAAACCATGGCCGAAGTCTCTGCCCTGATGAAGGAACCCGAGATCAACGTACGGTATAGGGATGTGGAACGGGTATCTCCTTCCAGCTTCAAGGTGGTGCTGAGGGATGCCGATCAAGAGATCCTGTTTGACAGCCGGGTCCTGGACAAGATCCCGAACTTCAGGAAGCTGTCGGGGGAGCCGGTATCACAAGGCTTCGCGATTACCCTGGGAATGGACCAAAAGGCTATTGACGACATCAAGCGTCAGTCAGTCCGACAGGCTGTGGACACCATACGGAATAGAGTTGACGATTTGGGCGTTGCCGAGCCGGACGTGGTCCTTCATGGTGAAGACCGGATAATCGTCCAGCTCCCAGGACTCAGGGAAGACACCAACAGGGCAATTGATATCATCAAGAGGACCGCTCGGCTGGAGTTCAAACTGGTCGACGAAAAGGGCGATGTCAACGCGGCCCTCAAGGGACCAATGCCTCCCGGTGATGAGGTGCTGTACCAGATCGACCGAAATCCGCGGACCGGAGCGGTTACCCGTACCCCATATCTGCTGAAAAAGCAGGTACTTATGACCGGCGACGTTCTTACCGACGCTCGGCCAAGAACGGGTCAGGACGGGCGGTGGGTGGTAGCTATCGAGTTCAACCGCCGCGGAGCGGACCTCTTTTATCGGATCACCAAAGAGCACGTGCGCGAAAGACTCGCAATCATCTTGGATAACCGGGTCTATTCAGCGCCGGTAATCAACGAGCCAATCGCAGGAGGCCGAGCTGAAATCTCAGGACGCTTCACTCCGGAGGAAGCCAGCGATCTTGCTCTGATCCTCAGGCATGGGTCTTTGCCCGCGCCGGTGCAGATTCTGGAAACCCGCGCGGTAGGCCCTTCTCTTGGGGCTGATTCCATCAGACTGGGCCGGAATGCGGTCCTTCTGGGACTTGCCCTGGTAATGATCTTCATGGCCATCTACTATAAGTGGTCCGGCGTTGTTGCTGACATAGCCCTTTTCTTGAACCTGCTTCTCATATTTGCAGTGATGGTGGCGCCGGGCCTCCGTGCCACCCTGACGCTGCCGGGCCTCGCGGGGGTGGCCCTCACGATGGGCATGGCGGTTGACGCGAACGTACTGATATTTGAACGCATACGAGAGGAGCTGCGCGCGGGCAAATCTCCTCGCGCAGCGTTGGAACTTGGTTACACCAGGGCATTTTCGGTCATATTCGATTCCAATTTGACCACCCTTCTCGCGGCCCTGCCGTTGATTCAGTTCGGCACAGGGCCGATAAAGGGCTTTGCCGTGACACTGTGTATCGGGCTGCTCGTATCGCTGTTCACGGCCCTCTTCGTTACCCGGTTCATATTCGACTATGTCTTCGAGAACATGCGCGTTAAGCACATGAGCGTTTGATGAAGGCCCGTTGGCCAAGCATGAGCGACCTGAAATCGAACCCCGTGCTCCTGCTTGGCAGGGGCGACTCTTCCGGAAGGATACGCACCGTGGAACTCATTAGACCCAACACCAGTTTCGATTTTATGCGAATAAGAAAATACGCTTACCTACTTTCGACCATTGCCATGCTGTTGGCCTTACTCTCCGTTCCCATCAAGGGCACCATTAAGCTCGGGATCGATTTCACCGGCGGGGTAATGATTCAGGTCAAGTTTCCGAAACCCGTACCCACCGAAGAGGTACGAAAAGCGCTGGATCCCATCGGAGAAAATCTCGTGGTTCAGGGATTTACCGGGGGCGATGAATTCGTTATACGAACCGAGGCCACTGAGGAAGGAACACAGAAGCTGTCAAACCAAGTAAAAGAGCTTCTGGAGAACAAAGTAGGCAAGGGCAATGTCGACATTCGCAACGTAGAGATGGTAGGGCCCAAGGTCGGCAAAGACTTACGAGAAGCGGCCGTGTGGGCTACCGTCCTGGCTCTGGGAATGCTCTTGATTTACGTGGGGTTCATGCGCTTCGGCGTAAGCATGGCGTTGGGAGCAATTCTCTGCCTGATCCACGACATCGTCATAATCTATGGGCTCTTTGTCTGGACCGACAAGGAATTCAACCTCACTATACTCGCAGCCATATTGACAGTGATCGGTTACGACGTGAACGACACAGTCGTTGTTTGCGACCGGATTCGCGAGAATCTCGGGCTGATGCGCAAGACATCTCTCGGTGAAATCCTCAACACCTCTATCAACCAAACGCTATCCAGGACCATTCTTACCGGCTTGGCTACTCTTTTGGTGGTTGTTGCGCTTTACTTCCTGGGCACAAATGTTCTGGCCGACTTCGCGCTGGCGCTCTTTGTGGGAATCCTGCTCGGCACGTTTTCGTCGATCTTCGTGGCCACGCCTCTGATATTAGCTTGGGACAGGTTGGTCCCGGTGAAACGGCTGTGATCCGCGTATCTTTCTTCACTGATGGGCCGCATCGTCGGACATGAAGACGTGATGAAAGGGCTTGAGCGAGCCGTGGAACAGGCGCGGCCCGCTCATGCGTACCTCTTTGCCGGTCCTGAGGGCGTGGGCAAGAGGCTAGTGGCTCTGCGGTTCGCGTGTATGCTCAATTGCCCTGACCGGAGTCAGGATAAAGATTGGTCCTGCCCGGTATGCCGACGGATCGTTGAAGGAAAGCACCCTGATGTGACATTGGAAAAGCCTGAGCGGGGTAAGATCCGTATCGAACGGATCAGGGAAATGCAGCGCTTCTTCAAGTACGCCCCGATCGAAGGCCGATACCGGGTCGCCATCATCGACGACGCCCACCTGATGAACCGCCAGGCACAGAATGCCCTCTTGAAAACCCTCGAAGAACCCCCACCGAATCGAGCGCTCGTCCTTGTTACTGCCAAACCTGCGGGTCTGCTGCCCACGGTGCGGTCTCGCTGCCGGAGGATCTCGTTCCAACCTCTGCTGTTGAAGCCAATGGGTGAGCTTCTCGCAGAGCGGCTCAAGATCCCGGGCGAAAAGGCTCAGGGACTGGCAGCTCTCGCAAACGGAAGTATGGGCCGCGCGCTGGAGATTCACGGCCGAGACTACGCGGAACTGGAAGTCTTCATGATGGACCTTCTGCTCGAACCGGGCAAAGACGGTATTCGGGCTCTCCTCGAAAGCTCGCTCCGCATTTCTTCGGACCGTGAGGCCGCTTTGGACGCCATTGAAATCGGCGCCACTATCGTCCGGGACATGCTCCTCAACAAAATGGAGCACGATGAGTCCGGCTTTATCCACAGGGAATCACTTGACAGAATCTCCTTGGGGGCTCAACATCACAGCAATGAGAAGTTGCTCGCGGTGTACGAAGAGTTGAGTCGAGCTTCAGAATTGATAGCATCTGAGATCAATGTGAATTGCAATCTCGTGTTAGATGCGATGCTCCTCAAGGTGGTCCGGACACTGGCGGGGCCCGGCATGGGTACGGTTCAGGAAGCTCGCAAAGGAACCAGGTAATGGACGATAACCGGCCAAAACGAGATACATCTTACCTTCCCCGATCCTACGGATCCAAATTCAGAGACAGACAGAGTGACGAAGCCTCGTCGGAACATTCGCCTGCCCAAGAAGCGTCCAACATTGCGCCGAGTGAAGTAGTAGCCACTGAGTCTCAAGTGCAAGGAGACCTTCCTGACGAAGGGCCGAGCACCGAAGATCTTACTCCAGTGCAGTGCGAGATCGTACTGGAACGGTCCGAGCCCGGAGATATGTCGGACGCCTCCAGCGACACTTCAGCCTCGGAACAATGGGCATTCGAGGCTCCTCAATCAGAGCCGACTGTTGAAGCTGAGGCGCAAGAGCGCCGTCACGCAGCGCCTCGTCCCTCGCCTCCAACAGAGGCGCCAAAGGTGACGGTAGACGTGGTGGGCATCCGTTTTGACAGGGCCGGCAGGATCTACAATTTCGACGCCGCGGGCATCGAACTGGCAATGGGAGAGCCCGTGGTCGTGAAGACCGAGAAAGGTCTGGGCCTTGGAACCGTGGCCACTCCGCCTACACGCAGAGAGCTGGATACCTCTCAGGCGGAATCGTTGCGCAAAGTGCTCAGGAAGGCCGGGAGAGTGGATTTCGACCAAAAGGCCCGGTGCTCCCATCGAGAGGCTGAAGCCCGCGCCCACTGCCTGGAACGTATCGAAGCTCTGGGCCTGCCGATGAAGTTGGTGGACGTGGAATGTTTCTTCGACAGCAGCAAGTATATTTTCTATTTCACTGCAGAAGGGCGAGTTGATTTTCGTGAGCTGGTGAAACAACTTGTGACGCGATTTCCGGTTCGCATAGAGATGCGCCAAATCGGCGTACGACACGAAGCAAAGATGTTGGGCGGAATCGCCTGCTGCGGCCAAGAGCTTTGTTGCGGACGGTTCCTCTCCGAGTTCAGGCCCGTGTCCGTGAAAATGGCCAAGAATCAGAACCTGTCGCTGAACCCCACGAAGATATCGGGTTGTTGCGGCCGACTCATGTGCTGCCTGGCGTATGAGCACGATATCTACGAAGACTTCCGACAGGATATGCCGAAACTGGGCAAGCGGGTGAATACACCCAAAGGCGAAGGGGTTGTGGTCAAGTACAACCCGCTTTCGGAGACCGTTTCGGTGCAAATCGAGGACGATAACATCATCGAGGTGCGAAAAGAAGATGTCCTGTGTGAAGGCGGGACACGACCTTGCTCACCCAACGGGGAATAACAATAGTGTCGCGTTTCGCCGTGCGCGACCCGATTGTCCCAGTAATCGTTCACCTACGCAGGACAAGTCTCCGTTTGCGGCCCCACAGAAACAAACGGTAGGACCGGCAGGATGCCGGTCCTACTGAGGCCGCTAATTCGGCCAAAAGAACCTGTCTCTCGTGTGCGAGGAAAGGATAACTTCTCGCAGCGCTTTCAGCTTGCCTTCGAGAGCCAACTGAATTAGTTATGCCTCTCGGGCTTGGTTGGTAATAATCTCACCCGATCGCAGGAAGCTCGCAGATCAGATGGTTTCCCGAAAGCAGTTGCATGACAAGGCGTTTGATCCTCGGTTCAAATCCCGGAAGGTCGCTGCGGTCTTAACTTTTTTTTGGAGCGGCTGCGCCGCATGGGCCTGCATGGCTGTTTTGGCTTCTGTGCTGCTCTATTGCGATCAAGCCCTCGCCGGCCCAGTGTTTGATCGAGTGGGCAAATCCGGCACGGTCCGATTTGGCGTTCCGTACAACCGCATACCTCAGGGCTTTCTCGATACCAGCGGGCAACTGGTAGGCTTTGAAGTTGATCTTGCCCAGGAAATGGCCCGTCGCATAGGCCGAAAGCTCGACATGGTAAAGGTGGGAGACCGCAACTGGGGACCGCTCCTATCCGAGGGCAAGATTGACGCAGCCATGTGCAGGGTTCGGCACACCAGGTCTCTGGAAAGTGCGTTTGACTTCTCAGTGCCCTACTTCTTTGACGCGCCGCACATTTTGGTGGTGAAAGGCAAGTTCAAAAACCCGACAGAGCTGAAAGGCCAGAAGATCGCCGCGGTGCAAGGTACCATCGGGGAAAGAGAGGCCATGCGGATTCTGAAGCAGGCCGGAGACGAGGCTGCGGAAAAGAACGTGGTCTCGTATCCCGATCGACCTTCATGTTTCATGGCCCTTGGCCGGGAAAAGGTGGCCGCGTGGATCGATTCGGGCATGATCCTGCTCGAATACTTGTCCAAGAAGACCGGCCGATTCGAATTGCTGCGGGCATCAGACACGGTAGAAGGGGTCGCGGTGGCATTGCCGCAGAATGATTCAGCTTGGCGCGATCTGGTCAATTTCACCATTCAAGACATGGCTTCAGACGGAACTTTGAAGAAGATCTACCAAAAGTGGTACGGCCCTGATACTCCCCACGCGTTTCCTATGATGCGTGATATCGAGATCTGGCCTGATTGAGCAGCAACGATGGGCATTTGTGTGCATCGGTTCTGATATGGAGCAGATATTACTAAGGCAAAAGCACGCGCTGGATTACCCCTCATATTCACATCGGCACCCTTCATGAAACGAGTTATTCTCGGAACCGCCGGACATATCGATCACGGGAAAACCGAGCTGATCCGCGCCTTGACCGGCATGGAGACGGACCGTCTCAAGGAGGAAAAGGAGCGCGGAATCAGTATTGAGCTGGGGTTCGCGTTTCTCGACATCGGCGATCAGGTCCGCTTTGGGATCATCGATGTTCCGGGGCACGAACGGTTCGTTCGCCAGATGGTAGCCGGTTCCGGAGGCGTGGATCTGGCCGCGCTCGTTGTGGCCTTGGACGAAGGGGTCATGCCCCAGACTGTGGAGCACCTGGACATCCTGAGCCTGCTTGGGATCCGCAAGGGCCTGGTTGTGCTCACCAAGCTCGACCTCGTGGATGAGGAGCTCGCTCTACTGGCCGAAGAAGACGCACGAGACCTGGTAAAGGGCACATTCCTCGAAGGCGCGCCGATGGTACGGGTCTCAGCGCGGACTGGTGAAGGGCTCGACGAGCTGAGGAAAGCCTTGTCCGACCTGGCCCTTGAGACCGATGACCGTCCGGTGCACGGGCTTCTGCGCCTGCCTATCGACCGGGTCTTTACGCTCAAAGGGCATGGAACCATTGTAACTGGAACGTTGATTTCAGGCACTGTTAAATTGGGCGATGAAATTGAGATCTTGCCCAGTGGCAAGCGGTCTTCGGTTAGATCGCTCCAATCGCACAATCAACAGGAGGAGCAGGCTTTTCCTGGTGAAAGGGCTGCGGTTAATCTGCGAGGGTTGGAGGCGTCAGATCTTGCTCGTGGCGACGTGATGACCCATCCGACGGAGTTCACGCCGACATACATCGTAGATGTACGCCTGAAGGTGCTTGCCCGCTCACCCATGCCCATCAGGAATCGGCAACTGGTACGTTTACATCACTACACCACCGAAGCAGAGGCACGAGTGGTCTTTGCCGACCGGGAGACCGCGGAACCGGGCACAGAGCTGGTGGCACAGGTGCGCGCAGTATCGCCTATCGTGCCGGCCGGCGGCGATCGCTTTGTCCTCAGGGCTTTGTCTCCTTCCGTGACACTGGGCGGGGGGGTGATTCTCAATCCTCGTGGGACGAAACTCCGGGCACGCTCTGCCAAAGCCTTTATGGAACATGACTGGGAAGACTCCGCGGGCGTGCTTGAGACCATGGTGCGGGGTGCGGGACTGGATGGGATCACCAGGAGCGAGTTGCTCGGCCTCACCGGCATGTCGGGCAAGGGCCTGGATCGAATGCTGGAGAATCTGCGAAACGCCCAGAAGCTGGTTCGATTCGATCCCGGGGACGATCGTTACGTGCACCGAGGCCTCGTGGACTTGATGCACAGGAAGATACTCTCGCGACTTGAAGCCTTCCATGCTCAAAACCCGCTAAAAGAGGGCATACCCAAGCAAGAGCTTCGATCCGCGGCGGGCGGAAGCGATAAGCTCTTCAAAAAGGTATTGGAGATGCTCGTTTCCGGTGGGGCTATCGTCGACGAGGGCAACACTGTCCGGTCGCCCGCGCATAAGGTTCAGCTCAAAGAAGAAGAAAAAGGTCTCAAAGAGAAGCTCCTGAACCTGATCGTTAAGGGCGATAACGCGCCGCCCATAGTCAGGGATCTGACCGAAGCAGCGGGGGTGACGACTCAGCAAGTGAAGGCCATGCTGGACCTCCTGGCCAAAGAGCAGAAGATTGTCAAAGTTAAAGAAGATATCTACTTCTCGGTAGGATTCATCCAAGAGACGAAACGCAAGCTCGTGGAATTCATAAATAAAGAAGGGGCTATCACCCCGTCTCAATTTGCCGGGGTAACCGGATCATCCAGAAAGTATAATATTCCTCTGCTGGAGTATCTCGATCGGGAACGATTTACCATACGGGTGGGCGATCAACGGGTGCTGAGAGGCTCGGGAAGCTGAGGAGACGTGGGCAGCTTGGCATAGAAGTCAGCCACCTTTCTCAGCCGTTCAAGACATTGCGTCCGTTGCTCGTCGAAACGCTTGGCCGCGGCCGGACTTTTTTCCTTCATGTACTGAACGAGAGCCCAGGCCTGATGATCGAGGCACGCGTAGCCGCCGTCAAGTATTGCGAGGAGTTGCCTGTCCACCTCTGCTATTCTACCATCTGAGACGGCCTTGATTTTGGCGCGTATGATCTGTACTCTTTTCTGTACATTTGTTACCGTATCGATGGCTGCGTGTTCTTCGATAATGCCGGCCACGAATCCGTCCGCGGTGGCCCCAAGGAGCAGGAATGCGTCATTGAGGTAGGCTGTGGCCGTTTCTCCGAACGCATTGAGGAAGACGGCCCAATCTGCGCCTTGCGCCGACGGACAGACAACCAAAACGACGACGAACAACCAGACGATTTTTTTCATCAGAGGCCAACCTGGTAGCGCAAAATGAGCGTCTCGGCGCTCTCGACGGCAGACTTCATACCATGCGGCCCAGAAGGAGACAATACCTTTCATGAGAATTCTACTCCACACCTGTTGCGCTCCGTGCCTCGTTCACCCGTACGCGGAGCTCACTTCGCAAGGACACGAGGTCACCTCGTTCTTCTTTAATCCCAATATCCACCCTTATTCGGAATACCTGCGCAGACTTGATGCATTCAGGATCTATACCCAGGAGCGCCAAATTCCTGCTCTGGAAGAAGACGGCCCCGACGGCTTGGAAGAATGGCTGCGGGAAGTGGTGTATCGAGAAGGACAGCGGTGCCGCGTCTGCTTCCATCTCCGACTGACAAAGACCGCTCGTCTGGCCGAAGCCAAAGGCTTCGACGCATTCTCCACTACCCTCCTTTACAGCCGTTTTCAGAAGCATGATCTGCTCAAGGAGATCGGTGAGGCCGTCTCGGAACAGCATGGCGTCCCGTTTTTCTATCAGGATTGGAGAACAGGCTGGAACTTAGGTGTGAAAGAATACCGCCAAACCGGATTGTATCGACAGAAATACTGCGGCTGCATCTACAGCGAAAAGGAGCGTGCCGCAAAGATAATACTCTAGTAGGATCGGCAAGATGCCGGTCCTACTAATGCGGTGAGTCCACGTGCCTCGGTTTGCCCCTCTCGACCCAAAGTTAACCTCGACAAGACGAATCCGCTTTTTGTCCGGGAGAACCTGGTGTATAAGGAGACCAGATCCCGGAATATGCAACCGCGTGAGATGCGAATGGTCGCGGAGACCTATCGAACAGCCCTATATCGGAGACCGGCGTGCTGTATCCTGCTGGCCGGAATGCTCGTGTGCGCGGGCCTGAGTGCACCACAGGCCGGGGAAGTGCGTCAATCCCCCCCATCAGTCGGAAACGCGTCCTGGCTCATGGTGAGCCTCTGTCCCAAAAGCTATTCGAACGGCCAAAGGCTCTTCTCCCTCATCAAGGAGCTGAGCGGCGACCATAACGGCACAATCCTACACTTCTCCCGGGTGACACCCGAGCTGGTGGATGCGATGCAACCCGACTTCGTCGTGCTCGGGCCCCAGGGAACTCCCTGGTGTCAGTATACGGGCACGGACGGAGTAGCGCTCCAGAACTTCCTCCGGACAGTTCCGTTCATGGCCGAACAGATGAACATTCCGATCCTGGGTATTTGCGGAGGCCATCAGGCCATGGCCATCGCATTCGGAGGCAAGGTAGGACCGATCAGGGGTGGGCAAGACGATTGCATGCCGTACGTCCGCGAGCGCCAGACTGGGCTCGTTGAGCTGACTCTTACCACTCCCGATCCTATTACCCGTGGAATGGAAACCCGGGTGCAAATGTCCCAGAGCCATTACGACGAAGTGAAGGTGCTTCCCCCGGGATTCGTGGTCTTGGCCTCGGACAAGCTCAGCCCCATGCAGATTATTCGCCACCCTTGTCGGCCGGTGTATGGCGTCCAGGGACATCCTGAAAGATTCCGACCTGAGAGTCCGCACGGCGCGGTATTGATTCGCAACTTCATCGAAATAGCCCGCACTCACAACCAAACCATGCGCCACACGTTCGTCAAGGCAGGCTCGGCCGCGGACCAGACCCCACCGCAACCGGTCGTATCCCAAGCCCCCGCCAGCGAGTAATCAGGCTCTTCGTCACCAATTTCTTCCTGCGTATACACACCGGCTATCCCGCACATGTCAGAGTACTTTCCGGAATCATTGCTTCCTGTTGGAAATTGTCCGGCGCGGTATGAATGTTCCCATTGCTCATGGTAAACTACCGTGGCATTCTTGCCTGAACCTGAGCGCTAAAAGGTGCTGAAAACCGCAAGACGTTGTTTTCATGGTGGGTGATCAAATTTCGACCCGAATCTGCATCTCCGAAAGCTCGCTAAGTGATCGGAAGACCGGATGCAAGAATCGGTGCAAAACGCCACTTTTTGCGCGGGTTGCTCAACAAGACAGGAGGATGAGCCGTGAAAGAGTTCAAATACTCCAACTGGGCTCGTGAAATAGAGGTCTACGGATACGATTCGATGGTTAAGAGCCATTGCCGCATGTGCCACGGCGGATGCGGCGTGCTCGTGTACGTCAAGGACGGTAAGATTAAGAAGATAGCAGGCGACCCGGACTGCCCCATAAACCACGGCACATTGTGCACCAAAGGTCTTGCTTCCGCCGAGCTTGTCTATCATCCGGATCGCCTCACCTACCCTGTGAAACGGATAGGACCAAAAGGTAGCGGCAAATGGGAACGCATCACGTGGGACGAAGCCCTGGACACCATTGCGGAACGAATGTTGAGTTACAGAGATTCTTACGGCGCGGAATCGGTAGTTCTGGGATACGGCACCGGCAGAGAAAACGAGGCGGTTATCTATCGCTTTGCTAACTTGTTCGGAAGCCCCAATGTGCTCACAGCCGGTCATTTCTGTTACGGCCCCCGTATCGCCACCAGTATCATTACATGCGGTTCCAATCCCATAGTGGATTACGAGAACCACCCAAAATGTATCATGGTTTGGGGCAACAATGTGGTTATCAGTAATCCCGACTGCTACAAAGGCGAGCCTTTTTCAGTGGCATTGGACGAGGGAGCCAAGCTGATTGTGGTGGATCCGAGGCTCACCCGCGCGGCTGCGCGAGCAAATGTCTGGCTGCAACTCAGGCCGGGAACCGATACTGCGCTTGCTCTTGGAATGTGCAATGTAATTGTCAATGAAGACCTTTACGACAAGGATTTTGTTGAAAACTACGTACACGGGTGGGAGCCGTTTGTGCAACGGGTGAATGAGTATCCCTTGGATCGCGTTGAACAAATAACATGGGTTCCCAAGGAAAAGATCCTGGAGGCGGCAAGGCTCTATGCCACCACAAAACCCGCTGCAATCCAATGGGGAGTTGCCATCGAACAACAGATCAACTGCGCGGACAATGATCGTGTCTTGATGCATCTGATGGGGATCACCGGCAATATTGACAGGAAAGGCGGGCAGGTGCTGTTTAAGCCTCCCAATATAAGGAACGTGGGTCAATTTGGAGCGCATGGCGTTCTGCCCAGAGACCAGAGAGACAAACGTTTGGGCGGCGATATGTTCCGATTGGCCTCACGCTTTTCTATCATAAATCCAAAATGTGTGTGGGACGCAATTCTTGAAGAGAAGCCTTACCCGGTAAAGATGCTGTTCCTCATCAGCTCAAATCCCGTTATGACGCGGGACAACGCGAGGGAAGTATACCGCGCGCTCGAAGAAGTTGACTTCTTGGCGGTTGCGGACTTCTTCATTACCCCTACCGCGGAATTGGCAGATATTGTCTTGCCGGCTGCAACGTGGCTGGAAATGGATTATATCGCGGATTTCTGGAAACGCCACGGTTACATTTTGCCGCGGCGAAAAGTTATTCAGGTAGGCGAATGCCGATCGGACCACGAAATGCTCAATGACCTGGCACATCGGGTTGGAATGGGAGAGCATTGGTGGGAGGACTTCGAGAAGGCCCTTGACTGGATTTTGGAACCCACGGGCCTGACCTGGCAGGATTTCAAGAAACTGGACTTCTTGAGAGGCGAAGTGGAGTATGAGAAATATAGAAAAGACGGCTTTTCGACTCCCACGAGGAAATTCGAGCTCCATTCCACTGTTTTGGAGAAAATGGGCTACGATCCCTTACCTCAGTATCGAGAGACGCCTGAAAGTCCGTACAGTACGCCGGAAGTGTACAATGAGTTCCCTTACATTTTGATCACCGGCAAGAGACTACCCGGCTTCTTTCACACTGAGAACCGCCAGGCGCCAAGCCTGAGAGAACTCCATACCGATCCAATCGTGGAAATTCATCCTGACACCGCCGAGAAGGAGAGTATCAAGGATGGGGATTGGGTGATCATTGAGTCTCCGCGCGGTCGGATCAGACACAGGGCGAAGCTTTTCGCGGGCCTGGACCCACGAATTGTTGCCGCGCAGCACGCCTGGTGGTTCCCCGAGAAGAAAGATCCTGGACATGGTTGGGCTGAATCAAACATTAACATCCTGACGGATAACTCTTACAAGACGTGCGATCCTGCAATGGGTGCGAGCTCAGTGAGGACACTTCTCTGCAAAATCTACCCGGAGAAGACGTGAAGGAGAACGCAAAGATGAATAAATATGCTCTCATCATAGATGATGAATTGTGCTGGGGATGCAGAACATGCGAAGTGGCCTGCAAACAAGAGTATGACCACCAGGTCAAGTTCATTCACATACAAGAGGACGGTCCACGCGTGGAGGGAAATGAATTTGTATACTTCCACCGGCCCTCGGTGTGTCAACATTGTGACGAGCCTCCGTGCGCCGAGGCTTGCCCGGAATCGGCAATTGCCAAGCGGCAGGATGGAATTGTAGTTCTCAACTATGATACATGCACAGGATGCCAGAATTGCATTGAAGCTTGCCCTTACAACGCGATCGGTTTCGACGAAGAAAAGCAAACAGCCCTCAAGTGCAACTTGTGTCATCATCGAGTGGACCGGGGCCTCATTCCCGCTTGCGCCGACAATGTATGCCTGGCGCACTGTATCTATTTCGGAGACCCGGCATCAATTAACGAACAGATAGATCGGAAAAGGCGCAAGAGACAGACGAAATAGTGAACTCCCCTCTTAAGGAAACCTAGCGGTTCACGATAATAATCGCACAAAGAGAGCTTGCTCGTGTCTTTTCCCCGGGGAATTCCGGAATGCATTGAAAATCCACGGAAGCGTCGCTCGGCTTATTGATAAGGGGGAAAGCCGTGGCTGAATCTCAAATCTCTCGTCGTTCGACAGGATTATCAAGAACTTCTCTCACCTTTGCGGCCAGGTCGTCAACGGTGAAAGGTTTCTGCATAAAGTGCACGCCGTGATCCAGGACTCCGCGGTGCACTATGAAATTCTCAGTGTAGCCCGAGACGTAAAGGACCTTCATTTCAGGCCGGGTGAGTGACAAAAAGCTGCACAGCGATTTTCCATCCATCTTGGGAAGGACCACGTCCGTCACGAGCAGATGGATGGGGCCGGCGTGATTGGTACTCATGGCTACCGCTTCGTCCGGATCTGAAGCCGCCAAAATTGAGTAACCCAGCATGGTGAGAGCTTCTGAGACCAGATCGCGTACGATCGCTTCATCTTCGACCACCAGGATGGTTTCTGTCCCTGTCGATTGGACCTCAGGCCGCGGTCTTATCAACTGCTCCTCCGCTTCAGCCTCTTCCAAGGGGAGGTAGACCTTAAAGGTGGTCCCTCGACGCAGTTCGCTATACACAGCAATGTGGCCCCGATGCTGCTTCACGATCCCATACACTGTGGACAGACCGAGCCCGGTGCCCACTCCTTTGTCTTTGGTAGTAAAGAATGGATCAAAAATGCGAATGCGCGTCTGTTCATCCATACCTATCCCGCTGTCACTCACGGCAAACATAACATATGGTCCTGGCTCCAGCTCCGGGACTTTGTCAGTATATTGCCGGTCAAGGACCACATTCGCGGTCTCGATGGTCAGCTTTCCTCCTTTGGGCATCGCGTCTCGCGCATTAACGACCAGATTCATCAGGATCTGTTCTATCTGGCCGGCATCCGCTTTGACTAATCCCAGAGAGGGTGCTAAGACCGTGATTAGTTCGATATCCTCGCCGATCAGCCTTCTGAGCATTTGTTCCAGGTCGGTGATGACATCGTTGAAGTTGAGCACGCTGACGTTGAGCACTTGCTTGCGTCCGAATGCCAGAAGCTGCCGAGTCAATCCCGCAGCTCTTTCGGCGGCTCGACTGATTTGAGTTAGCTTTTCAATATAGGGGCTGTCGGTGGGCATTTGTCGCGTCAAGATGTCTGAATATCCCTGGACCGCAGTGAGCAGGTTGTTGAAGTCATGAGCCACACCGCCGGCGAGCGTGCCTATGGCTTCCATCTTTGTCGCGTGGGTGAGCTTTTCCGACAATTGCTTCTGTTCTGTGATGTCTCGAAAGATCCCGCGGAAGCCGACGGGTATTCCCTCCTCGTCCCGTGTCAGGGCCACGGAAACCGAGATGTGGAGCTTTTTCCCGTCCTTTCGGATGACGTCGAACGAAAAACCCGGATTGGGTTGTCCGGTTCGGTAGACTTCATTGTACTGGGAGAACACCTCCTCAGCGCCCAGGACATCCACGAAGTCTCGATAATTTCGTCCTATTAGTTCCTCCCGGCTCGCTCCCACGATCTCGCAGAGAGAATCGTTGACCAGCGTCAGGTTCCCGGCCAGATCCACCTCATGGTAACCGTCGGCTATGGTTTCCAGAATTGTGCGATATTTCTTCTCGGACTTGCGCAATTCCTCTTCTGACTTGTAACGGAGCGTGATGTCCTCGCACGCGATGATGTGTTCGCTGGTCGGAAGTTGTACGGTTCTGAAGTGTATGACCTTATCGGAGCCGTCCTTGCACCTGACGGTGTATGTCCTAGGCCAGCTCTCGCCAACAGGATACTTCTCCAGGTCCTCGAACCACGCTCTGATAACCTGTTTGCGGTACGCATCATCAGGACACGCCATTCTGAGCCACGTCCTACCATTGGGGACTTCCTCACGCTCGTACCCGAAAAACTCTGTGAACTTGGGATTGATGTACTGAATCGTACCGTCCTGTTGCATCATGACAATACCGAGGGGAGTATTGTCCGCCAGGCTCTGAAATCTCTGCTTTTCCAGCAGCCCCCCTTCTTCCGCGCGACGGCGCTCGGCCATCTCTTCTGTGAGTCGGTTGTTGGCAGCCAGGAGTTCGGCTGTTCGCTGCTGAACTCGCAGCTCCAGTTCGTCCCGCGCTGCCCTCAGCGAATCGATAAGTTCTGTCTGTCGCAGCCTCAGACTGATCGACTCCGTTATCAGGCGGTGTATGCCCCGTCCTAGCCTCATCAGGACAAGGACATACGTCGTGCCGATCAACCCCAACATCATGAGAACAGGAATACTCGAAACGACCAGTCGACCCAGCAGCGGCACGAGAATCAAGAGGATTGAGCTTACGTAGGCTTCCTTGACGGGTGCGTAACTTACGGCTGCCGCGGCAGCTGCCGCGGCCAGAAATACGGCGATTGCGCACTGATGCAAAATGCTGTGTGGAGGCCAGAGCCATATAGCTGCAAGACCCCACAACAAACCCGAGCCGGCCGATCCAAACACGAACGCGCGTCCCCACCATTCTGCTTTCTCAGGCTGCGGTCGTTCTTTGACATACCTCGACACCAGGACATGGCGCCACGCCATCAAACTCAGAAAAGCGGCGAGCCACGTGAACGTCTTCCACGGCGGTATGTGCGACCAAAGCACGGCCACCAGAATAATGGAGCCCGCCAGCGCCGCGTACATGCCCGTGCGCGCCTGCGCATAGAGCTGCTCGATCTGACCAGCCTTCACCGCGACCATGCGAGTGTCTCTGAGCCCCTCCAGCGAGGCCTCAGAATACTGCTCTTCAGTCACTTGTTCTCCTTCATGCGGTCTCTCCAATGGATACTCTGTCCGGGCGCGTGCGAGGGTGTTGATCAGAGCCGTCTCTCGTGTGAGGCAGGGATACTGATCCAGGAGATCTTATATCGCGCTATTTCCCGTCAGGATTCTATCGCGTCCGGATAGATACGGAACACGTCGATATCTTTGTCAAAACCCTTGAGTCTGACCCGGTCTGGGCCTTCGCACTCCACTTCCAGCTGAAGAAGATTCCTCGTTCTCGCGGTCATGATAATCCCACCGGCCGGCGCTATGGCCTGGAGTCTCTCGGCAACCTGAACGGTTTGTCCCACCACGGTATATTCCACTCGTCGGTGAGAGCCCAGATCGCCGACCACGACCGGGCCGGTGCCGATCCCGATGCGGATTTCGATTCCGCTCGCGAATTCCTTGATTCCGGAGCCGGCATATCGTTGATTCAGCTTGATCATTTCGCGCTGCATTTCCATAGCTGCAAGCACGGCCGACTCTGCGTGGTTCTCCAGGGCAATGGGTTCCCCAAAGAAAGCCTGAAGGCCATCTCCGAGGAATTTGTCGATGGTCCCTTCATGCTCAAAGACCGCTCGCGCCATAACTTCAAAAAAATCACTCAGGAAACCGTGCACGTATTCTACATCCACCGTTTCCGCCACAGTTGCGAAGCCTTCAATTTGAGCTACCACGACGGTCAGCTCCTTACGCTTCGCGGCGATGTCCAGTTCTTTGCCGCCCTCGAGCAGCTTGGTGACCAGTTTCGGGTTCAAGTATCGTTCCATGACCCGCGCTGCTCTGGCAGCTCTCAATTCGATAGAGACCGCGCGCACCATTAGCGACATTGCAGCAGCTGGAAGGAAGATAATGAATGCTTCGGCTAAGGGGACTTCCCAGGCTTGAAACACAAAACAGGCTGCAACAGCTGCCAGCGCCAGCACACAGATGAGTACGGCTACGAGGGCTCCGATCCTCCACCGTACCTTTGCCGCTATCACTGAAAAGATTATCGTCAGCAGAACTGCACCGCCAAGAATCCAAGGGGCGGCAGGGATCTGGACAATGAATGCTTCGTTGAGAACCGTGTTCAGCATATGAGAATGAATTCGGCTCAAGGGAGTCTCGACCGAGACCGGCGTCACGCCCACGTCCGTGTTGCCCGTGGCCGTAAAGCCCACGATGACGACCTTATTCGCGTACCGGGACTTCCGCGACGGATCGGGCTTCTCGGCGAGCAGGTCCACGACCGAATAGTGAGGAAAGCTTTCCCATGCCTCGCCCCAGCGTACCAGCATCATTCCCTTGGGATCCAACGGGATTCGCCGGCGCTGGAAATCCGTGTCGAACACTATTTCTCCGGCATCCGTTACGCTGATTCGCTTCGGATCCAGTTTCCAGATCGCTTTGAGAACTGCCAAGCTCAGACAAGGCACGTAGCGTTCCTCGAGCTTCACCAGAATCGGTACTCTGCGATGGACCCCGTCTCGATCGGGACTGACCTTCACATGACCGACCTCTCGAGCATCAGCGATTACTCCAGGCAGTGGGACATACGAGTCTTTCAGCCGCACTACGCGCGGGAGCACAGTCGTTGCCGGGAGCTGCACTTTCCACGACTTATCGTACAGCGCGTCGGCACGGGTGGAATTCTGATCCAGTTTGAGCTCTTGGGCCGGATCATAGGACATGCCAAGCCCCGTAGCGGCGATCACGTTCCCGGCTTTCTTCATCGACTCGCATAGGGCCTGGTTTCCTTCGGGGCTTTTTCCCGGCGAACAGTAGAGAATGTCGAATGCTACAACCGATGCACCGAATTCCGCGAGCTTGTCTACAATCCTGGCGCTTAGGCCGCGATCCCACGGCCACGGGCCATATTTCATGATGGCTTCGTCATCCACATCCAGATGCACGATGGACCGATGGTATGCCGGAGGGGGAACTCGGCTCAACTTGAGATCGTAGATCTTCAGGTTGAGCGTTTCGGGGACCTCAGGATAGTAGTGAATCAGCGCCAGGGCCACCAGGCACCAAACCACGCCCGTGGCGGCAGTGAAGAACCATCCGGTGGGTGTGCGGTGCACCACCTTTGGGCGCTCTTTCTGAGGGCGTATTTCCTCGGGTTCCCTTGGCGGCGGGAGCGGTGGAGGTTCCGGGGGTTCGTCCTCCTTTACAGCCTCAGGCTCACGTTCAGGCGAAGGTTTGGGCTGGGGAGTCACGACTGCGGGTGCTTCGACTTTGGCGCCTTGCAGGGCTTCAATGGACTCGGGCTGGAGGAGCTGCGTTGCATGTATCTCAGGAAGTTCCTTGGCTACGGGCGCTTCGGTATCGCGCTTGAGCGGCATACGGAAATCGATCTCCGGCTGCGACAGCGCGCCCATCTGCACAAGCTTCTTGAGCAGAGCTCTGAGTTGCGGCCGGGTGACCCCGTACTTGAGCATCAGGCCTGCGTCATCCACACCCGCACGGATGTCGTGGACCAGTTGCTTTGCGCTTATTTGTCGCGTGGACATGTACGACCCCCGAAAATTGGGCCTCCGTGAGTATATCAGTTCCGGGACAGTTTGGAACTCGATTTCTTGGTTTTGTCACCGTTGAGCGTCTGAATTTGGCCCCAACTACAAGATCGAGATCCGACCGTTCCTAGCTGTAGCCTTGACGCGCTCTCTCCTCATGTGGCATAGGATTTTACCATAGAATAGGCACATCACCTTGCGAGATCGGTTTGGTGGTACTTGCGCGCCCGGAGAAATTGGAGGGGAACCCTCTCAGCATCTTCCGAAACTAGCTACAAGCCCTGACCGCGCACTCAGAAACAAGTGGAACCCCACCCTGCTCGCGTCTTTCCGCGGGCCGCGAGTGATGGAGAAATTGTGATGACGCGAGAGCAAGCTCTTCAAGCCTTGGGACTCGCTTCAGGCGCGCTCCCTTCCACAATAGAAGCCGCGTACAAGGAAAAACGAAAAAAAGTGATGGCGGACATTCGAGCTGCGGAAACACAGGACGTCAAGGTCCGGCTTCGCAGGGATTTGGACCTGTTGGAAGCTTTGCGACGGGCCGCGCTGCAAGTGGATGCACATCCGGAGGTTCCTTCAGACCGGACATTTACGGCGGAAGCGGCTTTCCGAGAAACTTCTCCCGTTGCTAGTGCATCTCGTCCGGTCCCGGGAACGCCCCCGGAGCAGAGCCCGGCCTATGCTGAAGAACCTTCCGCAGGCTGGGAACAAACAAGGCTGGATAGTGACCGTCCTGCTTCGGCCCAACGACCTGCCACCAGGTCTCCAATAGATCGACTGGAGATAGGCCAGATACTTATGGATAGGTACGAGGTGCTCGACCTGCTCGGCGTCGGGGGCATGGGCGCGGTCTACAGAGCGTACGATCAAAACCTGGGTAAGCAAATTGCGATCAAGGTCTTGCTCCCGCACTTCTTGGACAATTCAGTGGCTCGGGAACGATTCTTCCTGGAGGCGAAGATCTCGGTAGCCTTGAGCCATCCTAATATCGTGAATGTCTTTGATCTTCAGAGAGAGGGAACCTTCTATTTCCTCGCCATGGAACTCCTGGAAGGACATTCGCTCCGTGAAGAAATGAAAAAGCGAACGTTACAGAAGAACCGTTTCAGTATCCCGGAAATTATGCAGGTCGCTAAATCGATTTGCGATGCCCTGTCGTACGCTCACCAGTATAGTGTGCATCGAGATGTAAAGCCCGAGAACGTGTGGCTGTGCAAAGACGGAACTATCAAGCTCATGGACTTCGGCATCGCTCGGATGCTTGATTCAGACCGCGTCACGATGACCATGGCAGGAACCGGCACCGCGTACTATATGGCGCCCGAGCAACTCAAGGGGGCCAAGGACTTGGACCACCGAGCCGATCAGTATTCCGTCGCGGTGATGCTGTACGAAATGCTCACGGGCGACGTCCCCGCGGGACGCATGGAATCCGCCCGGAATCTCCGCAGCGATGCGCCCAAGAAGATGTCCGCGGCTCTGGACCAAGCCTTGTCGGTCAAGGCTTCCGAGCGATTTCCGTCTATGGATCAGTTCCTCCAGGCGTTCTCCTCGGGGGATCCTTCCTGGAAGAAACTGATCGACATCTGGATGCTCGCCGGATTCCTTCTCCATGCCGGTTGGCAAGGATTCTGAACTTACCCCTTATTTGGCTTTGCGCTGAGCGGCCAAGCCTTCGTTGGCACAAAACTCCACAAACGGCTTGATGCGGGCGTCAGCGCTCTTGTCGTCCCAATAAAACCAGAACGGCAGAACCAGCGGGTACGTCCTATCCGCGCATGTTTGCAGGGACGGCAAGACAGCCGGGGTCTTGTCATCCAGCTTTACCGCGATGGCCTTCACCTCGGGATTGAGCCTCAAGACCGGACAAATTCCGATGGGCAGGTCCGTCGCCGCGGAGCACACCTTAACAATGGCATGCCACGTCTCAGCCATTACCACTCGCGAACCAAATGGCTCGTTATGAAGGGCCGCCTCCTGGAAGAAGACCGCGCCGCCGGATTCCGGCACTCTCCTACTGAGCGCGCGTATGGGCTCCGCGGGACCGCCAACGTCCTGCCAATTGGTAAACTGGCCGGTGTAGATTTTCTTGAGCTGCTCGACAGTCAGCTCACTTACAGGATTGCGCGGGTGGGTGATTACAGCCAGGCCCGCATAGCCTATGAGCTTGGTATCCAGCTTGAGCCCCTTTTCTCCTGCCTTCTTCTGTTCGTCCGCCACGATTACGCGGCTCGCCATGCTCACCTCTGCAATTCTTTCGAAGAGCGCTTCGAAACCTTTGCCTGCGCTGGAACCCTGCACCACGATTGATACGCCCGGGTTAGCCTTAGTGAACTCGTTAGCCCAGAGCTGCACCTGATCAGAGGCCATTGCCGCGCCCGATATCCTGAGCGCGGTCTTACTCGTTTCCTGAGCGTCTGACACGGCCGTCAGCCCTACAAGCAGTAGAACCAACGCCACACAAAACATATGCTGTAAGTTACGCTGGATAGTCTTCACCTCTTTCCCTCCATGCCTTTGCCAGAAATAGTCTACCGCCGCGGTAAGCGCGGTAGACGCGTTCACAACTATTGGGTTGTTTAGCGCTAACCGTGCAATCACGAGAGGGAGGTGAATCTCTCCGGCGGGGTGACATTGACCTGTGAACCAGGTCAGCGTTCCAGGGTAGGCTTTCCACTGCACTGACCTGAGCCTCGCGTAATGCGGAGCTCAGGTCAGCAGCATCCCCTCCGCGGTTCAGCTACCGTAGGAAGAGCCGGTAAACAGCTTTCACCAACCGTGAGATCATTGCCGGCGGCGCGCGCCTTGTTTCAGCTTCTCCTACTTGGCCCGTCGTTGAGCGGCCAAGCCTTCGTTGGCACAGAATTCTATAAACGGCTTTATGCGAGCGTCAGTGTTGTTGCTGTCCCAGTAAAACCAGAACGGCAGGACCAGCGGGTACGTCCTGTCGGCACAGGTTTGCAGAGTAGGCAGGACGCCCTGGGTCTTATCATCCAGTTTTAGAGAGATGGCCTTCACTTGCGGATTCAGTCTCAGGACCGGGCAGATTCCGATCGGCAGATCTGTCGCTACGGAGCATATCTTGATAATAGTGGTCCACGTGTCGACTATGACTGCCTTTGGACCAAGAGGCTCGTTGTGAAGAGCCACTTCCTGGAAGAAGACCGCGCCACCGGATTCCGGGACTCTCCGAGTGAGGGCCCGTATAGGTTCCGCTGGGCCACCCACGTCCTGCCAACTGTTAAACTCGCCGGTGTACATCTTTCTAATTTGATCTAAGGTGAGCTCGCTCACCGAGTTGCGTGTGTGCGTAATCACTGCCAATCCTGAGTAGCCGATAAGTCTGTTCGCCAGTTTGATCCCCTTTTCTCGTGCTTTCTTTTGCTCCTCCGGCAGGATCACTCGGCTGAGCATACACACATCCGTGTCTCCGTCCAAAAGCTCTTGGAAACCTTTGCCTGCACTGTAACCCTGTACCAAGATTGATATGTTCGGGTTGGCCTTCGTGAACTCGTTTGCCCAGAGCTGCACCTGATCCGAGGACATTGCCGCGCCCTTGACTCTGAGCGCCATCTTGCCGGTTTCCTGAGCCTCTGATACGGATGCCAGCCCCACCAGCCCTAGAGTCAATATCATGCAACAAACTACCTGCACGTTACGTTTGATAGTCATCACGGTTGTCCCCCCGCAATTTTCCTTTGGTCTACCGAGACGATAGACGCTTTCACAGTTGCCTTGGTTTGTATATTCTCGCGCGGTCACATCCACATCTATGCCTCATTTGCACTCTGTGGCCGTGTTTCTGCTCTGCCGCCTCGTGGAGTGCAACTATTGTGCCGAGCTATATTGATAGGCTGAATTTGCCAATGTGGCGCTCTCAGCCCCGGATCTGCACTCATTCCGATATTTCTTCGCCTTCCTCAGAAGGCTACATGTCAGGTTTTTTTACAGAGTGTATAGAACGGAAGTAGGTAGGGTGGTGCCGTAGCTGGAGTGATTACCACATTTCTTGACTCATTCCGGCATGCAAGACAGGTTCGTCCCGAATGGCCAATCGGGCTCCACGAATTCGCGGGTGAATTCCACGAGACGAAGTTGTTTCCCATCCTTCTTCAGGATTTTGGCCCGGGCTCCCCGCGCCGCGATCTCTTATCAAGGATGCGTTTGATGGCAGCGGAAAGCTCCTCCGCGGTCACGGGCTTGTGGAGGATGGTGTCCACGCCGCTTTCGGCAAGTTCCTGGGGCGCATCCAGCTCTTCTCCCCAGCCCGAAAGCAACACAAAGGGTACCTTCTTGGCACCCTTTGAGCGATAGATCTCCTGCGCGGCTTCAGCCACCTGCAACCCCGTCATATCCGGCATACCTTCATCACAAACTATTGCATCGACCGACGCGCTTTTCAGCAATCGCAGAGCTTCTTCTCCTTTGAGCGCGGTCACCGCGTGGTGACCGAGCTGTTCCATCCCACCTTTGAGCATCTGGACAACCGATTCCGGGTCGTCCGCGATAAGGACGTTCAAGCCGCTTGTGACAGGCACTTCTTGTTCCGACTCCACAGTCTCGACCGTCTGTTCGGCCAGAGGAAGGACCACCGTAAACACGGAACCCTTCCCTTCCCCGCTCTGGACGGAGACGGTTCCATGATACTTCCTGACTATGCCAAAACTCATCGCGAGACCCATTCCAGTGCCTCGCTGTCCCTTGGTGGTCCAAAACGGCTGAAAAACCTTTTGCAGGTTTTCGGGAGCAATACCGGTCCCGCTGTCAGCCAAATGAAATATCGCCTTACCGTTATCGCTGTGTGTCTTGACTTTGATTTCTCCGCCGTCAGGCATCGCCTCAGCCGCATTCTTGATGAGGTTCACAGCGACTTCGAGAAGTTCGCTCTCGGTCCCCAACACCAGGCACCCCGGTTCGAGCGCGTGGTGGACCCGTACAGCGGCTCCTTTCCTCTCAGGATCTGCCTGCCACCAAGATTCACACAGACTAAGGGCTTGCCGTACAATCTCCGAGAGATCGAAGACTTTGGACGACTCGCTTAGCTGATCGCTTCGGAGTCGAGCGAAGTGCTGAAGCGCCTTCACTGCGGACATTCCCCTAATGCCGCTCTGGGCGATTCGCCCGAGGATCTCCTCTACCTGCTTTGACTCTCCTTTTTGCAGATGCGTTATGGCGGCCTGCGCGCCTCTCATAACAACATCGAGCAGGTTATTGAAACTTTGAGTCACTCCGGATGCCAAATCCGCGATCGTGTTGAGACGTTCGGTCCGGATCATCTGATCTTCCGAACGCTGCCGGTGGGGCACGTCTCTGACGATGGCTTGAATGGCTGCATCATTGCCGAATCTTACCGAACGTGCGTGCAATTCCACGTCAAAGGTGGAACCGTCCTTGCGTTGGAGCCTGATATCGAACTTGACCGGCACCTCCTCGCCTCTGAGCCGGGCCAGCGCTCGCTGTCGCACCGTGAGTTGGTCATCCAAGTGGCAGATCATCCAGTGGTCTACCCCGTCCAGCTCGCCCGGTTGATAACCGAGCATTTCGTAGAGGCGGGAATTGGCGAAGAGTATTTTGCCGCCCTTGTGCACGAAAATGCCGTCGAAGCTGTCCTCCAACAGACTACGATATCGCAGGTCGCTCTGCCGGAGGGATTCCTGGGCAGCTTCACGCTGAGTTATCTCTTCTTTCAGCCGAGTGCTTACCTTTTCCAGGTCGTCTCCGCGCTGGACCGCGCATGTCTGAAGATCGTCTCGGGCCTGCTTCAGCTCTTTCTGGTATTTCTTCTGGAGGAGCAACTGCCTCTTTTCAGGAGTCAGGTCCTCGATGAGGATCAATATGGATCTTTCATTGGCCAATCTGACCGATCTCATATGGATCCGGCCCCAGATCTTCTGAGCGCCCACTACGACAACCGCCTCGGTGAACTGGGGTGTGCGTTCTGCGAGAACTTGATCAAGGAGCGCTTCGATCTTGGACGCGTAGGCTGGGTATGGAAAGAGATCCGTAAGGAGCCGACCTTCCAGTTTCTCTGCTTCTTGTCCTTCAGCCGGTCGCCACGCCTCGTTCGCAAAGAAGACCCGCCGGGAACTCTCCACCAGGAGCGTGCGTGTCGGCAACGCGTTGAGTAGCTTCCCCAGTGAAGTGGCTTGGACTCCGCGCAAATCGAAACTGCCTGATTGCGTGATGTCTCCGCCGAAAAGCTTATCCAGGTCGATCGTTTCCGTGGGGGTGGGACCGATGCGGCGAGCCTCTAGAGCCAATTCCGACAGATCGAGATCGATTTTGGATGGGTCCTTCTCAGTCATCCCTTGGAACCTGTTAGCGCTCTTCGTCTATCCCCTTTGTCCAGTTACGTCGAGCGCCCGACATGCGACAACCCAGGAGGAGGGTGCCTTCAAGATTGGCCCCAACCAGGTTTACATCGGTGAGAATAGATTCGAACAAATTTGCTCCGCTCAAGTCCGCGCCGAACAAATTCGCCCTGGTCAGGTTTGCCTCAGACAAGTCCGCGTTTACCAGTCGAGCCCACGCAAGGTTGGCACCGGTTAGATCCGCTTCCGAAAGATCTGCGCCGGTTAAGTCTGCTCCCCGGAGAGACGTCCCTTTAAGCTGCGCCGAGCTCAGCTTAGCATTCACAAATCGAGCGCCGTTGAGATTGGCTTGCGAAAGATCTGCTCCCGTAAGGTCGACGACGTTCATTACGGCACCTTCGAGCGTAACGCCCACCAAGTTGGCGTTGCTCAGGAAGGCTTGGGAAAGATTCTGGCCCGAAACCGCGGCCAGTTGCACGAGCGATCCGAAGCAATCGGCCCACCCGCGGAAAATAGTCTCTCCGGTGAAGCGATGTGTTATTTCAAATTCCGAATCGTACAGATCCGGTGACGATGCAGACTCAGTCCTCCGGGCCGCGCTGGAGGCCCGTCGTTGATCCAGCAACTCTCGCAGTTCCTCAGAGGACAGGCCGTATTTCTCTTGCAGAGCAGCTTCGGAAACGCCGCTCTTGAGATCTGCGAGGAGTTGCTCGGTCAGAAATTCAGTATGCTGCACTCGTCCGAGCCCCCCTTTCCTCTCAGACTCGGCAGGTTACGCTACACCCAGCCCGTAGAATAACAGTTCGAGAACAGATCGACAACTAAGAAATTAAGCGGCGTTGAGATCTTCTCGGCCCACAATTGGGCCACCGCTTGCTCATCGTAGCTTTTTCTTGTCGACTTTTCCCACCACGGTAAGTGGGATCTGATCAACGAACTCCAAAATCTTTGGGACCTTGTATGGGGAGAGATTCTCACGAGCAAAAGAGACAATTTCCCCCTTGAGCGCATCGTGATCCCGGTCTTTGTGGCCGTCGCTAAGTTGCACCACCAGCTTCACCACCTCAGTTCCCGGACGCTCGATGTTTGGCACACCGATGATCGCGCAAAATTCTATTGCCGGGTGCTCGTAGAGCTTCTCTTCCACCTCGCGGGAAAAGACCTTGAACCCGCCCACATTGAGCATATCCTTTGCCCGATCCACTATCGCGATGTACCCGTCTTCGTCCATGCGTGCCACATCCCCCGTGTGGAGCCAGACTTCTCCATCGTGCTCACGCAACGCGATCCGAGTCTCTTCCGGCTTATTCAGATATTCCTGCATGACTTGCGGCCCGTTCACGATCAATTCGCCTTCTTCCCCAACGGGAACCGGCTTCACGCCGTTTTCCAGGTCAACCAACCGTACCTTGGTGCTCGAAACCGGCAGACCTACAGTTCCAATCTTCTTGACGCCAAAACGCGGGTTCATAGTCACGATAGGGCTTGTTTCAGTCATACCGTAGACTTCCAATACCTTGTCCGCGCCGACGACAGCTTCCAGTTCGCGGATCGATTCCGCGGGAAATGGGGACGCGCCGGAAAGGCAGAAGCTGAGCCTGGAGAAATCGAGCTTGCGAAAACCTGGTTCGGCCAAGAGCATCATGTACAGGGATGGGACGTTCACCAGCATCGTCGGCTTATACTTGACCATCTCCTTTACCATATGCTTTGTGTCCCGTGGATTCGGGATCAAGACCTGAGCCGCGCCGATACAGAGGCCCACTGCTCCCAAAGAGAGTCCTGCAAGATGGAAGAAGGGGAAACCTGAAAGGATCACGTCTGTGCCATATTCTGACTTCGACCACGTTTCGATTTGCACAAGGTTGGCGATGAGGTTCCGGTGTGTAAGGACCGTGCCCTTGGGCACACCGGTGGTTCCGCCGGTGTACTGGACCAGGCAACGGTCTCGTGAAGTAACGGTATAGGCCGGCTCGGCCGCAGGGTACTCGGCCAATACTTCTTTAAACCAAAGCACCTCTTTTCCCGGAAGCGGCTTCACCTTACCCTGGGGCACTTTCTTCAGCAACTTGCCCAGGAAGCGCTTGATCGGCGAGAGAAAGTCAGCAATGCCCGTCACCACGACGATCTTGAGGTGAGGCAACTGATCGGCAACGGACAGGAGACGGTGCTCGAACAGAGCATCGAGAGTCACGAGAGCTCGCGCTTGGCTGTCGTTCAGTTGGTAGGCCAACTCCCGCGGGGTCATGAGCGGCGATACCCCGGTCGCAGCGCAACCGGCCTTGAGCACCCCTATGAACGCGATCACGTATTGGGGGGTGTTGGGAAGATGGATACCTACCACGTCTCCAGGCTTGCAACCGTTCTGAATCAAGGCTTGAGCGAAACGGTCAGCCATATCCATGAGCTCGCGATAAGTGAGCGTCACACCGAGGAAATGGAGCGCGGGTTTGTCAGGGAATTGCTCAGCGACCCGATTGAACCTCTCTACCAACGAAATCTCAGGGATATCTAAATCCTCAGGGACTCCTGGGTCGTAGCACTTCAGCCACGGCTTCTCGTTGTACGTCACGGCAACCTCCCCCCAATTGAGGCTAGTAAGAGCGCAATACTTTCAAAAGCTATTCGCCTTTGAAACCGATTCTAGCGTCATGTCTCGCAAGTACCTTACATATCCGGCAGTGGGAGCGTTTTCGAGAGTTACGACCGGGCAGAGAAGGACCTCCTTTGTCATTGCGAGCGTAGCGAAGCAATCTCAAGGGGTTGTAAAACAGGCACTTGAGATTGCTTCGCCGCTTCGCTCCTCGCAATGACACTGACTCGGGGACTGGCCGTGTCAGCTTTGCTGAAGTAACTTACGGGACGGCACACTAGCGTAGGAGTTTCTTATCCACCTTTCCTGCTGCGGTCAAGGGTATTTCTCTGAACTCCACGAATTTCGGCACCTTGTACGGCGCAAACGATTCACGGGCAAACTTGAGTATCTCCTCCTTCACTGCTTCGTCAGGTTTGTGCGCATAAGCTGCGCTCTTTTGGATTACCAACTTGACCACTTCAGTCTCAGGTCTCTCGGGGTTCGGAGTGCCGAGAATCGCACACGCGTCTATTGCCGGATGTTCGTAGAGCTTTTCCTCAAGCTCCCTGGGGAAGACCTTGAAGCCACCGACGCTGACCATATCCTTCTTTCGGTCTACGATGGTGATGTACCCGTCTTCATCCATGCGACCGATGTCTCCCGTGTGCATCCACAGCTTACCGTCATGTTCTCGGAGCGCAAGGCGCGTTTCTTCCGGCTTGTTATGGTATTCCACCATGATCTGGGGCCCGTGAGCGATGATTTCACCCTCTTCGCCAAGGGGTACCTCGTTTTCCCCGGTGGCTATGTCAACAAGCCTTACCTCGGTGGAAGCCACGGGAATCCCTACCGTCCCAATCTTCTTGGGGCCCTTACGTGGATTACTTGTGACCAGCACACAGGTTTCAGTCATGCCGTAGACCTCGATCACCTTGCCCGCGCCGACCACTTCTTCAAATTGTCGGATACCCTCGGCCGGGAACGGCGCCGCGCCTGAAATACAGACTCCCAGGTCGGAGAAGTCCAACGCGCGAAATCCAGGCTCCTTGAGCAGCATGAGGTAAAGTGAAGGCACATTTGCCAGCCATTGAGGCCGGTACTTATTCATCTCCTTGACCATATGTTTGGTGTCGCGAGGATTAGGAATGAGCACCTGCGTGATGCCGTAAGCAAGACCGCACGTGGCGGTGAAGAGGCCCGCAATGTGGAACATGGGAAACGCAGAAAGAATCAGATCCTGCCCCTTCTGCACTTGAAGCCATCCAAGCCACTGCTCCACATTGGTGAGCATGTTCCGATGCACGCAGACCGCGCCTTTGGGAACACCCGTTGTTCCGCCCGTATATTGAACAAAGCATGGATCTTCAGGCGCCAATCGCACTTCCGGCGGTCGGGCGGGGTATTTGGCAAGCATGTCCATAAACGGGAGCACTCTTCTTCCAGGCACAGGCGTGATTTTGCCTGTCGGGACTTTCTTGAGCCATTTGGCCACGACCTGCTTGATCTTGGGCAGGAAATCCAGAATTCCGGTGGGCAGCACCAGCTTTACATCAGGCGTCTGATCCGCAATGCCCAAAAAGCGATGCTGGAAGATGGCATCCATCACCACCAGAGCCTTAGCGCCGCTGTCTTTGAGCTGGTACGCGATTTCATTGGCCGTGAGCAGGGGCGATATGCCAGTCACCGCACACCCTGCCTTCATTCCGCCCACCAGCGCAATGAGATACTGCGGACTGTTTACAAAGCAGATCGCTACCACGTCCCCCTTGCCTATGCCGTGGTCCGCAAGGCATTGGGCGAAACGGTCCGCGTGGCTCAAGAGCTGATCGAAAGTCAACGTCACGCCGAGATAGTGGATCGCGGGTTTGCCGGCAAACGCGCGGCGCATCTCCTCGAAGCAGGCCGGTAGAGACTCATGCTGGATCTCAACCGAGGACCTGACCCCTTCGTCATACGATTTCAGCCAGATGCTCTTGTCGTAGACCATAACCACCCCCTCCAACGGCTGATGTGGGCTCGCCACGTTGCAGCAAAAACCTATGATCTTATAGTACGGCGCACTTCTAGTGCGGAGCTTTGCAGGAAAAGTAGGTTCTCTGGATTCTGAAGGCCTCTTACAGCCCCATAAACTTTGCTGCGATACCCTTCATGATTTCGTTAGTGCCGGCAAAAATCTGGGTAACCCTGATGTCGCGCCAGGATCTGGCGATGGGGTATTCTTCGCAGTATCCGTAGCCTCCGTGAAGTTGCAGGCAGGTGTCGGCCACACGAGATGCCATTTCCGTGGTCCAGTACTTGGCCATGGAGACCTCCACCACAATGTTGCGGCCCTCCGTGTGATCCATGACGAGCTTTTCCATGAAGGTCCGACCAAGCTTAATCTCCGTGGCCATTTCTACGATCTTAAACTGGGAATTTTGGAATTTTGAGATGGGTTTGCCGAACGCAGTGCGCTCCTGACAATACTTAATTGTCATCTCCAGCATGAACTCCGCCGCGGGAACCACTGAAACCACCACCATGAGTCGTTCCTGCTGGAGCTTCTGCATCATCATCAAAAAACCGGCGCCTTTTTCGCCCAAACGGTTTTCCTTTGGGATGCGGCAGTCGTTGAAGAAAAGCTCCGCGGTGTCCTGGCTATGCCAACCGATCTTCTTGAGCTTCCGGCCCTTATCGAATCCCGGAGTGCCCGCCTCAACCAGGTACAGACTGATGGCCCGGTGTGGATCGGATTCTTTCGGGTCTCTTGCGGCAAGGATCAGCAGATCACAGAGGATGCCGTTGGATATGAAGGTTTTCTGGCCGTTTATGATCACATGGTCGCCGTCTTCCACCGCGGTGGTTCTCATGCCCGCGAGGTCGCTTCCCGCGTTGGGTTCGGTCATGGCGATCGCGGTCACGATGTCGCCCGAAACGCATCCCGGCAGGTATTTCTTCTTAATGTCCTCGGAACCGAATGCAGTAATATACGGCACCACCACATCGCTGTGAAGCGGCGCAGCCAGCCCTGAATGGCCGGTGCGAACCAGCTCCTCGCACAGGATAACCGAATACAGGAAATCCGCTCCCAGACCGCCATACTCTTCGGGCACGTCCATGCAGAGGAAGCCATTCTCACCCATCTTCTTCCAGATAGCCCTGGGCACGATCCCGGCCTCTTCCCATTCCTCGACGTACGGGGTGACTTCTCGTTCAAAGAACTTGCGCAACGCGTCTCTGAATATGCGGTGCTCTTCGGTGTATTTGATGATGTCCATGATAGATCCTCGCGGGATGGCTGAAAACCGGCGTATGTGCTGTCCTCGTTCTCAGTCTGAAAGGTTATTGGTTGCAGGTTTCCTTTTGGATAGCCACCGGGTAGGAGTTGCCTCCATTGTCATAGAAGACCAATCGGCTGGCCTTGTTCCACTTCGACTCATCCATCGAGCAATAGAAGGCCATGATATCCCCTGGTGCGATCCGGTGTTGGCCGTAGGGCATGACCGCTGTGACGCGTTCCGTACCGGCTTCGCTCTCCAGGTCGAAGTAGCTCGGCACGATCACAGGCTGATCCCCACCGTTGGTCACCAGTATTTCGAGATTCTGGTCGAACATCTTGAGTCCACAGCAGGTCTTGAACCCCAGAATCTCTTCCGTCGGTGAGTTCATGATGAGGCGAATTTGAAGCATTGGTTCAACGTCCACACGCGAGAAGACGAGATAACTCTGTTGTGAAGGCATCTTAGTTTGCTTGGATTCCTGCTCCCCCTCTCCCTACCCTCTCCCACCAGGGGAGAGGGGTCCCTCTCTCTTTCCCTGATTTCTCATCAAGTGAGGCCGCTCCGGGAATGCCCTTGCAGGCCCTTCTTTACGCTATCTCCGCCGGATGCGCAGCCTTCGAACCACATCTCGCATCGTCAAGACCGACCTCCCCTCCCTTGATGGGAGGGGGAAGGGGAGGGTGAAAGAGGCGTGGCGCAGGCTGTCAGGATCGCATCAAGAACTCCTTCCAGGTTCTGCAGCACCTCGTTGTTCCAAAACCTAAGGACAGTAAATCCATCTTCAGCCAGAATGAAATCCCTTTTGCAGTCTCGTTCTGGGCTCTCAGCATGTTGCCCACCATCCAGCTCGATGATGACGCGTTTTTCAAAGCAGACGAAATCGACGATGAAACGACCGATGGGTTGTTGTCGCCTGAACTTTATTCCTGCCAGTTGTTTGGCCCTGAGCCTGTTCCACAGAATGATCTCCGCTCTAGATGAGTTCTGTCGCAGGTCCTTGGCAATCTCTGTCAACGGCCGTGCCATAAACGATGCCTCCCCCTTCCCTGCCCCTCCCACCAGGGGAGGGGATTTCCTCTCTGAGGGGCGCCAGAACACGGGAGTTTTGGGGGAAGGGTCCGGGAAACCCCTTTTTACACAAAGAGGGGTTTCCCGGGATCTTACATCCTTTCCGCTGCCCTCGCGCTTCTGTCAGTACTTACCGATGATCGCGATACAGCAGACGTTCATGAAAGGCACGCCGCCCAGGTTGTGGGTAAGGCCGTATCGAGGATTCTCAATCTGGCGCTCGCCGGCTCGTCCGTGCAGTTGGAGGTACATCTCGTACAGCATACGTAACCCTGACGCGCCGATCGGATGCCCGAAACACTTGAGTCCGCCATCCACCTGAGCCGGAACTCCGCCGCCATCCTTATCGTAGAATCCGTCGAGAGCATCGCGCCACGCCTTTCCCCGCTCGGATATATGGAGATCCTCGTACGTGACCAACTCAGTGATAGAGAAGCAATCGTGCAGCTCCATCATACTGATTTCTTCTTTGGGTTTGGTGATGCCTGCTTCTTCGTAGGCCTTGGTGCTGCACTTCGCGGTGGTAATGAAATGATCCCCGTCCCAGTTATTGTATCCCATTTCTTCACCGCTGCTCAGCGACAGTTGCAGCGCCTTGACCGTGACGAAGTCTTTGTATCCCATCTCTTTGGCCTTCTCCACGGTGGTGACGATCGCGCAGGCTGAGCCGTCACTTACGCCACAGCAGTCGAAGAGTCCGAGCGGATACGCAATGATGGGTGCCGCCATAACCTGATCTTCGCTCACGGTTTTCCGTAGATGGGCTTTGGGGTTAAGCGCTCCGTTGGAATGGCTCTTGACCGAGACGTGCGCAATAGCCCGCTTCAGGTCTTGAGCCTGGATGCGATACTTTGACGTGTATGCGGTCGCGAGCTGCGCAAACGAGCCTGGGGCAGTCACATTGGGCCAGAAGAGCCATTGCAACGAACCCCAGTTGGAACCGGGATTCGGCAAGCCGCCGTAACCGGTATCCTTGAGCTTTTCCACGCCCAGGGCCAGCGCAATGTCATAGGCGCCGGACGCAACCGCGTACACCGCGCCGCGGAACGCTTCCGTGCCGGTCGCACAGAAATTCTCGACTCGCGTCACGGGTATGAGCGGCAGTCGGAGCGTCATGGACAACGGCAGTGCGCTCTTGCCCACGTTGATTTCGTCCATGCAGGTGCCCAGCCACGCGGCCTGGATCTCTTTGGGATCGATCTTCGCGTCCTTGAGGCACTCGGTGTACGCTTCGACCATGAGCTCTTCCGCGCCCACGTCCCAACGTTCGCCGAAACGGGTGCAGCCCATGCCGATGATCGCTACCTTGTCTTTGATTCCTGTGGCCATATCTCAACCCTCCTGCGGGTCATTTCCGTGTGATCTCACGAGGTTTTGTGAGGGCGGGTTTGAAACCCGCCCCTACCGCGCCTATGCGTAACCTCTATGTCATTCTCCCAAAATTCAGCAGTACCAATCTTTCAAGCGCTGGAAGCGCTTGCATAGCCTAGGAGTTTTTGGTGGAGGGGTCCGGGGAGGCCTCTTTTTGCAAAAAGGGGCTTCCCCGGCCAATTCGTCCCAAAACGCCTCGGCCTTGGAAACGCTTCTAGAACTTGAAGAGCTTCTCGATAAGCTGCGATTTCATGATGTCGCCTTCGACCTTCAGCTTCCCGGTGGTAAACGCCTGCATTGCCGGCAGCTCTTTGCGAATAAGCGCCAGGAAATCCTGATCCGACATAAGGATCGTGGTCGTGGGCTTTTCATGCTTGCCCTGAGCCACCTGGCAGCTCCCTTCCTTGATCTCCACGAACCACTCGCCGCCACCTGGGCCGGAAATCTTGTACTGGAACACTACATTGACTCCCGCAGCTTTATCAGCCTGGAAAGCCTGTGGCATAGCATCGAAGACGCTCTTAACCGTCAGCCCTCCACCAGCCGGCTCTTTCTCGCCTGCGGTCTCTGGAGTAAATGCATTCAGCATGTCTCCTAAAGCCGCTGTGGCGTTGTACGATTCAACCGCGCCGCTCATGGAGTTGATTGCATCCCAGCTCTGGTGAATCTCTTCCGGGGTGGGAGGAGTCACGCCGTCGCCGACAACAGCGCCTTTCCCGGTAACCACCGCGGCACGATCAAAGTGACCCAGGCCTGCATTGAAGACCATGCCGGTCTCCGTAGACTGATCCGAGCAAAGATAGAGCACCATCGGGGTCACATATTCGGGCTTGAGCCGCTCGAACAAATCGGGCGGCAGCACGTCTTCGGTGAGCCGCGTGCCCGCGGTCGGAGCGACGCAGTTCACCTTGATGTTGTACTTGTCGCCTTCCAGCTTGAGCGTATTCATCAGACCTACAAGGCCCAGCTTGGCGCCGGAATAATTGGTTTGGCCGAAATTGCCGTACAAGCCCGCAGATGATGTGGTCATGATGATGCGGCCATAGCCCTGTTCCCGCATCTGTGTAAACGCAGGCCTGGTCACGTTGTATGCACCGCTCAGGTGCACAGCCAAGACCGCACCCCAATCCGCAGGTTCCATTTTGGCCAGAGTCTTGTCCCGGAGAATTCCCGCATTGTTAATCAGGATGTCCACCCGGCCGAAGGCATCCATCGCAGTCCTGATAATCGCCTGGCCGCCTTCCGGCGTGGATACCGAATCGTAGTTCGCCACGGCTTCGCCGCCCAAGGCTTTGATTTCCGTGACCACTGCGTCGGCAGCCGCGGAACCTGATCCGGTGCCGTCTCTTGCGCCGCCCAAGTCGTTCACTACGATCTTGGCGCCACGTTTTGCCAGCTCCAGGGCATACGCGCGGCCCAGTCCTGCTCCAGCGCCCGTGATCACCGCGACTTTGCCTTCAAAACCGATCTCTGGGCCTTCTTCCGCGGCCTCTTCCACGGTGTCCATCGGTAGCGGGATGGCCTTCCAGAAATAGCCGGAGAAGCCGCGTTCCCTGTCGGTGTATCGCTTCCTGAACGCCAGCTTCACCGGCTGCCCCACACGTACGTCGTCGAGCTCGCAATCGGTGAAGTCCGCCATATACCGGCCGCCACCCTCAAACTGGACCATGCCGTAAATCGCGGGCGGGTCCAGAGAAACCGCAAGAAGATCTCCGGTGAAGCTCTTCACTCTGGCAGGCACTTCAGCGAACTCGTAGTCTTCCTGGGTGTAGACCGCATGACAGTCCGGATTCACGCAGATATCCATGCTGGGGAACTGAGGCGTCCCGCATTGGGTGCACTTGCCGCCCACCATGCCCAGGAGCATCTTGCGTTTGCGCCAGATCACCGTCATCGCAGTCTGCGTCGGGCATTCAGCCCTGATGCCCATTTCCGTCTGGATGAGGTCCCGGAATTTGAGGAACTTCGCGTAATTATCTACGGGTTTCTTATCTTCCAGAGCTCCGGTAATGCCTGTGCGAGCCGGCAAATCCAGGATCTTGTCCGTCACTTGAAAATAGAGTGCATCGCACCCTTGGCCAAAGCCTGCGAGCAGAATGCGATCTCCCGGCTTGGCTTGTTCAAGAGTCTGTGAGAGCATGACCAGCGGATGCGCCGCGCCTGTTTCGCCGCAGACTTCGTGCATGTTGTCCACAAGCTTGTCTGCACGCGCGCCGAGCTGCGATGCGATCTTGCGGTGCTCCGCCTTGAAGAAGCACGGGAAGACGAACCTGTCCACATCGTCCATCGATATGGAGAGCTTGTTGAAGAGCCCGGTTACGGCCTCCGGAATAATCTTGGAGTATCCCGCGTCGCGGACCCAGCGCTCTTCCCACATGTAGTCATACGTTTTGCCTTCTCCGCGGAAATGGTCCACGAAATCGTGCGCGACCGAGTACGAGCCCTTGAATTCCGCGATCACGTCCGAGTCGCCCACGAGGACCGAAGCAGCGCCATCGCCGAACCACATCTCGTAGAAATATGCAGCTTTGGCTTCGCGCTTGTCCGCCGCCACCACGAGCGCTCGCGAATTGCCGTTTTTGCCGATCGTGGAAAGCGCCGTAATCAGGCCTGTTGTTCCCGCTCTGAGGCTGGAAGCCACATCCTGAGCGACCATGTCGTCCCTCAGATTGAGCGCAGTCTTCACAACCCCTGCATTGAGACGGTCCAGGAACGGCAGCGTGGTCGAACAGAGGTAGATCGCATCCACCGCCTTCTTGTCCGTGCCTTTGAGGCAATCCTGAGCCGCGGAAACCGCCATGGTCAGAGTGTCCTCGTCCCAGTTGCAGAACGACCGCTCGCCCTGAGCCACCATGATGATGGCAGGGGCAAACCAGCCCATGCTCTGGAATATACTCATGCGGTTCAGTCGCAACTTCGGAATGTAACCGCCGTATGAAACGATGCCGATCATGGTTGGCTCCCCTTATCTTTAGAACTTGAACAGTTTCTCGATGAGTTGGGATTTCATCAGGTCGCCTTCGATCTTGAGCTTGCCAGACGTGTACGCCTGCATTGCATTCAGCTTGCCGCTAATCATGTTCACAAAGTCTTCATCGCCCATAAGGATGCTTGTGGTCGGCTTGGCATGAGCGCCCGCCGACACCTGGCATTTTTGGTCCTTCACGCTCACGTGCCAATCGCCGCCGGTCGGGCCTGAAATCTTGAACTGGAAGATCACATCAACGCCCGTAGCCTTATCCGCACGGAATGCGTTCGCGATGTTGTCGAAGACGCCTTGCACTGTGAGCTGCGGCTTCTGCTCTGCTGCAGGAGCGGCTGCCGCTGCTTGACTCGGACCTGCTGCAACCGCATCGAATATGGCTCCCACGGCCGCAGTGGCATTTGCGAACAACTTGGCCCCTTGCAACGACTTGATTGCATCCATGTGCGCGGCCACTTCTTCCGGTGTGGGCAGCTTGTCTCCGCTACCGAGCACCACGCCCGCGCCGGTGATGACTTCCGCCTTGTTGTAGCAACCCATGCCCGCGTTGTACACCGCGCCGGTCACCGGGCACTTGTCGGAACAGAGATACAAGACCATCGGAGTCACAAACTCAGGCTTGAGTTTAGCTTGCAGGTCGGGTGGCAGGATATCGTCGGTCAGTCTCGTCGCGGCAACAGGCGCAATCGCGTTCACTTTGATATTGTGCTTTTCACCTTCTGCCTTGAGCGTATTCACCATGCCGATAAGGGCCATTTTGGCAGCGGAATAGTTGCACTGGCCGAAATTGCCGTACAGACCCGCCGCGGACGTAGTCATGATGATCCGGCCGTAGCCTTGTTCACGCATCTTGATGAATGCAGGCCGAGACACGTTGTATGCGCCGTTGAGGTGTACGGCCATGATCGCATCCCATTCCGACGGCTCCATCTTGATCAGGCTCTTGTCCCGAAGGATCCCTGCATTGTTGATGAGGATGTCCACTCGGCCGAACGCATCGACCGCGGCCTTCACAATGGCTTCCCCACCTTCGGGAGTGCTCACCGAGTCGTAGTTTGCTACAGCTTCGCCGCCCGCGGCCTTGATTTCAGCGACCACAGCGTCTGCCATGCTCGTTCCGGCGCCGGTGCCGTCCCTCGCTCCGCCCAGGTCGTTCACCACAACTTTGGCACCTCGCGCGGCCAGTTCCAGAGCATATGCTTTGCCCAGACCTCCGCCCGCGCCCGTTACTATCGCTACCCTGTCGTCGAACCTGATCCAGCCGCCTTTGGAGCGCTTTTCCAGCTCAGCCTTGCTCACCCATTCCACGATGCCGCGATCTATGGCCACGTCGCCTGTGTCAGCATTCAGGGTCCTGAAAAGCGCCTTGCCTTCCTCAATCTTCCAAATCTGCGTCTTGACCGGCACTCCAGGGTAGAGCGTCCGAGAAAAACGATTCCGGAATCGTGTCATGCGCTCAGGCTCACCGGGAAAGAGGTGCTTGATTGCCGCACGACACGCATACCCGTGCGTGCAAAGGCCGTGCATGATCGGCTTTTCAAATCCGCTGGCCTTGGCAAAGTCCGGGTCAACGTGCAGAGCGAAGATATCGCCGCTCAAGCGATAGATCAGCGGCTGATTTTCGGAAGGATACGCAATCTCCTCAAAGTCGGGCGGCCGATCGGGGAATTCCACCGTCTCCTTGGGGGATTCCGGGCCGCCAAAACCACCATCCAATCGGCCGAAAATCGTGAGAATGTTCGTGAAGAGCTTCTGGCCGCTGGAATGGTACGTGTCCCCTTCCGCGATTACGAGCGCACCCTTTTCCTTACCCTTGTCATACATGTGGGTAATCGCGCCTTCGGTGATCAGCTTCCCTTCCGGCGGAATCGGATTATGAAAGATCAGGTCCTGCTCGCCGTGGAGCACTCCCGCAAGGTTCACGTTGGACGTGAGCCCGGCCTGCGCAAGGAAATCGAAGATCGCGGCAATCGCGAAGCTCGGTATCACCTTGAGCCGATTTTCGTAACAGTATTCCAGTTCGTCGAAGCCCGCGCCCACGCCCAAAGCGTACAGAATCACATCCTTCCAGCCGTAATCCTTGGTCAGCGGGCCGATCTTCTTCCCGATGGAATCAAGATTCAGAGCCATCGAGTTCCTCCATGACGACGTTTATGTGTTGAATGCAGGTATGAGGATGAACTTCAGCGTCTCTTTCACCCGAGAGACGTATTCTTCACGTTCCATGGTCAGCATGGACCGGAAAAAACCTTCACCGGAAATAAAGTTGTGGATCGAGTTGATCATGGCCAGGATCTGCAATGAGACTCCCTTGGGCACAGCCTTCTTGTTCTTGCACAGTCCCATAGAATAGGCGATGTCGGAAATAAAATCCGGCACGTAGATATCCAGGATCGACTCGTCACGGGTCTTGCCGAAATAGCGAAGAAGCACCAGGTTGGAGATTTCGGGGTTTTCAAACAGATAGTCCGTGGTCATGTCGATTGCGATTTCCATGCGGTCCGCAAACGGCCTGCCATGAATGACCCGTTCCACTTCCTGGAGTCTGTGCCGCAAATCGTCGAACACGTCTTGGACGACCCCCTGGTACAGGTCGCTCTTCTCCCCCCAGTGGTAGTACAAGGTTGATATGTCAATTCCCGCTTCTTCAGCGATCATGCGCGTGGTCGCGCCATGATACCCGTATTCGCCGAAGACCCTCCTCGCGACCTTGAGGATGCGGGCCTTCATGGAGTCCGGGTCTTTGCGGGCCTTTTCCAGGGGCGTTGCCATAGACGTTTCCAGCAGAGGTTTCCATCAAATGATGGAAAAGCATCGCGCAAACCGTACGAGGAGGTCAAGAGAAAAAACATTAGGTTCGTAATCATTCAGTTACGTGAGGGCGCTGATTGTGCTTGACGAAAAGGCGGCCCTAGGAGTAAGGTTGAGCGTCACGGAAATAGCCCTTTCAACCACAGAGGGGCATTGAAAGGGTCCCGGAACCTGGCGAAACGCGCCACAGCAGGTCATAGACAAGCCGCATAAGACGCCGAACTGCACTCATGACTCTTACAGCTCTCTGATTACAATTCATTCGGCCGATTTCTGGGGGGCGTCTTGTATGGAAACCATATAGGGGTTGGTTTGCCGCGGGGGCACGGCTGAATTCCGTTCATCCAACATCTATTGACGCGCTTCAGTTCCTGCTGGAGGCCGGCGGAAAGGGAATGCGAGCGCCGAAGAAAGGAGTCCAACATGATTCGACTAGCCGACATCAAGATTGATCCAGATCGGGCACCACAAATCGACGAGAAGGAAGTACGCGAGTTGATGGAACGGGTGGCATCCGGAGATCCGGAAGCGACGACGGATTACCAATTAAATTTCCGGGCATTGGGCCAGCTCAGGCTGACAAACAGAACCCGAGGAAGTGAGCTTCTGGGTGTTCGATCCGCGGTGAATGGAGGTTGGATACCATTTAACCTTGGACCGAGTCAGGGCATGGCTATTTACCAGTCCAGCGCGGTGCTTGCCCAATTCATAGTGCCACCGCAGACTCCCCATAATGATCCTCCTGTGATGGTTGAGAACCTATCGACAGCGATGTACATTGAGGCGTTTCTCACTCATGCGGGAAGTGCAACTACGCACGAGCAGTTGATTTTTCCGGCTGGAGGAGCGGGATCATCGCATCTATATTGGATGAATATTGGTGAAATCCTGTTCCTGATGCCTCTTGGAGTGGTGCCGTTTATGATGAGGCTCACTCAACTGCCCGCGGTAATGAGGGTGCTATTCTGACAGAGCATTCGGAAGAGCGACCAACCACAGCTCACGCTGCGAGGCGATCGGGAGCGTTGGTATAGCGAAAGCATTTTGTGCCTGCCCACGGTATGAAACATGGAGGTGCCGATGGTCTTCACCGAGCAGGTTGACGGGAGCCTCGCGGTCATAGACAACCTTGGGCAGCAGGGCGACCTTGTCCAGATGTATGTCACGCGAGGCGGCAAGCGCGTGGGGCCTGTGTTCTTATCCTATGGGGACGTGCAGCAAGTGCCGGACTTCTCAGAGCTGGAATTTTGGGTTCAGAATGTTCCCACTGACTTCAGGATACAAAATATGTCCAGGCGTGGGATCGATTTCATCGTCCTTGACGAGCAAACGAGGGACAGGGTCATTGCGCAGATCATGCCCCCGGGGGGATTCTTGGTCGTCACGTCTGCAGTGGGGTACCGTTACCGAGTTATCCCCGCTCACCCGCGCCTTGGGTAACGCTGGCCGGTGACGGTGGAAGATAGCTCTTCCCTGCTTCCGTCTTGCGTGAAACATGACGTTCGTACTTGCGAAGCAGATCACGACATTCCTGGGCCTACACCTATTTCAGAAATCGCGTAAACGGCTATGGTGTACCCGGAATGCCTCCAACACGAAAAGACATCGGAGTCGAAAACCCGGATACAACCTGGGAAGTGGGGCCAGCGTCTCTGTGCCGTTGAATCGGCTCGGTCGACCGTTGTGCGAAGGGTCTCGCCGTCATTCCGGCGGACGCATGAATACAGGCTTTTTCAAATACTTTCGCCCCGCTGCCTGTCCCGGACTTGGAACCGGGGCTCGCCGGGGTGGCGATATGAGCAGGTAGGGTCTGGTGAGCCCAGCGAACTGTATCGGTCCAGAAAAACCAAGGAACCATGCGGTGCACTTTCTTCACCGCATCCTACGTTTTCTGAGGTGTGCCCTCCTCAGGAACCATCCCTACGTCTTCCTTAGGAATAATCCTGGGTTAAGTATATTAATTACATTTCTGATCATATTGATGTGTATAAATTTGTGCAATGCTCAACCGGTCCGCTCTCCACATGTGCCATTCAATCCCAAGTCACCACCGGCGACTCCTGGACCTATTGGCCATGGTCATGGAGAGCCCGGAGGAATTGCAAGTTTAGTTGAGGGATTCTTCCGGTTTATGATCATATTGATGCTGTTGTGTGTTGCTCTTTGTTTTTCTGTTCTTCTGATCTATCACATATCTCGGATTCTAGATAAAATCAGGGCTTGGGCGTCTTCGGCGATAAAACTTTTGAAAGATAGGCGCGAACGAGAGAAGGAGAATGAATTAAGATTCCAAATTGCTTATCGAATTGCTGAAATGACAAAAGGGGTAATCTTAGAAAACTTTCCAAATGCTTCCAAATCAGTTGTTGATATAATTTGGAAGGAGATGCTCGACCATTGGTGGTACGGAAACCCACATGTCCTGCAAATCGATATTAATTGCCTTGACTTGTTAAAAGTAGCGGTAAATAGCCCTGAAGGTTTAATGGGTTCAAGCGAGGTAACTGTCTTCTATAAAGGAGCAAAGCTGGGGACCCTTATCTTTCCTGCAATCGACTCGCTATTTTGATATCCGAGAACAAAATCCATTGGAGGTATCGCAGCTCAAGTACCATTCACCACTGCCGCAAATGTCTTCTTAAACATTCACCCTGCAACCCTCTCCTATAATCAATGCGAGCTTGAAGAAACAGTGTTGCGAGCCATATTTCCACGGCGCGAATCTCGATTACCTCATTCCGTCCACCGTTTGCTTCGCCGGCTTCTTCCACTCCTAAACGATTGCTGCGTGCACTATACGACTGAGGTCAATGCAGGTCAACGGTTCCCACAGACATGCGGTCGGCACGACAACGACAACTCGGCCCGCGATCCCGCCATGAATTCCGTTCTCACCGAAGACTCGCCTCGCGACCTTGAGAATGCGAGCCTTCATGGAGTCAGGGTCTTTGCGGGCCTTTTCCAGAGGGGTTGCCATCGAAGCTTCCAGCAGATGTTTCCATCAAATGATGGAAAACCATCGCGCAAACCACACCAGGCGGTCAAGAGAAAAAAACAGATGGCTGTAATCGGTCAGTTACGGGCGGCCCGTGTCAGAAAATTCACAAGAATCTCACCGCAGAGAACACGGAGAACACGGAGTGCATGGTGCGCACGGCCGTGCGCACCATGCATCTTCTCTGCGAACTCTGTGCTCTCCGCGGTGAACTGGTTTTCTGCAACCTCCCCGCGTAACTGAATAGATACTGTGGCGTGCGAGAGTCTGAATTAGGCTTCGGTGGGACAGGCGTCCCGCCTGTCTGCGCATGGCTGGCAAGAGGAATGCAGGTAAGAATCGGTTCCCCGAAGTGACCACATTCTACCGTCTCTCTGGTTCGCTCTCCTCAAGAAGCATCCCAATGACTTCTCGCAAGTTACGGTTGAGCTCATCCAGCGTCTCAGCCTGAGAGTGAGCCCCAGGAAATCCCTGCACATGGCCCACATACAAGCCGGTGTCTGGGCACCTCTCTACCACTGCCGCGAAGTACCGCATCCTGACCACACTCTCCTTATTCCGATTCCTCGCCGAGTAAACGGTTACGTGGTCCACTATATGAGTGAGTCGGATGCTGGTCAATGGTTCCTGCGAGCACGGTGATGGAACGACACGGCCAGCCCGACGCCCGATCGCCTGATACACCTCGAAGACATACTTCGGGACTCTGTCGCTACGCCTCTAGCTCGTATCCCCTAGGATTTTCTTGTATTAGGTCTACGGCATGCTTTATGCCGTACGCAACGATAATCCCCGTGTTGTACCTGTAGACCAGCGGAACCTCTTGATCTCCCTCGTATACCGGCTCCGCAGACCACCTAAACCCTGAGATGACGGCCGCCACTCTATAGTTAAAGTCTGGTCGGTTTGGTTCTTTGAATACTACCGGTCCGCCAGAAAAACCAGGATTGTTGTGCCCGTCCAAGAAGTATATTTGCGTCTTGTCTTCCGTACTATACATGCAGGACACAATCGCCTTCTTCACAAATGGCATGGGAAAATCCCTGTTCAGCTCTCCGATTCGTACCGTCATTCCATAGGGAAAGCCCAGGAAGTAGACTTCTTGTGCATATGTCAGGCCTCTCGCCGTCGGCTCTAGCTCAAATGTGGGAGACAACTGAAGATTCGTCGCTAAGACTGAGACGTCTACTTCGCCTGGGCAGTGTCCCACTAACGTAACTCGAATCTGTTTCCATTGATTTTCGTGGTAAATGAGGATGGTTTCACCTTGTCCTAATGGCTTCACCAAGTGCCTGGCAGAAACCAAGTACTGTCTGCCGTCAACATCTATTGTAAAGCATGTTCCGACTGAGTCGCCGATAGTAATGTGGAACGTTCTGTAAATGACGTTGTTTGTTATCATCTGGGTCCTCCGTTGCAGGAACTATGACTTTGACAGCAGGCTACCGAGAGCCGACATGAACCTCAGTTCAAGGCTACGTTATACTGGGCCTTGCATAATAGTCCCTTCCGTCACCACTTCAAGGTTGTCGTGTACTGGCACCCCATATGGCATCCCTCAGGGTGAGTATCTTATTGTGGGAGCGCATCTTAGACTGACCGGAATGTACGGCTTATATACAGTGTAGGGAATTTTTCCGGCACTGACCTGGCGGGCGCCAGGTCAGTGGCACCCGCACATACAGAACGGCGTCACAACTCGCTATCTTCTGATTCATGGTCATTCCGGGGCATTCTCGATTAGGTTTTTCAGCAAAGGCTTTATTGGGGGGAGATTTTCGTGAATGGTGTCCCACACCCGGTTGATCTCAACTCCCCAATACTGGTGCACCACGTAGTTCCTCATGTCTGCCATCTCCCGCCACGGAATCGTAGGGAAAGACTCCTGAACGTCCAGCGGGACTTGGCGGGCAGCCTCGCCTATAATGATGAAATTCCGTTCGACTGCGTCAAGGGTCCGACGATCTTCGGAGAATTGCTCCAGACTCCTGCCTTGAACATAGGATTGAATACGATCGATCGCGTCGAGGATGTCTTGAATTCGAAATTTCCATCCCCTAGAGCGCATCGACGGCCTCCGCGAGAATGCGGTCTCTCAGGGCCGGATGGAGCCCTTCCTTCGTGATCAGGTCAATTTCCTCGACATTCAGGAGTTCTTCCAGGCGGTGCTTCACCCGGATCAACCCAAACAGGCCCTTGGGACCCTCCAGATCCACGAGCATGTCTATATCGCTTTGGTCCGTGAGCTCATCCCTCGCGGCAGATCCGAACAGAGCCAGGGACTTGATACCGAGTGCTTGGAGCTCTTCCCGATGCTCAGCTAAGGCTTCCAGTATTTCATCACGTGTCATGTGTCGATTCCCTGCAAGTGATACTTCCTTCTATCATAGGACACTCAAATTGGTATTCCCTTTCTGCACCGCGTGGTTAGTTTGTGTGCAGGGGCGCCACTGACCCGGAGTTTCGCAGGGTCAGTGCCTCTTTGGGGGGGCGCAGGTGACGCGGACCAAAAGGCGAGGTGCGTTCAGGGACGCACGGGATGAAACACAACACTGACCTGGCCACGGCCAGGTCAGTGGCACCCAGTGAGTTATTGGCGCATAGATAATCCGTCACGCCTCGTTACTGGAGACTGGTCCGTATGAGATCAGGCACCGTCATTTCACAGGGGAACAGGTGTTTGGTGGCAGGGTGTCAGTCAGCGAGGGATTTGCGAGCTAGGTTCGTTAGGCTTCTTCCACTCGGTTCTTGCCTAGAGACTTCGCGCGATAAAGAGCCTTGTCTGCAGCTCGAATGATCGAATCCCAGCCGTCTTCTCGTCGGCAATCGAAGCTTGCGACGCCACAACTGACGGTCACTCGAAGTATTCCCCTGGGAACCGGTATTTGTTCATTGCTCAAGAAGGCCTGAACTCTCTCCGCGACAGTCTTCGCGGTCTGCGTATCGCACCCGGGCAAAAGGGCCAGGAATTCATCTCCGCCGAACCGGCCCAAGAGGTCGTAAGGGCGCATGGCCAGCCGCATCATCTGACCAATGGCCATCAATACCGAATCCCCTGCTTCATGTCCGTGCTCATCGTTGACAAGCTTGAAATCATCAACGTCCGCCAACATCAATCCGAGCGGCTTGCCCTCTCTTCGGCTCCTGGCGTGCTCTCTATCGAATGCCTCCCGGAGTCCCCGACGATTGAGCAAGCCGGTGAGAGGATCGTGATGAGCTTCGAAAAGAATCTTCTCCTGGGCGACTTTGAGGCTCTGGATCAGGCTTTCCCGATCCTTCTCAACGCTCTTCATTTCAGTGATGTCTCGACACACGTGCACGCAGCCAAGCAAAGAGCCGTCAACGGAACGCAACGCGGACACCAATACGTGAAACTCGCCTCCGGAAGGATGCTCGATGACCGCATCGGCGTGCGATAGATTCTGCTCGATAATGCGCTGGAAAGGACAAGACGGAATAGGTGCGTCGGAATGATGCATGAGTTCATAACATTTCTTACCCACCGCTTCCTTTGGCGTCAGGCCCGCTTTCGTGGCCATTGCCTGGTTTAGCCTGACAACTTGCCCATCCATGTTAAGGATCATGATGAGATCGGGAACAGCATCAAATGTCCTTTCCCATTCCTGTTTGGCAAGTATGATTTGCTTTTCGAATGTTTCTCGTCGGGCTATCTCTTCTCTCAGGCGCTTGTTCATTCGTTCGAGCAGCAGCTGCTGCCGTCGTTCACGGGTCATATCTTGGACGAGCATCAACACGAACCGCGTGTCCTGTATTCTGATCGATCGAAAGGTGGTCCTAGCCCAAAAGGAATTATGATCGGCAACGATCAGGCCGTCGGTACTCCCGGGCTTTCTTGTGGCCAAGACCGCATCAAGACCTTCGAGAATGAGAGTGGAAGCCGGAGAGTCGGACAAGAAAGTAGATAGTTGTTTGCCAATCGCATCCTCGCTGTAGATGTTCATTTTGGCGCAAGCTCGATTGACCGCGATGATTCTCCGTTCGGGATCCAGCAGCAGCCCCGGTAGAGGTAGCGCCTCCAGCAGCTTGCCAAAGGTCTTCACCCAAATATCGCTCGTTATTTTGAAGCTGCCCGAAGTCGTCAAATCTTTATTAAGGAAAGTGTCAAGCTCGATGGTGAGGGTAGGTTGAGCGCCTAGTTCCAGGTTCGGGGATGGTTCTGAATCCGCGTCTGCGGCACCGAAATCATCGAAATACTCTTCCACCATTACAAATCGCCTTTGGTGAATAGGCTCGTTCCAGCACTATGCGGCGCCTATTGATTTACGAGAGAGCGTGTTTATGAGCGGCAATTCATTGCCCTCCTCGATCCAAAGAGGCCGCCACGACTATCGCCTCACGGGCGGTTCGGAGGAAGCAGCCCCCATATTCGCATCAGGACCTATTCCCCTACTTGACGCCAGGATATCTGCCTCGACCTAGAGTTGTCAACACCAGCGAAAAGGCTGTTCTTTCTACCGGCCGACCCGTGGGACCGATGAACAGACGACGAAGTGGTTGTTTGTTTTTCGCGCACCAGCTAGCGGGCAAGACGTTGAAATGATTAGAGCTGACTATGGCTGGTGGTTTTTTGAGCACTTTGCGGTTAGGTGCCTGTTCTTGAGGTATAATGCCTCCGGGCATTCTTGACGGTTTTTGTCTATAATATCGCCAGGTTTGTGACCTAATACTTCAGCAGAATTATGGCACAATCCTTGCTCCTCCCACGGCAGAGCCATACAAGCTGGGCCTCACACCTAAGAACCAGTCGCCGGACCGAGTAGTGACACGAGTTGTGGCCCTTTGAAGATCTTGAAAGCTAACAGGCCCACAGGGCCATTCGGTCCGGCAGGAGAACCACCGGCCTGCTTCTCCGACTCACCGGCCCAGCTTGTTGGCCCTTATGGAGGCGTGCCGAACGTGTGGACTTATCTTCCCGCTATGGATGCGAGAGGGTATCGGACCAAGAAACGAACGCCGCTTTTGGAACCAGTTCGGATCTAGCCGGGAATTGGAGCCGCGAATACCTGAGGAGGCGAACGATGAAACGGATCCGGATCAGCGGGACAGAGATTGTCAATGATATAAGGGCCGGAGCCACGGACGACCAGTTGGTAGTGAAGTACGGGCTATCTTTGCGAAGCTTGGCCAAAGTTAAGAACGCGCTTTTGGAAAGAGGATCGATTCTTCCTGAGGACCTGATGCTTTCCCAGACCTCGATTCCACACAGGCCGTCGGTCAGTATTGCGCAGTTCCTGCGTGCATTCAGATCGAATCCTGATGACATCCATTTAATGAGCGAGTACTCTCTGAGCCCGGAGGAGCTTGACGAAGTCTATCAAGTTCTGATTGCCGCCGGCTTCCTCAGTGAGTACGAATACAATTGTCGCACCAGCAAAGCTTCGATAGATAAGCCCGAGAACGCGATCGCTACCGATGACTCAACGGCTATCGATCTTACGGACGGTGGTTCTGTGGGCATTGAAAGAGACATCAGGAGATTCTTGGATTCCTGCGAGTGGTCATGCGATTCAGTTACTCAGGTTCGCAAAGGTCCTGGTCATACTCAAAAGGTCTGTACTAACGGAAGCGGCAATCGCGTCGAAGAATTGGAATGCGGGTCATGTCCGAAGTGCCGCACGCCCAAAAGCTCGAAATCACCTGGAGCGTGCTTGCACTGCGGGGTTGTATTTTCCAAATATGAACAACACCTGCGAAAGATGCGTGTCGCTATTTGGTCTTGATGGAGCCAAGCGGGGGACGCCATACTTGTTTTGAGAAATTGCCCAAAATGTTAACGGCGTCTCCTCAATACTCTCCCTTGCATGGCCCAATCACTTCATCGATTTTGGAATTCCGCATTTCTGCCTATTCTTACCGCAGACTCGCCCACATGGACAAGACCCGAGGCAACCGCATCTGCAACAATCGCCTCGAATTCGCTCTTGCTGACATGTAGTTTCGGTTCTGCCAGGAGCAGTTTGCCGCCCGGCTTGAGGAATGATCTAATCTGCGAAAAAAGCGATCCACGATCGGGGACTTCGTGCGCGACATAACATGCCAAGACAAAATCAATAGGCGGGTGCTCGCCAAGACTGACGGGATCGCACCTGTGTGTGCGGATTCTCCCTGCAAGGCCAAAACGCGCGGCTCGTTTCTTCAATGCGTCGAGCATCCGTTCTTGCAGGTCCACACCAATGACCAAACCGTTCGGACCTACGAGCCTGGCCATTTCCAGCGTGAAAAAGCCCATGCCGCAGCCTATGTCCATGACGGTCATGCCTTGTTTGACATAAGGGGTCAGGATCTTGCGGGGATTTTCGCGCAACTTTCTCAAGGGGTTGATCAAAATATAGCCGACCCACCAGGGACAGACGTGAGGCGCCAAAGCTTACCCTCCTTTTCGCAGCCGCAATTCACACAAACGATCGCTCAAGGCAACAACCCGACTCAGGTAGAAGCGGCTTTAGCTTTTTCTTTTCGTCTGCGGTTATACGCGTCACGGAACTGGGCTCGGACGCGACCTCCGGAAACTGCCATAACGATGGAGAGCACTGTGGCGATCTCTTCCTCTTTGATCCCCACCTCCTCGGTAACTCCGAGATAATGCTCCATTCAGGGATAGCAGCCGACAGCCATTGCGGCAGCCATCTGAATCATGACTGTAGTCTTGGGATCGAGAATGTCATTCTTCGCCGTGGATTCGTAGAATTCCGCGTACGCTTTGTTTTGCATTTCCGGAAGCATGACCACACCTCTTGTTGACATCGAAAACTTCGTACAAGACACCTTGTTGAGGCCGATTACAAGAACCGGCATCCGACCGCGCCAAATTCCACCCGGGCATGCCCCCGGGGCCGGCATCACCATTCGCGAGATCCGGGAGAAATACGCTTCAAGAGAACATCACTTACCGGGAGATGTCCTGCTCATCTGATATCCGAGGGAAAGCTGATTCGGAAGGTGGTTCCGTTATCACGCTTCACTTGTATATCCCCATCTAGTTGGGTAACAAAGATTCGAACGATACTCAACCCCAAAGAACTCGTATCTTTAACATCTATGGACTCCGGCAGACCTACGCCGTCATCTCTTACGATCAGTTCGTGCTGTCCAGTCTCCGTTGGATCAAATTCTATCGCTACTTCACCGCTTTTTCCATCCGGAAAAGCATGCTTGAAGCAATTGGAAATGAGCTCCGTAATGATGAGACCCAAGGGGATCGCGGCATCAAGTCCCACGGATTCATCGGCCAATTGCTTTCTGACGCTCAAGCGACCCGAAATCCCATCATAGGCCCCGATCAAGTGATCCACCAGGCCGCCGACATAGCTCCTTATCTTAACGGACGCAGCGTCTTGCCCTCTGTAGAATGTATCATGAACCATTGCCATGGAGAGGATCCGCTTCTGTATGTCCTTGAGAACATTTCGAAGCGACTCGTCGCTCGTCCGCCTCATATGCAAGTTCAGGAGACTGGTAATCATAGTGAGATTATTCTTCACGCGATGGTGGATTTCTCGCAGAAGAACTTCTTTTTCCTCAAGAGATTTCTTCAATTCATGTTCGAATCCGACCTGTTCGGTAACATCCACTATGTTCCCAATTACATAAGATTTGGATCGAACTCGCATCATCGAGGAGTACGTTTCTATCCAACGCGTCTTGCCGTCGCGACACACTACTCTGAGAACGCCGGTAAAAGGCTCTCCGGACTTTGTTTGGGATTTTGCTTTTTTGTGTATCATCTCTCTATCATCGGGATGAATGAATTCCAGAAAGTGACGGCCCAACATATCCGCAATTCGGTGTTTCAGAATTCCCGCAAGACACTCGTTGGCATATTCTATTGTTCCGTCTCTCAATACCGCCACTCCAACCAAAGAATTATCGGCAAGCTTTCGATACCTCGCTTCGTTCTCCTTTAGGGCTTTTTCGAGTCTCTTGCGTCGGAGTATTTCCTTTCGCAAGTCCTCGTTTGCTTGTGCTAATCCCGCTGTACGCTCCTGCACCCGAGTCTCGAGTTCGTCCCGGGCCTTTATCAATGACTCTTGCGCTCTATTTCGCTCGATTGCTTCGGCTCTGAACTCTCTATTTGCTTTCAGGAGCAGCAGAGTTCTTTCCTGGAGTCGATCTTCCATCTCGATCCACTGTTCTGCTCGGATATCGCCGTGGCTCGCGGCGTCGCTTACATCTCGAGCAATCCCCAAGATACCCACAGGTTGGCCAAGCGGGTTGCGGAGAAAGGTCCCGGTGACTCTATGCGTCCTGAGCGATCCGTCCTTGTGATATCTCTGGATTTCCACCGTTTGAGCGGGGTAATCCCATCGTGGGTAGTCGTTGCCGTCCATCAGTTCTCTGGCAAGAGTTGCCCGGAGTTTTTGCCGTGAGGCGTCAGTCAAACTGTCACCGGCATTCATGGCGAGCATTTCCTCAACGGTATACCCGAGAATGCTCTCAACCCCACTGCTCACATAGGTGTAGCGAAGAGTCATGTCAACCAGCCACACATATGTGTCGGGGAGCGTTAGGAGCGAGCGATTAAGCCGCTCTGTCTCGGCCAAGGCCAGGCTGAACCGATTCCGTGATATGACCTCATCCGAATAGAAGTCATGCGAGTCCAGAAAGATCTGGGCAGAGGATAAAGACGTTGCCCCAGAGCCGTCCTGCATCGGCGCCGCGGGAGGCTGGGATGCGTCAATTGGCGGAACTTGCCCTGATTTCTCTTGCCGGCTCACTGATCGCCTCCTTGTCGTAAGACTTGATGCAAACCAGCGAACGTCTGAATGTGCCCCTATTGAGTCGCGCGCTCAGCCGAATCCTGCACCTTCGTCGCCGCCCGGGGCGCTCTTGAGTCGCGACCGGTTATTCGGGCATCTCCACAGCTGTAGCTAAGCCTTGTCCCATCCTCAACAGCGACCAAGCAGGCTTTATGGCCGTCAACATACCTTGGGAAGCAGGCCGTTAACGTTCCATCTTAAGGATACCGCTCCGGAGGGATCCGGGTCAACAATGATCTTGGCCGTTGCTTTGCGGGCACTGATGCAACGCTGATGCGGGAAAAGGGATCAAGATTGGGGCGCGAGGCCCGACCGCTTGGAGGTCGTCAAATCGGTCAGGGCGACCCAATAACGCGTTCATGCCAAGGCTGGTTTCAAGGAATCATTCGACGTCGTGACCGTGAGGGATTCACGGTCACGAGCCGAATTGTGGAAGCTTGAATCACTTGTCAGTTACGAAATCCCCGATTTCTTGCCCATCAAGTTTCGCCCGTTTACATCGGGCTCTTCAGAGGCTTGGCTGCAAGGTAAAGGTTGTTGATCATTACCTGCGGGTGACACCGGATGCACGCGGCCATCTGGTATTGTTGCTGACGATGACAGGCTACGCACGTCTGCATGGGATGCATCCCGGATTCTCCAAGCAAAGTCCCGTGAGCCAAGTCTTGGTGACACTGGAAACACTGCAAATTGTGAGCGAGGTGGGCCCTGTGGTTGACCTCGTGGCCTGCATTCTTGACTCTGATGTCGCTCAACTTATGACATTCCAAGCAGCCTTCCGTATAGACTTTGCCTCTGAGGATCGCTCCTCCGTGGCCTCCGGTCACACGCACAAAGACGTAACGTGCCCCATTGAGGTGAGCCTTGAATTCTCCGATGAGCCCCGGCTCTGAATGGCAGTCTATGCAATCGGCTTTTGCGTGAACGGATCGAGCATGGGTCGATCTTTCCCAGCCCACGTATCGCGTTTGCATGATCTTACAACTCGCGCAGAAGCTTGACTGCTTGGAATAGACTGCCATGCCGCCGAGGGTAACTGCACCAACGAATATCAAGACTCCGGCGATGATGACAATTGTGAAAGTCCGTGCCAATGCCATGAGTTACTCCCTCTCATTGGGGCAACGCGCCAGCGGCACTCACCTTGAGCAAGAGTTTCTTCCCGTCATCAAGAGCCTTTTGAAGGTCTTCCGGTTTTTGCTTGCGGTGGGAGTGGCAATGGTTACATGAGTTCGGCTGTTTGCCGGGATCACCTCCGCCCAGTTCCATCGTCACTTTCGGAGGGATGGTCCTGAACCGGTGTGACCGTTCGTCGCCTCGAGTCGCGCTTTGACCTGTGGGCGGCATGTGACAGCCGATGCAATCCCCATGCTGAGGCGCGCCCGCAATCGGAGCATGGCCTCGGATAGGATCGGTGCTCACGTTCCCGTGGCAACTCAAGCACAGGTTGTTGGGATTCATTGTGGTGGCGAACTTGGTTCGCGCTTCATGCACGGTGTGGCACGTGGCGCATCCGATACCCGCCTTGGCGTGCTGGCTTTCTTTCCATTCAGGATACTGCTGTCGGTGCATCTTGACATGACCGCTGGGCCACCATGCGGATTTGTCGGATTTGTCCACGATACGGAAGTGCTGCGGTCCGAGAAAGTCACCCACATTGAACCCAATCGGAAAGTCCCATTTCTTGTCGGGGCTTTTGCCACGGGTATGACATTGGCCGCAGACGTCCGAAGCGGCTCTGAACGGAAGGGTTGCGGGATTCACGATGGTCTTGAACTTGTCTTCGAGCCTCGCATCAATGTGGTTGCTCGCAGGCCCGTGGCAAGCTTCGCATCCAACGCTCAGTTCGCTCCACGAGAGCTTGTCTTTATCGAACCCAACCACGTGACAGTAGCCGCAACTTTGCCGCCAGTCCACTTTCTCCCACTTATCGGGATTGTAAGGCGACCAATTCTCTGTCTCGAAATTCCACTGCGCAACTCGAATTCTCCAATCCTTGTCTATGTAACGCTGTTTCCACTGGATGCCGTGGGTGAGAACCACTTCCGGCTTCTTGAAATCCACCAGAGGATTCGGATCCACGAAGTCGCCCTGAATTGCCTTGGGGCTCTTCTTCGCATCCTGCATGACTTTCGAGTGCAGGGTGTTTCTGAATGTCACTGAGATGCGGCTGTGGCATTCCGCGCATTTGTCCGAGCCCACGTACTTGGCGGGCCCCATTTCGGAAAGAGGTTTTCCTCGATCGCAGGCTGCGAGCCACAGGGCAGCCAACACGCAGAGAAGGAACAAACCTGCAGTCTTGAGTAATCTTCTTTCCATTTTTTCCATTACTCCTCTCTCGCTGAATCAGATTTCAAAGGAATCAATCGCCGCTTCAGCGATCCCGATGCCCATAGACTCAACGCCGCGGCGCCTGATCCGTTGCTTCGCACATTTCCATTAATGCTATCCCGGCATCCGCTCCGTAAAGCCACAGAGCGGCCTTCCAGCTACCTTTCAACTCCCACGTCGTTCGATAGTAGCCACGGCCACGCCTGATCCATTCATACCGCTCCTGAGGGGTGGGCGAATCTATTACCACATCCAGCCCAGGGGATTGGAAGATGCTGATAAGCCGCTGCTTTTCTCTTTCAAAAAGCTTGACTAAGCTCTCCGCGGTCGTCTCGTAAGGAGGGGGTTGGAAAAAGATCACTATCTTGCGTAACCGCGCGTCGACGAATGCGAGCCGGACCTCGTTTACCGCTTCCAATGGTTCAGGCGTTGCCGAGGCACTGAATTCATAATCGCCTCTATCTGTGAGCTCAATGCCACCCTTCTGAAATAGAGCGCGCGCTTCATCGAGGCTCATGCCCAGACGCAGGCCATGTACGGATGGGTCAGTCGCGCCTGCAGAGAGCGAACTCCCCAGGAGCAATAAACAGCAAATGAAGGACAGGAAAACAGATCTTGGTCTCGGACTACCAAATCGGCAGACAAGCGACACGCGGGTAAACGAAGTCATCGCCTGTGAACTCCGAAAGATTCCTAATGCAGGTTAACCGTTCCGAATCGTTGAAATAAGCCGCACTAATTCAGCGTCGCCCGTTCTCGGGCTCCCAGTTCATTTGTTTGTTGCTAGATCGAGTTCAGTATCAAAACAGCCCACAATACTTTCGCCCCTAAGGGCTTGCCCACATCATCTACTAAACTAAAATTACAGCAAGTTCTATCCGCCTAATTCAGGCTACCATTCTCTCCCGTTCGCCGTCAAGGTGTTTGTCGAGAACAGGAGCAAATCAGGAAACAGCCCATTGCGATATGGTCTAAGGGACCGTGCCGCAGAGAATCACTTCCTCGGCAAGGATTCTGCGAACTTCAGTCCCTTGTCGAGCCATTGTTTGTAGTCTGCACGCTTGGCAAGCTGAGCTTTGGGGACCATGACCCAGCCCTTCATCGCGCGGCCGGTAATGTCAAAGGCCCGGGCCTGCCCCGACTTGATGCATTCTGTGGCTTCGCGCTCCGACCCAAGGCGAACGATGATGTTGTCCTTGTAAATGCCGAACGCCATGTTTCCGCCATGCAGGTAACACACGCCCCCGAACATGCGCTTGGAAGTAAGCCCCGAGACCCCTGCATAGAGGCCTTCGATTTCTTTTTCGATCTCTTTGTCATACGCCACTGGAGTCTCTCCCCAAGTCTCGAACCTATACCGAGTATTGCACCGCTCACTGACAGCTGTTCGCTAAGGACATTTCCCCGCGAACCCCATCAATGAGGCCAGGTAGGGGCGCAATTCATTGCGCCCGACAAGAGGGCGTGATGAATCACGCCCCTACGCCTGATCCCGTGGCTCGTGAGCACGGCAACCTTACCTGGGATTTCCCACGTGAGGACCATGCTCAAAGGGCTCCCGTCATTTTGGCACACACGAAAATCGTTCGCTAACGCCTTGTCGCGCTTGGTCTTCTCAATCATCCTACCACGAAGCGCGCCGTACTACCCGAGCGACTTTGCTCGACTTCGAGCCTGACGTTAATCTGCTCCTTGAGCTCCGGGACGTGGGATATAATTCCCACTAAACGGCCGCTCTGCTGGAGATCGACCAGGCACCGGTACGCGAGTTCGAGCGCTTCAGGGTCCAGGCTCCCAAAGCCCTCGTCGATAAAGATCGTATCCAGCTGTATCCCCCCCGAATACGATTGGACCACATCTGCAAGCCCAAGTGCGAGCGCTAACGAAGCCAGAAAGCTCTCTCCGCCCGACAAAGTCGACACGGGTCGCGAAGTGCCGGTGTATTCGTCGATCACCTCTAGGTCCAGCCCGCCCGCGGTGCGACGATCCGCGTGTTCTTCCACACGTCTGAGCAGGAACCGTCCTGCGCTCATACGCTTGAGCCGATCCGAGGCAGCGCCAAGCACATCTTCGAGCAACGTGGCCAGCACGTATCTCTGAAACGTGATTCGATCCCTGTTTTCACCATTGGCAACTTCTGCGATGCGGCCCACGATGGAATACTCTGCTTCCAGGGCTGCCTGTTTCTTGGCAGCCGCTTCGTACGTTTCACACGCTTTGCACAGGGTTGCGATCTCCTTTTCCAGAGCTCCTTGCTCACGGACGATCCGGTCACGTTCATTCCGTTTCTGCTTGGCGTCCGCTTCGAGTTGTTCCAGGTCAGGCACCTCGGCATCCGACGCGGCCTGCTGAGCGCGCTCGAGCCGATTGCGCGCCGCAGCCATTGATTCGTCGAATGCCTTGATCGACACCTCGATCTCCTCGATTCGGTCGTCAGACAGCCTTGCTTTATGGAAGGCGGCTTCATCGACAAATCCAGCTTCACGCAAGCGCCTGGTGAACTCCTCCCGTTCGGCGAGTAACCGGCGACCGGCTTCCAGGGCGGCTGTCTGAGCAGCATCCAACTCGGCACGCGTGGCCGAGACGGTTTCATTTGCGGTCGCGTGCGCGTGCCGTGCCTGGTCCAGTGCATCTTGCAGCTGCGTCACAATAAGCTTGGCATCATGAGTGGCCTTTTCCAGAGCGTCTCGTGCACGCAACTGTTCGGGCACTCGACTGCGACGCTCCTCCGCTAGCGCCTCCACTCGCCCTAGACGATCTCGCGCTTGTCCGAGAGCCTTCTCCAGTTCAGGGCGTTGCTCGCGTACTGAACTCAGAGCCAGTTCCGCTGCACGAACCTCTTCCTTGAGGCGCTCCGCTTCCTTTGATGCTCTCCGGCTGAGTTCAAGTACCTTCGCGCGAGCATCTCTCTCAGTCTCAATCTCTTCTCGTGATCGGGCGCTCCACTCGCCCATACTTTGCTCAATCGCCCGAGTTGTTGCCGCGACCTCCGAGAAGCTCTTTTCCAGATCGTTTTTCTTGCGCTCAAGAGCCAGGCGCTTTTCGGCAAGCCGGTCTCGTTCGGCCTTTTTCGCCTTGAGCTGCTCTTGGTCCGGGAGATCTTGCTCGGAAATCGCAGGAACAGGATGGTCCGTCGAGCCGCACACAGGACACGGTTCACCCGGAGCTAATCCTTCTGCGAGAATCGCAGCCTGCCCGCGGAACCAGGCGTCTTCGAGCACCGCGTGCTCTGCGTCAGCCCGCCCGAGGCTGTCGAAGATTTCTGACAGCTCCCTTTGAGCCGCTCCCAGTGCCTTAGTGACGCTCAGTTTACTCTTGGTTAGTTCTTCCAGTTTCAGGCGGCTTTCAAGAACTCTTGCTACCTCTTTCGACCTTGCCTGGGCCAGCTCTACCTGCGAAGCAACCTTCTCGGCCTCATGGAGCGCCTGGCGAGTCTCGTCGAGACGGCCCACAGCCTCCTCATGACCTTTGTTCGCGAGCAGGAGCTGCGCCTCTCGCTCCTTAAACTCCTGCGTCGCTGCCACAAGTTCGGACTCAGCTGTTTCCAGCTCGTTCATGCGGCCTGCAAGCTCTTCCAGTCGCATCAGTTCCGTGTGCGCTTTCTGACGCTCCGGTTCGCGGTCTTGTTCGATCCTGAAGGCCTGGGCCGCGTGGGCCTGGGTTTCTGTGGCGACCTTGAGGCCCGCGCGGGCTTTTTCGCATTTCTGCTCCGCGTCCCTGGCCTCCTTATCCCTCTTCGCCACAGAGAGCGCTGCTGATGCGAGTGTTGCGGCTTTGCGTGCCTGGACCAGGACTGACCGTGCCGCATCGAAGTGCTTCCCCTGCCCTTCGAGATCCTCCAGAGCAGCTCGTGCCAGCTCAAGTTCTTTGAGCTTCTCCGCAACCTTCTTGGATTGTTCGAGCCGTTCTCGTGCCTCCTTATCCAAACGCTGGGCCAGCTCCACCTTTGCGCGAAGCTCTCCTATTTCAGTCGCTTTGGTCCCAGCCTTTTCCAGGAGCTGCTCGCCTGATTCCACCTCTGATTGTTCAAGAATCGCCTGTTGCCGCCTTCGGTGCTCCTGCACTTCGTCAGCCAGTGTTTTGGCCGCGGTCTTTAGCGCTTCCTCCACGCTTCGATAGAACCCAGTCTGAAAGAGGACTTCCAGTATGGCCTGCCGGGTACCCGATCCCGCGGTGAGAAGCTCCCGGAAACGCCCCTGCGGTATCATCATCACCTGGCGAAACTGATCTTTGCTGAACCCGACCAGGCCCTCCACGAAATTGGTGACTCGGGACCACCCGGATTCGACCGGATCGAGTTGCCGGCCGTCCGCAGATGCTCGGATCTTCCACAGATGCGCATCAGGCTTCACCCGGACAAAGCCGGCGCCCCGCTTTTTCGGAACCTCTTGCTCCGGCCTGCGCTGGATGCGATATTCCTGACCGGCAAGACGAAAGTCATAGATCACTTCAGTGGCTTCGGAGGGCGCGGCATGATCCGATCGCAGATGCCTGACTGAGCGATCTCCGCCCGAGGATTCACCATAGAGCGCGAAACAAATTGCATCCAGGATGGTGGACTTGCCCGCTCCCGTGGGGCCATGAATGAGAAAAAGGCTCCGGCCGTCAATTTCAGAGAAATCGAGCACTTGGCCGCTTGCATACGGGCCGAAAGCCTTCATCTCCAGTCGGACCGGCCGCATTATAAGACCTCCCGCTCCTTGCGACGCAGCTCATCTACAACAGTCTGGAACACAGTTCTTTGATCCATTGTCAGCGGATCGCCGGTTACTTCCTGGAAGAAGCCGGAAAAAAGATCCAGGTCGTTCATACGGCGATGATCCTGCCTGCCGGCTGACTTGTCGCCGCGTGCGGTCAGATGAGGGCGCTCCACGTGGAGCACGTTGGGGAAGATCTGCCTCAGCTTGCCCATCAGATCCAAAATCGGCTGGGTATCGAGCAGGGTGACCATGAGGTAATCTTGGCGACTTCCGTAGAGATCGGGATCATTGAGGAGTTGATCCAAATAGCCCTCGATGCGTCGCACGTCACGTCTTGGCGTCAGGGCCACGTTTTCCACTGTGGCTTTTCCGGATTCGTCGATCTCCACCAGACTCACGGTGCGGGGTTGATCTCCGTCCGCAAAGGAGTACTTTAGGAGCGACCCCGCGTAGCGAACGCTCTCCCGGCCCGCAGCCTGAGGCCGATGCAGGTGCCCTAGCGCAACGTAGTTGAAGTCCTCGAAGAGCTCCGCGCTGACGCGGTCCGCCCCTCCGACGGATAAAGGTCGCTCTGATTCGCTCTCCTCCCCCCCCGCAACGAAAGCATGGGCAACCAAAACAGACCGGTTCCCCTGGGGATGTCGGCTCCGCACCTGCTTCAGGTATGCGGTCATCACTGCCTGATGATCGCGACCTTGCTCCAACTCTAAAGCAGCTTCAACCACCGCGGGTTCCGCGTACGGAATCGCGTAGAAACGCACTGTCCCGGCCCTGTCATCCAGCGTCACGCACTCCGCCGTCGGGGCGGGTGAACCGAAGATATGCAGATCTTCGGCTGCCATGACCTTCGAGCCGAAACCGAGCCGATCCGGGCTATCGTGGTTGCCCGCTATCATGATTACAGGAATTCGCAGGTCCAGGATGAACCGCGAGAGGACATAGTCCAAGAGGCGCACCGCATCAGGCGGCGGAACCGCTCTATCGTAGATATCTCCTGAGACGACAACTGCGTCAGGACACACGGACCGGGCGAGCTCAATCAACTGGTCGAGCACATGCGCCTGGTCCTCGGTGAGGTGCAGCCCATAGAAGAGTCGCCCAAGGTGCCAGTCCGCGGTGTGGATGAACCTCATCGGTACTCCGGAGATGAGTGATACCGATACGCGTTCAAGAAAGTAAGACGGGGAGAACCTTTTTGTAAAAAGGTTCCTCCCCGAACCCCTTTCCAAAAACTTCTATGTGCCTCTGGTATTTCGTCTTCCTGTCCAGGAAGACAAAATACCAGAGGAATATAGAGTTTCTTGAAGGGGGCTCTGGGGCATTCGCGCTAACTTCTCTAGAGCCACAGACATTCATTTAGCAGTTCATCCATTTTCATCAGACGTTTTCGAGGTCGCTCCGCGAGCTTTTTGCACAGGTTTTTCCAGTCCTTAAGTCGCGA
>JBFLZC010000012.1:0-130214 GCA_040756375.1 Thermodesulfobacteriota bacterium
GAAGAGCCAGTCAGGTGGAACTCTCACGCACAGTCGCTCTACCAGGAAGTCGCTTCTTGTCCAAGAAGTACTTCTATCTGGAATATACAAGGGGAGATGAGTCTCCCCTCCAAATTATTGCGCAACGGTGCGCTCTTGCCGCCTATCTCCGAGGCGAAGCTCCGGAGCGCTCGCCGAAGCCGAAGGCTTTCATGACTCGTTGTAGCTCTCTAGCTAGGGCAGTTAGTATAATCCTATTCTCCGTTCGGCTTGAGAATTCCGTGGTTGAGTGTGAACAGCTTGTCCGCAGTCTTTTCCAGAAACAATCGATCGTGGGAAACGACCAATTGAGCTATCCTTGAATCCCTGAGCACCTCGACCAGTCTTTCTACCGTTTCTTCATCCAGTCCTGCAGTAGGTTCGTCCAGGATCAAAACTTCAGGGTCCATAGCCAGCACCGTGGCGAGGGAGACGAGGCGTTTCTCGCCGCCCGAGAGCTGGTGGGTGAACCGCTCTTCAAACCCCAACAAACCCAGAGAACTGAGTGTGGAAGAGACGATATGCCGCACTTCTTGCAGGCTCTTTCCCTGATTGAGAGGTCCGAATGCCACGTCTTCAAGCACCGTAGGACAAAAGAGCTGGTCGTCCGCATCCTGAAACAAGAAGCCGATACGACCTCGGATGTGGACGAAATCGGATTCGGTCCTTCTCACCTTCCCGAATATCTCGATCTCGCCGGAGTGAGGGGCCAGGAGCCCCATGATAATCCTGCACAAAGTGGTTTTGCCCGATCCGTTTGATCCTGACAGTCCGATACGATCTCCCGGTTGCACGCTCAGGTTGACCTGCGCCAGCACAGGGTGGGAATTGTACGCAAAGGAAACGTTTCGCACGTCGATCATGAGAGCACCAGGAGACTGGAGGACAACAACAGGCTTGTGGCAGTCACCAAATAGTCTGTCTGTCGCATGTTGTAGTGATGGAGGATATAGAACTTGCCATTGAACCCACGACACCTCATGGCTTCCATGATTCGCAGGGACCGATCGAAGCTCCTCACCAAGAGCATACCGACCAGGTACGCATAGGCCCGGTACGTGTGCAGATTGGTCCGGGGTCGAAATGCCCTGATCTTCATCGCGTCAATGAGCCGGTGATATTCCTGATGAATCACGTGAACGTAACGGAAACAGAAAAATAAAATATGGACGAGCTTCTCCGGCACTCCCATGTGGCTCAGCGCGTGCACCAAGTGAAAAACAGGAGATGTGCCCAGAAGCGCCATAAGAGTGAGCACGATGACGTTGGATTTCAAAGTGATCAGCGCGGCAAACAGGAGGCCTTCTTTGTGAATGTGCAGAGGGCCCGCGCTCCAAAGGACCTGGCCGGGATAGGTAAAAGGAAGAAAGACCCAGAGCAGGAAAACGAAACTATTCACGATGAGCAATCGCCGGAGCACGGCTCTCAGGTTCATGCGCGCGGCCAGCACCAGCACGACGGGGATCGTGAGCGCAGCACCAGTGACGGCAAGAGAAGTGTTCAAAGCCACCGCGGTGGAGAAAGCAGCCGCAGCAATTATTTTGGCTCTCGGATCAAGCCGGTGAATGATCGAATCGCCTAGCGCGAATTCTTCCACATGAGACATCCGGAGTTCCTCACTGCCCGTTTCGTCGACGGCTCATGAAATACGCGGCCACGCCCACGAGGCCGAAAATCCACCCAATACCACCAATGATTTCTCTCAGCCCGGGACCGCGTTCGCTCTGTTCCATGAGCAAACGTTGCTGTTGTCCCAGCATCTGGAGGACGGGCTTCATCTTTTCATCCAGAGCCTGATTCACGAGCATGGTTACCTGTTCAGAGGATATCTGGGACGCTCCGTCTAAGATTCCGGGAGAAGCCTGCTCTGAAAGGGCGGGACGTTCGGCCGTCCCGCGGGTCTGCGGCTTAGAGCTGCTGCCGGTCGCGGCCACACGATGGGCCGCGGGAATAGTGTATTCAGCCCTGTGACCCTGGCCTGCATCGAGAATGACTTTCAGGTTTCCCTGGGCTGAAGCCGCGTCGGTAAGTCTTAGATCGCAGACGCCCTTGTCATCGGTCCTGCCTTCGGCGATCTTATTCCCATTGGTATCATAGACCGAAACCGCGCAATTCGCGGCTCGCGCTTTGCCCCCAAAATAGCCTTCCACGACGATGCGATCGGCTTCAATGTATGCGTACACATTGACCCTATGGGCCCACGATTCCGGTATTACGACAAACAGGGCGATCACAGCCGTCAGCGCGAGCGCGAGGAAGAGCTTGCTTGAACCGAGAATCTCGAGATGACCCGACCTGCTTGCCGAGGTCGGAGCGAGCCGAGCGAGCGGCCTGCCGGCCCCGTCCTCACGTCTCCGAGGGGTCGAGGAACACGTCTGTGTGAATAGGTAGCACGTCATGGCACCATATTATAAAAAAATGGCACCGAAAACAAGACCACTTATCATAGCCACGTTCTGATTGACAAGCTCTCGGCACGGTGAAAAACTCGCCTGGAAGCATCAAATCGGTCCAGGGGACAAGGAGAGTCGAGATGTCGGTGGTGAAAATTATCGAGCTAGTTGGCGAATCGGCCATTGGGTGGGAAGATGCCATGAAACAGGTGATCACGGAGGCGCAGAAGACGCTTCGGGGCATTACTCGGATTGGCGTCGTGGAACAAGACGTGAGACTTATCAATGACAAAATCGATGTGTGGCGGGTGCGGGCTCAGGTCTCCTTCAGGGTGGAACGGTAACGGTTCGCGGCCGTGAGGGCGGGGCCCATGTGCCATGTGTTTGTGACCCTGCTGGATTGCCCTATCATCAAGGGAACTCATCGAGGAATTCATCGGCTGCCCCCACGAGGTACTTTTCCCGTCCGATGTGAAAATGGTCATCACCCTCGATGGTGACCCCTTTCTTGGGTTCGGGGACCTCGTCCACAAGGGCTTTGAACTGGTCCACAGGGCAAATGAAATCCCGGTCACCCGCGACAAGGAGTTTGGGACGTTTTTCTGCGCGAAGGAACGCGAAATCGTATGCGTCCAGCGGCGGAGAAATCCCGATCAGATGAGTAGGCCTGGGATCTTCTGATGCTGCTCTGAACCCAACCCAGCACCCGAACGAATACCCTGCGAGCACAATCCGCGCCGGGTCCACGTTCCGTTGCTGAAGTAGGAAATCCAGGGCTGCTTTCACGTCCTGTATTTCGTCCAACCCCTCGCCGTGCCTGCCTTGGCTTTTCCCAGTGCCTCTGAAATTGAATCTGAGGGAGACCAGGCCTCGCTGGACCAGCGCGTCCGAGAGTGCCCGGGTCACGTTATTATGCATGTTCCCACCATAAAGAGGGTGGGGGTGACATATCAGTGCGCCGCCTGACATGCCCTTTTCATGATCCGGCGTCTGCACGATGCCTTCAAGAATCAGAGTTCCGCAGGGAATAACAACGTCGTTGCTTGCCATGAGCTATTCTCGCGTGGTGGACGATTTATTTGCATTTGTCCGGCCTCTCTTGTCTAAATGCGGAAGCCCGGAAGATTGGCGGAGTGCAAGGAAACGTGCTGTTTTGGGATCTCGCGGATGAGGTGGGCAAGGAAAGGCCTCTGTCCCTCCATCCCTGAGTGTGCCGATTCGTCAAGAATAAAGTTTGTTGCCCTGTGGGCCAGAGGACGGTTTCCAGCGTAGCAAACGCGATTAGTAGCGCCCCAAAAGATGCTCTATGAAGGTATTGCCCATCTCAAGAATGATGACCCGGTACCCTCCCGGCCATGTGTGCCGGATCGGAGCAGGGGGAACGTACCCGTAAAACAGCTCGGGCTGCTTCGTGGCATGTTGGACGGCAGGAGGCGCCTGAGGCTGCTGCGGGGCAGCAGGAAAGTTGTCAGCCAAGGCCATACCAGCCAAAAGGCTACACACCGCAAAAACTGCCAGCCATATGGTCGTGATGCGCTTCATCATGCACCTCGGAGGTTGTATTGTAGGCTCGGGCCCAAAAAAAATCAATCCGAAAGTTGCCCTCACCGCAACCATTCAGTCACGTGAGGTTGAAGACTGCCGGGATTCCTCTGTAGGGGCAGGCCTTGTGCCTGCCCATTTTGGGATGATTTGGCACATGGCAGGCACAAGGCCTGCCCCTACGAATTGCTTCGTGCCGCGTCCCGCAGGACTCGCATTGGCACGGTTGAGGAAATTGCCTCCTCATAAGCCGGCGCAGACCGCTGTTGCTCTTTTCATTTGACCGCATCTTCACCGTATGGGAGTATGGGCTTGCTCTCGAGAGGGCTGGTGCGTGTTTCTCCAGTCTAATCGGGCCAGTATTTTAGAACTTTGACAATCTGGTTGATGTGGATACCCTGAAGCACATTTGTTTATAGCGAGTTCATGAACTCTTTTTTTTCCGGGTCATGCCTCCCGATTTCGATAGGTGGGAGAGGGAGGTGTGAGGTTCTGACAAGATTTCAAATTCTTAACCTGAACCGCCGCCGGACCTGCATCCGAGAGAAGCGATATGGAAGATGGCGAGAAAACCAGAGAAGAGCTCCTCCTGGAGCTCAACCAGTTGCGCGAACGCCTCCGGTCAATAGAATCTCAGGCACGCGATTCAGATGCGACTGCGAGCCCGGATAGATCCTCCGGCGGAAATGCACGCTTGGTTTCAGATCGCGCCGCTAATGGCGAGCAAGCTCCTCGGCATCTGATGAACAATGGAGATCTAACGGAATCGATTGATTTGACGGGCCTCTTCCGCAAGGACATCACGTCTTCCGGGAGCTTCGACATTCGGGGGGACATTTGGAGCACCACTTTTGGTCGCGTAATCCAGGCCGTACCGATCCCTGTCATGCTGATCGATCAGTCCTACGCTGTGACCGTCGCGAATGAAGCCTTTAGACGGATCAGCGCTGACTATCGCACTATTATAGGGGGAACATTCCGTAGCCTCCTTCCCGACGGTCGAATAGGCGAGGAAGTGCACGCTCTTGCCGAACAGGTTTTCGAAGACCGTAAGCCTCGTGCCACACATACCGTCCTAAAGATAGCCGAGGCTACGATGTGGGGACGAATGACACTTCGATCCATCCGGATCATGTCTGAACGACTCCTCCTGGTCCTCATAGAAGACCTGACTGCTGAGAAACGGCAGGCGCTATTGAACGAAAAGCAGCGCCAGGCGCTTCGGCGCGAAATAGCTCAGCGTCAACTGTCGCAAAAGGCCCTTGCCGAGAACGAGCTCCGATTCCGGCAAACGTACGAGAATGCTCCGATGATGATGCAGACGGTAGACAGGCAAGGAATCATTCGGAACGTGAATTCCAAATGGTTGACGGATTTGCGTTACGGTCGAGACGAGGTCGTGGGGCAGGAGGCAGCGTCAGTAATTGGCGAGACATCGCACAAGACGTTCACTTCGGCCCTCGAAGCGCAGTGGGGCACGAAGGAAGTCCGTGATGTGCACCTTCAGTACCGACGCAAAGACGGTGAGATGTTGGAGGTCCTGCTGGACGGAGTGGTCACGGACGATCCCACGTGGGGCGCGGTGGGGTTATGGACTCTTCGCGATATCACACACCAGATGGCATTGGAGCAACATCTTCGACAAGCCCAAAAGATGGAAGCCGTTGGGACGTTGGCAGGAGGAATCGCGCACGATTTCAACAACCTGCTACAGATCATTATCGGATTTGCAGATCTTCTGCTTATGCGCAAGGATCAGGGGTCTCCCGACTACCCGGCTTTACACTCCATACATGAGGCTGGTCGAAGGGGATCTGATTTGGTGAATCAGATTCTGACATTTAGTCGGAGAGTACCCACCAGTCCTCGTCCCGTAAATCTAAACGACGTTATCGGAGAATCGGTGCAGCTTCTGTCCCGCACTATTCCTAAGGTGGTCGAGATTGAGCTTAAGCTTCAAGACGACCTGTCGCCCATACTGATTGATCCCAGCCAGATTGAACAAGTCCTTATTAACCTCTTGATCAACGCGAAAGACGCCATGCCGCAAGGAGGCCACGTCACCATTTGTACGAGCCATGCAACGCTCGACGAGCGGTACTGCCGCACTTATCCCGAAGTTCAACCGGGAGAGTATGTTGTCTTAAACGTATCCGACACCGGGTACGGCATGGACAAGGATGTTGTCGACCGAATATTCGAGCCGTTCTTCACCATGAAAAAGCCGGGGGAAGGAACGGGTCTGGGACTTGCTATTGTCTTTGGCATAGTAAAATCACACGGAGGATATATTTCGTGTCGCAGCCGCCTGGGCAAGGGAACGACCTTTGAGCTTTGCTTTCCGGCAATGGAGTTGGAGATTGGTTCCAATGCTTCAGACTCCAGCGAACGCCCGGTTCTTGGCACAGAGACCATCCTTCTGGTCGACGACGAAGAGCCCATCCGAAACTTCGCCACCGAAGTGCTGAGTAAAGTCGGATACACCGTTCTTGTTGCCGCGGATGGGAAGGAGGCACTGGAGATATATCAAAAGCGAGGAGGCACAATCGATCTCGTCGTGCTGGATCTTGTGATGCCGAAGATGGGAGGCGTACAGTGTCTGGCGGAGCTGTTGCAGATCGATCCGAGCGCGCGCGTTCTTATAGTCAGTGGGCATCTCCTCGATCCGCACACCACGGCGTTGATTCAGCAGCGAGCCAAAGGAATAGTGAAGAAGCCGCTGAAGGTGGCTGACGTTCTCCGTGCAGTCAGAGGCGCCCTGGACAAAGGTTGATACCAACTGTCATAGCTAGAGAGCTACAACTAGTCATGAAAGCCTTCGGCTTCGGCGAGCACTCCGGGGCTTCGCCTCGGAGATAGGTGGCAAGAGCGCATCATTGCGCAACAATTTGGAGGGGAGACTCATCTCCCCTCCAAACCTCCCCATACGTAGACCCGACCACGGGTGCCTTATGCCGGCAACTTTCATAGGAATTCCCCCCAAGAAAAAACATCTACAGCAATGACGGCTCTTCTCTCGTGTCTTACGAGAATATATTGCTGCACGCTGATCTTGAGCTTTTTGTTTCTGCCTTGCGCCCCCTCCCCTAGCCCCTCCCGCCAGGGGAGGGGAATGAGGTCCCCTCCCTTGATGGGAGGGGACAGGGGAGGGTGAGATCGGGTCGGATTCAATGCGTGGGTCTATAGTAGCGTGCGGGTATCACATATCGTCGATGGTCACGATTGCGCCCTCTGTGTAAGCGTGAGCCAAGTTCACATCTTGAAGAATGCAGTGCATGAGCTGGGATTTCGCCAGATTAGCTCCGGCTAAGTCCGCGCCTCGCAGATTAGCCTCGAATAGATTAGCTTCGCAAAGGAAGGCCCAGACGGCATATGCCATGGTCAGGTTCGCTTCGGACAAATCTGCTTTTGCAAGATTAGTTTTGTAGAGGACTGCTCCGCAAAGATCCGCAGCTGTCAGCTTGGCTTCCCGCAAGTTCGCACCGGTGAAATCTGTGCCCACCAGTTGAGCTTGCGACAAGTTAGCCTTAATGAGACGCGCACCAGTCAGCTCCAATCGTGACAAGTTGGCTCCCGACAGGTCCGCACATGACAAATCAACCTTGTCAGCTACTGCCCTTTCCACCAGTGAACCGAGAGAAGTTGCGGAGCCCTCGGTGATTGTGGCTCCTGTAAATCTATTTCTTACGCGAAACTCGGTTTCGGGCTTCAAAGAATTTCTGTTGTTCCTCGAGAGTTTCCCGTAAAGCTTTTGTAATACATTGGCGCTAAAAGGGTATTTTTCGAGAAGAACCTTGTAATCGGTGCCTTTCTTTATCTCCCGGGCTAACTCCTCTTCGTCAATGCTTTCTCTTTCCACGGTTCTCAGGTAATTTTCAGGTGTCGTCGTGTCCAAGAGAGGAGTTCCCACTGTTTCGCGAGTGCGTTCGCAATAGTCCGCCTCAGTGATGATTCGTTCTGCCAGGAGTTTATCAAAGAGGCTGCGCAATCCTCGCGCAGAGATATTGTATCGCTTCATCAGGGTCGCGTCGTCCATCCCGGCCCTAATAGATTCCAGCGCATCCTTCGCCGGTATCACAGGTCTCAAGCCTGAACGGTCGCGCTGTTTGCGCTCGCTTATGTCCAGAATAACCCACCACTGAGAGCTGGATAAACGTTCTCTTAATTCAGAGGCTTTCAAGAGGCCTGCTCGTAGCAATTCGCCAAAGATCAACTGCAAACCCTGGGCCGATACGCCGAACCTCTCCATGAGCTCGGGGTCTGTCGATCCGCTCCGAACGCTATTAACAAAGTCCACTGCCTCGATTCGCACGCTCTTAGGCATCAAGCATTCTCCATGGCCTCTCTTCGCCATTGAAGCCAACTCGAGGACCGCGTCCTCGGACCTGGTCTTCAAACTTCTCTCGTCTTACACAGCCCCATGAGCTTCCGTGATCGGCAACCCACACCAAGAAAACTGAGGCCGTCGATCGTGATGACTTTATCCACAAGCTTAAAGTCTCATCGATTTCCACACGGTCATCTAAGTGCCGGCCAAACTGATTTTAATTTTGCGACAAAGACTGTCGAGTGTAAACGGTTTGGAGAGAAAGCTTATGTCCGGATCGAGAACGCCGTGATGGACTATAAAATCGTCGGTATAGCCCGACATATACAAAACCTTCATTTCCGGTCGCGCTCCTACCAAAGCGCCAAAAAGGCTCCTTCCATCCATCTTGGGCAGGATCACGTCAGTCAGGAGTAAGTCAATCGATCCGGGATAGTTCCCGGCAATTGTGATTGCTTCTTCCGCTGAGGCAGCCTGTAGCACCGTGTAGCCCTGCGACTCCAGCGCCTCAAGAGCTACATTTCTTACAGAGTCTTCGTCTTCCACCAGTAAAATCGTTTCTCCACCTCCCGGCTCTTGGGAAGGTTTTGTCGCAGTGGCCTCTTTGGCTAATTCCGCGGCAGCCCGTGGAAGATATATCCGAAAGGTAGTTCCCTTTCCTTCCTCGCTGTAGACCGTGATATGCCCATCATGTTGTTTCACTACTCCATAAACAGTGGAAAGCCCCAAGCCCGTTCCCGAGCCTTTTTGCTTAGTAGTAAAAAATGGTTCGAAACATCGAGAGACGGTTTCGAGGTCCATCCCTTGACCGGTGTCGCTCACGGACAGCAACACGAAGTCGCCGGGCCTCACGTCGGATACTGCCCGAGCATATGCATCGTCTAGAACGACATTGGAAGTCTCTATGGTGAGGCTTCCGCCTGTCGGCATGGCATCACGAGCATTCACCGCCAAGTTTAGTACGAGCTGGCTTATTTGAGCGGGATCCGCTTTGACATTGCCGAGAGACGGGTCAAGGATGGTCCTCACCTCGATGTGCTCTCCAATCAACCGTCTCAGCATTCCTTGCAAGTCTTGCAGCAGGGCATTAGGGTTAATAATAGTCATTTCGAGGACTTGTCGCCGGCTGAATGCCAAGAGTTGCCGTGTCAGCTCGGCTGCGCGTTCCGTGGCATTCTGGATCTGACGGACCTTTTCCCATCTGGGATCATGTTCCTCGATCCTATTGGCAAGTAAGGTGGCGTAGCCCATGATCGCAGTGAGAAGGTTGTTGAAGTCATGAGCCACTCCTCCCGCAAGGCGCCCCACTGCTTCCATTTTCACAGCCTGCCGAAGCTGCTCCTCCAACGTCATTCGGTCGGTAATATCTCTCCTGTATTCTATTACTCCCTTTATTTGGCCGGTAGCAGAGTCAACTACAGGAAATGTATAAAGATCAAGCCACCCAGCAACATCTCCCTTTGATCCTAGCTTCGGTGTCACTTGAAGCCCGGGTCGCCCCGTCTCCATCGTTTCCTGCGCCGGACATGTTTCGCAGGGACCATCCCGCCCCTGGCACGCCTGGTAGCACTTCTTGCCGACCAACGGCATCATGTAGGAGTACCAGCGCTCCATCGTGGGATTCACGCGAACAATATTGAGCTCGGAGTCAAGTATGCTTACTCCGTCCTGGATGCTGGCGAAAACATCGGAAAGAAACCTTTCTCTCTCAAGGGTCCTCGCATTCGCTTCCGACAATTCGCTTGTACGGTCCATCACCCGCTTCTCGAGTTGTTGACTCAGTCTGTTGCTTTGGTTCAGAAGTTTCTTCTCACGTGTGAGGTCTTCCAGAAGCAACAGAATAAACCGCTCCCTCATCAACCTGACTGATCGGAGCGTCATGCGGGCCCATACCTTGGTCGCCTCCCACTGGAGGATGCCCTCCACTACCCGAGTCTTCCTTCTGCTGAAGACGTCCTCGAAGACTTCCAACACCTTTTCCCGGGCTTTCGCATCCGGAAAGAAATCGGCAAATGCCATGCCCTGAATCTTCTCGTAATTTTGGGATATTCTCTTGCAGGCCTCGTTTGCTACCCAGATGACATGACGTTCATTGATGAGCATGGCCGGAATCGGCAATGCTTGAATCACCTTCCCGAAACTGCTCGACCAAATCTCGTATCGGATGTCGAAGCTGCCTGATTCGGTGAGCTCTTTGGTAAAAAGTTCGTCGAGCTGAATGCTTTCAGTATGGTCCATGTCGACCGCAAACATGTCGTGCTCCTCGCTCCTCACCCATGGGAGGTGTCCGACAGATGACTTTCGTCCGCCAAGGGATCTATCGTTGCGTGCTCCAGCCCGCGATTTTTCATTTCGGCCAAGATCGTCAGTCCTGGAAATCCGTAGCGTTGTAGAGGTGTTTTCGTGCTCTTTCAATTTTCTCCCCCATTCATTCTAGCCTCGCTCCCATTGCCATGTCGGAGAAACATTCTTCTTGGTTCTTAACGACCTGTCTCATTGCATCTTGAGCAACACCTTAAGGTTTTCTGTTTTGGTGGCTGCTTGGAACGCCTCTTCCGCTTCGGTAAACGCAAAGATCCGGGAGATCAGTGGCGAAGGGTCCACCAGGCCCTGGGCCATCAATCTCAGCGCGGGGGCCAAGCGCCCGCACCGAGAACCTACCACCGTAATCTCGTTAATAACCAGCGGAGCCGTGTTGAACGCGAGTTCGCCATGGTAGGTGCTCTTGAGGACGATGATTCCGCGCGGCTTCACGCGATCCATTGCCAGCTCCCAGCCGGAGGTGCTGCCAGAGGCTTCTACCACTACGTCGAACTTCTCAGAACCAGTTGCCAGGTCCGAGGCGCGAACAGTGCTGCCCCCCAGGTTCGAAAAGATAGTCAGCTTCTCAGGATGCTTGCCCACCAGAAGCACGTCGCAACCGGTCAATCGCAGGACCATCGCGACCAGGAGCCCCAACTTGCCGTCGCCGATCACCAGCACGCGCCACGACGGCTCCAGTCTAATCTGTTCGAGAATTTCCGCCGCGGCCGCAAGAGGTTCGGTAAACACGGCCTTCTCATCGGAAATACTCTGAGGCACTGGGACAAGATTCGCTGCCGGAAGGGTGAGGCACTCTGCCATTGCCCCGTTTCTTCCGAGGATGCCCAGGACGCTCCGCTCGGGACAGTGCCGCTCCATGCCTTGTCGGCAATAGGCACAGATGCCGCAACCTGCATTGATTTCCCCTACGACCCTTGCACCAACCAGTTCCGGCGATGGCGCACTCTCCACCGTGCCGACGAACTCGTGCCCGGGGACACCGCGAAAGCTCATGTAGCCCTTAGTAATCTCTACATCCGTCTTGCAAATACCTGCCATGAGCACCCTGACCAGGGCCTCGCCCTCCTGCGGGAGAGGCTTGGGAAGCTCCGTGAGCCGAATCTGTCCGTCAAAGACCAGTGCTTTCATAGCTCGGTCGTTCCTTAAACTTAGCAAGAAGGGTCCAACGTCCATACATATTGATGGTAGGGCACGACGCTGCCGCGATGAGGGGTCTCGTCGGATTAGAGCAACGGCGGTCTTCCGTGGGTCGTTCCATAGATGTGAGTTGAAAAGCGCCACGAATCCACATAAGAGTCGGGCTCCACAACGGTTCTCATGCGTTTATCCGGATTTGCCCCCTACCTTAGCAACTAAAGGCAGGTTCGAATCTGCTTCATCTCTCCTCCGGGCCGCTTCAAAGAGCAATGAGGTCGGCTCCGATTCTATCGTGATGTTCTCAGGCTCCGTCCACGGCAGATGGACGAACTCCCCGCTGATGTACTGAGCCATCCGATAGAATGCCTCCTCTCCTTCAGCGTCGCCCGCCACCGCGTGTACGACCCTGCCGCGATCCAAGAAAAGCCGGCACGGAACGTTGCGGTGCGGAAGAACTATCAGCACTGTCCGCTTGCCGTCCATCAGCAGCCATTGAACATAGTCAAGGATGTCAACACCCTCGACCTTACCGGAGAAGGAGCATCTGTTCGCCCTTTGGTGGATCCTATGGCCGCTGCTCTGGTTAGGAAGCGCGGCTTCGATTTCCACCAGCTCTACGGTTTCCTCCCTGCCGGCCTTTCGGGCCGTCCAGTCCCTTCGCGATATCAAGCCTGCCGTGAGCAGCTTTCCGAACAAGCTATCAAGCCCACGAGGAGTCAGCTTGTACTTGTTCATGAGTCCAACGTCGTCGATTCCAGCCCGAATGTCTACCACGACCTCTTTTGCCTTGACCTCACGTTTGTCCACCGGATCAACCTCCACCCGAAGCTATAGACAAAAGTACCTATCTCATCCCCGCGTTAGGGATTCCCATACGACTTCTCGATTGTTGGCGTGCAGGAGAGCTGCTTATTTAAGTGATCTTCGTGTTGTTTCCTCACGTTCGGTCAAGCTTTTCTCGGACCCTGGCAGCCAGAGCGTCGAGAGTAAATGGTTTGGACAAGAAACTTATCTCGGGATCCAAAACTCCATGGTGAACGATATAGTCCTCCGTATAACCCGACATATACAGCACCTTCATTTCGGGTCGAGACGCCACTAAAGAGGTAAACAGACTTCTACCGTCCATTTTCGGGAGTATGACGTCCGTCAGGAGCAGATCGATCGACCCGGGGTGATCGTTGGAGATCCCAATGGCATCCTCCGCGGATGATGCTTCGAGGACATGATACCCCAGGGTTTCGAGTGCTTCAGACGCCACATCTCTCACACTTTCTTCATCTTCCACAAGGAGAATCGTTTCAGTCCCGCCAGTTCTTTCGTAGATCCCGGAGGGAGATGGATCTTTGGTCGATTCCTCGCTGACCCGAGGAAGGTGTATTCGAAAAGTTGTCCCCTTCTCAAGCTCGCTTTGAACGCTGATATGCCCGTCGTGCTGCCTGACAATTCCATACGCGGTGGAAAGCCCCAGGCCCGTTCCGGCGCCTTTCTCTTTCGAAGTGAAAAAGGGTTCGAAGCAACGCGAAGACGTTTCAGCGTCCATACCGAAGCCTGTGTCGCTCACGGAAATCATGACGTACTCGCCGGGCTTCACTTCAGATGCGGCCCGCGCATAGGCCTCATCGAGGATCGCGTTGGCAGTCTCGATGGTGAGCGTCCCGCCTTTTGGCATGGCATCACGAGCGTTGACCACCAAGTTTAGCACAAGCTGGCTTATTTGAGCGGGGTCAGCTTTCACATTCCCCGCGGACGGGTCAAAGACCGTCACCAAATCAATCTGTTCGCCGATCAGGCGGCTCAACATGACCTGAAGGTCCTGCAGCAATTCGTTGGGGTTGACGACCTTCATCTCGAGGAGCTGGCGCCGGCTGAACGCGAGAAGTTGGCCGGTCATTTGCGCAGCTCGTTCCGCGGCCTTTCGGATCTGCAAGAGCTTATCGTACCCGACTCCCTCTTTCCCGATTTGACCCGCAAGCATGCTGGCGTAACCCATGATTGCGGTGAGAAGGTTATTGAAGTCATGGGCAATTCCCCCAGCGAGACGCCCCACTGCCTCCATCTTCACAGCCTGGCGAAGTTCCTCTTCCAGCCTTTTGTGGTCCGTTATGTCCCTGACGTATTCGATCACGCCCTTCAGTCGGCCATTAGCCGAATCAATGATCGGAAACGTATAAAGATCCAGCCATCCGGCGTTTTCTCCGCTCGGTCCTGTCTTGGGCACCAACTCACAGCTTGATTGTTTGGTTTCCAGCGTCTTCTGGGTAGGACAAATATCGCAGGGCTCATTGCGGCCGTGGTAAGCCTCATAGCATTTCTTTCCCACTATCGGCATCACGTGCGAGTACCATTTCTCCATCGCGGGATTCACTCGAACCACATTGAGCTGAGAGTCCAGCACACTGATCCCATCCTGGATACTGGCAAAGATACTGGAAAGAAACCTCTCCCTCTGTCGTAATCTCGCGTTGGCGTGGGACAATTCTCCTGTCCGTTCAGCAACCCGCTTCTCCAGTTGTCTGCTTAATCGCTTTTCCTTGGTGAGATCTTCCACCAGGAGAAGTATAAACCGCTCGTTCATCAGCCGGACGGAACGAAGAGTCATGCGAGCCCAGAGTCGTCGACCTTGAACTCGTATGAGCCCTTCCATCACTCGCGTCTTTCTCTTGGTAAACACGCTCTCCAAGACATCCAGAGCCTTTTCTTTCGGCTCAGGATGCGGGAACAACTCGGCGAAAGCCATTCCCTGGAGCCGTTCGTAGTCTTCGACGATTCTCTTACATGCCTCGTTTGCCACCCAAATGACGCGGGATTGATTAATGAGTATTGCAGGGACAGGCAAGGCTTGGAGCACTTTTCCGAAGCTGGTCGACCAGATCTCATACTTCACATCGAAGCTGCCCGATTCCGTAAGTTCTTTGGTGAAGATCTGGCCGAAGTCGATGGTCTCCGTAGGCTCCATGTCCTCCGGGAGGGCCTCAGGATCGTCATGGTCGGACCATGTTGATGAGTCCCCTGTCGGCACCGCGCCACCGCCCGCATCGGCGCCCGAGTGCGCACTACGAGACTGCATAGCCCCGTTTTGGCCCTCGATGCGCCGCAAGGGCGGCACCTTAAAGCTGTTGTTGCTATCCTGCATGTTCCCCCGCTCGAACTTCAAACAGCGATGGCCGCTTTTGTGACCGCCGGCGCCGGCTGTGATTGCACCATGCCGAGATGTGTCAGGCTGCCGTCAGGGCCCGATCTCGTGTAACTGGGAACGTGGAGAGCGAAACTCGGCGGTTATGGATTGGAGACTAATCCTATTACCCCTTATGTAATCTTTACTAGAGACCGTCATCCAGTGTCAACCTTTTCCACACCGCCGTTGAGCGTCCTTCAAGACCCCTCTTCATCGCGTGTGAGGACCGTTACCAGCGCTTCCCATGAGAAGTATTGTCAGTAAGTTGAAGGCCCTGACTGTAGGCTTTTCGAGAAGGAGCATCTGCCGCCCCTGTTCACAGCGCTCCTCGCGAGTTCTCAGGTCACCCTAATAAGTCATGATATGGACCGCTTTCAGAGAGGTCAACCATTACGTTCTTCAATCGGACTCTACCTTGACCCGAGCGGGCATAACTCAGTGAAATTGTGTGCGAAGCTAACAGCTGCTAGTAGAATACGAGCACATTGGGTATGGCGCCTACCTAATATGGTCTGAGCCGAGCCGTGCAAGCGCCAAAATTCGACGTGCGCCGCCTTCATCTGTCGGCGCGTTCAGGACTACGAGAACGGCCGTGCATCTTGTTCCGCAAGAAGGAAGCAAGATCATCCCCGGTTCCAGTCAACCCGAGTTTCTTCCTGATGTTATATCTATGGAAACTAATTGCTTGGGGAGTCACCCTCATTATCGCGGCGATTTCTTTGGAGCTGAGTCCGGAAGCTATCATCTCGCACATTCTCGCTTGTAACGGCGTCAGGAGCGCCTCTTCGTCAACCAAAGGAGCCAGTGACGTGACTACTGCCTGGATACGATCTTGGATGGCATCCACTAGCCTGGTTGTCTCATCGTCGAGATGGTGCGCGGCAAAGTTTTGCAGCCGGGTTATCACGGTTGCACGAAGTTCAATCCCCACTCTTTGGATCAAAGCTCTGTTCTGTTGCCCGATTCCATATATCAAGTTCCGCAGTGCTTCGTTCGCGTACTCCAATTTCTTGGAATATGTATCCAGTTCTTGACGTGCAGTCTCGAGATGTCGCGTTCTCTCCCGGACTTTAAGTTCCAACGATTGGGCATAGTGGTCCAACTTCTTGTAGCTTTCGCGAACCATTTCCTCCGCGTTCTTGAGAGGGGTCACGTCGACCACTGCTCCTGTGAAGCCGGCCACCTTCGAGTCACGGATCATTGGAGCCGAATGAACCACCACGGTAAAGGTGGTGCCGTCTTTCCTGAGCGCGGTGTATTCATTGCCTCCAAGCTTTTCTCCTCCGGCAACCTTGCTCATGTTCGCAGCGACGCGATCCCGATCCTCCGGTACAACCAATTGGAATGCGGTCACGCCCGCAGCCAGATCTTCCCCCGAGTATCCGGTGAGTTGGAATCCGGCACGATTCAGAAAAGAAAGCTTGCCCTCCGAGTCGGTCTCAAAGACCGTTTGAGGCAAAAGCTCGGTAAGTTCTCTGAATTTCGATTCAGTAGCTCTCAGGGCATCCTCGGCTCGTTTGCGGTCGGTTATATCCTCTCCAGAGCTCAGCGCACCGACTGTCTTTCCCGATTGGTCTTTTATCAAAGAGTTATGCCAAAGCAGGTGTCGCTCTTCACCGCTTCGCGTGACGATAGGATTCTCAAAGTACTCCGGCAGGCCGATGTCGCCTGACATCGACCGAGAGAATTGCTCTCTTAATCGAACTCGGTCCGGCGCAGGCACACACGTTTCAAACCAGTCTCTGCCCAAAATTCGGTCGGGACTGATTTCCAGTAACTCACATCCTTTTCGGTTAATAAGGGTTACTTTTCTCTTGAAATCAAGCGCAACGATTACCACTCCTGCTATGTCCAGATACATCTCCGCCTTGTTCTTCTCATTGAGCAGCTTTTCATTTGCGTGCACCAGTTCCGCCGAACGTTCAGCGACCTGGTTTTCAAGGGCTTTCTGGACGCTTTGTTGCTTGATTGCGTACCGATCGGCGAGGGCCAACGTGAAAAGTATACCCTGCAACAAAAATCCAAACTTGAGCGATTGGAACAAAACGATATTGAATGGTAGGATACCGACCAACAGACCGGAATGCACGGCGGCGTAGGCTGGAACAAGGAGGATACCCAAGAACAAATAGCGAGCATGAGCTTCTCCCTGATACCACATCAGTCCGATGACCGTGACCGCGGCGATCGATATAATAAAGCCGCAGAGTTGCATCAGGTAGTTCCCTACATAATAGTTAACTACGTATATGATGAAAAACCCCAGCGAAACGATCCACAAGATATCCAATACTCTGTACAGCACAGGGTGTCTGGGTCTAGCACCCACAAAGGAACCCAGGAAAAGCATGAAAAAGACAGTGGCGAGCGCAATTGTCGCGGTGAACAGATGAAGCATCCTTTCAGGCTGAGAAAAGAGCGACACCTGAGGCAAGAGGCCGTCACCGGCCAAGTAGAACGTGACGACGAAACTCAGTTCAAGAATGTAGTAGAAATAAGCATCCTGCTTGAGAACCGACCAGGAGAGGATGTTGTAGAGGATCAGAAAGATCATGACTCCATAAAAGACCCCCAAGGAGAAGCGACCTTTCGCCCTATCGCCGGCATAGGCTTCTGGTGTGAAGAGCGCCACGGGAACTCGCAAAGGGCTTGCCGATTGAACGCGCACGAGAATAGTTTTCTGCTCATAAGGGGCAAAATGGAGGTCCAGCGCAGGATATCTGTCGTGCGACATCCTCTCGTCAAATGGGACCCGGGCCCCGGCACGATAATGTTCAACATGGGTCTTCAGGTCAGATATGACGAAAATATCAATGAAATCCAAATAGTGATTTGTGATCTCAAAGACAAGCGTATTGGGTTGCTGGGTCACATTTTGGACGACCAACTTGAACCAATAAACAGACCGGGTGTAGCCAAGGTTTAGCGCTGCACGCCGCGTTGGGCTGAAGGCTCTGGTCTGGACGGTGTCAATGGTATCTGCACCGGCCTTGTCCTCGTAGAACTCGAGGTAGCCGTCCAGGTTGTAATGGCTTGTTTCCTTGTCAAGCGCTACAGGCGTGCGGGTGTCGTCCGCAAGAGCGGCTACCGCGCAGGAGATAAGTAATAATACTAGCGCCTGCCCCAGCAACAATTTTCTCCAAGTACAGATCGAGCGACGGGCGGAATTGCATCCCAGCCGGGCCCGCGAGGCTTTATGAGAGGGGTCTCTCCGAAACATCCCGACGCTCTCTTCGAAATGGTTCTTCACCGGCGCGCGGTTCGTGCTGTTGGGTTTCAAGTAAAGCCATGGCCGGTTAGCGACTGCCTAAACGGCCGAACATCTTGTTCCGCAAGAATGAAGCAAGATCGTCGCCGGTTCCGGTCAACCCGAGTTTTTTCCTGATGTGATGCCTGTGGAAGCTAATTGCTTGAGGCGTCACACCCAATATCGCGGCGATTTCTTTGGAGCTGAGCCCGGAAGCTATCATCTCGCACATTCTTGCTTGTAATGGCGTCAGAAGCGCTTCTTCGTCAACAAAGGGGGACAAAGAGGTAACTACTGCTTGAATACAATCTTGAACGTTATCGACCAGCTTGGTGGTTTCCTCGTCAGGTCGAAACGCGGCCAAGTTGTGCAGGAGAGGTATTACGGTTGCCCGAAGTTCGCCGCCCACCCTTTCGATAAGAGCCCTATTTTGTTGCTCTATTCCGGAAATCAAGTTCCGAAGCGCTTCGTTCGCGTACTCTATTTTCTTGGAATATGCATCGAGCTCTTCATGTGCACTCTGGAGATGCTGCGCTCTTCCCTGGACTTTGAGTTCCAACGATTGGGCATAATCTTCCAATTTTTTGTAGCTCTCTCGAACCAACGCCTCCGCGTTCTTGAGAGGAGTCACGTCGACCACTGTTCCTCTGAAGCCGTGCACCGCTCCGTCAGTTATGATCGGAGCTGAATAGACCACCGCGGGAAAGGTGGTGCCATCTTTTCTCAGGCAAGCGTATTCGTTGCTGCCGAGCTTTTCTCCTTGTGCCATTCTCGCCATGTTCGCTTCGGCCCGCTCCCTGTCCTGGGGCACTATCACCTGGAATGCTGTCAAGCCCGCGGCCAGATCTTCCTCCGAGTAGCCCGTAAGCTCAAATCCGGCACGATTCGCAAAGGTAAGCTTCCCCTCCGAGTCCATTTCAAAAACTGCTTGGGGCAAAAGCTCGGTCAGCTTTGTAAATCTGGATTCAGTCGCCTTCAGGGCTTCCTCCGCCTGTTTGCGGTCGGTTATGTCTTCTCCTGACCCTAGGGCGCCGAGTATATTTCCCCTTTGGTCCTTTATCAGGGAGTAGTGCCAAACAATGTGTCGCTCATCACCGCTCCGGGTGACTATACGACCCTCAAAGTACTCCGGCAGATCAATTTGACCTGACATGCACTGTGAAAATGCCGATCTCGCTCGTTTCCGGTTTCGTTCCGGCACACACGTTTCAAACCAGTCTTTGCCCATCATTTGATCGGGGCTGATTTCAAGGACCTCACATCCTCTTCGATTAATGAGGGTCACTCTTCCGTCAGTATCAACCGCCACCATTACCGCGCCCGCTATGTCCAGATACTTCTCCGCCCTATCTTTCTCATTGTGAAGTTTCTCATTGGCCCGTACCAGCTCTGCCGAACGCTCCGTGACCTCCTGTTCCAGAGCTTTCTGGGCGCTTCGCTGAATGATGGCGTATCGATCGGCGAGAGCCAGCGTGAAAAACGCTCCCTGCACGAGGAATCCGACCTTGAGCGATTGGAGCAAGAGCGGATTGTATGGCAGAATGCCTACCAGAAGACTGGAATGCAAAGCCGCGAAGACAGGAGCCGCGAGATTACCTAAGAACACAAAGCGAGCGTAAGCTTCTCTCTCGTACCACATCACCCCGGTGATTACGACCAGAACGCTTGTGACAATGATGCCGCATACTTGTATTACCTGGTTCCCTAAGTAGGCATTTATGACGAACAGAACAAAGATTGCGACCGAACCAATCCAGAGGACATCCATTATCCTGTACAATACTGGATGCCTCGGCCTGGCATCCAGGAATGAGCCTATAAAAAGTATGTAGAAGACAACGACGAGCGCGATCGTCGCGGTGAAAACATGAAGCATTCTTTCAGGCTGAGAAAAAATTGATACATGCGGCACGAGGCCGTCATACCCTAAGTGGTACGTGAGAGCGAAAACGAGCTGCAAGATATAGTAGAGGTAAGCATCCTGCTTCAGAATCGACCAGGAGAAGATGTTGTAAACGATCAGAACGATCATGACCCCGTAAAAGATTCCCGAGAAGAAGAGGTAATTCAAGTTGTCGTGCTCATACGCTTCCGGGGTTGAAAGGGTCAGGGGAATTCGCAGAGGGCCTTGGGATTGTATTCGTACGAAAATAGTTTTCCGTTCATAAGGGGCGAAATGGAGGTCCAGGGTAGGATCAATATCCTGCGAGAATCGCTCGTCAAACGGGACCCGCGCGCCGGCCCGACGGTGTTCGACAAGAGACTTCCGATCGGATTTGACGAAAATATCAATGAAATCCAGGTAATGGTTTGAGATCTGAAAACGAAGTGTCTCAGGCTGTTGAGTGACATTCTCCACAACCAACTTGATCCAATAGGCGGACCGGGTATAGCCGAGGCTTAGTGCTGCCTGATCTGTAGGAAGAAATGTCTTCGTCTGAACGCTATCGATGGTTTCACCGCCGGTCTTATCCTCGTAAAGCTCCAAATGGCCTTTCAAGTTGTATCGGCTCGTTTCCTTGTCAAGCTTCAGAGGCTTCCCGCCATCCTCTGCAATGGCCGCTGCGCAGCAGATAAGCAAAATGAAAAGCGTCTGCCCTAGCCACAATGTTCTTCGGGCCAAGCTTGAACGTCCAGCGGATCGCCGCCCCCGCGGGGCAAACAGGGCTATATGAAAGAGATATCTCCGGAACATCGAGTCACGCTGCTCAAAAGAACTATTCACCGGTGTGCTACGTCCTTTGTTCGACCATGACAAAGGCTTCCAACGATCGGTCCGCGCTCGCGCCACCTGGCGGCCGTCATTACGGGAACCGGGAAACGCCCGAAACGATCTCTGCGCGTCACGCTACACGTGTGGTTTACCGTAGCGCTACTTGAGAAGGGTATAATTCCCCAGTCTCCCAATACCTCCCCAGAGGCCCCTCGGTCAACTATCATCTTTGTCCCAGGCAGTTTCTTAACCACGAATCTCTTGCCCCGCTTTGTTTTCCTATGATAGACGGTAGTTCCGGGACGGGCTCTTGCAACGAACCGTACGGATTTGTGCACGCGCTCGGCAAATAGCCTAATCGCGAGGTGAAGTCTTGATTATCGTCACCGGTGGAGCTGGGTTCATCGGAAGTAACATCGTCCGGGAACTCAATGAACAGGGCGAAGATAGGATCCTCATCGTGGATCGCCTCGGTCAAACCGAGAAATGGCGCAATCTGCTCGACCTAAGGTTTCTCGATTACGAACACAAGGATGATTTCATCTCCAAAGTGGAAAACGGCTTGTTCGACAGAGGTGTCAGAGCGGTCTTCCATATGGGTGCGTGCTCGGCCACCACGGAAAAGGATGCGGACTATCTCGCTCGAAATAATTTTGATTACTCGAAGCGGCTCGCACAGCGTTTCGGAGCCCGTGACGGCTTGCGCTTCGTATACGCGTCCAGCGCGGCCACGTATGGGGACGGTTCGGCCGGATATTCCGACGACTATGAGACTATGACGCGGCTGCGGCCGCTGAACATGTACGGCCTCTCGAAACAGATGTTCGATGTGTGGGCCTTGCGAACAGGCTTCCTGGATCAGGCTGTGGGACTGAAGTACTTCAATGTGTTCGGACCCAACGAATACCACAAGGGAGATATGCGGAGCGTAGCGATTCGCGCGTATTTCCAGGCCAAAAAGGGTGGCCGGATCAAACTGTTCAAATCCTATCGCCCGGACTACCGTGACGGAGAGCAATGCAGAGATTTCGTCTATGTCACCGATGCGGTTAAAGTGACAGTGCACTTCCTGGACCATCGGGAGATTAACGGGATCTTCAACGTAGGAACCGGCTCCCCGCGAAACTTCAACGATCTGGCATCCGCGGTATTTGCCGCCCTGGGTAAGGATCGTAACGTCGAGTACATCGACATGCCCGAAGGTCTTGAAAAGAGATATCAGTATTACACTGCGGCCGATGTGGCAAAGCTCAGGTCTTCGGGATTTGTTCAAGAATTTCGATCATTGGAGGATTCGGTCCGGGATTACATTGTCAATCATATGGAAAAAGACCCTCGAACCGATCTTTTCCTGGACTCGTGAGTTCGGCGCGTTGGCACATGTGCTCTCCATATGTGACTCTTGCTCGCAAGCGTAAGACGGCGTCCCACTCCTGTCATGTGAGTTAGGACGGCTCCGGTATGTCTTCCCTGGAAATGATTCTGACTGTTTTGATGCGGTTCCCTTTCATTTCAACCACTTCAAAACGCCATTGCTTGTAATCCACATAATCTCCTACAGAGGGAATCTTCCCGGCTTCTTGCAGAAGGAAGCCCGCCAAGGTGGAGTAATCGGTGGTTTGGGGCAAGGCGATAGAGAACAGTTCCCTCAACTCATGGAGGCTGATCGTACCCTCCACAAAAGGCTCGCCTCGGCTTCTTCCACGCTCGAGAAGAGACGCGACACGGATTGACCGGTCACTTTCTATTTCACCCACAAATTCTTCCAGGATATCTTCAAGAGTTATGAGGCCGTCGATTGTCCCGTGTTCGTCCACCACCACGGACATTTGGGTCTGGTGCTTCTGCATGGTGGGTAAGAGACGGTCCAAAGTCACCCCACGCGCGGCAAAAGTAGCCGGTCTCAGCAAACGAGCTCCGACGCGCGCCTCGAGGAGCAAATCCTTTACATTGACGACTCCGAAAACTTGTTCCCCCCGAGGATCCGTGACAGGGAAGTTGGTAAAGGGCTGCTTCTCATATGTTGCCAAGATTTTCTTCCTGATGTTCGGATCCTCGGGAGAGTCAATCTCCACACGCACTATCCGATGCCTTGGCACCATAATGTCTTCCACACGAGTCTTCGCAAGTCGGCTTGCTTGAACTATGATATCATGGACAGTTTCCGGTATCTGACCCGTCTCCACGAGCTCTGAAGCCATCACCCTGAATTCCTCGGTGGTAAGCATCCCTGCTTTACGGCTTTCCGGGATTCTCATTACCTTCAACACGACCCGTGTGGATGCGGAGAGAATTGTGACCGCAGGACTCGCAACCTTGGAAAATGCCTTGAAAAAAGCGGCCAGAGAAGTGCTGATGGTGCCGGGGTATCTCCGGGCCAGAGACTTGGGAACCAATTCTCCAAAGACAAGGCTCACGTACGCTATGCAAATCGTTATCCCGACCACAGATAGCACTCTACCGCCGGTTGAATAGGGGGCAATACCCGCGTACTCCAGCACGGGGGCGAAGAGCTCCACGGCAGAATCTCCTCCTATCGCGGCAGATAGAGTGCCCACGAGAGTGATCCCTATTTGCACCGTGGCAAAAAACTCGTCGATATGCTTCTGGAGAAAGAGTGCGGCGGCAGCTCCAGGCTTGTTCTCATGTTCCATTCGCCGGAGTCGTGCGCTGGACACTGTGACCAAGGCAATTTCCATGCAAGCGAAGAACCCGTTCACCAGAATGAGAAACACAATGACGGTCAATGCGAGCGGTAGTGAAGACATCTATCCTCCATGGGGTAGGATATGCGCAATGCCCCACGTCGTCTATTATGAGACCGTATCCCTCCAAGCGTCTCATGGTCAATCATAACATTCCCCAGTGTGAAATGAGCATCTTGTTGAGAAGAGTCCGCCCGGAAACGCCGAAAGCTCCTAGACCTTCGTGCATACCGCGTTGAAGCAGGGTGCGCACTTCTATACTTGCTGCCAAAAACTTTGCCCGATTCGCGGCATCGCGTGGCCGTGATTCCAGCGGAAGTCTGAAGCCAGTCTTTAGCGTTCTGTCCTTGACAAGGCACAAAAGGTTGGGGGAGAGTCCTCGACAGACGAAATTCCGAAACAAGGGGGTGGCCGCCATGCCAGGCGAGACAGAAAAGGCCGAGTTCAATCGCGGTCAAGAGATCTTTGGGGAAGTTAGCCGCAATTGGGGCTGGCTTCTGGCGCTGGGAATCATATTTGTGATTCTTGGATTCATCGGGCTGGGTATGACGTTTGCCCTCACCCTGGCGAGTGTTCTGATGTATGGCATCCTGTTGCTCGTCGGCGCGGGCGTGCAGTTCGTTGACGCGGCCAAGTGCAAGGGATGGAAAGGGATCGTCTGGCACGTCCTTATTGCCTTGCTCTACTTGCTCGCAGGCATTGCGGTGATCGTGGATCCCTTGCTCGCATCGGTAATATTGACTCTGATGCTCGCGGGGGCACTTATTATTGTGGGCTTAGCAAGAATCATCATGGCTTTTCAGATGCGAGGGGCCGGAAATTGGTTTTGGCCGCTGCTGGGAGGAGTGATCTCCATCATCCTGGGAGCCATCATCATGGCTAATTGGCCGGTTTCAGGGCTCTGGATCATAGGTCTCTTCGTTTCATTGGAACTGATCGTAAACGGATGGTCCTATATCTTTGTGGCACTTGCGGCCAAGAAGGCTTGAGACCTCAACCCAGCCGGCACGCGTAAAATCGTGTTATGCCAGTTCGCTTCCGAACGGCGAAGATGGCGTTGAAGCAACAGCGGCCGTAGGTCGGATTGAGTCCCGCGTTCTGGGCGGGACGAAATCCGACATCGTGTCCCAAACAACCTGTCGGGTTTCGCTGAGCTCAACCCGACCTACCTTGATTCACCGTTTGTTCGCGCAGTGGTATTACAGAATGCTTGCGGCTATTTCGCGTCACGATGATTATGGGGCTCCGGCGTCGAGCTTCAACAGACGGGCAGCATTGCGCCACAGCAAGGCCTCGATGGTGTCCGGATGGAACGGCAGGTTCCGGATCTGATCTGCCTGCGCGGCAATTGACTGAATGCCGGGCCAATCGGTCCCGAAGACGAACCGATCGCTGAGTTGTTCCAAGTGGGGGAAGATTTGAGGCAGCTGTTTTGGCGGTATTCCTGCGAGGTCAATATGCATGTTCGGATGACGCCTAAGCAGCCATTCCGCTTCTGAGTACCAGAACGGGCGCCCTCCATGCGACATCACGATCACCAAACGGGGAAAGTCCTCGGCAATATCATCCAGGAGCAGCGGATTCCCGTACTTAATCCTCGATCCTTTGAAAATAGACGTTCCTGTATGGAACATCACAGGAAAGTCCAGATCCTGAGCCAGCTCGTACACAGGCAGGAGCCGGGGATTGTCCGGAAAGAAATGCGCGTACGTGGGCAGGAACTTGATTCCCCGGCAACCCCACTCTTTAAGACAGCGTTCCGCTTGGACCACGGGCTCCGGGCCTTCATAGAGACATACGCATCCAAAGGGGATCAATCGATCCGTTCCCTTGCAGAAGTCCACAATGAACTCATTGGTGACCACGCCAGTGGTCTTGGGCGCATATTCGGCCAGGACCACGGCCCGGTCCACATGCTCTTCATCAAGGTACTCGATCACTTGCTGCGCGGTGATCTCTTCGGCCATCTCGCGCGTATATCGGGGATTCATCCGATCGAAGTACGACATGACAGAGGGAGTCCAGTTCTGTCTGGTTCCAACGTGGACATGGAAGTCGATAAGTGTCATCGTCTCTTGAATCCGTAAGACATAACCCACGCACATGGGGACCGGAATAGGTGATGTTCCGATCAGGTCCTCTCGTGGAAATTAACCGGGGGAAACTTCCTCATGGCTGAAGTTTCCCCCGGACTATCGAGATCAAAAGTCATCCAGCACACAGTCGACTTTGGACCCGCCAGCGGCCAATCAATTCACGGTCGGATGATGGTCGAATCCTGCACGTCGAGATCTTTCTCGAATTTTTCCCAGAATTCCTGTTCCGATTTGCGCCAATCAGGGCCGAAGCGTTGCCCGAAGTAAGTTGCCAGGTGTTCGAACGTATTCTTCCATGCCGATTGATAGCTCAGCTCAAGCACGTCTTCCAGGAACGGAGCGATCTGCCCCAGCTTGTCTTTGGGCAGGTACGCTCTTGCGCCTAACTCCACGGACTTCTTCAGCGCTTCGGGACTAATCGCATGCGCCGTGAGCATCACCACGGGCAGTTTCTTGGTGACCGCGAACTTGAGCAGGTCAAATCCCTGGACGCCCATGATGTCCAGGATCACGAGATCGTAAGTGAGCGAAGAGAGCTTCTGGATCGCCACCTCAAAGGAGAGGGCTTTATCCATATTCACCCCATACTCTGAAAGCTCCTCTTCCAGCACTTCCAGAACGTCGGGTTCGTCGTCCACCGCGAGGATCTCTTTGCCTCTCAGAACGTCCTTCTTCATGCGCATGCCTTCCCGCTGCGAAGTGGCGTGGTTCCGGTAATTGAAACGCACCGGCCGCGCGAAATAGAAGATAACGCGTTGCGGAACCTAAGAACGCGGTTCTTGTCGGTGGGCTCGACGCTTGCCCGGGAACCGGCAATAACCGCGGTGACCTGGATTAATGCACTATGCCAGAGCCACGGAGTATTGACAAGCACCTTGTGAACAGGGAAGATTTGAGGTGTTGGCAGCTTTGACTTCGCACATGCACGAAGAAACATGACTGCCCTTTGATGCAGGACAAGAACCGACCATGATGATCGATGTCTGTCTGTACGCTTCGTTAGCCTCAAAGCTTCCGGAAAAGACCGGTAGGAATAGCTGCCCGATGGAGTTCCCAGAGGGCGTATCCGTGAAGGATGTGCTCGACAAGCTCAATATCACGGAAGACGAGCCCAAGATCATCTTTCTCAACGGTATTCACGCAAAGCTCGACGACCGGCTCAAAGAAGGAGACCGGATCGCCGTATTCCCTCCCATAGCAGGCGGATGACGCGCGCCGCTGAATTCTCTTCCCAACTCTTGAAAAACATTATCGGGGCGGTTGGAAACCCATCCCTACCGGATTGAAGGAATGTGCCCTCTTGCACAGGGCCGGAACAATGGACAGTGTGGCGACAAGCTAATCGCAGAGCACGGACCTGGTTCCCAGGTCCGTGGCACCCGGCAGTCCGCGATGGGGATTTCGGGGTTTTCTATTTCTTCCTGCGGAAAGAAATGGCCACAAAGGTGTTGTAGGCCAACTCAGGAGGGAACAATCCGATCCGGTCACCGTCTGCCAATGGCGCAGCCAGGTCAACCGCGCGACCGTTGAGCAATACTATCTTAACTCGCTCGTCAGTCAAACCAAGGTGACTCACCAGGTCGCTTACCTGCGATCCTCCAGGGAGTTCCACCGTTCGGGTCTGAGGCCCGGGCCGAGCCTCATGCCTGAGGTGGCCTCCAAGGACGACATTTATTTTTATCGGGCCGGTCTCCACTTGCTCTCACTCTCGGATGCTCATAGAAACGCGCGGGCTACAACGGCCCGCGCGTGCCTTCCGGAGGCAAAATCATGTCGGATAGGTCGCCGGAGGGCATGATTCCCTCCGGCAACTGCATATTACATTCCTGAGAAAAGCTGGTCCAGTTCCTTATCCGGGACCTGAAAAACCACATTATGAGGTGGCAGAGGTTTGGTCTTGAAGAAATAGGGGAGACGATCGTCCTGCGGACCCAAGCCGGCCGCAATGTTGAACTCACGTTCCGCCTTCAGGATCTTCTTTCCGTGCTCTACCACGCCGTTCATGTCCATTTTGAGGCCGAACACGGCATTAAGCATCTTCGGAATGGCTTCCAAACCGGCAGGGATATCCAGGCACGCGAACGCGGTAAACACACACAGTCCCGCGCTGTCCATGGCCGCGGTGGCGATCTGCAAATTCTTGGAGAGCTCGACCTGGCCTTCGGGCTTGAGCGGATCGGTCTTGCCTCCCACGCCCATAATGTTGCTTGCCACCGCATATCCCGCGGTGTGATCCGCTCCCATGGGGCTGGTGGCATAAGTGACGCCGATTCCCATGACCGCGCGAGGATCGTATGCCGGGAGCCCTTGTCGCTTGACGACAGGCACTTGATCCACACCCAAAGCTTGGCCGGTAGTCGCGGCCCCATTGCCGAGGATGCGCCCCAGATAAGTCCCTTTACCCATCTCATTGACAAGCTCAATGGCTCCTTGGGCGTCTCCGAACTTCTTGACCCCAGCGTACATCGCCACTCCAATGGCGCAGCCCACCTCTATGGTGTCCAGACCGTAGTCGTCGCACAAATAGCTGATTTTGGCGATTGCATCGAGGTCGTCTATGCCGCAATTCGCGCCGTTGGCCCAGATGGTCTCATATTCGAAGCCGGACGTGAGATATTTCCCGTCCTTGTCGTTATACACGTTGGAGCACTGAATAATGCATGTGGAGCAGCCGGAATGGGTGGTTTTGCCGCCCCGTTCCTTGATGACGTCGTGCATGGTTTCGCCGCTGATCTTACCTGCACCTTCGAAGCGGCCCTCGCTGAAGTTCCTGGTTGGGAAGCCTCCGGCTTCATTGATCACGTTCACCAGAACGTTCGTGCCGTACATGGCCAGCCCGCCCCCGGGTTTGGTGACGGGATGTTCCCGTAGAGCGGATCTGAATACCTCGGCTGCTTGTTTGAACGCCTCTTCATCCGCGTATTTCACGCCAGGAGCTTCCTTGTCATCAACGACCACCGCCTTAAGCCCTTTAGAGCCCATCACAGCGCCCATACCGCCTCGGCCGGCATGACGCGTGGGCAAGCCCATGGTGTCCGTCACTGCGACGGACGCGGAGGCCATCTTCATTTCCCCTGCCGCGCCGATCGAGACGATGCCCGCCTTCGCTCCATACTTGGCCTTGAACTTTTCGCACAACGCGAAGTTGTTCATGCCCTTGTATTCATCCGCGGGCAGAAGTTGGCCTCCATCTTTGTTGATCGCCAGGTAATAGAGCTTTCCGTCGGGCGCCTTGTTTTCCACCACGATTCCGGCCATTCCCAGACGCCCCATCCGCACCGCTGCGTTCCCACCTGCGTTGCTCTCCTTGATTCCGCCGGTCAGCGGGCTCTTCGCGCCTACCGAAATCCTCCCGGAATTGGGACAAGTGGTCCCGCAAAGGAGGCCGGGAGCAATGACGAGCTTGTTTTCAGCACCCAGTGGATGACACTGGGGAGGGACCTCGCGGGCCACGATGAGCGAACTCAAACCACGCCCCCCAAACTGGGCGTATTCCCCCGTGAGGTCTTCGAATTTCACCGTGCCTTTGGCCATATCCACTCGAACGAGTTTTCTTACCATGGCATCCTCCCTCCGGAGTAAATATCGGGTTGTTGATGGGAGAGGGAAAAGACCCCCCCTGCTGCACACGTGTATAGCAAGTAGTATCAGGGGGTGACTGAGGGTTGTCAAGAAGAATAAGTTGAGAAATCAGTAGGTTATGGGAGATCTGACATAACGATTGCCCGGGTCCTCTGGGTCCAATTGTTGTCCTGAGTGTGGATGGCCATATGGCGCTCGGTTAAGTTCGATACGCTAAGACAGGAGACCTTCCGAGGCCCCATGACTCCAAATTGGGGTTGACACAGGGTTTTGGGGATTCTAGTATAGAAGCGGTTCCCTGGTCCGTTTCCTTCGGTCCAGGGAAGGCGTAAAGGACGATACGTAGGCGCGCCCGATCTCCTGGGGCGTGACCCTGACGTGAGGGTGAAACCGCTTAGTCGAGCGTGTTTTCCCACAAAGCAGCAGGGGCCGGGTAGCTTCAGCGGGGCTGCCCTTGGTTCGAGCGTAGATCTTCCCGGTTAACCACCGCTCTGAGGCAGAATCAGGCGAGATTGCCACAGGGGGGGGCTCATGGCAAAGCGGGTCATCAATGGCAGAGCGGCGGCAGAAGACATTCGCCACGGAATGGATGACTACGCCTTGATGGCCAAGTATTGGATCACTCCAGTCGGGCTTGAGTCGCTCTATAGGAAATTGCTGGCTGCGGGTTTCTTGACCGCGGCTGAAGTCAATCTTCGACGATATGAGGTTCCGGAGTCTGAGTTAACCGACGACAATGAGGATGTGACATTTTCGCTGGGCAGTGGGGATCGGGATACCGCAACGTGACTTGAAGTTTCGTGCCTGTGCTATGCTGTCGGCATTCCCATATGACTTGAGGGAATCCGGAGCATTTTGGGTCTATCCACTAAGGGAGGGGCCTTATGCAAAAAAGGCAGATCAGCGCCAGAGAGGTGCTGAGCGATGTTCGAGGCGGCCTGGATGACTTTGCTCTCATGCAGAAGTATAAGGTTACCTCAAAGGGCCTTGATAGCCTCTTTCAGAAATTGGTCGCAGCAGGGCTTCTTACTCAGTCCGAACTTGATAAGCGGAGCGGACCGCTCGCTCAGACAGTCGTCCTCGATCTGTAAAAACCCGCGGGATCTAAGACGCTTGGTTAGTAGGAGGATCGTGACACGACGCGTCACAAATACGGGCGTCATGATCAGATCAAGAAGCGGTATCTCAGTCGCAAAGGCTCATCACAGGAACCCTATTCGTGGAGTTGTATGGATGCAAATGAATAAGACAAGCGCGTTCCAAGCAAAACATCTGTTGGCAATTCTCCTGTTGAGCCTCGCAGGTCTTCTTGCACTGCACGGAAATTTGTGTTCGGCCACGGGGCTGAGGCCACCGACCATGCTCGGAGTAAGCTCCGGCGACATCGCCCAATGGCAGGCCACTTACGGAATGCCCGCTCACTGCGGCTATGGTGGCTATGCTGCTCCTTTCCCGACTTATGACCCAAGCTGTCTAGTCCCGCCTCCTGGGTCGGCTGTCCGTTCCAAAGCCCGTCGTGCCTCCAAAGGGCGCAAGCCGGCCCAATGCAAGTGACCCACATCGACATTAAGTCACGGCTCGCCTGGAACGAGCATTTGTCCTGTGGATTACTCTTGACCGAAAAGCGAATTGTAGACCTGCCGAATGGAGCCTGTAATCCTGAAATAGTCGTCCAGAAAACGCTGCTCCTGGTCTTCCCCGTATCCAAGCCTGTGGGCCAAACCTTTGAGTTTCTCGCCCTCCACAGGAAGCCGATCCACACTCCGATGTTCCATGATACGGAGCCGATCCTCAAGATTGGTGAGAAATCGATACCCGGAATCGAGCACCTGAAACGAATCGTCGTCGACCACACCCGCATCTCTGAGCGCGGATAGAGCCTCCAGAGTGTTCTGCCGAAGGACATCCGGCCGTCGTTTAGCGTGCATCAGTATCTTCGCTTGCACATAGAACTCCACGTCAACCAGGCCGCCATGCCCGGTCTTCAGGTCCACATGCCGCTTGCCTTCCTGGGCCAGCTCGGCTTCCATCCTTTCTCTGAGACGGCCGATCTCCGCGAGGTCATCTTCAGAGATTGACGTTCTCAGCACGCAGTCTCTCACGATTTGAGCTACCTCTTCGCAGAGGTCGGGAGGCCCCGTAACTGCTCGGGCTTTGATGAGGGCCTGTTTTTCCCAGAGTTGCGATGTGGTGGCATGGTATTCCCTGAACCCGTCGAGTGGGGTCACCAGCGGCCCTTTGTTGCCTGAGGGTCGCAAGCGCGTGTCGATCGCGAACACCGTACCCTCTGAAGTTGGAACACTCAGCACGGATATCACCCGCTGGGCCAACCTGGAGAACCACTCGTGCGGACTGAGCCGACCCATGGGTCCCGCGGGTGGGTCGTAGATGAAGATCACATCCACGTCTGAAAGATAGCTCATTTCCATTCCGCCCAGCTTGCCCATGCCCACAATCACAAAGGGGATGCCTGAAAGTCCGTCCGCGGATCCGAACTTCCTCCTCATCTCGTCAGCCGCTATCTTCACGGCTGCGGCAAGACAGGCCTCCGCCAACTCTGTCACGAGGCGTCTGGCTCCGGCTGAATCGAGATCTCCGGCCAGATGACTTACGCCGATCCTGAGAATCTGTTCGTTCTTGAAAATGCGGAGAACATCCAGCCGCGCCTCGAAATCCTCGTAGTATTCAAGGCGACCGGCCAGATGCTCGGCAATGGTCGATTTGTCCTCCGGGTACGGCGCAGCCCATCGAGCGATAAGCGAATCAATGGCCTGGGGATGTCTAATGAGGAGTTCAGCGAAAAACCTGCTTTCCCCAAGGATTTTCACCAGGAAGCGTGCCGTGGGCGGATTCTCAAGCAGGGTCGAGAAATAGCCCGAGGATGCGTGAAGAGAACTTATGTAACGGTCCAGAACCACAGTTGTTTGGCTCGGTTCCGGCACCTTGGAGAGCTCGTCCACAAAGAGCGGTGCGAGCCGTTCCAGCATGATCCGGGCCTTATCCGGGAACATCCGCCTATCTCTCGGCGCAAGGAGGCCTCTTACGATGGGGTACGACTCCAGGGCATCTTCAAAGCCGTGTTCATGCAGTATCTGAACGGACGCGTCCTCGTCGTGAATAAAATCCACAAGCTTCTGAACCCAAGGGCTGCATTGCCGAAGGATTTCCTCTCCCGTGGCGTGGAACATCCCGGTAAAGAGTTCTTCCACCGTCTTGCGTCGCCGATCCAGATCGGCCGTGAACTCCTGCAACGCGTTGTTTGTGTAGCCCATGCGCCGTGCCAGCTCTTCCTGTTCCTCCACGGTGCGGGGTAGCTCGTGAGTCTGGAGCTGATGGTTAATCTGAATTCGGTGTTCGGTCTTCCGAAAAAAGAGATACGCGTCCGTGAGCGCGTGCGCGGTGGCGGGCTCGAGCAAACGAGCTGCTTGGAGCAGTCTTAAAGCTTCCAGGGTTCCCGGAGCCCGTACCTGGGGAGTTCGTCCAGCGTTGATGAGCTGGAGCGCTTGGACGAAGAACTCGATTTCCCGGATCCCGCCTTGACCGAGCTTGATATTGACGACTCCCTTGCGCCTTACCTGGGCTTCGACGCGCAGCTTCATTTCGCGCATTTCTTCGATCGTGGAGTAGTCCAGGTATTTCCTGTAAATGAAGGGCTCAAGTCCTTTGATAAAGGCCTTGCCCAGCTCCATATCACCCGCGATGGGCACGGCTTTCATGAGCGCCGCACGTTCCCAGGTCCTTCCCCATGCCCAATAGTATTCGAGCGCGGTGCTCAGAGAAGGGACCATTTCCCCGCGTTCTCCTTCGGGTCGAAGCCGTAGATCGACTCGGAAGACGAAGCTGTCGTCAGTCACTTCAGAAAGGGACTGAGCCATCGACTGGGCAAGGGATTCGTAAAACCCCGCGACAGGAACCGGTTCCGAACCGTCGGTCACGCCTTCTTCAGGCATTCTCAGGAAGATCAGATCCACGTCTGACGAGAAATTCAGCTCGCCGCCCGCAATCTTTCCTAACCCCATAACCACCAGACCGAAGCGCTCTTTCAGACCTACTGGTAGCCCATGCTTTGCTCGCAGCCTCTGCCAATGAAATTCCAGCGCTGCCCGAATGCACGCGGTTGCCAGATCGGAGAGCTCCTGCATGATCTCCCTGACGTCGGCTAGTCCAGCCAGATCTCGACATCCGAGGCGAAGATATTCTTCATCCTTGTAATTGCGGAGCGTACGGTTCAGCTCTTGAAGTTTGGTGGTTGCGGCGAGGCGCTCTCGAAGATCTTCCTCTTTTTGCTGGAGTGTTTTGGCCTTCAAGGATCTGCCCAGCACGAACGCCTCGCGAATGAGCGTGCTGTTCCTTCGCAGCACCGAAAAAAGGTATCGAGAGCCGCTCACGGTCGCCAGAAAGAGCTTCCGCAGCTCTCGATTCCCGAGGACCTCCTTAACAGTCTGTTCTGCTTCCGTGGCAAGGAGATCTTCAATGCGACCGGCGGTGGCACTGGAGTTCGGGGAAGCAAGTGTCTGGCGAATCAGCTCGTCTTTTTCTTTAGGCTTAAGTGCTCGGACGAACTCGTCCAGACGCGGGCAGTTTCGATTGATATAGGCAAGTAGGTCGTTTGAATCCATCTATGGCACAACGCTTTGAAGATTGCGGCATGAGATCCAAGGCATAGTCTCGTCTTGCACGGGCGGGTTTCAAATCCGGCCCTACGTTGCTGCGTGTCAGACCTACCAGGGCAAAGGATCTTCTTCCGTAAGAATCGGGATACCCGAGGTCTTTAGCAACGCGGTAGTCACGCCCATGCCCGGCACTTTGTTTCCCTCTAGGTCAACGCGGCGGAGCCCGCAGGACGGGCTTACTTCTTTGAATATCATGAGGTCAGGTGACGTGAGTTTCAAGATCTGCAGGGCAGCTTGGGCCCCATGAATCAGATACTCGGTCTTGTCCACTCCGTTTTCATCCATCACCTGCGCTTGGCCCGCGAGGACTCGCTCTCCGTCGCCTCCGACGAACCAGCACCGTGGTCGCGGGATGCCCAGGCCGCCAAGGATTTCAGGGCATACAGGAATGATGATCGCATTTTCGGCCAAAACGCTGAGAGACGGATGTCTCCTCGTGCCGCCGTCATACCTGACCCTTAAGCCGGCCAGACATGCGCTCATAAGGATGCGTTTCATGCCCAGGTTGCCTCGGTTGTGTCTATCCTGCAACGCGTCAAGATCGTCCCTCATTCGATCGTGACTCGGCTATCGGAAGCAGATCGCGGAGTGACTTTACCGATGATCCACGCACGAATTCCCTGCTCGTCCATGTGCTGAACCGCGGCCTGCGCGTCTTGTTCGCTCACGACAAGCACCATACCTATGCCCATATTGAAGGTGCGATACATCTCGTACTCGTCAAGCCCCGCTTCTCGCCGAATAATCCCGAAGATCCGAGGCATATCCCACGCGTTCCGGTGAATGAGCACGTCGCAAGAATCAGGGAGTACGCGGGGTATGTTCTCGTAGAATCCGCCACCCGTGATGTGCACGACAGCGAGGACATCCATTGCTTTGAAGAGCTGGAGCACAGGTCGTACGTATATTACGGTGGGCGTCAAGAGCTCTTCACCCAGGCGCTTGTCCAGATCGGCAAGGCGGGATTCGACGGTGTACCCGCACTTGTCCAAAAGCACTTTCCTGACAAGACTGAAGCCGTTGCTGTGAAGGCCCGAAGACGCCAGGCCCACCAGCACATGGCCCGGTTGGACACGCGCGCCATCGATAATTCTGGATCGGTCCACCACGCCAACGCAAAAGCCGGCCAGGTCGTACTCTCCGCGAGCGTAGAAATCAGGCATCTCGGCAGTTTCACCACCTATGAGCGCACAGTTGGCGAGCCGGCAGCCCTTGACGATCCCGGAGACAACCGATTCGAATGTGGCAGGCTCAAGGCCTCCGGTTGCAAAGTAATCCAAAAAGAATAGGGGCTCTGCCCCGGTTACCAGCACATCGTTGACGCTCATCGCGACCAGATCGATCCCCACGGTATCGTGAATACCCGTAAGGAACGCGAGCTTCAGCTTGGTGCCCACGCCATCGGTGGCCGACACGAGCACCGGATCGCGATACGAGCTCCAGTCCGGCCGGACCAGCGCCGCGAAGCCGCCCATCTTGCCCATTACTTCAGGCCTGAACGTGGACTTGATGCGCTCCTGAAGGGACCCGATCAGGCGATCCGCCAGATCGATGTCCACGCCCGCATCTTTGTAGGTGATCTTCTCAGTCATGTTTCAGACTTCTTCCGCCTGGGATATCTCGACTCAAATCCCGCGCGATACGTGAGGCCAGCTCAAGGACCTCTTCCCTCAAATCCGCCTCGTTGATGGTCGTGACTCGACCATCTCTTACCACAGGTCTACCGTTCACAATAGCGTCCCGCACATCCGAGCCGCGAGCGCAATATACGAGATGAGAAATCGGATCATAGAGCGGCGTCAGATGCGGGCGGTTCAAATCCACCACGATGAGGTCCGCGACCTTGCCTGCTTCCAGTGTGCCGATCTGCGCTTCCAGGCCCAGTGCTTCCGAGCCGTTAATGGTGGCCATCCGTATCATCGTGGCCGCATCCAGAGCCAGCGGATCGCGACCCACAAGCTTGGCCATGAACGATGCTGAGCGCATCTCTTCAAACATATCCAGGTTATTGTTGCTCGCAGGACCGTCTGTGCCCAATGCAACGAGCGCGCCCTTCGCGAGGAGATCCGCCACCGGAGCTGCTCCGGATGCAAGCTTCATGGCGCTCTCCGGACAATGGACAATGCGTGTGCCTGATTCTGCGAGCATCTCTTTTTCCTTTTCAGAGAGATGCACGCAGTGCACTGCAACAAGCCTCCGGCCAAGGATGCCAACGCGGTTCAGGTGCTCGACAGGCGTCAGGCCGTATCGCGCTTCGATGTCTTCTACTTCGTGCGCTGTTTCGGCAACGTGAACGAAGAGCTTCATATCCCGTGCTTCGCAAATTTCCCAGGCTGAGCGCAGAGTTTCAGGACTGCACAAGTACGGTGAATGACAGAACAGGCCTGGAGTGACAAGCGGATCGGAAGGAAATTCTTTCAGGAAGACTTCGATTCGTTCCTTCCATGATCCGGGCTGAGGCGCATCAGGCACCGGTACGTCGAGTATGCCCTGGGCCACGACCGCTCGGAGTCCCACTTCTGCGAATGCTCGTGCCGATTGTTCCATGAAAAAATAGCCGTCGGCGCAGCAGGTAATTCCTGAGAGGATCATTTCGACCGCGGCGAGCTTTGTACCCAGATAGACAAATTCCGGCGCGGCAAAACGAGCTTCCGCGGGGAATATATAGTCATTCAGCCATGTGTCCAGAGGCACATCATCCGCAAGGCCCCGAAGCATAGCCATCGCGGCGTGCGTGTGCGCATTCACCAGGCCCGGCATGATCAGGCAGCCTGAGCAATCAATCACGTCTCCGGATGTAACCGTGGATCCGGCTCCCTCGTTCACAACGGACAGCTTCCCCTCGGAAATGATGGTCATGGAGTGGAGCCTGGCCTGTGGTCGGCGTGGGTCTTGGATGATCAGACCATTGATAAGTGTAATGTCAGACATGCGCGGTGAAATCGTCTCCTGAACAGGTGTGGGAATGATAATCGCATCCGCAATATGGGCCTCAAAGGAAAGGTGTGTAGGGGCGTGATTCATCACGTCCGTGTCCATCGAGCGCAATGAATTGCGCCCCTACGTGTTCACGCTCGGCCGGCTTTGACCCGTCGCAGGGTCTCTTCGATGATCAGACCTATAGTCGGGCCGGTCTTTGCTGCGTTGTCGATGACTTTTTCAACGGAAATGGGCTCCATCGCGTTAGGGTCGTTTACGTTGGTAATTGCTGCGAGCGCGAGCGTTCTGAAGCCGACCTGGTTTGCCACGATAACTTCCGGGACTGTGCTCATCCCTACCGCGTCGGCTCCCAGGAGCCTCAACATGCGGGTTTCAGCAGGCGTCTCCAAGCTCGGGCCGGGGACCGCGATGTACACACCGCGTCTGACGGTTATGTTGTGCGCGGCGGCGGCTTCCGTGGCCACGCGGATCAAATCAGCATCGTACGGGCGACTCATGTCCGGAAAGCGTGGTCCCAAGCAATCATCCACAATGCCTCTCAACGGGTTGGGCATCATGAGGCTGATATGGTCCGTGGCAACCATCACGTCCCCGGGCTCGAAAGCCGGATTCAATCCACCCGCCGCGCTGTTTATGATGAGGATTTCGGCGCCCAGTTCTCGGAAAACTCTGACCGGGAGCGTAATGAGCTCCAAGGGATACCCTTCATAAAAGTGGAATCGCCCCTGCATGGCCACCACCGTGAGCCCGGCAAGAGACCCGAAAAGCAGGATTCCTTCGTGTCCTTCCGCAGTGGCCTCAGGAAAATGCGGAATTTGCGTGTAAGGAATGCGCACATCTGCAGAGATTCGCTCCGCGACGCCACCCAGACCGGTCCCGAGAATTAGGGCGACCTCCGGAGTGGCTTCGGTTGCTTTTTGCAGGGCCCGAACCGACTCCTGCACTTGTGCGTACAGATCGGACATTTCTAAGGCTTCCTCAAGAATGGGGCGAGTATCCCGGATCACAAGGTCTGAAGTCAAGAATATAGGGGCTGGCGAAACTCCTCCTGATCTGCCAAAATCCCCCGAAAACATGTTTGACAACCTTTGGTTTCCTATTTCATCGATTCGGCGGCAACGGTGGTCGGAACGCTTCGCCCACGACAAGGCGGCTTTGGCAATTACGGTGCTCTTGGAGGCTTCCAGGCCAATGGGCGTGATCAGCGCGTGTGGCACGGAGGCATGTAAGCGCTCATTCGCGTTAAGTTAAAGGATCTCGGTATGTGATTTCAAATATTTAACTCAAATGCATGCCGTCACCCCGGACTTGATCCGGGGTCCAGTCCCGCGCAGAACGCGGGATTGAAAAGACTGGATTCCCGCTTCCGCGGGAATGACGGACGAAAGAACCGGGCTGCTTAGCTTAACGCCTATGGGGAGGTAGGGATGGTTGGAGTTTCGGAAGAGTTGAAGCTATTGCGCGAGACCGTGGCTCGCGCTGCAAAGGAAAGAGTCGCACCCCGTGCAGCTCAGATTGACGAAGCAGGAGTTTTCGATCGCGAGGTAGAAGCTCTTTGTTGGGACTTGGGATTGTTGACACTTACTCTGCCACCCGAGTTCGGCGGCCTTGAGAAAGACCAGGGCACGGCCCTGTGCATCGCGGTGGAAGAAATCGCCAAGCACTGCGCTGCTTCCGCGTTGCTCTTGATTATCCAGGCGGTCGGCTCGTTCCCGATGGTTCACGGGATGAGGTTGGAGCTCAGAGATAGAATTCTTAAGCGGATTGGGGACGAACGCGCGCTCGTAGGATACCTGGTCACCGAGCCCGTTGCAGGTTCGGATGTATCGGGGATCAGAACCACCGCGGTTCGTGACGGTGACGATTACGTGATAACAGGGACCAAGTGCTTTGCGACTAACGGAGGGGTGGCCTCACTCTATTCGGTGCTGGCTCGCACGTCGAGAGGAGGCGGCCATGACGGCCTTTCATTCTTTCTCGTGGAGCGTGACCGGAAAGGGCTTTCTGTGGGCCGAACCGAGAATAAGTTGGGGCAGCGCGGCTCCAACACTACGGAAGTGATCCTTGATAACGTGAGGGTTCCCGCAGACCATTTGCTTGGCGAGGAAGGCAAAGGCTTTTTGCTGGCAATGAGGGATTTCGATATGTCGCGGCCGGCAATAGGCGCTCAGGCGTTGGGCATAGCTCAGGGCGCGTTCGACGTGATGGTCCGTTACGCCATGGAGCGACACACGTTTGGAAAACCCATTGCTGAGCACCAGCTTGTCCAGGCAATTCTGGCTGACAGCGGCACGCTGATTGAGGCATCCAGAGGCTTGATCTACCGTGCAGCCGCGCTGTACGACTCAGGGGCAGCCAACACTAAGTTAGCTTCTATGGCAAAATGTTTCGCTTCCGATGCGGCCATGAAGATCACCACCGATGCGGTTCAAGTGCTGGGTGGTTACGGTTACATGAAGGACTTCCCAGTGGAGCGCATGTTCCGTGATGCCAAGCTAACCCAGATTTTTGAAGGCACGAATCAGATACAGCGCCTGGTCATAGCGCGGGAGATACTCAAAGAGATGGCGTGACCGAGACTACCGAGTGCCCCGTTGAGATCTCCGCCTCTGAAGGAAGCTGGGATCGCCCTGTCCTCTTGTGGGGCAGGCTTTCCAGCCTGCCGGCGGCCTGGAAAGGCCGCCCCACACAGAGGAGAGAGTTTCCGCCCTTCTCTCTTGACGAGACGCGGAAGGGGGCGTAGGCGCTAGAATAACGCTCACCCTATTCTCTGAATCTTGGTGTCCCGTAGGGACATCCAGACAGTAGCCCGGCAATTCATTGCCGGGTGAGGTGAACTGCCAACAAATAACGTCTCTGAGTCCCGGAGGGACGGCAGAGCTATTTAGGAATGCAGACCCTATCTTCCGATATTGTTCTGATTTTCTGTCGTCCCTGTGGGACTCTCAAAATCAGGGATGTTGGAGCTGAATTTTCCCGGCGATGAATCGCCGGTCTACTTTCTACGGCCCCGCCGGGGCCTGCAAGGCCAAGCATAGTGAACTTATTTTGACGCCTATGAGGGCAGGGGAAGCGGGAAAAGCAGCTGCAATCCGAAAAGACTATTTCCTATTCAAACGCTTATGGGGCAGGAAGGGATTCTAATCATGTTCCGCCTTACCGACGAACAGCAGATGATTCTCGATACCGTACGCAGAATCGCGGAGCGAGAAATAGCGCCGAGAGCGGCACAACTCGATGAGTCTGCGGCTTTCCCAGATCACTCGCACAAGGTCTTCGCAGAGAACGGGCTGCTCAATCCGTTGCTCCCGGTCCATTATGGGGGCGTGGAAACTTCCATGCTCATGTTCTCCATGATCCTGGAAGAAATCGGCCGGGTGTGTGCATCTTCCGCGCTGCTCCTCATCGCGCAAGCAGACGGCACATTGCCCATTCTCCATAGTGGAAGCGAGGAGCTGAAGGACAAATACCTGAACAGACTGGCTGGGGATTCTCCAGGTCTCACCGCGCTCGCGGCCACTGAGCCGGCCGCCGGCTCGGACATTCTCTCCATGCGGACCACCGCTGTGCGATCCGGCGACCGTTATGTGATCAACGGCCAGAAGTGCTTCATTACCAATGGCTCTGTCGCTGACTTCTTTGTGCTCTACGCGTACACAGACAAAGCCCGGAAAGCCCGAGGGATCAGCGCGTTCGTGGTGGAAAAGGGCTTCCCCGGACTGGTTTACGGCAAGAACGAGAACAAGATGGGGATGCGGGGTTCGGTCAATTCGGAGCTGTATTTCGAGGACATGGAAGTGCCCGCGGAAAATCTCATTGGAAACGAGGGAGAAGGCTTCTTGAATCTCATGAAAACACTCGCGATGAGCCGACTCTTTTGTGCGTCGCAAGCGGTGGGAATCGGTCAAGGCGCGCTGGATCACGCGGTGGCTTACGCGCGGGAAAGAGTCCAGTTCGACAAGCCCATTGCCGCGCTTGCGCCGATCCAGTTCATGGTGGCGGATATGGCAGCCGCTGTTGAGTCCTCCCGATTGATGACCTACAGGGCCGCGTCCCTGTTCGATGAGGGAAAGACAAAGGAGGCCGAAACCCAGGCGGCTCTAGCAAAGTTCCTCGCTTCGGACACTGCGATGAAGGTGACCACGGATGCGGTTCAGATTATGGGTGGGTATGGCTACATGAAGGACTACCCGGTGGAACGCATGATGCGAGACGCAAAACTCACCCAAATATATACCGGAACCAACCAGATCATGCGCCTCGTCGCCGGCAGATCAATCCTGGCTGCGGACTAGAGCAAAGCGAAGGAGAATTTGCGGGAACCCCTTTTTCGTGTGAAAAAGCGGTTCCCGCACCCTCCGCAAAAAGCACCTCCCTGTGGGCAACGTGCTCCGCGTGCGCTTCGCGACCTTGCCACCTGCGCGTCGCCAAACAAATCCGCATCAATTCAACTCCTACGAGAGTCGTCGGCATGAGGTACGCCTGTTCGGGTCTACGTATGGGTGGTTTGGAGGGGAGATGAGTCTACCCTCCAAATTATTGCGCAACGATGCGCTCTTGCTGCTAGTCTCCGAGGCGAAGCCACGGAGTACTCGCCGAAGCCGAGAGCTTTCATGATTCACTGTAGCGCTATAGCTATGTCCGTTCGTATTACGCGTTCATCTCCCACTTGCCTTCGCCGATTCCTGTCACGCCCCGTGCGTACAGTGCGAAGTCATCCGGGTTCGTGGCTGCCGCGATAGCGGTCTCGTAGGAGATCCGTTTGGCCTTGAAGAGCTGCATCAAAGCCTGATCAAAGGTCTGCATCCCGTAGCTCACGTGGCCTTCTGCAATGGCGTCCCTGATTTCCCTGATTCTGTTCTGATCTGCGACGCATTCCCGAATACGCGCTGTTGAAATGAGAACCTCCACCGCGGGGACTCGACCCGCGCCATCGTCTTTGGGAAGGAGTCTCTGGGAGATGATCCCCTTGAGAATGCCGGAGAGTTGCAGTCGAATGGCGTCCTGGTGCTCCATGGGGAATACGGAAACAATACGCGTGACCGTCTCTGTCGCGTCGAGTGTGTGCAAAGTGCTGAAGACCAGATGACCGGTCTCTGCGGCCAGCATCGCGATCTCAATGGTCTCCAGATCCCGCATTTCTCCCACGAGAATCACGTCAGGGTCTTCACGGAGCGCAGCTCTAAGTGCGCTGGCAAAAGTGAGTGTGTCCTGGCCTACTTCCCGCTGGTTGATGATGCTCTTGCGGTCTCGATGCAGGAATTCTATGGGGTCTTCTATGGTGACGATGTGGCAGTTACGGTACCCGTTGATGTGGTTGATCATGGCCGCTAAAGTAGTGGATTTGCCCGACCCGGTGGTTCCTGTTACCAGGACCAGGCCTCGGTTCTCCATGGCGATCTTCTCGATCACCGGCGGGAGGCTGAGATCCTTGATCATGGGAGGGTCAGTGGGGATGGACCGAAAGACCATTGCAATGGTGCCACGCTGGAAGAACACGTTCACACGGAACCGAGCCAATCCGGTGATCCCGTAGCCCATATCAAGCTCTTTGGTTTTGGTGAAAACTTCCCTCTGGCGCTCGTTCATAATCGAGAGCGCGACACGCTTGAGCTCATCCGGACTGAGGCGCTCTTCCCCCTTGAGGGGGCTGAGAACGCCGTTCACTCGCACCACCGGGGGCAAGGGCATCTTGAGATGGACGTCCGAAGCGCCCATATCCACTGCTTTCTTCAACACAGCATCAAGGTCCATACCTATTCTCCTGTGCCGCTTGTTTCCTGAGCTGCGGACGACTCGACGCCAGGCTGGGCCGACAGCCCAGTCTTGACGAGGATTGCCGAACGGAGGTTCTGCATGATGTCAGGGTTTTCTTTCAGGAATATCTTGGCATTCTCTCGGCCCTGGCCGATGCGGTCGTCTCCGTAGGAGAACCAGGCCCCGGATTTGTCTATCAGGCCGTGATCCACGCCCATGTCGAGCAGCTCGCCCGCGGAAGAGATCCCTTCATTGTACATAATGTCGAATTCCACCTGCCGGAACGGCGGCGCGAGCTTGTTCTTTACAACCTTAATCCGAGTGCGCGAACCAACGACGTTTTCCCCTTCTTTGATCTGAGAAACGCGGCGGATATCCAGTCTGAGCGATGCGTAGAATTTCAGGGCATTACCGCCTGTAGTTGTCTCGGGATTCCCGAACATAATCCCAATCTTCTGCCGAATCTGGTTGGTGAATATAACGGCAGCATTAGATCGCGCGATAGCTGCCGTAAGCTTCCGGAGCGCCTGAGACATGAGCCTGGCCTGCAAGCCCATGTGTGCGTCGCCCATCTCGCCTTCGATTTCTGCCCGTGGAACCAACGCGGCCACAGAGTCGATCACCACCACATCCATGGCGCCCGATCTCACAAGGATTTCGGTAATTTCCAGGGCTTGCTCGCCGGAATCAGGCTGCGAGACCAGCAACTCATCAGTATTTACCCCCAGCAATCTCGCGTAATGCACGTCCAAAGCATGTTCCGCGTCCACGAAGCCCGCGAATCCGCCACGCTTCTGGGCTTGCGAGATAATATGCAGGCAGAGAGTGGTCTTGCCGGAAGATTCGGGGCCGAATATCTCCACAATTCGTCCCTGTGGGATGCCGCCAACTCCGGTGGCAATGTCGAGCCCCAGAGAACCGGAAGGGATCGTCCTCACGTTGCGGACAGCCTCGTCGCTGCCCAGCCTCATGATGGACCCTCTCCCAAATTGGCGTTCGATCTGACTGATCGCCATATCGATCGCTTTTTCTTTTTCTGTTCCGGCTGGAGTGTCGGTTTTTCCCTTAGTTGCTTTGGCCATTGGAATTCCTCTCTCTGAACTGAGTCTCGAAGCCGTTCACGCGGACTTCGCGAAAGATAAACCTGGTCAAAAGGGAGCGCACCGTCGCGGGCCACGTATCAGTCTTGGGCGCCGGTGACCCACACAAGCGATTATACCACGGATCTCTCGCGTACTCGGTTATGGTTTTCCCACACGAAACTGTGGCCGTTTCACGGTGGCCCGCTTTATGCTCGGCGTAACTTCTCGATCCTTCATATGCAGAGTGGGCAACAAAATCAAGACAGTACGATGAAGATTCAGTGGCACATCAAATATGGCTCAGCTCGTCTCCCCGTTTGATCGTCAAAGGGACGGGGGACACTTGAGCATCCGGCCTCAGTCCTGTACCATTCGATCAGGCCCGTGAAAAGGCTTACGATTACTGTAACTGAATCCCCTGGATCACGAGACGAAGATGCACATCATTTCCGCCAGCAGGCGAACCGACATCCCCGCGTTGCATTCGGAGTGGTTGATGAACCGCATCCGAGCGGGACGCGCGCGTGTGATCGCTCCCTTCGGCGGGAAGATGTTCGAGATCTCGCTCGCGGCCGAGGACGTAATCGGAATTGTTTTCTGGACCAAGAACGCTGAACCGATGCTCAGTCATCTGGACGAGCTCGCAAACCGAGGCTATTGCTTCTCTTTTCTTTACACGGTGAACAATTATCCGGCTTTCCTGGAACCTGGAGTGCCGAAACTGGGTCACACCATGAAGATAGCGGAGACTCTTGCGAAAAGACTAGGTCCCCAGGGGCTGCGATGGCGTTATGACACAATCGTTCTAACAGAGAAGCTGGATAGGCGGTGGCACGTGAGCAATTTTCGCAGTCTGTGCTCCTTGCTCGCGGGGTTCACGTCCGAGTGCATATTCAGCTTTTGCGATTACTATCGCAAGACGGAAAGGAACATGGGTCTTCAGGTCCCTGACCATATCAAGCCTTCCGAAGCAGAATGCCAGGACATGGCTGAAGAACTGGCGCATGTAGCCGGCGAGTGGAAGATCTCGCTGCTGTCGTGCGCCCATGATTTCCTTGTTTCTGAGCGAATCGGCAAGGCACGGTGCATCGACCCGGACGTGATGGCTCAGGTGGTCGATTCCGCGCAGCGACGAGAGGCGCTCAGGAACCTAAAGGCCGCGCCGAGTCGAAACGGCTGCGGCTGCGTGGCATCTAAAGATATTGGAGCGTACGATACATGCACTCACGGGTGCGTGTACTGTTATGCAAACGCGAACCAGGAGCGAGCACAGCAGAATATGGCACTGATGCGTGCTGACTCAGAGTGCCTCGATCCCCGATGGGATTCGATGAACAGGTGACCGGGGCGCGTCCGCCGGCTGGAAAGGGCGGCGAAATCACGATACCCTGGGAAAACGGCCCAAAGCCTGTTATAAGGAGGGTCGCGACAACCGGGAATTCACTGCTTCCGGCCTGTCTTGATCGCTATTCTCAGGGGTAGAGGTTCACGCGAGTCGTTGACGAGCGGAGATGTTGATGACCGAGCCGCATCCGGCATTACCGGCAGACCTCTTTGACGAGCCGTCCGACTCGGAGGTGGATAGCTCCGGATTCGATGCGCCGGTAGAAGAGTTGAGCGGCATACTGGCCGCGGAATACACCAAGGTCTCGTCTCGAGATCGAGCGTTCAGGTACGGCATCGTTGCTTCGTTCGTACTCCACGCGACCATCCTGGTAGCTATCCCGCAGATGGGGCAACTAACCCCATCCCAATCGCTGCTCAAGCCTGGGGAAACCGTCACTCCTATCCGTTTGGTGGAATGGCCCGGAGAGCCAAAGGAAACAGAGCCGCCTAAACAAGCCTCCGCAATATCGGACAGGGACCATGCCGCGGAGAGAGAAAGGCTTCCCAGGACCGTGCCTGGTACTCCCATACCGGGGCCGATGGGGCCCCGCATGGCTGCATTGGTTCCTCCCACCGCTCCGGAATTCCGGGAAGACGCCGAGCGAGAGAAGCCCGAAGAAGAAAAGCGAGAACCCGAAGATAAGAAACCTTCGCGACGCTCTGCTGTGGAGCCGAAGAAGCCGTCCCCGTCCAAGCCCCAGAACGGGCTGCCTCGGCGCAATGTGGACGTTAGTCCCAATTCTCAAGAGATTGCCCGGGTGCTCTCGGGACAAGCCGGATCGCCGGATTTCTTTCCCGAGGGTGACTCTGAAGAAGTGGTCGTAGACATAAATACGCGAGAAAATACCTTCGCTTCGTACCTGCTGTACCTCAAGCACAAGATTCAGGGGGTATGGACCTACCCGCGTGCGGCCGCGGAGGCGGGCATAGGGGGCAAGCTCCTGGTCGAGTTCCTCATATCTCGTGAAGGGCAATTAGTTTCGGTAAATCTTCTGGATTCTTCCGGTCACGCGGTGCTGGATCAGTCCGCACTCAACGCCATCAAGAGCGCCGCGCCTTATTATCCACTCCCGGACCGTGTTAAAGCCAAGCGGCTTCGCATACGCGCCAATTTCATCTACGTGAATGAATCCTTCTTTAGACGAATCATGTAGTTGGCCCGAAAGCAATTCTTCCGACCGACTTTTCACTGGGAGCCTGTCGCGCAACAGGTTCCCAGCACTTCCCCCATAGTGTGAGTTTGATTGTCTATGACGTAGGGGATGAACATCAAGATTCCTGGCCGAGAAGTGCTTGGGTCTGCTGTTCAAGATCGGGCAATCCCTCTTCGATTGCCGACCACACGGTTTCCACCTTGACGGCGAAGTATCCGTGAGCCAATATATTGCGAAATCCAATAATTTCGGCCAATTCAATATCATGATAGAGAGATTTGATTTCTTCCGGCAGATGATTGACCGCTTCGCCAATTATCTCAAAATTTCTTATAACCGCATCTTGCATCATGGTGTTTTGTTGGAATTCCTGGAAAGACACTCCCTCCGTGAACTGTCGTATCTTTCTGCAGGATTCAAGAATATCATCCAGATAGAGCCTATAGTCCCGCGGCATAGACTGTTTCCTCCAGAATCGTGTTACGAATTCGCGGCTTAATGGTGTCGTGAAAGACCAAGTCCACCTCACAATCAAACAGTTTTTCCAAGAAGAATTTGAGCCCAAAATAGTTTTTGAAGGTGGGACGCTCAAACTCTACAAGAAAATCTATATCGCTTGTTTCAGTCTGTTCACCTCGGACGCACGAACCAAATATGCCGAGGCGACGAACCCCAAAGCCCTTAATGGTTTCGCGGTTCTCTTCCAGTTTTTTTAGGATTTCGTCGCGAGTCATGGTTGAATGCCTTCCCAGAGATGATCGCCACGTCAAAATTCACAGGAATGTCCCTAAGCCCCTCGATTCCCGCACACGCATAGCACGTTTCGGCTCTTCAAACCAGAAGTTCCGGGTGGCGGCCTTGATCTGCTGTACACGTGTTGCCAAGCTGATGATCGGCTCAGTACTGGGAATCTTCCCATTCCGCTCCCGATTGCAGCGGCATTGAACACATGCCGGTCCCCACCGGCTCATTGTTAGGGTTGCATGAGCGTGCTGGGTCGGCTATCATAGTGGTGTATTTGGGGATGAGGCCGAGCCGGTGCGACCGGCGAGGCTTGTTTTCTTTTGTAGGTCTGAGGGTTCGGATTCTGTTGCCAGGGAGGACCACATGCAAGGGTATTGGATCGGAGTCTTGGGACTAGTCTGCATTCTTGCGGCATATCAGCCGTGTGCAGCGTCCGAAATGGCCGGCACCCTGATCAGGGTTGGCCCCGAAAGCGTTGTGGTTCGGGTGAGCGACCACACGCAGATGGTCTTTCAGGTGGATAAACAGGACAGAGTAATAGCCGCTCCTTTTCTTGGCAAGAACGTGATAATCAAGTTTCGTCTGGACCAGGGACAGCACAAAGCACTCAACTTCTTCCCGTGCAATCGAACTCCCGCAAACTAGCCCCGGTCGTTCTCCAACCTGTTAGTCGCCCCACAGAAGGGGTTCCTTTTCCAACATAGAAGACGTGCCGCAGCCGAAGCACGCCGCCATCAGCAGTGCGCGATTAAGAGAGGCGTTCCTGAGAGGAGAGGAGCGGTCCGGCTCAGGGCGTGCGATGTGCAGCCGGAGGAATGGTCGACTGTGATGTGGGCACCGGATTGATGAATCCATCGACGAGCCGTATGGGGACGATAACGATCGTGTACGGGATGTAGAGGAGGCTGGCAGCCAAGGAGTTCTCCTCGGTCACCAAGTTTACCCAATAGGACGAACTCTGGGCCTGAGAAGAACCAGCGGAACCCACAGCTGGAATCAACAGCAGGAGCGCACAAAGCGCAAATGTAATAACTTTGGCTGCCATGGGTATCCCTCTTACGGAGTTTTGATAAAACTGCCATAAGTCACACGTGTTGTCAAGCCAGAACTGGACTGCCTCGGGTGAGGATTTAGGTGCGTGTGACAGTAAAGCGTATCGCACCTGTCAGCGCGAGGACCCCGGACTCAATCCGGGGGACGAAGCAATCCCCTTCTTGGTGGGACGGGCATCTTGCCCGTCATTCCAATCGACAGGCGAGACGCCCGCCCCAGCAAGGGAGGTTGCTTCGTCCCGCGTCCCGCGGGACTCGCAATGACACGTCTGAGGCAGTTTGCCCCCGTATGAGCGAATCGCCACGGAGGAGGTAGGTCGGGTTGAGCCCCGTGAAACCCGACAACAATGACGCGTACTGTCGATCACCCTATGCTTACCGAGGAGAAGAGTCCCAGGGAATTGCGTTAAGGTACCGGTCCAGTTTCTTGAGGTAGGCCTTTGTCTTCCACATCGAGCCGTGCTTCACTTGCGCTTCCTGGCCCATCCAGAGTTCGCCGATGACTGCGAAGGGAGTCTCGCCGAATCGCTCCTGGTGAGCCTCGCTCAAGATACGGTGAACGTTTGTGTAGATATAGTGAGGGTCTTTTTCAAGCAAAAAGGCCTGGAATATCTCATCACGAGAAACAGAGGGAAAGGCGGTCCGAAGGGCCTGGAGAGTCTGGGAGTCCTTGTCGAGAGGAGTCCCGTCTTCGTCATAATGGAGCAAATCTCCGTCCAGGGCGATTCGCGCACCGGAAAGGTCCCGTATTCTGATCTGTTCCATCATGTTCCGACTGGAAAAGGGTCCATAATGGTAGTCCATGCCCACAAAGAACAGCCACGAAAGATCGCCGGGAGTGGCGTACCTGGCCACGTACTGCACAAACATGGGTTTGAGTGCGGCAACACCCACGTCAACGCCTCCCTGGCAGGTGTACATGTAGTCCAACAGCTCCTGGTCAATGAAGCGTTCGTCCCGATCCTTCATCACCTGTCGGGCTCTATTGAAGTTGAGCTGCATGGAGCCTTTGGTGCGGACCACCTGGCAGAGTCGATCAATATTCCGATTGACGATCTTGCGCATAAAGGGTGGAAGCTTCTGTGCGTCTTGCTTGAGTTGGCCGGCTATGGAGCGAGCAACTACTTCCACGTCTCCTTCAGTGCGACAGGAGAGGAGGCGCGAATAGTATCGATTCCTGTATTCCGCGTACAGGCCTGCCAGGGGCGGTGTCTGGAGGATCGAACCGGTCTTTTGCTGCAATTGTTCTTCGGCCCGTCGCAAAAGGTCTGCGATTGTCTCCCGGCCGGAAGGGTCCACCGCAAGGGGATCCGCGCGGAACCCTGATTCAATGGAAATAATGCAGGCCACGAGGCCCGTGATTTCCTTGGACAAAGGCAGGCCGTTACGTTCCACCGCGTTCAGGATAGCGTCAATCCACTTTTTCTTTTCAGAGAGAGGACAATTGAGTGGCGGCGATGAAATGAAACCGGCCAGCCACTGCGTTGCGCTTTCACGGTCAAGTAGCTGGACCGCGGCGGCCATGAGCTTCATTTCTTCGGACGCGGCCGGTCCAAGCTCTTGAATCTGGGTCGCGCGCCGCTGGAGCAGAGGATTGATTTCTGCTTGTTCTGCGTTTTCGTTAGGGACTGAGGGGGTTTCGGCGCCCGAAGGCATGGAAGGGGTAGCAGCCGGCTGCTGCGTCTCTTGGGCAGGTTGGTTATCGCTAAGGTCCTCGTCGGAGCGAATCGAGATTTGGGAGCTCCAAAGAGGGCCGCTCCCTAAAGAGACCGCTCCGAGCAGGCATCCCACTAAGATCAGAACTCGCACACGCGAAGCCTGGATCTTGACCGAAGGAGTGTATATTCGTCGTTCCGCCATACATGCCGATTTTTAACCGCACCTCCGCCCCATGTCAATGGGCACGCAGCTCTTGATGCATCTATTCACTTTTACAGCGGCGGTTAGGGAAGAATTCGTGTTTGGTAGGCAATAGCGAGGTCAGTAGGGGCGCACGGCCGTGCGCCCCTACAAAAAGGCTTGACCGTCCCCCGTTTCTACGCCGGCAAGAGGCCTTCCACTGCGTGCGGCGGAAGCGCGCGCCTCAGCTTGCCCAGAGCCCGCTTCTCAAGTTGTCTCACCCGTTCCCGGCTCGTTCCGAAGTGGCTCCCGAGCTTTTGCAGCGTCCAGGGCGATTCTTCCATGAATCGCTTCGTGATGATGAAGCGCTCTCTCGGATCGAGCTTGGCCAAGGCCTTTTTCGTGACGTCGGATAGTTCGGTCTCGGTCTCCCGCTGAATCAGCTGAGTTTCCTGATCGATTGACGGGTCTTCCAGGAGATCCATGCCAGTGATGTCCTTGTCGTCGCCGATCATGTCGTTCAGAGACCATTCTCTGGCCTTGACACGGGCTTCGACCTCGATGACGTCATCTTCCTTGACCTTGAGTTCCTTAGCCAGGTGTTTGATTCGTGCGTTCCTGGACTCTTGATCCAGGTGCTCTCCGATGTCGCCAACGCGGAAGAAGAGCTTCCTCTGAGCTTGGGTTGTGCCCAATTTCACCAGGTTCCACGACCGCAAGATGAAATTCTTGATGTACGCCTTGATCCACCATACTGCAAAGGAAACCAACCGATATCCCTTGTACGGATCGAAGCGCTTGACGGCCTTCATCAATCCGATGGTTCCTTCTTGGATCAGGTCCTGCACCGGCATCGCGTAATGCCGATACTGAAATGCAATTTTCACCACGAACGGAAGGTGGGAGACCACCAGCTCGTGAGCAGCCTCTTTGTCGCCCGTCTCTTGGTAACGCACGGCCAACTCGTATTCCCGTTCTGCGGTCAGCGGCTTAATTGAGCGAACCTGACTGAGCAAGTGATCCAGAGAATTTGATACAACTGGGTAATTCATCTACACACTCCCTCGACGATGGTTTTCCGCAGGCGAAGATCCGATTTTTGGCTTCACATTACCCCCTGCTCACCATCGAAAGTGCAGGTAATACTTTTAGCATCGTTGTGCGCTTATGGCAACGATGCGGAGACCGTTTTCGGGTCTTACCATGTTATTTGATGCCTGGGATGCCAAAAAGTTTCGCGGTAACCGTTTTGTTCTCCCGGATGCCGGGTTTCGCGGCGGCCTGAGCGTGGGTCTGGATTTCAGCCCATATTCACGGTATAAGTATTTTTTCTCAGGAGGACTGCATGGAGAGGAATTATTACGGAAACTTGATCGATGCGGTAGAAGAAAGAATCCTCGAGCACGGCGCGATAACCCGTGCAGAGGCTGAATCACTGCTCGACACGCCGCCGGAACACCTGATGCGCCTAATCGCGGCCGCGGACAGGATCAGGATCAATTTCAAGGGCGATACCTTTGATTCCTGTTCACTCATCAATGCCCGTTCCGGAGGCTGTGGAGAAGACTGCGCGTTTTGCGCTCAGTCCAGCCGCTATCGAGGAGAAGCTTCAGTATATCCGCTTGTTTCCTCAGACCGGATTGTCACCGCGGCACGAGACGCGGAACAAGCAGGCGCGACACGGTTCTGCACCGTGACCAGCGGCGGCGCGCTCTCAAACCGCGAATTCGACACGCTCATCCAAGCGCTCGAATCTGTCCATTCGGGAGTGGACATTGCTTTGGACGCGTCCTTGGGATTCCTGAATGAGGAACGTGCGGCGCAGCTCCGCGCGGCCGGAGTTACTAGGTACAACCACAACCTGGAAACTTCGCGGGAATATTATCCTGAGATCTGCACCACGCATTCCTACGAGCAACGAGTCGAGACGGTCCGCACGGTCCTGGCCGCGGGCATGTCCGCGTGCTGCGGCGGAATCATCGGCCTGGGAGAAAGCCCCCAACAGCGGCTGGATCTTGCATTCACGCTGGCAGAGCTGGGAGTGGACTGCGTGCCCATCAATATCCTCAATCCTCGACCGGGCACTCCCCTGGAACATGCGATGCGGCCCGAACCGCTGGAAATCCTCAAAACCGTCGCGCTCTTCAGACTCATACTGCCTCAAGCTACCATCAAGATCGCAGGCGGCCGAGAAGCCAACCTGGGCGATTTCCAGGCTATGGCGCTCCGCAGCGGCGCAAATGGCATGATCATCGGCGGATACCTGACCACCAGCGGGCGATCCGTCGAAGAAGACTGGGAAATGGTGAGACAAGCCGGCTTCGCGGGCGAAGCATGAGGCTTGGCTCAATCGGGGTGCCTTCCAGGGTAGCGCCACAAAATGCGGTGGGCTCGGTCCACTACATCCTGCCCGGATTAATAGTGCGGGCCCTCTCTGGTCGCGGCCATGAGACAGGGTGCCCCAAAAACACGCCGCTCAATCAGCACAGGACCGGAGATTGCCCATGAATACTGGATACATTGCCGTGTTCACTGAACGGCTGGTGGCCGTGCTGTTAATATTGGCGCTGCTGCCATTCTTTGCGAGCGCGGGGGGAGCGGCTACGCTCGACGAGCAACTGATACAGGCGGCGAAACATGGAGACCTGGCGGCGGTTAACACGTTGCTGGACAAAGGCGCTAATATCAATGCCAAGGGACCTCTAGGTTCGACAGCCCTGATGGAAGCTGCCCTTGAAGGGCAAGTTGAAGTCGTCAAGCTTCTGTTGGAAAAAGGCGCGGAGACAAATGCAAAGGACCCTTGGGGATTGACTGCGCTGAGCTGCGCGGCCATGCGGGGTGACTTCCAATTGGCCAAACTGCTCCGAGAACACGGAGCCCGACTGGCCCTCGTAGATGCGGTCAGGCTCGGAGACCTAGATGCAGTGGACCGACTCACTAAAGAGGGCGCGGATGTCAATGGGCACCTCGACGGGCAGCGGCCCCTCATTGAAGCTGCCAGGCGAGGCCGTCTTGACCTCGTCAACCTGTTGTTGGATAGAGGCGCCGACGTCAATATCCAAGACGCGTCTGATGAAACAGCCCTAATCGCGGCTGCCCGAGCGGGCAAAGTGGAGGTAATCCGGCTTCTTATCGCCAGAGGGGCCGATGTCAATGCTCGGAGTGATAACGGCGCGAGTGCTCTGTGGTATGCGGCTGCCAACGGCCACCTGGAGGTGGCAAAACTGCTAATCGAAAAGGGTGCTGATCTGGAGGTTGAGATTGACGAAGGCGGACCGGCGTTATGCGCTGCCGCGGAGAATGGCCACTTAGAAATGGCGAAACTGCTCCTTGACAAGGGAGCGCGCGACGATGGAACGGTTCTCGCGTTTGCAGCCAGCAGCGGTAACCTGGAATTGCTTAGGTTTCTCCTGGAAAGAGGTACGAGCGTTAAGACTAAGACCAAATACACGGCGGCGGCTTTGAACGAGGCTGCCGGTGTGGAAGGAGATCGCCTAGATCTGGTCGGGCTTCTCATAGACAAAGGCGCCAAGGTAAATGTCAAGGACATGGAAGGAGTGACGCCTCTGATGTCTGCTGCTGTTGCTGGCAACTTGGAAGTGGCCAAGTTGCTCATAGCTAAAGGGGCCAAAGTCGAGGCTAAGACGAAAGGTGGCTGGACAGCGCTGATGTATGCGTCTTCTAAGGGCAAGGCAGAAGTGGCTAAGTTGCTCGTCGCCAAGGGTGCCGACGTCAAGGCTAAGAGCAAAGGCGGCGGCCTGACTACTCTGATGACCGCGGCATCGGAAGGCGACCTAATCGTAGTTGAGCTGCTCATCCAGAAAGGCGCGAATGTCAATGCCGCAGCCAAAAACGGTTTTACGCCTTTGATGTCTGCGGCGGCGGGGGGCCACCTGGAGGTGATGAAGCTGCTCGTCCACAAAGGGGCCAACGTGAATGCCCAAGACAAGAAGGGCCAGACGGCTCTGAAGTGGGGTGAGTTGAGCGGGCGAGACGATGTGGTGCAATACCTCAGAGCGCAAGGAGCGAAGTGATCTGAGCGGCCCGGCAGAGCCGGCCCCGGACTTGATCCGGGGGACGCCGGGCCCTACCGCTATGCTTGAAGCGCCGGCTGTGCGAGAGGCCAAGAATTCTGACGACTGGTATACAGAGTAAGGACTGGGACTCTGCTCTCCCTGGATTCCGGCCCTTACCTGAAAATGGTTCACTCTCAATAGACGAGGCAGCTTTTGCATGGTGCCACGGATGTGCCGAAGGCTCATCCGTGCGGATACTGGTGGGCCGGTACGCTTACGACATCAGCTTCCCTTGCTGGAGAGACTTCCATTGGCCATCGGCCGATAAGCGAGAAGCACGGATGAGTCCCGCGGGGCGGGACGTCCCGCGTCTCGCGGGATGGCACCAGAGTTCATTGCGCCATTTTCGTATTCCGTGGTGATCGAGAGATTATGGCCGTTCGCGGGAATGACGCGAACACACGTTTGGATATTGTGCCCAAGAACAGCTCTACGAGTGCGAAACGGGGGCTTAGATAGAGAGGCTCTCCCCGTCTTACTTGTTGTAGCGATTCTCCAAAGTCTTCACGGAATGTACTTCCACTGCTGGGCAAGCCAGTCCCGCGTCTCGCGGGAGCACCCGCAAGTCAATCCGTGATCGCTTGCGAGGATTGCTCTAAGGGTTCATTGGAACCGCAGGCTTGGGGCCGCTTCTACAGGGCGTCTTCGTCTTGTTCGCCGGTCCTGATGCGGACCGCGGCTTCGACCGATGACACAAAGATCTTGCCGTCGCCTATGCTTCCCGTTCGCGCAGCCTCGATGATCTTCTTGACCACCTGCTCGACCAGCTCCGCAGGGACGACCATCTCCATTTTGACCTTGGGGAGGAAATCAACGAGATATTCCGCGCCGCGGTAGATCTCTTTGTGGCCTTTTTGGCGCCCAAAGCCTTTGACTTCGGTTATCGTCATTCCCTGGACCCCTACGGCGCTGAGAGCGTCCCGCACGTCGTCCAGTTTAAAAGGTTTTATAATGGCTTCTACTTTTTTCATTGCCGTTCCCTCATGAAATTCGATGCAATTCGTTTAGGAGCGAGGCGCGTAGGGGCGCACGGCCGTGCGCCCCTACCGAAGTTCCCTCGGAACCCCTCTAAAGTTTTCAGCGTGCTCCCGCCGCGTCTACAACGTGTATCCAGCTTCGCCGTGGAGCGACGTATCCACCCCGAGTTCTTCGTGTTCCTCGGAAACCCGAAGACCCAAAATAGCCTTTACCACGTATAGAAGTACAACCGTGATTATGAAGCTGTACGCAATGGTGGCCACTACGCCTATGATCTGCGGACCCATTTGCGCGGCATTTCCGAAGAATAGCCCATCAGCTCCCGCGCTGTTGATCGCCTTGGACGCGAACAGCCCTGTCGCAAGTGTGCCCCAGACCCCTCCGACACCGTGTATGCCAACTACGTCAAGAGAATCGTCGTATCCGAGTTTGTCTTTCGCGAGCACCGCGAGGTAACAGATCACGCCGGCCACACCACCGATGATGATAGCAGCACCCGGGCCCACAAATCCGGAAGCAGGCGTGATCGAGCCCAGACCGGCAATCGCGCCCGAGGCCAAACCGAGTGACGTTGGCTTGTCTCTGAGGATCCATTCTGCGCCTACCCACGTGAGGCAACCGGTGGCTGCGGCCAAATGAGTCACCAGGAAGGCATTCCCGGCAACCGCGTCCGCGGCCAGTTGGCTGCCTGCGTTGAACCCGAACCACCCGAACCAGAGGAGGCCTACGCCCAGCAGAGTCATGGTCAGGTTATGAGGTATGAAGGGTCGCGTGCCGTAACCTTTCCTCTTTCCCACGACGATGGCTGCGGCCAGAGCCGCTACACCGCAATTGAGGTGGACAACCAATCCGCCGGCAAAATCGAGGCAGCCCAGCTTGCTCAGCCAGCCCCCGCCCCACACCCAGTGACAAATGGGCGCGTACACCACCGTGATCCATAGGACCATGAAGACGATGTACGAGCTGAATTTCATCCTTTCCGCGAACGCGCCGGAAATCAACGCGGGCGTAATGATCACGAACATGCACTGGAAGGTCATAAAGACTGAAGAAGGAATCGTCTGCCCTTCTCTCGGCTGCGCGCCCACCCCTGAGGAAAGAAAATGATTGAGGCCTCCGATGAACCCGCCGATATCTTCCCCAAAACTGAGGCTATACGCATACACCACCCATATGACCGTCGCGAGCCCCATGAGAAAGAAGCTGTGCATCATGGTGGAAAGCACATTCTTGGCCCGTGCAAGCCCGCCATAGAATATGGCCAGCCCGGGGGTCATCACCAGCACCAGCGCGGAACACGCCATAACAAAAGCCGTGTCGGCGGCATTCATCGTCAACCCTCCTCGCATTTGGAGATCGTGTGACTTGGACTCAGAGTGATCCAAACGGGGAATTCCCGGAGCAACCTCCATGCCACGCGAGCAGTACAACTGCACGCGTTCCAGAAGCCTGACGTGGAGCGGGTTAGGGGAGAGAGGCTGCGCCTCGGCAGGAGCATGTTTTCCTAACATATCCTACGCACACGTACGTTTTAGGTGCCGAATGTTTCATAAAGGTAGGGTTTCCGGGCCAGTACACAAATGTGACCCGGTGGGAGGTGACAATCACAAAATAGGCACGCAACAGTCCCAGCGTGGGTTTGCGCCTGCCCAGCTCCGGCCGCAGGACAGTACGCGGGAGTAGGTTTCGGAGTTGAAGGGTTTCGTGATGGTAGGAATTCCTTCGCGGGCCTGTCCCAGTCACGGCAGGTCCGCGTAGTAAGACTATAAAGACCGCCGGGTTGGGGACGGTATGTCAGATTACCTAGAGAGTTTGCTGGTCAGATCGAGCACTTTGCTGCTCGCGGGACGGGAGATTTCTCCGGTGTGAAGAGCCATTTCATCCTTGAATGCTACCAGGAAACGGTACCAGGTCAGCATCAGGTATTCGTTGTAACAGTCGTCATTGTGCACGGGCCGGGCCCATTTCACGGTGAGTTGGGCTTCATCGAAGGTCTCTTCAGAGTGGATCCTAGGGCTGCCCACATGGATAGGCCGAGGATTTGACCATTTCTCAATAGTCTCGCCCCTGTAGAGCACTTCCACACTGTCGAAAGCCAGATCTTTCACTCCGGATTCGAGCAGTTCCAGCAACTCTCCGAGCGACCTGGCTCGTTTCAGGCGCTGCTTCATGAACCCCAGGAATCCGCCCAGGAATTTGAAGTGCCGCCTGTTCCTGAGCGTCTCCACCACGTTTTCTATTCGGTAGAGACGGAGGGACGCGAGTGCTCCGGCGAAAAGAATCAGGACTGTGAAGCCGGCCATGACTGTCAGAGCGGGCGCATTGACCTGCAAGATGATAAAGAGCGTCAAGGCGCAAAGGGCCGCGCTGAAGAAATAGAACACACCAACGGTGAGCCTTGGATTCTTCATCCTGCCGATCAGCCGATGATGCAGATGGTTTCCATCCCCGAGAAATATGGCTTGGCCTCTGATCCACCTCCGCACGATCGACAGGGTCACCTCAAAGACAGGGATGCCAAACGGAAGGAAAGGAGCCACAATCATGAGGATGGTTCCCAGTCGCTGGCCGGGCGCGATCGCGGCCGAGCTGGTGGCCAGCGTAGCCAACACAAAACCAGTCATCATACTCCCGCCGTCTCCCAGAAAGATCGAGGCAGGGGGAAAATTGAAAAAAAGAAAGCCTAACAATCCGCCGGAGATCGTGAACGCTACGGTCGCGGTGAACGCGTCACCCTTTGCCACCGCAATCACACCGCTTGTCAAAGCGGCAAAGAAACAGATCCCGCCTGCCAAGCCATCCAGCCCGTCAATTAGATTTATGGCATTGGTGAGAAGGATTACAGCTATGATCAGGAGAGGTGGGCCGAACCAGCCAAAATGAACGGGGCCTGCAAACGGCAGTGTCGCGACCGCGATCGTATGCCCGCCCAGGACCAGGATGAACGCAGCCGCAAATTGGCCGATAAGCTTCTTGGGCCACCCGATCTGCTCCCGGTCATCCATTGTCCCAAGGATCAGTATCCAAGTCGCGCCCACGAAAAGGGTCACCATTTTTGCGACAGAAGGTTGTTCAAAGGTGAGCACGCCCGTTAAGCGGAGCACCAGAAAGCAAAGGAAGACGGCCGCAAACGGCACGTATATGGCAACACCACCCAACAGGGGCGTCGGTCGAGGATGGCTTCTGCGACCTCCCGGCTGGGAGACAAAACCGTAGCGTGTCGCGGCCTCAATCAAGCGAGGGATCGCGCCGTAGGCTACCATAAATCCAAAGGGAATCAGCAGCCATGTCAGCCACAGCGAGTCCGCCATAGCCTTACCCCCGATAACCTACGCCAATTAATGAACGTGCGTGATACACGCTTTCTCCCCGTCCTTGAATCAATTAAGACAATAATAATGCCGCATAGTATACGCTCAATTTGGGAGCCATGCAACTGAAGTCTTCGGGCAAGAGCAAGCGGTCAGTTTCGCGAGGGGAAGAGACGGGCAAGGTTGGTTCAAAAGAAATCCCGCGGCCTAATGTCGTCACCCCGGCGAAAGCCGGGGTCCAGGAAATATTGAAGAACCTGGATTCCTGCTTCCGCAGGAATGACGGTTGCTGCCTTTTGCTTGTTGCCTCCCCAGCGCAGCCGAATGGCTGCCCCATTAGACTGAGCGCCCTGTTGAGCACAAGTACTCAGTGGACCTCAGAAGGTTGGAAGCCGCATTTCGCCAGAATGCCGTTCCAGGTGGCTACGAAATTGCTCGGTTCGACCTTTTCCGACATGGATCGTCGTGGGCCAGACATTGGGGCTTGAGCCGTACGAACCTGCTCAGGAGGCTCTTCCCCGCGGCGAGGTCCCGGGCTTTTGTATTTGGGTGACGGTATGCGAGGGGTTACCTGGGCAACTACGGTTTGAGAGGCCTGTTGACGAGGGTTGGTACTAATCTCGTCGATCTGAGCTGTGCGTATTCCCAGGCGAACGAGATCGATCCCCAGCCGGATCAGGTATCCGGTTCGCGGTTGACTCTTGCGCCCCAGTTCGACTAGGAGTGCTCCGTCGTCCACGGAAGCTTGCTTCACGAAAAGATCCGACGAGTCAGAAGACGGTCGGACCTCAGCCGCTGCCGGACGGACTTCCGTAATACCAGGCCTGGACTCTTTGGCCGCGGGCACGGTCCAGGGTCTGGGGGAGCGCATGGCTCTAGCTCTCGCCAGGGGGCGCTCTTCTTCATGATTGAGCTTCCGTTGGAACTCTTCAGTCAGGGCTTGAGGGGATTTCCTGTGGTCGCCAAGAAAGACGACCAGAAGATTGTCCATACGCCGAATCTTATGCTGGGGCACCTCATGCTCGCCAAAATCCACAATAATCCGTGACCCTCTCCCGGATGGCTCCACCCGGACTTCCCGCACCGGCTTCTTTTGGAAGCTCTGCCTCTGGGGACACGAATCAGCTCGCACGGAAGCCACGTCGATCACGAGGCGGGGAGGCGAAGGGAGCGTCTTAGTCGTGTGTGCGCCTATTTCGCCGTCAAACTGAATGACGATCCTCTGTGTGTCATCACTCAGCTTCAGGTCCGTAATTGCTCCACCTGCCTGCGCGGAACTCAGTCCTAAGAATACGACCAAAAGCAAAGCGCAAGTCACAAAAGCCCAACCGCGAGCTGCTCGGATCGACCCTGCGCGCTCGTGTGGCTCACCAATAAACGGCAAGTATTCGTAGATCTTCACATGTCCTCCGAAACGCCACCGCACCAGCGGAGGCAGTTCCGTTGCGTTTCCGATTCGCAAAAAGGTATGGATTCAGGGGTATGATACCACAGCGAAGGGCAGCAGGTCAATAAAATTGCTATGTATCAACATGTTAAATGAATTAACTGAAGAGATACATCATATGAGGGTCGTGCCGCTCGTGCCGGCAGGTCTCCAGAACACCAATCAATCAATCTCCTCGTCGTACTCTTCCTCTTCGGTAGCAGGCGGCTTGCCTGCCTGGGCCGCGCCGAGCTTGATTCCCAGAGTCAAAGCGCGACGGTTGATGTCCACGGTTCCTGACGGGACATGGCTCAGGAGGGCCTTTTCCAGCGCACGCTTGCTCACAAGGCCCGTCATCGCTGAAATGGCTCCAAGCGCTACAATATTGGCGACCATCCTCTTGCCGAGCTTTTCGTGCGCAATCGTGGTGAACGCGAGGGAGACGGCGCGACTGCTGGGCGGATGACTCACCAGGTCTTTGTCCACCAGTATCCAAGCTCCAGGCTTGAGGTCCCAGCAATATGCGTCGGAGGCTTCCTGGTTCATCGCGAGGAAAAGATCCACGTGGGTGCAGAGTGGGTAATCAATGGACTCGTCGCTCAGTATTACTTCCGCTTTGCTGGCTCCGCCCCGGGCTTCGGGACCGTAGGATTGCACCATAGCCACTTCTCGCCCATCATAGACACCCGCGGCTTCGGCAAGAATCAAGCCGGCAAGAATCAAACCTTGACCTCCGGAGCCGGCCAGTCTGAGCTCAACCCGTGGATGAGGCAATCGCGGCCGTGATACCCTGGTCATATCTTGCCCTCGCTCCGCAGTTTCGCTGCTTTCTTGCACACCTCCCGATACGATTCCAAGTACGTGGGCAGATCTCTATCCACGAGCACGCCCAGAGGGAAGGAGTCCTTCCGCTGGCTCTCATTCATCTTCTGCCATCGCTCGACGGGAATTCCTTGCTTCTTGAGCTGCTTCATCATCACAACGTGGGAGGCCATGAGGTTCTGGCGACCGAAATTGGTAAAACACGGGGACATAACCTCCACGACACTGAAACCCTGTTTATGAATGGCCTGAAGGAGCAGGCGTTCGAGTCGGTCCACATGGTACACAGTGGAACGAGCCACAAAAGACGCGCCTGCTGTGGTACAGACTGCGCTGATGTCGAATTCCGGCTCTATGTGCCCGTAGAGCGCGGTGGTAGCCTTGGCGCCCATTGGAGTGGTGGGGCTGAATTGACCTCCGGTCATCCCAAATGTCTGGTTGTTGACTACAATCGCCACCAGGTCCAGGTTCCTGCGCGCAGCATGGATCAGGTGGTTTCCACCGATTGCCATTGCATCGCCGTCGCCCATAACCACAACCACGGTCAGCTCGGGCTTGGAGAGTTTTATTCCGGTGGCAAATGTCAGGGCTCGGCCATGCGTCGTATGGATGCTCCCAACATCGACGTACACCGGCAGCCGGCCCGCGCATCCGATGCCCGAGACCAACACCACCTGATCCTTAGTAAGACCGCTTCCGGCAAGCGCCCGGACCAATGCGCCCAGCAATATCCCAAGCCCGCACCCGGGACACCAGACGTGGGGGAACTTCTTGTCATGGCGAAGCCACTCGTAAACAACCATTTGGGTTGAAGGGATACTCACTTCATCATCCTCAGTCTGGTAAGGATTTCTTCAGGGGTTATCATGGTTCCATCGAGCTTGTTCAGCCCAATCACCGTGGTCCGGCCATCATTGACTCGAAGCACCTCTCTGCGAACCTGTCCCAGGTTGAGCTCCGGAACAAGGGCCGCTATCTTGCCGTCAAGTGCCTCCGAAACGGGTCTTCTTGGGAAAGGCCACAGAGATAGCAGCTGCAAGAGGCCGATCTTCATGCCTCGCTCGCGACCCAGACGAACAGCCGCGCGAGCCGAGCGCGCGGAGCACCCGTACGCGATGATCAGGAGCTCGCAATCGTCGAGGTGGTAATCTTTGACATTCTCAAGGTAGTGAAACTGGCGACTGATCTTCGCGAAGAGACGCGTGTAGAACTGTGGGACCTCATCCAGTCTGCGCGTGGGAAACCCTCGCTCGTCATGGGTCAGGCCGGTTACATGGTATCTGTACCCATCGCCGAGATCGGCTAGTTGCGGGATCAAACTCCCGTCAGCCTTGTACGGGACATACCAGTCCGGCGGGACAGTGGGTCGGCGCCGGTCGATAACCTCCACGTCTTCAGGATTGGGCAGGACAACCTTCTCTCGAGTATGGGCCACCATCTCATCAGACAGGAGTACCACAGGAGTTCGAAATCGTTCCGCATGGTTGAACGCGGTCACGGTCAACTCATAGCATTCAGCCACAGTGGAAGGGCAAAGCACGATAGAAGGATGATCTCCATGAGTGCCCCATCGCGCCTGCTGAACATCACCCTGTGCAACGTTGGTGGGCATGCCTGTTGAAGGCCCGGCTCTCATCACATTCACCACCACCACCGGTACCTCAGCCATGCACGCGTAACCGAAATTTTCCTGCATGAGCGAAAAGCCCGGACCGCTGGTGGCAGTCATAGCTTTGCGGCCTGCGAGGCTGGCCCCTATGCACGCGCCCAGCGAAGCGATCTCGTCCTCCATCTGGATGAACACATCGCCTCTGATCGGGAGCTCGCGGCTCATCAGCTCCATGATTTCGCTGGAAGGAGTAATCGGATAGCCCGCGAAGAAATTGCAGCCCGCTGCAAGAGCCCCGTAAACGATTGCTTCATTTCCCTGCAGGAGGCGCGCCTGAGGTTTAATCATGCTCCTCCTCTTCAGAATTTGGTGTCTTGGCTAGTCTTTCGGGGCTGTGCTCCCGGCTGACGGGGGAACCATCAGTGCCTGGGGACGGCCCGGTGGCTCCTCGTCTGGCCACGGAAGGCGTGGCTTCTTCGCCGACCGTGACCGCGAAGTCCGGGCACAGCTTTTCGCACATATGACAGCTGATGCAGTCCTGAGGTCTTATCGCCTGCGGATAGCCCCACTGGTCCTCTTCAATAACGTGCCGAGGGCAAAACGCCACGCAATTGCCGCATCGTTTGCACCAGGCCGGGTAAAATCTTACCTTGTCGGGCTGATTCTCGCGCTGTGCGGCTTTCTTCCGTTTCTTGGCAGGCATGTCTCAGCCTCACGCTCCACATCTAAAGCAATTGCTTACATTCCGAGGAAGGCCTTGCGTATTTCGTCGGACTCAAGCAGATCCTTCGCAGGCCCGTGCTGCGCAATTCGCCCGGTTTGTAAGATGTAGCCCCGATCGGAAATCTCAAGGGCTTCTCTTACATTCTGTTCTACCAACAAGATCGTCAAGCCGCGTTCCTTGAGTTTGCGAACCGTATCCAGCACTTCATCCACGAGAATGGGCGCGAGGCCCAATGAAGGCTCATCCAGCATCAACAGCTTAGGGTTGCTCATCAAGCCTCGACCGATGGCCACCATCTGCTGTTCCCCTCCGGACATGGTGGCTGTGGCCTGAAATCGGCGACTATGTAAGACCGGGAAAAGATCGTACACAAATTCCAGATTCTTCTGTTTGCGTTCCTCATCATCTAGGGTGTAAGCGCCAAGGAATAGATTCTCCTCCACGGAGAGCGGCCTGAAGAGTCGACGATCCTCGGGAACGTAAATGATCCCCATCGAAACGATCTCTTCCGTCCGCTTCCTTTGGATTTCGTTGCCCTCGAAGACGATCCGTCCGCTGTACGCAGCTCGTGAGCCCATAATCGCTTTCAGCAGGGTAGACTTGCCGGCCCCATTGGAGCCCACCACGGAAACGGTTTCCCCTGGATTGATTTCAAGGCTTACCCCTTGCACTACAGGAGCCGTCCCGTAGCGCACCCATACGTCTTCGAGCTTCAGGATATGGGTTTCAGATTGCTTCATCGAGAGCTCTCATGCTACTCGGCCGCGTATCGTTCGCCAAGGTATGCCTTTATAACCTCCGGGTTTCTGGACACGGCTGCGGGCTCGCCTTCCGCGATTAATCGGCCGCTTTCCAGCACCAGCACCCTGTGGGACAATTTCATAACCAGCTCCATGACGTGCTCGATAAGGAGCACGGTCACCTTCAGGTCGTGGTGAACCCAGCGGATCACGTCGATCATCTGGTCGATTTCGGACGGATTAAGGCCTGCCGCAACTTCGTCCAGCAGGAGAAGGTCTGGATCAGTAGCCAGCGCGGTGGCCATGGTTACTCGCTTCTGAGCGGCAACCGGCAGGTTGGCAACACGCTCTTGTACCAGGCCGGCAAGGTTCATCTTTTCCACTAGGCTGTCTGCCTTTTCTCTTGCAGCGCGAGGCGACCGGGTCCTCATGAATCCACCCACCATGATGTTTTCGATTACGTTCAGGTCTCCGGTGGCCACGTAAACCTGAAATGTTCGGGCCAAGCCGATGCGAGCCATTTCGTACGGCCTGGAACCGGTCACATCCCGGTCCTTGAAGAGAATTCGGCCCTCCGTGGGGTTGTAGACGCCTGCCAGGCAATTGAATAGAGTGGACTTTCCGGCTCCGTTGGGTCCGATCAGCCCCACCATCTCCCCGCGCTCCATCTGAAAAGAGATGTTAACGTTGGCCTGCAAGCCGCCGAATCGCATTCCCAGGTGTTTAACATCAAGCAGGGCCATCAACTCCTCCGGGATTCGCGCAGGCGTGTAATGAGGCCCCAGATACCACGGGGCTCAAATGCGGCAATACCCATAATGATGGCGGAATAAATAATCAGGTCAATGCCCACCAGGCCCGCTTTCGCACCGAACCACGCGCCCAGATAGTTCTTCATGGGAACAAGCACGGCCGCTCCGATAATCGGTCCCCAGAGACTCCCCGCGCCTCCCAGCATGGCCATGAGCGCGATAAGAACCGAAAGGTCAAGGCTCATGGTGTCTTCGGGTTCGATATTGAAATTGTAGCACGCGTGAAACGACCCCACAGCCGCGACAAACGCGGTCGCCACAGCGTATGCCTTGATCTTGGCCCAGTGCGCGTCAATTCCGAGGCTCTTGGCAACTTCTTCATTATCCTTGATACACCGTAACTGGTACCCGATTCTGCTTTGCCGAAACCAATTGATGTAGAACAGGCCCACAAAGAAGAACCCGAGTATAACGTAATAGTAATAATAGTCTTCACGGAATTGAAGATACAGAAAACTGGGCATGTCGGCCCTGAGAGGGATCTTGAGGCCTCTTGCGGCGCCTACGAAAGACCAGGCTTCAAAGAGATCTTTCAGCACCAATGAGACGGCGATTGTCGCTATCGCGAAATAATGGCCCCTTAGCCTGAACAACGGATATCCGAGAATAAAGCTCCATCCCACAGCCAGCGCCATTCCTATGGGAAGGGAGACCCAGAAAGGGACCTGCCATCGTATCATCATCACCGCGGTGGTATATGCGCCGATGCCGACGTACTGGGCTTTTCCCAGATCCACCTGACCGCCGTACCCGCCGATGGTGTTCCAACCCATCCCGTATACGGAAAACATCAGGAACTGAATCATGGTGGCCATGGCAAAGCTGGAATGGGGCAGCAGGGGAAATACGAGCAGAAAGAGCGCGACCGTTCCGGCCACGCACAGGTCGGTTCTGGGGAAATCCGAAAAGTCGAAGGCCCGCTTCAGTACTTCCAACCGAACAACCCTCGCGGCCTGAAGACCATGATCAGGAAGAAGGCAAGGTACACAAAGGAGTATTTGAACTGATGCAATTCGCCGCCTGAAACAACGGACCATTGTGAAAAGGCCGAAAGCGCGTCCCAGATCGGAGGAAGGTTTATCAAGACCCCCACGATCAGGCCGGCAAAGGCCGCGCCGGGAATGGATCCGAAACCTCCCAGAGCCACCGTGGTAAATGCAATCATCGTGAAGAGTAGACCCACGTTGGGATCGACAGGCCAGAAATTGACCAGCAATGCCCCGGCCACCGCAACCGTAGTTCCTCCCAGACCCCACGCGAAAGCGTTCATCTTCTCGGTGGGTATGCCCATGTACCGAGCGGCCTGACCGTCCAGTGCGGTCGCTGTAAGCGCCAAACCGACTCGGGTCCTATTCATAAGCCACCAGACAGCCGCAAAGGCAAGCAACGAGAATATCCCCGCGACAAGCTTGGTGAGTTCCATCACAATCCCGGCGCCCAAGACAAACGACTTGCCGACCAAAATGCCGTGGTGCACTCCCCGGGGGTCCGCTCCCATAATCAATAAGGCCAGGTTGCGAAGAAAGAGCATCAGGCCGAATGTGCCGAACAACTGGGCTATCATCGGCCCCCGCAACAAGAACTGAACAAGCCCGTAGTAACACCCGATCCCAAGAACAAAGCCCACCACAGCCGATATGGGGAGACCCACAAGAGGATCGACCCCCAGATTCGAGTATGTGAGCAGGCCGCAATACATGCCGATCATGAGGAACTCACCGTGCGCGAAATTCACGATGTCCATCACACCGAAGATGATGGTGAGTCCCAGGGCCACAAGACCAAAGACCATACCCATGGTCAGTCCTGAGACCAATGCCTTGAGCACCTGAACCAAGAGGGTTTCAGCGGTCATTGTTCACAGACGATCACTTGGAACTAAGGATTTCCGTCGCAGAGTCCGGCGCGGTCGCCCCAGAGGCATCGGTAACATCTGGGTAAGGCCCGCGAACCCTGCGACGGGGGTGGTTCTCGGCCGGCCTACCAGCCTTTGAATGGATAGATCATGTTAGCGGTGGCCAGTTCAAACGGATAGACAATTTCCAGCGTGATCTTGCCATCTTTACCTTTCTGGTATTGGCCGATCATGCCTGTGCCAAGCTCGTTCTGGCCGATATCAGTGCCGGTGGTGGCAAACTTGATGCCCTTCCACGGGACAATGAGTTCATCCGGTCCGATCAAGATTTCATTGGCAGCTTTCTGAAGAGCGTCAGGTTTGGTGGAACCGGCCTTCTCCAGGATGTGGGCCCACGCTTGAGTGCCCGTAAAAGCCCGGGCCGAAGCTCCGCTCAGGTCACGCCCGGTCTTGGCCTTGTACAGCGCGTTCACCTCGGCCGCAGCCTTCTTCACTTCTCCTACTCTGGGGCTGAACACGGTGCGGGTGACTATGCCGATTACATCGTCTCCAAGCGCGGACAAGAACTCGGGGCTTTCAAATCCCGCATTCTGGCCCCAAATGAGCTTGGGCTTGGCTTTCAAGGACTTGAGCGTCTTCACCATCAAGATTGCATCCGCGCCGTATCCCGCGAAAAGCATGGTCGCAGGCTTCGGAGCAAGAAGACTCTGCGCCTCGGATGATAGATCCGGTGCCTTTGCCGCGTAAAGGAGACTCAATTGAATGGGTACGCCTTTTGCCTTGCCGATCTCCTTAATGGCGAGATCCACATTGGCTCCCCATTCGGTCTTTTCACAGGCAGAAACGATGGGCAGAAGCTCCTTGGGGTCGAACGCCTTCACGCCTTTGGCTTTTCCCTTGGTGAGTCCGTCCAGGAATTCGAAAAGGTCGTTGGTGAAAGTGGTATCGTGCGGCGTGGTCCTCCAGAACCATTTGTATCCCTCTTTGGTGAGGGCTGGGCTGGTGGAGGAATCGTTGAGCATGGGCACTCCGAACCGTTCGGCCACGGCTGACACAGTCTTGGTGACCGCAGAATGATACGCGCCCAAGAGGCCGACGACCTTATCATCCTGAATCAGTTTCTTGGCCATGTCGGCTGCAAGCTGCGGATTGCCTTGATGATCAAGAATGATAAGCTTTACCTTGGCCCCGCCGAGAGATTTGATCCCCGCGTTCTTGGCGATGGCCATGCTCAGCTCAGGTTTCGCGTTGTTAATGATCTCGACGGCCAGTTCCGCGCCGTCTCGCAGTTCCTTTCCCTCAGCCGCAGCGCCGCCGGTCAAAGGATAGAGCACGCCGATCTTGATTTCATCAGCGGCCCACACCGGCACGGCCATGACCAGGGCAAGAACAGCCACTGACACCAGCATCAGAGACTTCCGCGCCATGATACGTGTCACCTCCCCGATGAAGAAGATACGATAATAAAGAATTTCGGCCTGTTACCCTTCGCAATCTACATGACGCAAACACGAGAAGTCAATCGGAATTCTGCGCTACGACCATACGAATTCAGGAAGCCGGTAGGTCGGGTTGAGCCATGTGAAACCCGACAGGGTTCTGAGGCGCGAGCGGAGTGGGGAATTATTGTGTCGGGTTTCGCGCCGCTCAACCCGACCTACCGTGTTGCGAGGATCGGCTTAATGGGCGTACCGATCTCACGCTCGCCAGGTGGCGTTTTTTGAAAGGGGTCCGGGGGAAACTTTTTTGTAAACAAAAAAGTTTCCCCCGGATTCTCTTCAGAAAGCGATTTGGCTCACTGGTGAGCCGCGTGGACTTTGCGGGCTCCGAGGGGTCTCGGGGGAGAGGGTGGAAACGGGCTGTTTTCGGGATAGATAAGGCCGATAGGCAGTTGGCACCATCCCGGATCGGGGGACGGGACGTTCGGCCCGAAGTAGAAGCCGTTCACGTCGGCTCCCCACAGGGGTTGGGACCAGCTTCCGATGTGTTCCGGCGCGGATCGGAACCCATGCAATCCTTTTTGCCACGCGCGGAGGTGGCTGTCCACCTGCATGGTGCTGCCGTACCCGTGTGGAAGCCATGAAGCCCAGGCCGGATTCTGAGGCGGATAGTCGTAATCCGCAAAGGTGGGACCAGGCTGGATTCCAATGATTCCTATAATGATGAACACAGGCACGAGCAGAGTATAGGGACGCATGAGGTCTCCTGAACCGAGTTATTTATGCCGTTATTATTAATTATATCAAATTGATGGCAAGTTTGTCAACATATTATATCAAATAGTAGTGCCAATGAAGGAAAATGAAAAGAGTCTGGTCGCGGGAATATGAGATGAGGTTGGCCGGCAGAGATCAGGTATAGAAAACATCGCAGGCCACTGACCTGTACAGTGTCTAGGTCAGTGGCGCCCAGCATTCCAAGACATCGGTAGAGACCGGAGTCTCTGCCGGTCCGGATTGACTTTTCTGCCCGCAATTCTCCGCCAGGGAGGTCCCGCAGGACTCGAGGCCGCCAATCTTCGAGAATCGCCTTTCGGTATCTGATACTGACTTGGGGAACAGGTGCAGTGAATGAAACAGTGTGATTTCCCTTGAACCCGACCACGCTCCCGCGTCTTATCCCGAAGGATTCGGGGTCTTGCCGTATATGGCCTCTCTCAGCAATTCTTCGATCTTTTTCTTGATTTCTGCGGGAGTCAGGTCGGTGCGCAGGCCTGCCGCGCGGCGATGTCCACCTCCGCCGAGTGACTTGGCGAGCCGGGCAACATCCACGTGGTTTTTGGAACGAAGGCTCACCCTGGTGAAGCCATCCGTCTGCTCGGTGATGAGAAGACCCACTTCGACGCCTCGCACTTCTCTGAGGCGACTCACCAGGTTTTCCGCATCCGAATGCTCCAGGCCCAGTTTAATGAAATCATCATTGTACAGAGTGCTGACGATAACTTGGCCGTCGATAAGGACCTCGATCCGTTCCAGCACAACCCGTTCCAATTGGAGGCGGCCCAAGGGGTATTCTTCGAAAAGGTGCAAGGTGACTTTGTATGAGTCGAACCCCGAGGCGAGCATCTCCGCTCCAACTGTAAGAGTCCTGCTATTGACGCCCGAAAATCGGAATCCGCCGGTGTCGGTGATCAGCCCGGTATAAAGGCACATACCTACGTCGGGGGTCAGATGGTAGCCCGCCTGCTTGAGCACTTCGTGCACCATTTCGGCTGTAGAGGTTGCCGAAGGATCCACCAGGTTCACGTCTCCGTATAGAGGGTTGGTGGGGTGATGGTCGATATTAATTACGCGAGCCTGGCCCACAAAAGAGGACAGGTCTCCCGAGACCCTGTTCTGTTCGGCCGCGTCCACGCAGATGACCCATGCCGGCGCGGGATTTATTGAGCTCGGGTCGGTTACGAGGCGTTCCTGTCCAGGCAGGAAGTGATACATTTCGGGTATCTTGTCCGCGAGCACGGGAAAGGCGTTCTTGCCCATGTCCGCGAGGGCCAGCGCCAGGCCGAGAAGAGAGCCGAGCGCGTCACCGTCCGGATTGACATGGGTAGCGACGACAAAATCATCCTCATTCCTTAGGATCTTGGCGACTTCTCTGAACATTGGTCTCCTCGTGGCTCTCCAGGCCCTTCAGGATGCTGCGGACGCGGTCGTAGGTGTCAAAAGAGGTGTCGTAAAAGAAGGAGAGCCGAGGGATGTACTTCAAATCCAGTTCCAGGCGGAGGTGCCTGCGAATGAAGCCTTCGGCAGCTTCGAGGCCCGCCTTGTGAATCTCGTCTTTGCCGTCGGCCAGGCTGCAAAAGTAGACCTTGGCGGATTTCAAGTCCCCGGCCATCTCCACGTCGGTAATGGTGATACCCTGGACGCGGGGATCCTTGATCTTGAAGACGATGATGTCCGAGATCACTTGGCGGATGAGCTCGGCCACGCGATTTTTTCTGAACCCGGTCATGGTCAGACTCTTGCCGATCGGCCCTGGCGGTTCCGGTTGCCGCCACACCCGCTCAATAATGGATGATTTCGATGTTGGCGTTAGTCACTTCGGCCAGGTGCAAGTTTTCGACGTATCCAATTATGGTTTCAAGCATTCGATGTGCGTGTCCGCCTTCATTGCTCACCACGGCAAAGCCGATTGTGCTCCGTTGCCATTTGTCCTGGGCATCGACCTCGGCGATAGAGAGGTCGAACTTGCTGCGAACCCTGCCCAGAATGCTTCTGATCACCTGCCGCTTAGATTTCAGAGACGAGGAGTCGTGAATCATTAATTCAATGACACCTACTCCCACGACCATTGTTCAAATCCTTTGACCGCACCGCATTGCGTTCGTTCAAGGGGATCACGCGCGTCCTCCGGAGCGTTCAATCATAACGGAGCCGGACAATCGACTCAGGTTAACGTTGCAGCCTCCTCTTGAATCATGAACGCCTCGATGATGTCACCTACCTTGATGTCGTTGAAGTTTTGAAGAAGGATGCCGCACTCATACCCTTCGACCGATTCCTTGATGTCGTCTTTTTGGCGCTTCATGGACAGGATCTTGCCCTCGTACACCACCACACCATCCCGTAACAACCGGACGCTGTTCGTACGCTGGACTTTACCGGAGGTAACATAGCATCCCGCAATGGTTCCGATCCGTGAGATGGTAAAAATCTGGCGCACCTCCGCGTGGCCGACCACCTCTTCCCTCAGCACAGGAGCCAGGAGGCCTTCCATTGCCTTACGCACGTCCTGGAGAGCTTCGTAAATCACGGTGTACAGGCGCACATCCACATGTCTTTCTTCGGCTAGTTGAGCGGTCTTGGGATCGGGTCTCACATTGAACCCTATAATGATGGCTCCTGACGCGGCCGCGAGCATCACATCCGACTCCGTGACTGCTCCCACTCCGGAATGGATGACCTTCACTTGGACTTTTTCCGCCGAGGCGCCCAGGAGCGCTTCCTTGAGTGCTTCCACAGAGCCCTGGACGTCCGCTTTTAAAATCAGATTCAGCTCCAGAGCCTCTTCTGCCTGCATGCGAGCCATAAGCTCTTCGAGAGAAGCGGGCCCGGCTGTTCCGGCAACTTCCTTTTCCCTCAATTTCTGCTGGCGGTGCAGACCGATCTGCTTGGCAATCTTTTCTTCATCGACCACCAGGAAGGGTTCCCCCGCGTCGGGTACCCCGGAAGCGCCTTGCACTTCCACCGGGGTCGCGGGACCGGCTTCTTTCACCACGTTCCCCTCATGGTCGAACATGGATCGCACTTTGCCGTAATGAACGCCGGCCACGAACGGGTCCCCGATTCTGAGGGTTCCATCTCGCACCAAGACGGTGCCCACAGGGCCCCGGCCCTTGTCCAGGCGCGCTTCGATCACGGTGCCGACCGCGGGCTTGTTCGGGTTGGCCTTGAGCTCCATGATCTCGGCCTGAAGAAGAATCAGATCCAGCAAGTCGGAGACTCCGTCACCGGTTTTCGCGCTTACGTATGCGAAAAGAGTCTCGCCGCCCCATGCCTCGGGAATGAGTTCCAGTTCGCTCAGTTCCCTGACTACCCGGTCTCTGTCCGCCTCGGGCTTGTCTATCTTGTTCACAGCCACCACGATGGGCACTTCAGCCGCGCGGGCATGGTTAATAGCTTCCTTTGTCTGGTCCATAACGCCATCGTCCGCGGCTACCACCAGGACCACGAAGTCAGTGACGTGGGCGCCTCTGGCTCTCATGGCCGTGAAGGCTTCATGGCCCGGGGTGTCGAGGAACACGATCTCGCCCTTGTCCAGCCGGACCTTATACGCGCCGATATGTTGGGTGATTCCCCCAGCTTCCTGGTCGGTCACGTGAGCGGACCTGATGTAATCGAGGAGAGAAGTTTTGCCGTGGTCCACGTGGCCCATCATGGTCACCACTGGCGACCGAGGCCTGAGATCCGCGGCTGCATCCACTTTTGCCGTGGGGAGAAGATCCTTCTCGGACTGCTCCAGAGCCTCTGTTTCAAAGCCCAGCTCGTTAGCAACCAGCGTGGCGGTGTCAAAATCGATCTGTTCGTTCATCGTGGCGGTTACTCCGAGCGATAGAAGGTTCTGGACCACTTCAGCGGCCTTCGTGGACATTCGATGGGCCAAGTTTGACACCGAAATCACTTCGGGCAGCTTGATTCGTCTCTTGATAGCTTTTGGCGTGGTGATCTCGGTTTTTCGCGGCTTGGCTTTCTTCGCCCGTCCCCGCATACGCCCCGGTCTGCGGTCGTCATAGAGATCGTCTCGCAGCAGGACTTCCTTGCGGCGCTTGACCTTCCCGCGATCTTCTTCGATCGCTTCTTCCACGCCCTCGCGAGCTCGCTTGTCTTTCTTCTTCTTTTTCTGCCGCGCCTCCGCTTCGGCAATTGATTCCCCGGGGAGCGGTACCACAGCTTCCGCGGCCTCAACCACAGGCGGCTGCACTCTGGGTCTTGGGGGGGGTTGCACCGGTTCGGGCTCGGGTGCGACCTCTTTCTCGGGCTCCTTCTTAAGTTCCACCCTGCCGATGATCTGCGCAGGCTGGAGCTTCTTTTCCTTCTTCTTCTTTCGCTTGGCGATTCTTTCTTCTTCGGTTTCCCGTTCAGCCAAAGCCTCAGCGGCTTCCGGTACGGCAACGGCTGCTTCCCGAGCACTAGCTCGCGGTGGAGCGGGGGCCCCTTCTTTTGGCGCCTCTACTTTGGCTCGTCCCTTTTCCGCCATCTCGGACGCAGGTTTCACCGCGGGTTTGACCGCGGCTTCTTTCAACTTGGCCTCTTTAGCAGCTTTTGCCGGAGCCTCGACTGCCGGTGGTTTCACGGCTTTTTCGATAATTCGGGCAGGCGCGGCTTTCTTGACCTTCTTGGCCTCTTTCCTGACCGGCTCTTTGGCCGGAGCTTTTTCAGCAGAGGGGCGTTGCACAGCAACCCGCTTGGGCTCTACGCGTTGGACTTGTTCTTCGGCTAGGCCTTCAGCCGCTTCAACGTGCGGCTCTTCTTCTTCAGGAGGCTTCTGTTTGACGCGCCGCCGGATCACCGTAGGTTTAATGCGCTTCTCGACCACTTCGCGTTGAGGCAGAGCAGTGACCAACTCCGCACGCAACGCGGCCGGATCGTCCGTTTCCAAAGGGCTTTCCGGTCCGTGCACGTCATAGCCCATCGTAACGAGCTGCCTCAAAAGATCGTCGTTTTTGACCTTCAAATCTCGTGCAAGGTCATCAACGGTAAGCATTGCCATGCAGCTTCCCCTTCTCTTCCAACCTTACCAAGAGTTGCTCTCTGCTCGGAGGGACCAGACGGCCACGGCGAAATGCCCGTTCCAATCTCCCTTTCTTGAGAGCTCCGTCTATGCATTCTTCCCGGGGACAGACATAACATCCTCGTCCCGGAACGCTCTCCGACTTTTCAGAGATAACGACCACGTCCCCAACCACTTTCAGCCTGATCAGATCCTCTTGCGGTCGACTGACGCGGCAAGCAACGCATTGCCTCATGGGAACGTGTCCACGCTTCATGCCGTCGGCCGATTCTGGGCGGCTCGCGCAGCCGGAGAAACCGACTCCGCAGTTTCCGCCTCAGCCGCTTCTTCCTCCTGCTCTTCCGTTTCTTCGGAAGCAGCTTCGGCTTCCTCCTCGGATGCCGCTGCCGCTACAGCTTCAGCCTGTTCTTCTTCCACAGCCTCTTCCTCCTCTTCAGGAGGATTGGCCAGGTAACGGAGGGCCCCGTTGATGAGCGCCCGACCTTTTTCTTCCGTGATGCCGATGAAACTTGTCAGTTCGGCAAGCGATGCCTTTGCGATGTCTTCTGCAGTCCGGTACCCGTTGTCGAACAGGACCGTTGCCATCTCTTCGTTCATGCCCTCGATCTTGACCAGGCGCTCGAAGGACTCGCCGGTTATCTTCTCTTCTTTGGACTCGCTCCTGACGTCGATTCGCCAGCCGGTGAGTTTGGCCGCAAGCCTTACGTTCTGGCCGCGTTTGCCGATGGCGAGAGAGAGTTGATCGTCAGCCACCACCACTTCCATGGTGTTGGTATCCTGATCGATGATGACCTTGGAGATTTCGGCAGGCTGGAGCGCATTGCAAACAAAATGAGCCGGATCGTCGTTCCAGGGGATAATATCGATCTTTTCGCCCCGGAGCTCCTGGACCACAGCCTGAACCCTCGCGCCCTTCATACCTACGCAGGCGCCCACAGGATCTACATCCGCATCCGTTGAACGGACACCGATCTTGGCCCGCTGTCCAGGCTCCCGCGCTGCACACATGATGCGGACAATACCTTCCGCGATCTCCGGCACCTCTTGTTCAAAAAGGCTGACCAGGAATCCCGGGTTCGCTCGCGACAGGACGATTTGGGGGTCTTTCTGGGTGCGTCGAACATCGAGAATCAGAGCTCGAATGCGGTCACCCTGCCTGTAATTCTCCCGAGGGATCTGTTCCGAAAATGGCAGTACCGCTTCCGCTCGACCGAGGTTAACGATAAGGTTGCGCTTCTCAAAACGCTGGACCATGCCGGTGACTACATCGCCTTTTCGATCCTTATACTCGGCATAGATATTCTCGCGCTCGGCGTCCTTAACCTTTTGCATAATGACCTGCTTGGCCGTCTGGGCTGCGATGCGGCCGAAGCTCTCAGTGTCCATTTTGACGCCAAGCTGATCGCCTACCTCCGCTTCCGGGTCCAGTTCGCGGCGGGCCGTCTCAAGGTCTATCTCCACGGTCCCGTCCGTGACCTTTTCCACCACGTCCTTGAAAAGGAAGACCTCCAGTTCGCCGGTGTCGTCGCTGAACTGGGCTTCCAGCTCCACTCGGAGCCCGTATTTTTTTCTGGCTGCGGAGACCAGGGCTGCCTCCAGGGCATCTATGAGCGTCTCTCTGGAGATCCCCTTTTCTTTGGCGACCTGATCAATCATCCGATTTAAGTTAGTTTCCATCGTTCAACCCCCGTTACCTCGGGCCTCTTCGCGCATCCCTGCGGAACATCTCCGAATCGGGATACTCCAAATGTGCTTTCTCGATATCTTCGTGCGGAATCTCCACCTTACTGCCATCTACTTCAATGATAATATTAGAGTTTTCCATGCCTCTAAGAACACCGTGAAAGTTGCGCCGCCCGTTCACCTTCCGGCTCGTCTTGATCCTGGCCGGCGATCCTGCAAAGCGGCTGAAATCTTTTTCTTTCCTGAGCACCCTATTGATACCCGGGGACGAAACCTCCAGGGTGTAGCTCTGTTCGATCGGATCCTTCAGGTCCAGCAGCGCGCCGACCTGACGGCTGACCAGCTCGCAATCATCCAGGGTCACTCCGCTGGCTGCATCAATGTAGAGCCGAAGCACCCACCTGCCGCCTTCGAACTTGAACTCCAGTTCGACCAGTTCGATGCCTTCCGGTTCCAGAATCGGTTCAATCATCGACCACAGCAATGTGATTCGTTCTCTGTCCATGTTCCTTAATCAGCAAACCAGGCCGTGAAAGCTGTCCCGACGAGGCCCCGGCGCCTAATAAAAAACCCGGGGTTCATAACCCGGGTCTTATAGACCACCGTATGGAGCGGGCAACGGGGCTCGAACCCGCGACGTCAAGCTTGGGAAGCTTGCACTCTACCAACTGAGTTATGCCCGCGCTCAAAAGTACCCTAACAACCCGACCTGGGATTGTCAAGTCGTTTTGAGGCGTTTCAGCGACTCTGTCCAGCGATCTCTTCGACGTACTTGACGCGTTCTTTTTCCTAGGGACCTTATCTAGAGCTTGTCGGACAACATCTTAATCTGGGCCTTATCTTTGAGCACCTTGAGCCAACCGATGAGGATCTCGGTTTGACGAACTTCATGGCCCCATCGCTTGAACTCATCAGCCTCTTTGGCGTACTCCTCGTCGCTCGCTCGTTGCACGCCGACCAACCGAACCACCGCCACGCCGTCAGGAATCACAAGCGGACTAGGGTATAGGGGAGCGGCCTCAGAAACACTTGTAAGCATTTCCTCCACCTCAGCCGAATCTCCCAGCCGCGGCACCACCTTGGTTTCACGGGTCACTGGTTCCAGCTTCTGCCATTCCAAATTGAACTTCTTGGCCACAGCTTCCGGGTCTGCCGGTTCCCGCTGGAGGGCCTCGATAACTTTCTCCGCTTCCGCGCGGGCAGCGCCCAAAGCCTGGTCTTTGCGAAAATCCCGCTCCACTTCACCCCGAACTTCCCCAAGCGAGGGAAGCCGAGGTTCGGTCTTCTTGAGGAGCTTGATCAATACGTAGGTGTCGCCACTCCGAATCATTTTGGAGATTTCGCCGGTGTTCAATCGGAAGATTTCCTTGGCCGCTTCGGGGATCACGCCGAGTCCCGGGAGATTACCTACGGGGCCCACAGCTTCGGCCTTTTGGACCTTGAAGCCAAACTTCTCTGCGGGACCTGCGAGGTCTTCGCTCCGATACACCTGCTCATAGAATTTTTCCGAGTCTTCAAGTGCTTTGCGGCCGGCCTTGTCCTCGATCTTCTTGTTCTTGATTTGGTCCTTCACTTCTTCAAGCTTGAGCTCTTTTTCCGGAGTCTTTTCCTCGACCAAGAAGAGGTGAAATCCGAGCTCGGACCGAACGGGTTGCGAGACCTCTCCCACTTTGAGGTCGAACGCGACCTTCTCCAGTTCCGGGCCCAAGGTCCCCCGATCCACCCAGCCGAGGTCGCCGCCCTTGGAAGCGGTTCCCTGGTCCTGGGATTCGGTGCTCGCGATGGCAGAGAAATCCTCGGGTCCCTTTATGCGGGCCCGTATCTCCTCCAGCTTCTTCTGCAGCTCATCGGCCTGAGCCTTGTCAATGCCCCTCGGAGCCTTGAGCAGAATGTGGCGCAGCCGAGCCTTTTCCGGGACAAAGAATTCCCGCGGGTTAGCCTCGTAATATGACTTAATTTCGTCCTCAGTGACCTCCACTTTTCCCTGGAGGTCACGCCAACTGAATGCCACGTATTCCACATCCGCGTTGGCGGGGATCGTGTACTTCTTTTGGTTCTCCTTGAAATAAGTCTCCAATTTCTCCTGATCGAGAGTCGTACCCGGTTTCTCCGAGGTCGGCTTTATGACGAGGAAGGAGAGCGTCAATTTGTCGTGTGCAAAATGCCACAGCTGCTCCAGGGCCTGGGGGTTGATCTTCACTCCGTCGCTGAGCACATGAACGAGCTGCTCTCGTAACAGCTGCTCGCGCATCAGTTGCTCGAAACCTGACAGAGAGAGTTTGAGGTCGCGGACGAAATAGTCGTACTTTCGCTGGTCGAACCGGCCGTCTATCTGAAAAACAGGGTTATTACGAATGCTCTCGACCAGATCTTCATCGGTGACGAAAAAACCGAGCCGCTTGGCCTCTTGAGCAATAAGGGTCTCGTCAATCAATTGGTCCCGGACCTTCTTCTTGAATTCTTCTTTGTCAGCCACTTCAGGGGGAATGGTTCCTCCAAAACGGAGTCTCAATAGGTTAACTTCTCGATCATAGGCCGCGCGGTAACGGTCGTAGGTGATGACCTCACCGTTGACTTCGGCCATGACGTTCCTGTCCGTGGGGGCTCGGTCACCCCAACCGAAAAAGAAGATGAAAACTATGGCAATTCCGCCCAAGGCCACCTTAATGAGCCAAGAGCGGGCATGTTTTCGCATGAGATCGAGCACAACGCTCTCCTTTCGCTCAAGCCTGTGAGTAAGCCGGAATCATACGGACATGCCTTGTCGTTGTCAATGCCGACATGTGCTATAATCAACGCTTGATCGGCTCTTCGCCTTCTGATAGACATCCTTTGCATTCCCCGGCAGTAAACGGAAGCGAGACCCCAACCCGATGTTCTTCCACGCGTTGTCAGGCATATTTTCCAATGACATGGCCATCGACTTGGGCACCGCGAATACACTGGTTTACGTGCGCGGCAAGGGTGTGCTCCTCTCCGAACCATCCGTCGTAGCAGTGAAGTTCGATATGCAGAGAGGCCCGCGAATCGTGGCCGTGGGCGCGGACGCAAAGAAGATGCTCGGACGCACTCCGGATAACATCAAGGCGATCCGGCCTATGAAGGACGGGGTTATCGCGGATTTCGAAGTGACCGAGGCTATGCTGAAGCACTTCATTTTCAAAATACATCGACGCAGGGTGCTGGTGAAACCACGCATCGTGATCTGCATACCTTCGGGGATAACCCAAGTGGAGATGCGCGCGGTGCGAGACGCGGCGCTGAGCGCAGGCGCGCGGGACGTATTTCTGGTCGCGGAACCCATAGCAGCGGCCATCGGCGCGCGTCTGCCCATCACAGAGCCCACCAGCAACATGGTTGTGGATATCGGCGGCGGAACGACCGAAGTCGCTGTCATATCCATGTGCGACATCGTTTACTCACGATCCCTCAGGGTGGCGGGAGACAAGATCGACACCGCAATCATAAGGTACGTAAAGCAAAACTACGGGCTTCTCATAGGCGAACGAACCGCTGAGATGGTCAAAATGATGATCGGAAGCGCCTACATTCAGAGGGAAGAGGCAGTTCTGGAGGTAAAGGGCCGGGATCTGATCGCGGGAGTTCCCAAGGTGATCGCGCTTCGATCCGGTGAGGTCACCGAAGCGATCTCCGAGCCGGTGCGGGCAATTCTGGAAACCATCAAGATCGCCCTAGAACAGACCCCTCCCGAATTAGCTTCTGACATCGTGGACAAAGGATTGGTTCTGACCGGCGGAGGATCTCTTCTCAAGGGGTTGGATGAGCTGATCCGTCGAGAGACAGGTTTGCCGGTAACCGTAGCAGATGACCCTCTTTGCACAGTGGTGGTGGGATCCGGCATGATATTCGAGCACTTCAATCTGTTCCGGGACGTGCTGACCAAAGCATGAATCCGCCTACTCGGAGACTGACCGAAGCGTCATGTTCCGTTCCATCCGCAATATATCGATTATTCTGCTCTTGCTCGGCGGCGGGCTTGTGATCCTGCTCTCATCTTCGCAGAGGCCCGAGGCAGGTCCTATCCGTGGAACGCTCTATGCCGTCCTCCGTCCTTTTCAAGAAGCTGTTTTCGCGGCCCAGTTCCGTGTGCGCGACATCTGGCATGGTTACATACATCTCACCGAGGTGCGGGAGGAAAACACAAAGCTGACGCAAGAGGTTGCTCGTCTTCACCAGGAGAGGACGGTCCTGTTGGCCAAGGACCAGGAGAACAGGCGCCTCAGAAAATTGCTGGACCTGAAGGGCCGGTACGATTTCCCGTCGGTTGTGGCACAGGTCATAGGAGAAGACGCGTCGGGATGGTATCGAACCTTCTTCATTAACAGGGGGCTTGACGACGGCGTGCGGCCGGATATGCCCGCCACTGTGGCGGATGGTGTGGTAGGTCGCGTTTCGGAGAGCTCGGCGTCTGTTTCCAAGGTACTCCTGATTACGGATCCGAGTCTTTCGGTAGACTGCCGCATTGCGCGCACTCGTGATCGAGGCGTTCTGAGCGGCAGCTTGGAAGGGGGTTGTGTTCTGCGTTACCTGGATCATCGATCGGGAGTGAAGGCGCAGGACGAAGTCGTGACGTCTGGTATGGACGGTGTCTTCCCGAAGGATATCCCGGTGGGCACGGTAAAACAGGTGCGTCAAAGCGGGCAGGGCTTGTTTCTTGAGGCTCTCGTGGATCCGGTTGCGGATTTCAGCAAGGTCGAGGAAGTCTTGATCATCGTGGCCAAACGGGGAGGTTTTGATGTGCGACCTGGATTGGGAGCGGATCGATGAGGGATCTGCTCTTCGTCGTGGCAGCCGGATTCGTCGTGCTCATTCTCCAGACTACATCGCTGGCATTTGCCGTCTCGCCTGAATACAAGCCGGACCTTGCGCTGATACTTGTTGTCTGGGCAGCGCTGCGCCTGGACTTCCTGGTGGGAGCAGGTTTTGCCTTCATCCTGGGGATGACGGTGGATATGCTTTCCGGGTCACGCCTCGGGGTATTCGCTCTCACGTACTGCGCGATATTCCTCGCATGTGCCCACATGCACACGACCTTCCAGGTTGACTCTCCTATAGGACGAGTCATAATGGCGCTTGTAGGCTGCCTGGTCGCAGGAGCCGGCGTGGCGGTGATCAGGTGGGTGGAAGGGCCACCGGGTTTCGGCTGGAATGCATTGCTCTGGCTCACGGCCAAACCGATCATTACCGGAGCCAGTGTGCTCCTTGTGTTTCCTGCCCTGGAACGCCTGCATTCCGGCTATCTGCGGGTCGCCGGGACCTACTAGAATCGCTTGCTAAGCCCACGGATTTTAGGAAGATTGGTCCGGATGAGCCTCCGATAATGGAATGGATGCAACACACGAGCGTCGATAGCAATTTCAGGACTCGCATATGGATCGCGGCCCTGGTGGTTGTCGCGATGTTGGGATTCCTTATTGTGAGACTTTGGCAGCTCCAGCTCATCGAGCGCGAATCTTACTCCGAGCTTTCCGAGCACAACAGAATGCGGCTCATACGGCTGTGGCCTGCGCGAGGCAAAATATTGGACGCACAGGGCCGAGTTCTCGCAGAGAACCGGCCGAGCTTCACCTTGTCCGTTGTGCCGGGCGAACTCAGAGACCGAGCACAGATGGTACAAACCTATGCGCCCGTGCTGGGGCTGCCCCAGGAAAAGCTGCGCAAACAATTGGAAAGGAGCAGCCAGGCGCCCCGATTCATGGCGTATCCTTTGAAGAAGAATATGAGTCTTGAAGAAGTCTCGCTCACCAAGGCCCAAGCCCCTGCCATTCAGGGCGTGGTTCTGGAAACTCGAGCCAACCGGTTTTACACATTTGGTGAGACTATGTGCCACATCATAGGGACTCTGGGCGAGATCTCACCGCGAGAGCTTGCCGAGAAATCGGGCCAGGGCTATCGACCCGGGGATTTAATCGGCAAGACAGGAATTGAAAGAGAGTTTGAACCGTATCTCAAAGGATTAGAGGGCTGGGAACAGATCGAGATCGACGCGAAGGGGCGGCAATTTGCCAATGTCTCGCGTCAGGAACCCACCCGGGGCGCGGACATAGAGCTGACGCTGGATGCGTCGCTGCAACAATACGTCGAAACGGTCTTTATCGAGCGGGCAGGCTCGGCGGTGGTAGTGGATCCGGACACAGGCCGAATACTGGCTATGGTAAGCAAACCGGGGTTCGATCTGAATCTCTTTTCCCCGGCCATCGCGGAGAGACACTGGAGGACCCTCAACAACGATCCGCTGCATCCACTTGAAAATCGCTCAATCAGGGGCCTCTATTCTCCGGCGAGCACCTTCAAGGTGGTAGCGACCGCGGCTGCCCTGGCTGAAAAGAAAGTGAAGCCTGAGGAGCGGTTCACCTGCAAAGGCAAGATGGAACTGGCCGGACAGGTATTCCGCTGCTGGAACCATTATGGGCACGGAAGCGTCGATTTGCACAGGGCTATTGTCGAGTCGTGCGACATCTACTTCTATCATCTGGGGCTCAAGCTGGGACCGGACCTCATGGCCAAGTATGCATCGCTTTTCGGCTTGGGCACGCCATCGGGGGTTCCCCTGCCACATGAACTGCCCGGACTGATCCCTACCGAACCGTGGAAACGCCGAGCGTACGGCGAACCGTGGAAAGACGGTGAAACAATAGCCGTGGCCATTGGCCAGGGTTATCTCGTGTCCACACCGATCCAGTTGGCCATGATGACCGCGGCCCTTGCAAATGGTGGGAAACTGTTCAAGCCGTCGATTGTTCAGCGTATTCGTGCGGATCAAGGCCCGGTGATCTACGAGCATTCGCCCGTGATGAGATGGCAAATTCCGCTGGAAGACAAAGCCTGGCAGCAGCTCGACTCAGCATTGCGCGGGGTTGTGTCGGAAAAGGGCGGAACCGGCGAGAGGGCGCGGGTCCGGGGTATCCCGGTAGCCGGCAAGACCGGCACCTCCCAGGTGATTCGCATGAGAGAAGGCGGAGCGGAGGGAGAAACGGTTCCGTACCATGAGCGCACGCACGCCATCTTCATTGCTTACGTGCGTGACATGCCCAAAAAGATCGCCGTCATAGTGCTGGTCGAACATGGAGGTCCCGGGGGAAAGAACGCGGCCCCGGTGGCACGCAAGATCATTAGCCACTATTACGGCGTGCCCGATCCGGGAGACCCGCAGCAATAGACGAGCCTTGAAGTGAGAAAAAGGCAACATCCATGTCTCCTATTGAATCACCCTGGAGCTTCAGATCGCTCGTGCGGTTCGAGTGGCCGCTGACGTTGATGGCTCTAGCCCTTTCAGGGATTGGCCTCGCGCTGATCTACAGCGCCACCGCGGCTATGGGAGACGTTGGAAGAACCTATGTGCTCAAGCAGATGACCTGGTGCAGTCTTGGGCTGGTGCTCATGGCTGTGTTTCTCTTTTTCGACTATCACGTGTTCGATCGGTACGGAGTCTGGCTGTACGTGATGGTTATTGTTGTGTTGATTACCGTTTGGGGCGTCGGGAGGGTGACGGCAGGTTCCAGGCGCTGGATAGAAATCGGGTTCATGAGGTTTCAGCCGTCGGAGTTCGCAAAACTCGCGGTGGTAATCATTCTGGCGAAATACTTCAGCAACCTGCCCGGCGGGACCGATCGGCAGATTCTCGACCTGGTCAAGGCAGGGTTATTGGTGGCTCTCCCCTTTCTGCTCGTTGTGATTCAGCCCGATCTGGGCACTGCGGGCGTGATCTTGCTCACGGCAGCATCGATGATCTTGTTTGCGGGAGTGGGACGGAAAGCCCTGATGTGGCTCGGGGGTATTGCGATCGCTCTCATTCCGGTGCTCTTCTTGGCCGGAGACTTTGTCCTGCGTGAATACCAGAAAAAGAGACTCTTGACGTTCTGGAACCCCGATTATGACCCTCTTGGCGCGGGTTACCACATAATTCAATCCCAGATAGCCATCGGGTCGGGCGGCCTACTGGGAAAAGGCTTCCTTCAGGGAACTCAGAACCAGCTTATGTTCTTGCCCGTGAAGCACACGGATTTCATATTTTCGATCCTGGCCGAAGAGTTCGGTTTTTTGGGATGTGTAGCACTCCTGGTGCTTTTTGCTGCGGTCCTGTTGAGGGGCTTGTCCATTGCCGGTAAAGCGAGGGACACCTTCGGAGTCTTGATCTCGTTTGGTTGCGTGGCTATGCTTTTCTGGCACGTGACCATCAATGTGGGTATGGCTCTGGGGCTGCTCCCGGTGGTGGGAGTTCCCTTGAGTTTTGTTAGCTATGGCGGATCGTCCTTACTAGCTTCATACGTAGCCGTGGCGATCCTCACCAGCGTGAGTATGAGGCGCTTTTCGTATTAGTTGCCATAGCTTCCCGTACGCAAACCCGACCAAATGTGCCTCGTTCCGGCATCTTTCACCGAAACATTGCTCTCAGATTTCAGTGTTTACTTAGCCCTTGAACGGGCAGGGGGTGTGTGCTAATGAAGGATCGTCCCGGCACTAGGATGGCGGTCCGCGGCCACCCACCGGAACCGGAGGCGAGATGTTCGGATTCAAATTCAGAAAGGCCAAGAGCGACGCAGTGACCGGATTCCTGGGAAGCCAGACCGAATTTACCGGCAAGCTGGCTTTTACAGGGGTGGTGCACCTGGACGGGCATTTTCAGGGAGAAATAGTGAGTCGAGGCACGCTGGTGGTGGGGCCTGATTCGGTTATCCGGGCTCAGATTCAATCCAACGTGCTCAAGATCGCGGGTGAGGTGCGTGGAAATCTCACCGCGACGGAGAAGATCGAGCTGTACCCCCAGGCTAGGGTGTTCGGAGACATCCGGACTCCGAGCCTTATGGTGGAAGAGGGAGCCTTGTTTGAAGGTTCCTGCAAGATGGCCTCGGTGCAGGAATCAATAGCGCCGTTTGCAGAACCGGAAGCGGCCTTTACCGAAGAGGAGCCTGTGGAAGCCATTTCTGCACAGGCCTGGCCCATGTCGTACGACCGCGAAGAACCTCTCGAAGAAGAAGATCGGAGAGATCACACCCTGCCTAAAGCCAGTCGATGATTTCAAGCGCTTCTGCCGCGTTGACCCTCAACCAAAAAGATCTTGACACCTTGGGGGTGGGGTGCTAGCATGGCGACTCGCCCTTGATTTGGGTCTGGAAGCAAATCCTTCTTACAATATCAGGCACTTAGAAGTGGACGGGAACATGGGTCCGACCGCGGACTCGGCCGTTGAGATACGATAACTTTATTTCTACGCCGGGAGATTGCGCCAGTGATTCAGTTAAACTTCACCTTATTTATCCAACTGATCAATTTCCTGCTTCTGTTGGTCATCCTCAACGCTATCCTGTACAAGCCGATCCTAGCAAAGATAAGAGAACGGGAAGCTCGCATTAAAGGCGATCGAGATAAGGCCAAAGAACTGGCCGAGAAGATCGACGTGGAGGAAGGCCGTCACCAGCAGCAACTAGCAGCCGCGCGACAGACTGCGGCGCAGGAAAAGGCAGCGCTCCTGGCGGAAGCCAAGAAGAAGGAAGCCGACGTCTTGGAAGCCGCCAAAGCAGATGCGGGGCGCATCGTGGAAGACATGAAGAAAGCCATCCAAGCTGACGCGGAGGAAGTCAGGAAGTCCCTTCAAGCTCAGATGACTCCCCTCGCTCAGTCGATCGCTCAGAAGCTCCTGGGGAGGGCAGTCTGATGACAAGGCGAGCATATGCATTTCTGGTTCCAGCCTTGACCTTCGGCCTTCTCCTGGAGGCCGCGACGTATGCATTGGGGGCTGCGGGTGGAGATGGAGGACCGTGGACCTTCGGGCTGACAGGGATCCTCACCTGGAGGATAATCGACACCCTCGTGTTGGTGGCGTTGCTCTACTACATCATGCGCAAGCCTCTGAAAAAGTTCTTCGTGGATCGAACCGATCAGATCGAGAAGGACCTTGCAGAAGCCAAGGAGCAGCGTGAGCAGGCTCAACAGACGTTGAAAGAGTACGAAGCGAAACTTGCCGGTATGGAGCAAGAGCTGGAGAAGATGCGAGCCGACCTGAGCAAGGCAGCGGAATTGGAGAGCGAAAAGGTGGTGGCCAATGCGCAGCGCATGGCCGCGAGCATGGTAGAAGCAGCCAAAATAGCCGCAGAGCAGGAGGTTCGCAAGGGCAAAGCCGCGCTCCAGGCCGAGGCGGTCGATCTGGCGGTTCACATGGCCGAGACGCTGATCCGGCAAAAGATCACGGCCGAAGACCAGAAGAAGATGGTTGAAGAGTACCTTGCGAAGGTCGGGGGTATGAAGTGATAAACACGACACTTTCCAAACGATACGCCCAGGCGCTCGTGGAGATAGGACAGGAAAAGAACGCCCTTGAGGGATACGGCAAGGATCTTTCCGCGATCAACCAGGTGATGGAAGTCTCTAAGGACTTCCGAGAGGTCATGATCAATCCCGTTTTCCCGAAGGAAGACAAGAAGCGGATTGCAGGCGAGATCCTAAACAAGATGGGCGTGGATCCGATGGTCCGCAATTTTATTGCTCTCCTGATCGACCGAAAGAGAATAGACCAGCTTCCGGGAATCGAGAGAGCCTATCAAGAAAAAGTGGATGACATACAGGGAATCACGCGGGGAGAAGTGGTCAGCGCAGAGGCCCTAAGCGAAGGGACCTTGGCGAACATCACTCAGACCCTGTCGAAGATAAGCGGGAAGAAGGTAATAGTGACAACCAAGGTAGAGCCCGGGTATATTGGGGGCTTGATGGCCAAGGTTGGAGACATGGTTTTCGATGGGACGATCCGAACACAGCTCAACCAGCTTAAGCAAAGCTTGAAGGGATAGAGACCATGCAGATCAGAGCCGAAGAAATAAGCGACATCATCAAGCAGCAAATCCAGGACTATGACAAGAAGGTCGAGGTCAGCGAGACCGGGACCGTCATCAGCGTGGGCGACGGAATAGCCCGTCTTCACGGACTGGAAAACGCAATGGCAGGGGAGCTGCTGGAGTTCCCGGGGGGCATCATGGGTATGGTGCTCAACCTGGAGCAGGACAACGTGGGCGCGGCAATCTTGGGTGAAGACGTCCACATTAAAGAGGGTGACACGGTCAAACGGACCAGCCGAATCGTTCAGGTGCCCGTGGGTAATGCCATGCTCGGCCGGGTCGTGAATTCCATCGGGCAGCCCATCGACGGAAAGGGTCCTATCGACACCAAGGATTTCCGCGTGGTCGAGATCGTGGCCCCCGGCATTATTAAACGAGAGCCGGTGAAGGAGCCGCTCCAGACCGGCCTCAAAGCCATTGATTCCATGATTCCTATCGGCCGCGGCCAGCGTGAGCTCATCATCGGCGACCGCCAGACCGGCAAGACCGCCATCGCGATGGATACGATCATCAACCAGAGAGAAACGGACGTGGTCTGCATCTACGTGGCGGTGGGCCAGAAGCGGTCCTCGGTCGCGCAGGTTGTGGCCACGCTTGAGCGCTTCGGTGCCATGGAATACACCACCGTGGTCTCCGCAACCGCATCAGACCCGGCGCCCATGCAGTTCATTGCGCCGTACTCCGGTGTCACCATGGGCGAGTACTTTCGCGACAACAGCCAGCACGCGCTGATCATTTACGACGACCTCAGCAAGCAGGCCCAGTCGTATCGTCAGTTGTCGCTGCTCCTCCGCCGGCCGCCCGGACGTGAAGCCTTCCCCGGCGACGTTTTCTATCTTCACTCTCGACTCCTTGAGCGTGCTGCCAAGCTGAACGAGAGCCACGGCAGCGGCAGCTTGACGGCGCTTCCGATCATCGAGACCCAGGCGGGCGACGTGTCCGCATACATTCCTACCAACGTAATTTCCATCACAGATGGCCAGATCTACCTTTCCACCGACCTCTTCTACTCAGGCGTTCGTCCCGCGGTGAACGTGGGTCTGAGCGTCTCGCGGGTCGGCGGCAATGCACAGATCAAGGCCATGAAACAGGTGGCAGGCTCGCTGCGCCTCGACCTGGCCCAGTTTCGTGAGCTCGAAGCCTTCGCGCAGTTCGGCTCGGATCTGGACAAAGTTACCCAGGCGCAGTTGGCACGAGGAACCAGGCTCGTTGAAATCCTCAAGCAGCCCCAATACCAGCCGATGCCGGTGAATAAGCAGATTGCCGTTATTTTCGCCGGGACCAATGGGTACCTGGACGAGTACGATCCTCGGATGCTGGCAGAGTACGAACGGCAGCTTCTGAGCCACTTGGAGACCAATTATTCGGATATCTTGCAAGATATCAGCGAAAAGAAAGAGATCAGCTCGGACACCAACGCGAAGCTGCGGAAGGTGCTCGACGAGTTCAAGGGGATCTTTACTCCGCCTGAACTCTCACTGGTCTAAAGGAACGTTGTGGCGAGGCCATGTGGAGTGGCTGATCCACGCTCAGCTTTGTGATGTGATCCGCTCTTGTTCCAGAGGTTGATATGCCAAGCCTTCGCGATTTGCGCAAGCGCATAGCCAGTGTCAAGAACACGCAGAAGATAACCAACGCCATGAAGATGGTTGCCGCGGCCAGGCTCAGACGAGCGGAGGAATCGGTGACCAAGGCCCGACCCTATTCGGATAGGATGCGCGAGGTGCTCATGTCCCTCGCCCACCGGGTCAACCCCAGTGCCCATCCCATGCTCGAGGTTCGGGACGTCAAGAAGGTGCTCCTGGTCCAGATCACCGCGGACCGGGGTCTGTGCGGGAGCTTCAACGCGAACCTGAACAGACGAGCCGAAGCCTTCATCCGCGAAACGACGGAAAAGGGTCATCAGGTGGGATTCGTCAGTGTGGGTCGGAAAGGGCATGATTACTTCCGCCGACGAGGCTTCGCCATAGAGGAGAAATTCCTTAACGCGATGAACAGGGTGGATTATCCCTTAGCAAAGACCATAGGGGATGTGGCGGTAGACAAGTTCGTGCAGGGCGAGTACGACGAGGTGTGGGTCCTTTATAACAGGTTCCGGACAGCCGCGTCTCAGATACTCACCTTGAAGAAGCTGCTCCCGGTGATGCCGGAGGAAGCGGAGCCGAAAAGGCGCAGAGAGTATTTGTACGAGCCCTCAGCGGATGAGCTTCTGACGGGCATTTTGCCCATGTACATCACGGTGCAGATCTACACAGGCCTGCTCGATTCGGTAGCGAGTGAGCACGGCGCGAGGATGACCGCCATGGAAGCGGCCACATCGTCCGCGGAAGAGATGATACACCGGCTCACACTGAGAATGAACCGCATCCGCCAGGAAACGATTACCAAGGAGCTTATGGAAATCGTAGGCGGAGCAGAGGCGCTCAAGGGCTAATGCGGGGAACGTCCGCACGGAAAAGGTAGCAAAACCGACTATCAGACGGTTTCAGGAGGATATCCTAAGATGGCTGTAGGAAAAATAGTGCAGGTAATCGGTCCGGTTGTCGACGTCCAGTTTCCTGAGGGCGAGCTTCCGACACTTTTCAATGGCCTCATGATTACGAACCCCGCGATCAACGACGAGCCGGACAACCTTATAGTTGAGGTTGCCCAGCACCTCGGGGACAACATAGTCCGCACCATCGCGATGGACACCACCGACGGCCTCGTGCGTGGAATGACCGCGAAGGACATGGGCAGCCCGATTACGGTTCCGGTGGGCAAGGGCGTGCTCGGCCGCATCGTGAACGTGGTGGGACGACCTGTGGACGAACTGGGACCGGTCACCACGGAAGAGAAGCGACCCATCCACAAGGCCGCGCCATCTTTTGAAGAACAGGTGACGGACATCGCCATCCAGGAAACCGGCATCAAGGTCGTTGACTTGATTGCGCCGTTCATGCGGGGCGGCAAGATCGGTTTCTTCGGCGGCGCGGGCGTGGGCAAGACGGTGTTCATGATGGAGATCATCAACAACATCGCCAAGCAGTTCGGTGGAACTTCCGTGTTTGCGGGTGTGGGCGAGCGTTCGCGTGAAGGGAACGACCTGTACCTGGAAATGGGCGGCACGCTTCCTGGTAGGCCCAAGCGTGAAGGCGAGAAGGTTATCGACCGTGCTGCTCTGATCTACGGCCAGATGAACGAGCCCCCCGGAGCTCGTGCCCGAGTGGCGCTGACAGCTCTGACCGTCGCTGAGTATTTCCGCGACGAGATGAATATGGACGTGATGCTCTTCATCGATAACATCTTTCGATTCACCCAGGCGGGTTCAGAGGTTTCAGCTCTCTTGGGCCGCATGCCTTCTGCGGTGGGTTACCAACCGACCCTGGGCACGGACATGGGCGAGCTTCAGGAGCGGATCTGCTCCACCAAGAACGGGTCCATCACTGCTGTGGAGTGCATCTACGTGCCTGCGGACGACCTCACCGACCCTGCGCCGGCAACGACCTTTGCGCACTTGGATGGAACCGTCGTGCTTTCACGGCAGGTCGCAGAGCTCGGCATTTATCCCGCGGTCGATCCGCTCGATTCCACCTCTCGAATTCTTGATCCGAGGGTCGTGGGCGAGGAGCATTACCAGGTTGCTCGACAGGTTCAGCTCATTCTCCAGCGGTACAAGGACCTGCAAGACATCATCGCGATTTTGGGCATGGACGAGCTCTCCGAGGGCGACAAATTGGTCGTCACCAGGGCGAGAAAGATCCAGCGCTTCCTGTCGCAGCCATTCCACGTTGCCGCAGAATTCACCGGCGCCGCAGGAAAGTACGTGAAGGTTGCGGACACGGTGGCCGGCTTCAAGGAGATCGTCGAAGGCAAACACGATCATCTGCCCGAGCAGGCTTTTTACATGGTCGGCGACCTCAACGAGGTTATAGAGAAAGCCGAGAGACTGGCAAAGGCAGCCGCCTGATCGGGAGGCATTGATGGCGAAGAAGTTCAAGGTCGAAGTTGTCACCCCTCAGGGGGTGGTGCTCGATAAAGAAGTGGAAGAGATCATTGCTCCGGGCGTGATGGGCGAGTTCGGTGTGCTCATTGGGCACACTCCCATGCTCACGTTCATCAAGCCTGGTATCTTCTCCTATCTGGATGAGAACAACGAGTTTGTGAAGTTCGTGGTAGGCGATGGGTTCTGCGAAGTGCTCAAGGATTCGGTTACGGTCCTTGTGGAAGAAGCTCAAAGGACGGAAGAGATCGACCCTAATGAAGCCACCGCTGAGCTCCTGGACCTGGAAACCAAACTCAATGCGTTGAATTCCGGAGAAGATCCGGAGGAGTATGCTCGAATCACCGCCAGGATGAAAGTCGCTCGTCAAAAGGTGGCAGCCGCGAAGAAGAGCTGACAGCAGTAGTTTACCAACTGCCATAGCCAAGACGCTACAACGAATCATGAAAGCGCTCGGCTTCGGCGAGCACTCCGGGGCTTCGCCTCGGAGATGGGCAGCAAGAGCGCATCATTGCGCAATAATTTGGAGGGGAGACTCATCTCCCCTCCAAACCTCCCCATACGTAGACCCGATCAACGGCGCCTCATGCCGACCACTCTCATAGGAGCGCCCGAGAATTTTGAGAGGTCTCGCTTGTGGCACCATGTGGCCGCTGAGCAGAAGGCCTCTTTTCTTTTTGGAGAGTGAGTCGCCCAGTACTGCGCTCACCTAAACATCAGATTCCCATTGACACCTCAATTGCTTCTCAGTAATCTTGTACTTAGGGAATTCGCAGTTCCTGAAGCCACTTTTACTGATAGTCAGTGATGCAGCACCGAGGGTGTTTCCCCTCCTGCGGGACTCCTGAGAAGGCGGACCTTTCTAGAGTTCAACGCAATTTGTGGGAAGACTTCAGGGCCGAAACTGATTCTTGGCCTTCGATAGGCGGTTTTCTTCCTATCCACTTTCACATCTCGATCAAACGGCCGACCAATATCGCGGGGGATTACCAATGAAAAACGGAAAAGGCATCGTAAATACTATAGTTGCCCTGGTAGCGGCTTTTGCGTTTGTCACTGCCTTGGCCGATTTCAGTAGCGCGGCAAGCAGGGCGAGATCGCATACAGCGCCGGGCACTCCCGCGCCGACAACGAAAACCGAAGTCGATAAGAACGGTCACACCCACACTACGATCACAGCACATAACGGAACTGTCCTGAGTAAGGTGGAGACCGATAAGAACGGAAAGATCGTCTCCTCGTACAAATGGGAGCGGAGCGTGTACGGGGGCGCTCTCGAGACCTCTTTCAAGACCAATACCGATGGAACCACGACCACTACGGTTAAAGATTCATATTTGCAAAGCGAGACCGTCAAAACCACGGGAAAAGACGGCAAGGTGCTGCGTACCGTGGAAACGGACAAGGGCGGCAACGTTTCCACAACCATTATGGGAGCCGACGGGAAAGCCGCAAGTATCGAGCAGAAGGACAAGAGCGGCAAGGTAATCTCCACATTCAAAGTTGAGAAGGACAAATCCGGGAACCCTGTGGAGACCTCGTTCAGAATCAATCCTGATGGAGGCACCACTACTACGGTAAAAAGCAAGGCCGGAACCACGTACGAGTCCAAGAATGCCGATCAAAAGCCTGTATACGTTATTCAGTTCGATGCCGACGGGAAACACGTACAGACGGTGCACACCAGTTATGACAAAGCCGGCACCACCACGATAAAAGTTAATCCGGACGGATCGCGTGTTGAGACGGTAAAGAGCAAGAGCGGGACCTCGGAAGTGACTAAGGGACCTGACGGTAAAGTCCTCAAAGCGATAGAGCGGGATGCCAACGGGAAGACGCTCAAATACACAACGACGACCTATGACAAAGACGGCAACGTCACCACGAAGACCCAGGATAGGAAGGTCTTGAGCGAGGTTGTAACGGACAAGAACGGCAAGATCGTCTCCTCCTACAAACTAGAGCAAGATGGGATGAAGGTCGAGACGTTCAAAATCAATCCTGATGGAAGCACCTTCAGTGAGGTGAAAAGCAAGGACGGGAGCAAAACTGAGACCAAGGCCCCCGATGGGAAGATCACGACTAAAAGCACAGGACCCGATGGGAAGATCTTGAGCGAGTTGGAAACGGACAAGAATGGAAAAATCCTGTCTTCTTACAAGGTAGAGAAGGACAAGTCCGGCAACACGCTCGAGACGCGCCTGAAGGTAAACCCTGACGGAAGCACCCTTAGTTCGGTCAAAGATAAGAATGGCACCAAAACCGAGGACAAGAGACCCGATGGCAAGGTCACCACAACAGTCTCGGGACCTGATGGGAAACTGGTGAGCATGGTTGCGACGGACAAGAGCGGGAAGATCCTTGAGTCGTACAAGGTAGAGAAGGACAAGTCCGGCAACCCTGTAGAAACCAGGGTAACCTACGACGCGGGCGGAAACAGCACGACATTGACAAAGACCAAGAGCGGAACGTCTGAGATCGGGAAGAGTGCTGATGGAAAGCTCCTCGGCGCGATAGAGCGGGATCTCGGTGGGAAGATCGTACAGCGCACGGAAGCAAGTTATGACTCGCATGGCAAACTGACGACAACAATCACGGGTTCTGATGGGATACTCGTGAGCAAGGTCGAGACGGACAAGAGTGGCAAGCTCCTTTCTTCGTACAAAGTCGCGAAGGACAAGTCCGGCAATCCGGTCGAAACCTCGGAGACGTACTATCCAGACGGAAAGATCAGCGCCACGGTGAAGAGCAAGAGCAAGACCTCTGAGGTCATGAAAGGGGCTGATGGAAAGGTCTTGCAGTCCGTGGAGACAGAGCTGGATTCCAGCGGGAGGATGGTGAGTAAGGTTTGGAAGTCCAGCACGGGCGACGTTGTCGAAACCAAGGTAAAGTATGCGCCTAACGGAAACAGTACCACCACAGTAAAGAGCAACAGTGGAACCTCCGAGACCATTAAGCAGGCTGACGGGAAGGTCCTTAATGAGGTGAAAACCGATAGGAGCGGCAATATAACCGCCTCTTACAAGTTCGAGAAGGACAAGTCCGGGAACACAATCGAGACGACCTTGAAGGACGGCATTAAGGGAACAGTCACAAAAGGACCCGACGGCAAGATCTTAAGTTCAGAAGAAAAGGATAAGAGCGGCAAGGTGGTCTCCTCTTACTATCTTAAGAAAGACAAGTCGGGAGACACGGTCGAGGTGTCGCATAAAACCAACTCTGACGGTAGCAGCGTCACTTCGACGAAGGACAAGCGTGGGGCCTTGAGTGTAACCCAGAAGCCTGATGGAACGACGATATACTCTACTACTGGGCCGGACGGGAAACTTCTAAAGACCAGCACGTATGAGAAAGACAAATCCGGCGGCAAGGTTGAGACCGAAGTGCAGTACCGCCCTGACGGAAGTACCACTACGGTAAAGGATAAGAATGGCACCACCGTCACGCGTGTTACCGAGACGGCAGGTGAGAAAAGGTTATACGTAGCGGAAAGCGACGCCAAAGGACAAACAATAAAGACTACGCTCACGACCCAGACTACGGACGGGGTAACCAAGACAAGCGTTACAGGCCCCGACGGCAAGCTCCTCAGCGACGTGCACACGGAGAAGAGCGGAAAAGTCATCTTCTCCTCATCCAACACCTATAACGATGACGGAAGCTATACCAGCACGGGAATCGGGACGGACGGCAAGAGCTACGTAACCGTCAAGGATAAGGCCGGGAAGACCATTTCAAGAACAAGCGCTGGCGAGGGTGGTGCCCAGCACGCCACGACGTGGGATGGCAAGGGTGGGTGGAAGAGTGTGGATACGAAGGGCGGAGCTTTCCAAACGAGTTTTGAGCGTATTCTCAACACGGACGGAACAAAACAAGACACGAGGATTTCTGCCGATGGCAGTACAAGGGTCACGAACCGCGACAGCATGAACAGAGAGATTTCGTACGTCTTGCGCGACGCTTCGGGCACGGCACTCAATGTGTCTTTTTACACATATGACGAGTCCGGCGGAAGAACCAGGACGACCACCTATCCTGACAACAGAATCGTGAATGCCAAGTATCGGGCCGACGGCAAAGTAACGGAACAGACATGGATCGATGGATCAGGCAAAATCACGCAAGCCGCAACCTACACATACGATCAGGCGGGCCAGAGAACAGGGGCCACGCAAACGGACGCAACCGGAAAGACCTCTATCTACAGGTACGAGGGCGAAAAGAGTATATTTGTGTCCGAGAAAATGGGACCTCCTCCCACGGTCCCGGCGGATTTGCCCATAGCATCGTCAAGAAAGCCTTCCACAGGCGCCGCAGCTGTCTCGCCCGGGCCGGCTGCGACTAAGTCAGCCGCGGGAGCGAGCCCAGGGGTGCCTTCGAAGTCGAGTACACCCCAAACGGCAAAGACCGGGACACCGCCAACTTCCTTCGCGGGGAAGCCTGCCGTTAAGATAGACCCGCCAGGAACGCCGCCAGGATATGATCCCGCGACCTATGACCCGCCAGGAAAGCCGCCGGTAGCTACTCCATCGACCACCGCCGGCTCGTCGAAAGTGACAAGCAAAGGCTCCACGACCGGGACCGCTTCAACGAAGACTACGACGGACGCCAAGGCGTCCTTGAAGCCGGCCGACTTTGGGGCGAAGAAGGATTCCGGAACAGTGCAAGCGGCCAAAGTCCAACCTTCGGCGGCTCCGACCAAACAAACAGGCTCGACCTCTACGCCGACGACTACGAGCAAAACCGGCGTTACACCCGCGGCCACCGGCGCGCAAGCTACGAAAGCCCCAACTCCGGCTGCCACAGTGAAACAGACTACTCCGGCTGCGGCGACTACGACGACCAAGCCAAGCGTCACGCAGGCTCAAACCGGAGCTGACACAACTGCGCAAAAAACAACGACGCAGCCGGTGCAAACAGTGCCTGTGGTTCAGCCTGTCCGACCCCCTGTGGCGACTCCAGGCAGGAAATGAGATAATGGAGGTGACTTGCTGCGGTTAAATGACGTATTCTTGGACTGTACGGAGACTGGGCTCCGCAAGGAGGTACACAATGACGAGTAGCAAGCTGGCAATGACTGCACTGGTGGTTTGCCTTTTGCTGATGCCCTTCTCCGATGCAGGTAATGCTGCAAGCAGGGCCAGAAAGTACGCGCCATCAGGGGCCTCGGGGGAAACTACGGCCACTAAAGTTGACAAAGACGGCCGGCCGGTAGAGATCGTTAAGAAAGACCAATCCGGAAAGGTGGTGGAAAGGCGTACTCTTGAGTACGACAATCAGGGTAACAGCGTGGCGACAACCAGGGGGCCTGATGGCAAGGTCGCGGGCACGGAAAGTCGAGATAAGTCAGGAAAGCTCCTCGGAAGTACCTCGGTGCAATATTCAAGCGATAATGTCATTACATCCACAAAGGATGTTCAGGGCCGAGTGACTGCATCCAGCACGGTGGACAAAGGCGGTCGCCTAGTGAGCGAATCCGCTGTGACGTACGACAAAGCCGGAAACGCTCTGACCATAACGACGACGAAGAACAAGGACGGGACAGTTACGGTGGAAAGTCGAAATGCGGCCGGTCATAGGGAGGTTATCGTCAGACATTCGGACGGACGCGAAATCAGTTCCCGGGCCTGGCAGGGTTCTTCGAGTGGATCAACATCAACTACCCCATATCGGGAATCAATCACAACTTATGACAAGCAGGGTAACAGCACTACGACAACTTCGTATCCAGGAGGCAACAAGGAAACCGTAAATCGGGATAAATCAGGAAAGTTCGTGAGCAGTACCTCGGTGCAGTATTCAGGCGACATTGTCATTACATCCTCGAAAGATGCCCATGGCCTAAATAACTTTTCGCGGACAGTGGACAAGAGTGGTCGTCTAGTGGCCGAAGTGACATATGATCAAGGCGGTAACGCAATTTCCTATCATAAGATTGAGAAAGACAAATCCGGGAGCACGTTCGAAACGACGTTCAAAGAGGGCAAGAGTTCGGCTGTCACAAGGGGACCAGACGGAAAGATCCTGAGTGAAGTGACGATTCCCGACAGGATCGCCAATGAGACTCTCTTGGCCCATCAAGATCCGTCCAGGAAGTCTAAAGCCGAATTTGATCTTAAGCGGTATGACATTAACGCACTGAAACCGGGTGAAACTCCCACTCGTCCGTCCCTTCAGGATATGGTCGTACCCTCACATATTCAAGGCGTGGCGAACCTGATGGGAATTTCGGTTCCCGCCCCTCCTAGCGCGGACCGGTGGGCTGATGCCCGATTTGGGACAATATTCAGTCATTTGGCTCAGGCCCAGGACCAAGGCGCTGGAGGTTCCACGTTATATCATGGGGGCCTGCTGAACGGGTCTGGTTTGCTGAAGACGGAGAGCATGTCGGGCATGTCGGCGTTTGTAAAGGATAAGATCGGAGGTAGCTCTACCGAAAGCGGCGCCATGTCGGCAAGTGACATACTTTCACGAGTTGCTTCCGGAAAGAGATCCCTGACAGGCTTCCCTGAACTTCCCACTATCAGACAGGATTCACAGGGAAATTCAATCGCCACCACTCGTCACCCTGACGGCAGCAAGACTGCCATAAAGCAAGACCGTGATGGTCGTATACTCAGTTGGCAAGAATTGGCCCCGAACGGTAAACTTGTGAGCAATTCAGTGACCACATACGATTCTTGGGGCAATGGCCAAAGGAGAACCACAGGACCTGATGGGAAACTGACGTTAAGCGAAACTCTGGACCACTTGGGTAGGCAGTTAACCGTCACCAAGCTTGACCTTCAGGGAAAAGTGGTTGCAAGCCGGAATTGGAAGTATCTTCCCGACGGAGGAGCTGAAGCCGTAACCCATGCGGCAGGGAATACCGAGACTGTTTCTTACAATGCAAAGGGTAACCTCACGAGCCAGTCACGTAGGGATTCTGCGGGTAAAGTTTGGGGGACCGATGTGTTCACCTATGGCGCGACTGATCAAATGACGAGTCACGTCAAAACGACACCATCGGGGACTCAAATCTCCGACTACGCTACAGGGGGAAACCTGACAAGTAGAGTGTCTAAGGATTCGGCGGGCAAAGTACTAATGTCTGAGAAATGGACGTACGATCGCGCAGGCAAGGTGGCGAATTATGAATCAACAGGATCTCTGCTGTCATCGCAACTCATGAAGAACTCAAGCGGTACGAGCATCATGGGGAAGAGTATTACGTATCTTCCGGACGGCGGTAGCATTGCTACGACCAAGGGCCCCAATGGGCAGATTACCGGCACCGTTGTGACGGATAAGAATGGAAAGCCCACCAAGACCACGGTGTTGACCTACGGCAAGGACGGCAAGTTGTCGAGCACGGAAACGGTGACGTTTAATGACAAAGGGCAAGTAGCAAGTCATACTAAGACCCAAGCGGACGGCAAGACAGTAAGTGTGGCTGCAACCGCCCCTTCAGGAGCTAAACCATCCACACCAACTATGACAAAGCCAGCCACTCCCGTAGGCGGATCCGTTGTCCCCGGGAAGTTGCCTGCATCAGGACCGGGCCAGGCAACAACACCAAAGACTGGGAGCACCGCTGCTACCAAAGCCATTGACCTCAAAGCGCCTTCCTTTGCTGATAAGACAACGACGCCCACAACTACGTCTCCTGCTTCCACGACCACGGGGAAGCCACCAACAGACGCGACTAAGCTGGGCGGAACCGCAACGGTGAAGCCGAGCGTCACACCCGCGACCACGGGCGCGCAATCCGCGAAGGTCCAACCATCGACCACCACGGTAAAGCAGACAACTTCAGCTAGTACCACAACTTCAACCAAGACAACCACGGATCCCAAGGCGTCGTTGAAGCCTGCCGAATTCGGAGTAAAGAAGGACTCCGGGACAGGGCAAACTGCCAAAGTCCAACCATCGGCTACTACGACGGCCAAACAGTCAACGTCTACGTCGACAACGACGACGGTCAAGTCCGGCGTCGCGCCGGTGAGTACAAGCGCGCACTCCGCGAAAGTTCAACCCTCGTCTGCTACGGTGAAACAGACCACTCCCACCTCGACTACAACAACCAAATCAAGCGGTACGAAGGCTCAGACCGCCGCTGAAACGGCCACACAGAAGACCACTACACAACCGGTTCAAACAACGCCTGTGGTTCAGCCTGTCCGTCCGCCCGTGGCAACCCCAGGCAGGAAGTAAGAGGGGCTAGTTACCGTAAACGAAACAGGCTCACCCTATCAGGGTGAGCCTGTTTTATTCTAGAGCCATATCGAGAAGTTCTATCCGAATCGAATCGCGCTACCTGACCTGGCGAAAAAAGTTGATCAACCAACAAAGCAGTCGAACGGAACAGCCCGAATCACCCTTGACCACGAACTAGCGCGTCGGTACGCCGGGCACTGTCCGTTGCTGCTTGTCCTTTTCAGGAAGGCTGTCGTAGTACTTCCGGACGTAGTTATAGTAACTGTTCCAAACTTCCTGACCGCCCTGTGGAGGAGGCGGCTGCCCGGGTCTCACGGCAGGCGGCACCACATCCCGACCGGGAACGACGGTTGCGTCTTGCCCCCAAGCGAGCGGTACGAACGTCCCCGCGCTCATCACGCTGAGCACGATCACACACGCCCCGAAGAGGCGACACGCCTTTTTCCATCGCTCGATGAATATTTCGGTTCTTGGTTTCATCTGAACACCATTTCCATTTCTTTGAGACAGAATGACGCCGCGTCTCCGACCCTATAGTTTCCTCACAATCAATAGTACCGCCGGGAACAAGCTACGGCAAACTATTTCGCAGCGCCAACCGGCCACGTTGCCAGAGGCTCGTTGTTTGTACTCTTAGAAGTCAACGGTCATGGAAAGGTCGAGGCCGAAGACGCCATCGATAAACCTATCGGGATTCACGCCCCACGAATTCGCCTGACTGGGATTCTCCCACTGGGGAACTGACCGGTCGATGCAAGCGTAGTTGAACCATCGACCGGGCTGCCAATAGCCGACAGTTGCGTTTAGAAGCCAACTCTCCAACAACTGCCACGAGATCCCTGCATTGACTTCCCAGCCCAGGTCGTTATCCGGGATCGAAGGTGCTGGAGCAACGAAGGTGCCTCTGTTGGCGTACTCCACTGCTCCTGTGGCGCCGGCCTCAACCACGGCAGTCGCGACCGTTGCGGCGCCTGAAATCTGAGGCCGTATGTACCCCCAGGGATAGCCATGGGAAACCCTTCTGGCAGTGAGGAAGCTCCCGTAAAGATTCAAGTTCGCCGCAACCGCGTAATCCAGCCTGGCCGCGAGTACCGAAGCATCTGCCATGTACCCGGTGCCCGAACGGCCGAACGCGTTCACTCCGGCCCCATAGTTGGTGCTCAACAGGATGCTGTACGGCCGGAAGACCGAGATGCTTGCCCGGTCCGGGTCAAACGCGAACACCGTGCGATCCAACTGGTTCATAGCCGCAGGTTGTCGGTCAATAAAGATGCCGTGCCGGCGATCGGGGCCTGGGGTCAGCGCGTATAGGAACGCCACTCTGGTGGGGCCGGCTACCATCCCTAGCTCGACCATCCACCGCCATGATTCGACGAATTGTGGAGCGAACAGGCTTCCGCCACCTGCCCCGTCGAAAGCAGGAACGTTGATGAATGTTCCCGCCTGGCTTCCCTGGAACCGGTCCGTCCTGTAGTAGAAGTCCACCTCAGTAGCGAAGAAACACCGGTAGGTGTTGTATTTGAAATAGATCCATCCTTCAGAGATTCTGGTGTCTTGAGGCGCAAACCTTTCTCTGAAGAACTGAAACCGTTGTGATTCAGGTCCCTGGAAAAACTTGACGTACCTGATCCCCAAGCCGGTCTTGACGACAGCAGCGGTATAAGCCATCCACGCTGCGCCATCAATGCCGTTGGCGCCGCTCTTATCGGAGATATTGTAGTAAGAAATCGAATCTGTGCGCCACGGATAGAAACTCACGCCCACCGTCACCGGGCCATAGTCCGAGGTCAGTACAAGCGATTCCTCACTCCGATTCGCCTGGTCGAATTGGAGGCCGGTCCCCACTGCGAATGGCTTCTTCCCGTAGAGCACCGAACCCCACGGAGTCTCTATCGTCACGGCCCATACCGTCCATTCACCCACACCATAAGTATTCGATATGCCGGGTGCGGCCTCAGTGAGACCGGACCCGATGCGATACTGGCCGTTCAGAGTGATTGCCGGATTGACCCGAAGGAATGGGAAGAAGAGAGCCGTAGCGGAGCTTTGGGATGCGTTGGAACCCGATACCAAATTATTTACTTGTCTGCCCACCCACCCGTTCATCGACGCGAACGCGCCGGTAGGTATCCCAAACCCCCCTACGAGAAGACTGTGCTCGGCATCGCGGTTGTATAAGCCGAAGAATCCGTTGGTCCCCATCTGGCTGTACGTGAGGTAAGACCAGACGGTGGTTCCGGAGACAGTCAGTTCGTATGCGGATGCGGTAGACAGCCCCACGATAAGGCACAAGAGAAAGACCGCGCACCCCAACCTGAACATGAGGCGCATAGCACCCTCCTGAACGCCGAGAACCTTGGGCACAAGATTCGCCTCTGCTCTCCCTTCACGCGCGTTCCAGCAGCCCGAGCCAAACGCATCGCGCATGAGCCCTGCACAGTCCCCGGCACATTTCAAACCTGTTAATCCAATTACACCGGAAGATTACTATGGCTCTGGAACCTTTGTCAATTGCAAAGTACAAGCGGATATTGGCTTTCTCACTTGCAGATTGGAGTGATTCGCTTCCCGACGCGCTAGTCCCAGGCTTCTTACATTCTGGCACGCCCTCAAAACGACTTACGCCTTCTTGCCGCATCACATATAATATGATTATTTGAGCGACCGAAATCGCAATCGAAGGGTGCCGACTTCAGTGGCTTTTGGAAGCCCCCAACGTCCGTTGCCGCATATTATACCGATGCACGCGAAGGAGCCCAACATGAGAAAGAAACTTTTCTGGTCGGCCATATTCGTGATTCTTCTGCCTGCTGTAATTGTGAACGCGTCGGCGGCGCAAAACCAAGAGGGAGCTCTCCTGTCAGCGGCTAAAGCGGGTGACACAGCCAAGGTCAAGGACGCCCTGGACAAGGGAGCGAGCCCTAACACCGCGACCAAGGAAGGAGTGACCCCCCTCATGGAGGCAGCTTCCGGTGGGCACGTCGATGCGGTGCGGCTTTTGCTCGTAAGAGGCGCGGATGTGAATGCCGTTGACAAACAGGGGAGATCACCCATCACATTAGCCGCGGAGAAAGGACACGCAGAGGTCATTCTCGCGTTGACCGAGTTTCTTTCGGTTCCGCCACCCCCACAGCCTGTTACTGCGGATCAGCCTGGGACGGGGCTCATGGTGGACACTGAATTGGTGACTGCCGTTTCGGAGGGCGATCTGGGCAAAGTTCAAGAGTTGCTGTCTGCGGGAGCGTCCGTTGAAGCTCGTGATGATTCGGTTTCTGCCACCTGTCTCATCTGGGCGTGCATGCGCGGACATCAACCAATCGTTGAGCTGCTCCTGGAGAGTGGAGCGGACGTCAACGCAAAGGATAAGGACGGGCGAACTCCTCTCATGTGGGCCGCGAATCAGGGAGGCCCGAACGGGGTCGAAAGACTGCTTGCGCGGGGAGCCGACGTAAATATCGCAGATAATGACGGGTTCACTGCGATTCTTGCTGCGTCGATCCAAGGGCATGGGCCGATTGTTGAACTACTCAAGAAGGCCGGCGCAGCGGAAAGCTGGGGAGAAGGCGTTGTCCAAAGCGTAGACAAGAGGGCAAAATGCCTCAAGATAGCCAACGGCCCGTCCAACTCGTACGATCAGGTAGGTTGCTTGAAACCGGGAGAAAAGGTCGAGTTCACTGGAATTTGGGCGAAGAATAATTGGGCTGCAATCGCTCAGCCAGTGGAAGGGTGGGTCGATACTTCCAAGTTGAAAGTGGAAGGCCCCGCGCCGAAGAAAGAAGTGATTCAACCAACAGAACCGGTGCGTCCCGCCAGATCCGAACCCGAGGCCAAGCCTCGGGTGACCGAGCGCCCTGCGCCGGAACCCGCCGAAGCTCCAACTGAACAACCGGAAATGAGAGCACGGCCTGGGCAGGCTACGAGGTAGTTTTCCATTGCCGGGGTAAAAGAGAAATCACTATTGGCTCCGGGTATGCCCGCGGTCGCAGAGTTCTATTTCCGCTTCGCAATGATCTTGAGGAGCGCGATGACCTCCTCCGGATCGACTCGTTTCATGTGGTTGGGCTCAACATAGGCCATACGAATAGTTCGATCTTTGTCGATCACGTAGGTCGCGGGAACAGGAAGCTCCCAAGTATCATCGCCGTTCAATTCCGGTATTCGGTGGCCGATTCATTTTTTCGTTGACAGTTCTTCTGCATATTGTATACAGCATACCTGCAAATCGCATTTACCATCGTACCAGGAATTTGCTAAACACCCACGGCCGTCCCGTAACCCTCTCACAAAGCGACGGACGCAGCCATGAGGCACCCCTCAAAAATCCCTGCCAGACCTCTCTCCCAGGAAGTGGCGCAGCGAATCCGCGACATGATCCGAAAAGGGCTCGTGAAAAAAGGGGACCGGATCATCGAGAAAGAATTCTGCCAGTCTATGGGAATAAGTCGCACTCCGCTGCGGGAAGCGCTTCGCATCCTCAGCTCGGAAGGGCTCATTGATCTTGTCCCCAACAAGGGGGCGTACGTGGCCCAGCCATCCTTGAGAGAAATCAGAGAGCTTTTCGAGGTAATGAGCATCCTGGAAGGCACGTGCGCTCGCGTGGTCGCGGAGAAAATGACGGATGGCGATTTGGCGAAGATAGAGAAACTACACGCGCAACTGGAAAAGCACTTTGAGGAGAAGGAACCGGAGAAGTACCTCAAGGTGAACCAGCGTTACCACATACTGCTTCAAGAGTTGACCGGCAACCGGGTCCTCAATGAAGTGGTCAACGGGCTGAGGGACAAGATCCTGCTCTACCGTTACCGCCAGCTTTATCAGCCCGACCGCTTCCAGGCTTCCATGAACGAACATCGGGCTCTCATGGAGGCATTCCGGAAGAAGGACCCAGCTACGGCCGAAAGCATCATGAAAAGACATCTTATGAATCAGTGCGAGGCATTGAGAGCTCTGTATGCCGGAGTAAGAAGAGAGCAAGAAGAAGCGAGGCGGCGGGAAGATACATCTGATCTCAAGACCATCAATAGGAAAGGGGAGCGACGATGGAAAGAGCAGTCAAAGTAATCTTCGTTTGCGCTTTGTTGTCGGGCCTCATCATGCTTTCAAGCCAGGCCTTCGGCCAGGCTAAACCCGGAGTGCCCACCGTGCTCAAGATCTCGCACCAATGGCCGGGAGGCACTCTGGAGAAGGGCGATTTTAGGGACCGGCTCTGTAGGATCTTCGCCAAAAAGGTGGAGGAGAAGACCGCAGGCGCCATCAAGTTTGAGATCCACCCTGCGTCGGTGCTCTTCAAGCCGGTGCCCCAGTACGACGCCATGCTCAAAGGGGCTCTGGACATGAGCGTCTATCCTCTGGACTATGCCGCAGGAAAGGTTCCGCAGTTTTCTATCACGCTTATGCCATGTATCGTGAATGATCACCAGCATGCCATGCGGTGGAAGGATGCCCCCATCGGTAAGGCGATTGAGAAGATCTGCGAAGACAACGGGATCAAAATCATTGCCTGGGGCTGGTGCGGCGGCGGGATAGCCAGCAAGGCAAAACCTATCAAATTGCCTGTAGATTTGAAAGGCATGAAGCTCAGAGCAGCAGGCAAGATGTTTGAAACCATGCTTCATCAGGGCGCGGGGGCTGCCATCACCAGTATGCCTTCCTCGGAGATCTACTTCGCGCTGCAGACAGGGGTCCTGGATGTGTGCCTGACTTCTTCGTCCTCTTTCGAGTCCTATCGCCTCTACGAGCAGGTCAAATTCTACACTTCCCCTAAGCGAACGACCATCTGGTACATGCTGGAGCCCTTGGTTATCAGCATGGTCACATGGAAGAAGCTTTCCCCGGACCACCAGAAGATCTTCATGGATGTGGGAAAAGAGATCGAGGCCTTCGCCCTGGAAGAAGCCATCAAAGACGACACTGAGGTCACCAAGGTGTTCCAGGAAAAAGGGGTCCAGGTTTACGATATGACGCCGGATGACTTCAAGGTGTGGCTGGAAGTCTCCAAGAACACGGCCTGGAAAGCCTTTGCCGAAAAGGTCAAGGGAGGCAAAGAACTTCTCGACATGGCCCAGGCTGCAAAATAGAGGGTTGGATTGAGGTGGAGATCTGCTTCCGCAGAGGTCTCCGCCCGCGGCTAATTAATTATCCTCACAGGAAGCTCTTTTCACAGGGGGAAAGATGAGTCACCCGTTGATTCGGTTGTCGAAAGCGGTGGAGACCTTCAACAGGGTCATGTACTGGCTGAGCGCCGGGGCCATTGTGCTCTCCTCCTTAATCCTCACGTATGAAGTGGTCATGCGCTACCTGCTGCAAATCCCCACCATCTGGGAGATCGAGTCCGCCATTTACCTGGGGGTTCTGGCCACTTTCATGGGAGCCGCTTATGGGCTCAAGGACGGCGCCCACATCAACATCGATCTTGTTGTACGAGCCTTACCCTCCGGCGCGCAGCGCATCCTGGAAAAGATCACCTCCTCTTTTGCTTTGCTTTTCTGCGCCTACGTGGCCTTCAAGGGATGGGAGTTGTTCTGGGAGGCCTATTCAAAGGGCTGGAGGTCCGAATCCATGTGGGGTCCGCCTCTTGCGGTTCCTTATCTATTTCTGCCCCTGGGGATGAGTCTCCTGTCGCTCCAGCTCCTCATCCAGATATTCGAGCTGGGAACTACGGGAGAAGAGCCCGGGAACGAATGAGAAACTTTCGACCGCAACCTTTTATCGGCTGAGCCCTCTTGCAAGGAGCAAGAATCTATGGATCCCAACATCCTAGGTCTGATCGTCATCGGTGTTTTGTTTCTGGCTCTCTTCAGCGGCATGCCCATCGCCTTCGGCCTTGGGGTCCCTTCCATTGTCTTCATGTACCTTTTCTTGGATTCGGCCCAGTTCGACATGACGGCACTGATCATGTTTGATGGGGTGAATGACTTTGGGCTTCTGGCCATTCCCCTCTTCATCTTTATGGGCGCCATCGTTGCCGTGACCCCCACCGGATCGGATTTATATGAGGGTATCCATCGGTGGGTCTACAAACTGCCCGGTGGGCTGGCTATGAGCAATGTGCTGGCCTGCGGGCTTTTCTCGGCTCTGTGCGGATCCAGCCCGGCCACGGCAGCGGCTATCGGGACCATGGGGATTCCTGAGATGCAAAAACGCGGCTACCCTGACTCCTTGGCTGCCGGGTCTATCGTCGGAGGCGGAGCGCTGGGCAATCTTATCCCCCCCGGTGTGGTTCCCATTGTCTACGGGCTAGCCACCCAGACCTCCATTGGGAAGCTCTTCATCGGGAGCGTCATTCCCGGGATCATTGTGACCGTTCTCATGTGCGTGTGGGTGGCGATATATTCTTGGTGGGCCAGGAGACAGATGGGCCTCGTCCACGCAGACACAGGCCGGGAATCGGGCAGGGAGTTCTACGGGAAAATCACTTACAGTCTTCGAGAGCGGCTTCAGGGGATCCTGAAAGTGGCCCCCTTCATGATCCTGGTCGTCTTCCTTCTCATCGTTCTTTATGGGGGATACGCCACGCCCAGCGAGGCCGCCGGAGTTTCTTCCATCGCGACTCTCGTCATGGCCGTGGCTATCTATCGGTTGTTCTCTTTCGACGATTACCGAAGAATCCTGGAGATGACCGTTCGAGAAAGCACGATGATCATGCTCATCATCGCCACCTCCTTCCTTTTCACCACGCTCCTGACCAAGCTCTACATCACCCAGGCCATCACCCAGTCCCTTGTGGCCCTCGAGTTTTCAAAGCTCGGGCTGATGATCATGATCAATATCTTTCTTCTCGTTTTAGGTTGCCTCCTGCCCCCAGTGGCTATTGTGCTCATCGCTTGCCCCATCTTGCACCCCGTGATCGTAGCCTACGGATTCGATCCGGTCTGGTTCGGCATCATCATCACCATCAACATGGAGGTGGGGATGATCACCCCGCCCTTTGGACTGAACCTCTTCATTGTCAAAGGAATCGCCCCCGACATCCCGCTGGAAAGGGTTCTCTTCGGATCTCTCCCTTTTGCGATCTGTCTGATCATGGGGATTGTCCTTTGCTACATTTGGCCGGAACTGGTTCTGTGGCTGCCAAATCAGATGATCAGGTAAAGGGCTTTATGATTTCGCTGCCGGAGGCATCTGGTAGGGTCTTGTGTCAGAAGGGGAATCATGGTTGTTACAGGCAGCGGAGGAATCTATGACGGGCAAAACTCTGAGAGATTGCTTTCAAGAAACCTTTTCAAAACTGGGAACCAAGACCGCCATCACTTTTCTGAGGAGCGGCGTTAAGGAGACCGTGCTCCCTTATATGGACCTGAACCGGGACGCGAATCGCCTAGCGAACGCCTTCCGGGAAATGGGTGTGAAGAAAGGCGACAGGGTGGTCTTCTTTCTCGATAAGTGCCTCTTTTTCGTAGTGGCCCACCTTGCCGTTCAGAAGTTGGGCGCTGTCAGCGTTCCTTTAAATCCCGGGTTTAAGAAATCGGAGATGGCCTATCTGCTCGGCGATGCAGAGGCGGCGCTTGTTCTCACGGGTGTCGCTCAAGAAGCTATGGTCAAAGAGATTGACCCGCAACTCAAGACCCTAGTCATTGATCCCCAAGAGCCTTATCAGGATCTGGATTTCTTTAAGCACCCTGATAGCCTCCCTCATTCTGAAATGACTCCCGATGATCCCGGACTCATCATTTACACCTCAGGCACCACAGGCAAACCCAAAGGTGCGGTACTGACCCAGATGAATCTCGTACACGATGCCAAAAACGTGGCTCACATATGGGAGATCACGTCTTTGGACACGCTCTGCCATGCGCTCCCTCTTTTCCACGTTCATGGTCTGTGTTTCGCTCTTCATACCTGCCTGATGGCGGGCGCTCACGTGGTGATGGTGGATGCCTTTTCCCCGGAAACCGTGATCTCCGTCCTGCTGGACAAGGAAGACCTGGCCTCCACTCTTTTTATGGCTGTTCCTTCCATGTACGCGAAGCTATTGGACTCCCTGGGCGACAAGACTCTTGATTTCGACCACATCCGTTTGTGGACCTCGGGCTCCGCACCTTTGCTGGTCAAGGACTTTGAGAGAATCAAGACAACCTTGGGCAAAGAGCCTGTGGAGCGCGAGGGCATGTCTGAAACAGGAATGAACTTCTCCAATCCCTTGAGGGCGAAGAAGAAGCCCGGCTCCATTGGACTGCCCTTGCCTGGGCTGGAGGTTCGTATTGTGAACCCTGAAACCCACGAGGATGTGAAGGCAGGGGAAACCGGAGAGATCTGGCTCAAAGGACCGGCGGTCACGCCTGGCTACTGGCAAAAACCTGAAGAAACAGCCAAGGTTTTTGTGAGCGGCTGGTTCAGAACCGGAGATCTCGGAAGAATAGATGAAGAGGGTTACTACTACCTTACGGATCGGCTCAAGCACATTATCATTTCTGGAGGAGAGAACATCTCCCCCAAAGAAGTGGAATCCGTGATCAACCGCTTTGAAGGGGTTGTGGAGTCGTCAGTGATCGGGCTCCCGGACGAACAGTGGGGCGAAAAGGTTGCGGCGGCTGTAGTGAAGAGACCTGAAGTGAAGGTAAAGCCCGAGGACATCCAGCGATTCTGCAAGCAGCATCTCCACAATTGGAAATGCCCCAAAGAGATCCTTCTGGTGGAGAGTCTGCCGCGCAACACCATGGGTAAGGTGCTCAAAGAAGAGTTGAAAAAACTCTTCACGGACAAGCCGTAGGAGGAATGAAATGCCCGTCGTTGTCATATCGAGGCAAGTAGGATCATATGGTGATGAAATAGCTAAGATGGTGGCTGCGGATATGGGATTGGAGCTCATCGGCCGAGACGGGCTCCACAAAATGGCCCTGAACTGTGAAGTCGAATATCGCGACGCGTGTAAAGCGTACGAAAGAGAACATGGCCCGGGTTTCTTCGAACGCATCTTCTTCGACCGGCCGCCGTACTTTAGTCTTTTCGAATCAATGGCGTTCGAGCAGGCGAGCCGCGGGAATGTGGTAATCATAGGCCGGGGAGCTCAGATTGTGCTCTGGGGCTTCCCGGGGGTTTTCAGCGCGAGAGTGGTAGCTCCTTTCGAGACGCGCGTGGCCCGGATGCAGGAGCGATTTGGCATCTCGTCGGCTCGCGCAGAAGATTACGTCAAAACATACGATCGTGAACGGAGATCGCTGCTTCAATCCATCTTCATGGTCGACCTGGACGATTGGGAGCTCTACAACGTCATCTTTAATACCCACCGCTACACGGCTCGCGGAGCGGCAACAGCTCTGGTGGAGGCGGTCAAGCAGATGCCCCCCGGTCCGGCCGGTGAGTCGATGCCTGAGAGGTTCCAAGCTCTTGCTCTGGCCAAACGCGTGGAGACCGCGGTGAAGAGCAAGCTGACTTCCGTCGAAGCGCGAAACATACGAGTTGAGGCTGAACCTGGGGGAATTCTGAAAATAACCGGAGTCGTCACCGCGAAACGAGATAAGGAGAAAGTAGAGGAAACCGCATCCAAATGCCCCGGAGTTACAAAGGTCGAAAACGAGCTGGTCGTGATGGACTCGTTCCGATTTCTCGGGTAGGAGAAATATTACAGTGGCAAGCAGAGCGATAATTCCGATGAGTAAAAGTCGCTTGACTCGTGTCCCAATTTAGATTATTGAATGAATTCATAGATTTGATTTCTGGTCTTCATGTGTGAATCATGACCGATCCGCAGCAGCCTCAACGTCCCGGTGATTTTGCCTGTCCGTACTCGGCAGGCTCGGAATTCGATCAAGCTCTCCGCCAGGTTCAGGGTCTCCTGCAAGAGGGGAAGCTCGAACCTGCCCTGGCCCTCCTCCTGGAGCTGGAAAAGAAATACATCCAGGCTGTTCGGCTCTTTGATTTGCTGGCGGACGTTCTGCTTCGGAGCGGCCAAATAAAGCCGGGAATCCGATACAAGACTCTGCATGAAATCCTCAGGGGAACTTATAAGATTGCCAAAGAAGAGATGCGGGTTGATGGGACTATCGGTTCCGGTCTTCGGTTCGGGCCTGGGGCATCCCCAACCGGCGAGGGCGTGATTGAGTTCGTGCCGGTTTCTTCCGGAGAAATTGCTGAGTCAAGTGTTCGGCCGGGCCTTTATCCTCTCACAGCGGCGATGGGCCTTGAGTTTATGCGGCAAGGCCATTTTCGGCGAGCTTTCGAGATCTTTGACGAACTCGTAAGGAGAAATCCGGATGACCAAGGTCTGAGAGAGGCGAGAGAGCGAGCGCTGAAGAAGGATCGGAGCAAGCAGGTAATGGAACTTCTCCAGCGATGGGTTGCACGAATTGAGCAGATGAAAGCGGAACAATCCCTGGAATCATGATTAATTCATTGAATGCATTCCAGACGGGTCTGAAAAAGCTCGGCGTAGACGCGGTCTTGTTCAACACTTCCGAATACCTCCCATCGGTGAACCTGCGCTATTTATCAGGTTTTACGGGCTCCGACGCGAGTGTGCTTATCACGGCCCACGAGAAGCACCTTTTCACGGACGGCCGGTACAAATCGCAGGCTGCCCAGGAAGCCCCGGGTTTCAGGCTCCATGTGGTGCGCCAAAAGATAGAATCGCTTGCCAGGATGCTGGCACGACTCAAAGTGAGGCGTCTGGGTATAGAATCAGCCCGCGTCAGTTATGAATTCGTGAAGGCACTGGGCCGTAAGAGTCCTCGAGTCAGAGTTGTGGACTTGAGGCGGTCCTTCGTCGAAGAAATGCGGATTCGTAAGAGCCCACAAGAAAAGAAGAAGATTCAAGAAGCCGCGGCGATTGCCTCTCGATCCTGCAAAGAGCTGCTCCAACGCGGCCTCAACGGACGAGCTGAAATCGAGGTGGCTGATGAGCTGGAAATGCTCTTCAAGCGACACCGCGCCCAGGGCCGTGCGTTTGAAACGATTGTCGCTTCGGGCGAACGGAGCGCGTGGCCGCACGGAACCGCAACCGAGAAGACCATTCTGAAGGGCGAGCTGGTGATCGTGGATTACGGTTGCGTTGTGGACGGATACAATAGCGATGAGACCGTGACGTGCGTGGTTGGACGTCCCACATCGGATCAGAAGAAGATCCATGCCGCGGTGCACATTGCGCACAACAAGGCTATAGAGGCACTAAAGATAGGTGTTTCCGTTAAAACGGTGGACAAGGTTGCCCGAGACGCTATCCAGAAGGCGGGGTACGGTAAGTACTTCCTTCACGGGCTGGGCCACGGGCTCGGCCTGGAGGTTCACGAACCGCCACGTCTGTCGCCGCTGGGGCGAGGCGTGATTGACGAGGGTATGGTCTTCACCATAGAACCGGGCATCTACCTGGAGGGTGTGGGGGGCGTCCGCCTGGAGAGTCTGGTATACATGGATCGGGACGGTCCTGAGCTCCTCTCTCGGATGCCCAAGGAGCTTATTCGCATCGAGCCGTAGGCCCGACCGCGAGAAACAAATCAACCCCCATCGATTGATGTCAGAACATACATACCCCGAGAGATTCGGGCGTGTGATGCGGAGGATTCATGTACGCAACATCCGATTTCCGAAAAGGACTCAAAATAGAGATAAACGGTGAGCCCTTCATCATCGTGGATTTCTTGCACGTCAAGCCGGGCAAAGGAGGGGCGTTCGTCAGAACCACACTCAAGAGCCTGTTGACCGGCAATGTGATCGATCGCACCTTCAGATCCGGCGAAAAAGTGGACAAGCCGGATCTGGAAGAAAAATCCATGCAATTCCTTTACGAGGCCGACCAACAGTACTATTTCATGGACGCGGAAACGTACGAGCAGCTTTTCATAACGAAAGAACAATTAGGGGACAGCGTGAACTACCTTCAGGAAAACGTTCAAATAAGCGTCCTTCTCCACAATGGGAAGCCGATTGGCGTAGAAGTGCCCATATTCGTGGAACTGAAGGTAACTTCAACCGAGCCGGGCTTCAAAGGTGATACCGCGGCCGGCGCGACTAAGCCCGCGACCCTGGAGACCGGGCTTACGGTTCAGGTACCCCTATTTGTGAACGAAGGGGACATCTTGAAGATCGACACCCGCACCGGCAAGTACATCGAACGGGTGCGCTGAGCAGGACATCTACCCGGTTCCGCCCGGGAGGAGTCAACGAATGGATCCACTCGGTCTGGTCGTGCGTGATGAGGAAACCTTTCTCACCAAGGTCGTAAACCTTGGTATGGAGCAAGGTATATTCACGCGGGACAGAGCGGATGAGATCATCCGGATTTCCGTGGCTATGGCTAACAAGTACGTCCTGGACAAGCACGTGGACTTCCGGTCCACAGAGGAATTGGCCGGCGTCCAGGAAACCATCCTGAAGTTGGTGGGCGTCGGACTTGAGATAAAGGCGGGAGGCGACCCGGACACGGGCGTAGGACTGCTCATGGAGGCCTCGCCTGTAGATCTCTTCCGTTTGGCGTACACGAGGGTCGAGCGGTTGCGTCATCAGTGGCAGTCACTTCTGCGAGACCACAGGGTGCAGATCTACGTGAGCTCTCAGGAGTACGAATGTCTCAGCGAGCTGTGCGTCCAGCGCCTGTCGGACATGAGCATCTTCACCGAAACGGAGGTCGCCGCGATCCGATCGTTGACCCTTGAGGACGAGCTCTTTTCCAGCCTGGGCACAGTCGAATATTACGAGGCCGAGCTGGAGCGGTATCAATTGATCCTGCGCATGAGAGAGCTCTTACCCCTCCAGCTACTTCGACGGTCTCCCTTAGTCCGAGCGGAAAATTTGTCAGAGGTGGATTCCATCCGCGAGGGGTTCATCGATACGGCCATCATATCGGCATTTGTGGAAGCCGACGATCCGGTTACGGTGAGCATGGCCGATGTTCGCACCTTCCTGAAGGCACTCGCTCACATGGAAGCCGCGGACGTGATTCCCGAAGATGTAGAGACCGTCGTGGTCGATCTCATCCACGAGTTGGCCGAAGACTTGCCCCACCGAGAGGGGGAGCTCTTGACGCGTGAAATTGTCCGTGTGGCCCAAAAGCTTATGGACACGATCGTGAGCGAGTGGGAAACGGTCAATTCGCCCTCGGAAAGCGTGTTTTTCAAACGATGGTGCCGGCTTGTCATCCTCTCGGACGCGCCCGACCCGATAGAGCGTATCCTCGTATCCGGCGAAAAACTCGATGAATTTGATTTCGACCTCCTCATAAGTCATCTGACCGCTTTGCCGCCGGAAGAGGCAATCAACCTGCTTGAGAGACTCCCCTGGAAGCGGCTGGACCCGGATCAGACCATCCGCCTGTTCCAGGAATTCCCCGAATACCACACTAACCTGGCCAACCTTGCGGATCTCACCGCGTTCGCAGCCGCGGATCTCGTGGACCTGCTGGAGGTCTTTACCCCTGAGGCTCTGAAAGAATCATTACCCACTCTCAGAAAGGCTGTGGCACGGGTAGAATTCACCCTTGAGGACCTTGAACTGATCGCGGACCTTCCTCACAAGGAAGCTTCGGCTCTCCTCATCAGCTGTCCCCCACCAGGAGATCACGATCCGGAGCAAATCTTACGCGAGTTTGTCGAGGCTTCCGAGACGAGTCGTCGCGTGCTTCTCTTGTCGGGTTGTGGAAGCAAGTGGTTCCCCGATCTTTTTGTAGAAGCATGGGAGAGCGCGCCCGACCTGGTGAAGAGGACCATTAAGCCGCTCTCTGCTCAGGACACGGCCACGTTTCTTGAAGCAGCTTCAGGACCCCAGAAGCCGCAGATTGTGCGCTCCAAAACGAAAGAATCCTCTCTCCGGTTCAAGAGCAAAGCGGTGAACGCTCTGTTCCGTTCGCTCACCCAAGCCCGGCGGAATGGTATTCTGAAGATCTTGGGCGAGAAAGGGTGAGCTGCCCCGCCGATCATGCGCACCCCCGCGTAGAAGACGACCGGTAGAGCCTGCCCCGGACTATCCGGCAGCGCATTGGAAATGAACCGGGCTCCGGTAGGGGCAGACCCGCGTGTCTGCCCATGCTGCTTCAGGGCGCACGCGCGGGTGCGCCCCTACACGAAATGGCCCATTCAATGAAGGCCACATTCAATGCTTCCGTATATAGATCCGGAGGATGCCGGTCCTACCGCGTTCTTGTGGCATCGCTGAACATTAATAATGGCAGGACTGCTAGCCTTTGTCTGGGGAAGAAAGCCCGAGGCTGTTGAGAAATTCCGGGTGAACCGGGTACCCGAGCCGTAGAGCTTCTCGCGCGTGCTTTCTGGCCTCGTCGGTTTCTCCGTTCTGAAGGAGCGCAACCGCGAGGTTGTTATGAGCCATGCCGAAACGGGGCTCAACCTCAATCGCTTTCCTGTTGTGCTCGATACTCCTGTCGACGTCACCCAGCGACAGATAAATATTCCCAAGATTGAGATGAGCAGAGGGCGTGTTCGGATCGATCGCCAGAGCCTTCTCGAAACTCTCCATCGCAGGATCGATCATGCCTTTGTTCAAATAAGCCAGGCCGATAGTTACGCAACCTTCTACCAGATCAGGTCGATACTCCAGCGCCTTGAGGCTTTCTTCGATGGCTCCATCGTAATCGCCTTTCTGCAGCAGCACTCCGGCCACGTTGATTCTTGCTTCAAGCAGCCCCGGACGCAGTTTGAGCGCAGTCTTGAAGGCTTGCAAGCTGGGATCCCAAAGACCTGCTCTCGCCAGAGCAAGCCCAAGATTGTAATGGGCTGTGGGAGAATCGGGTTTCGTAGCCACCACGTGCTCTAATCGCTCTATGTCTCGTTGAACCGCTGCTAGCGGTGTAGAAGTCTGCTCTTGGTCAGTCATGTTTCCTCCGGCAGCTCATTATATGCCAAAGTATTGGAATGGGCCTGTATTCGATGCGCCATTTCTTGTACGGCGCGCACCCGCGCGTGCGCCCTGGAGCAGAACGGGCAGACCCGCTGGTCTGCCCCTACCGAAGCCTGGCTCACTTCCAATGCGCGGCGGTGTAGAAAGCTCCTGGGTTTTGAAACCCCATCTCGACAGCACAGTATACGAGGGCAGGTTGGTGAGTCAAGGAAGGGGGTAGCGGGACGGGAACATCATGTGGTATATTAGATTTTAAGCCAAACATAGTGGAAATATTGGATTATCATTGACTATTGATAGCCGCTATGATATAACAAGCCCAGTCGTACACGACTACCGACACCCCTGCAGTGGAGTTAATCGGCCAATGCGTCCCCAAGCCGTGCCCGCCGGAAACCAGAGACTTCGAAGCCTGCCCATGGCCGTGCTATTCGGCCTGGTCATGGTCGCGTTCATGTGGCCGCAGACCGTGGCTGCGTACCAGATGGGCCCTCAAGGACCCTTCATGCCTCCGGGACCGGGAGGGATGTACTCCGGCCGAGTCTACCTCGGTGGCGGCGTCAAGTACCGGAACCTGGAAATGGTGGAACTGCGGGTTCTTCCGGTGGAGGCACCAGGATCCCCAGTGTTTCCGGAGGCCAGGTACTCGTTCACGGACAAGATCTGGACTCCTGTCATCGAATTCGGGGTGCACTCCTCGAATTTCTTCGATGTTTTCAGCCAAGTCTCCTGGTATTCCGTTTCACACCACCTCTTCACCGGCATCCTGGAATCCAGCGGCGGCGCGGCAGTCGAAACGATCTCGTACAACCTTGACATGAGCGTGATCGAGCTCCGCTCTGGCGGTCGAAGCTGGCAGCCTATCTGGGGGATTGGCAGACTGGGAGTTAGTCTCGGTGGGATAGTCGGGGTTGTGCCTTTTGAGGTGAAGCTCAGGAGAGAGTTCACGCTCGGTTTGGTACCGGCACCCAATGCATCAGGACAACATGAGGATCGTTGGTGGTTGGTCGGCGGCTTTGGAGGAGTTGAAGCGGAAGCCGATATTTGGCGGTTCTTCATCAAAGCGGGAGCGGAATACTCCCTTACCAGTGAATATGCTTTCAAGACCTTCCTGGATACCGAGACGCACATGAAGCCCCAAGGCTTCTCGGCCAACTTCATTGGAGGCTTTCGGTTCTAGAAGAGTCGGTAAAGCAGGGTCTCAGGCTTTTCCCAGAGCGCTTTTCCAATCAACAGGAACACATGTTGTTTTGCCCCTCTTGTTGCGGTAGAGCAAGTATCCCTTTTCCGATCCAAAAAGAAACAAATCCCGCGTGATAATCACGTCTTCGCGGCAGTATTCCTCCAAAAGATCGTGTCTTCCTTCGCGAAACCATCTCACAGCCTGCAATCCGTCTGATAATTTGTTTCGCCCAAGGGTGAACTCGGCAAGCTCGTTGAGTTTCAGGCGAAACCCCAGGGCTCTGTAGATTTCTCGCAAGATGTCAAGATTGGGTCGGGCTCGAAGATCCACATCCGTGTACGCACTCAGCACCTCGTAATCGAAGCGCATCTGGTTAAAGCCCACGATCAGGTCCGCATCGTTGAGGAGAGCCACCAGATCTCCCACCGTGTCTTCGGTAAAGGTCACGAAGCCGGTTTCCTCGCTGTGAGCCACTCCAAGCGCAAGGCCCATACGCGCGACGCGGCTCCATCCGCCCACTTCATCCGCGAGGCGCTGGGTCTCCAGATCGAAAACCACGATCTTCTCGGGTCGAACGATCCGCGATGGCCGCGCCGGCTCCGCTGAGCTCTTCCCGGCCAACTGCGGACCACCCCCGGACTTGGGTCGCGGTGGCTCACGAGGCGCCTCAAGCTTAGCGACGAGATTCCCGGACGGGGCTTTGCCAGGAACGACAGATTGAGCCTTTCCGGTTTCCGGGGGTCTTTTCGCTGGGGGAGAGAGTTCACCTGACCCCGAACCCAACTCTGGAAAAATCAGGTACCGCCGCTTAGCCTGAGGACGAGCGATCTTTTCAGCGAGCCGTTCAGGCTCCAACAGATAGGTCAGCACGTGCAAGCAGGCCTTCTTGTCCAGGGGCTTGTTCCCCGAGCCGCACTTGGGCGAATGGATGCACGAAGGACAGCCGTCTTCACACGGGCAACCTTCCACAAGTGCCTTTGTCTTCTGCAAGAGCTCTTCGACGCGGCCGAAGATGTGATGCGCAAGGCCGACTCCGCCCGGATGCCCGTCATATATGAATACCGCGGCGCGACAAACCTGTTCATGCTGAGGGGTGCTGATGCCTCCGATGTCGTCCCGATCGCACAGGGCAAACAGGGGGAACATGGCTATGGCCGCGTGTTCCATCGCATGTATGCCACCCATGAAATGCAGCCCCGCGTCCTGGACTTTCTCCTTGACCCGGTCAGGTATCTCGATCCAGAAGCCCACGGTTTCGAAGTGCATAGGCGGCAGTTCCAGCTCTACCACGCCGATCAAGTCCTGACCTGCTGTGCGACGTTTCTCGTAACCGATGATCCGCTCGGTAACTTTGAGGCGACCTTCCCGCACGATGAACCCGGGAAATTCCCTCGAATCCAACGGCGCGCCCAGAATATCAGTGTCTTTCTCCGAGAGCGCCCGCGTGTAATAATTGAGTCTCGCGGGTTTTGCGAGCACATTGCGACGTTCCAGATCGAGCTTTGTTATTAGATACTGACTTGCACGGTGCAAGTACACAGCGCCTTCGTGACATTCACTGAAGACCCTCCCGCCTGAGGAGATGCCGATAAGCGTCTTGCCGTCTTCGAGGAAAATGGAGAACGCGGGCCCCACCGAGCGAAGGTCCACTTCTCGTTGGGGACGTTTACGGGGAGAACGCCAGGAGCCATCTTCTTCGACCCTATAGAGCGCGCCGGATTCTTCCAGGTCCTGAAGCACCTCCTGCACATCGGGCGATGTAACGAATTCTTCATGCGCTTGCAACGGAGTTTCCGCAGCCGCACAGGGGAGATGACGCTTGAGCACCTCTCGGTTGAGTGGATCTACAACCGCGTCTTCGCAACCACGGCGGAAGAAGTCGTGCGGATTCTTCAGAAAATACTGATCGAGCGCGTCATTGCCCGCAATCATTACGATCGCGCTGGAACGACCGGCTCGGCCGACTCGACCGCCCCTCTGCCACGTATTGATGATGGTTCCCGGATAACCCACCAGAATACAGAGATCCAGGCCGCCCACATCGATGCCCATCTCCAGTGCTGATGTGGAGATCACTCCATCCATCTTGCCGGAAAAGAGGTTTGCTTCGATCTCGCGGCGCTCTTCAGGCAGGAATCCGGCCCGATACGAGCTGATGCGGTTCTTCAAGAATGGTGCCTCACCCAGCACCCATGTGGTGATCAGTTCCGTGATCTTTCGCGCCCTCGTAAAGACGATGGTCTTGAGACCCAGCTTCAAGGCCGCGATGAACAGGCGTGAAGTCACGGTATAAGGGCTGAGTTCCGGCTGCAAGAAGAGAAAATGGCGTTCCGAAGACGGCGCTCCGTTCTGATCGACCACGCCGATCTCGCCGCCGATCAGCCGTGAAAGGAACTCTCCGGGATTCGCAACCGTTGCGGATGATGCAAAGAATTGAGGCTGCGATCCATACAGTGCGCATACGCGCTTTGTGCGGAGAATCACCTGCGAAATGTGGCTCCCGAAAATCCCTTTGTACGTATGAACCTCATCGAGGACCACATGAGCCAGGTGCGAAAAGAAATCTTTCCACGTGTCGTGAAACGCCAAGAAACCCACGTGGAGCATGTCGGGATTGGTGATGAGCACTCGCGGTGGCTTGCTGCGTATCTTTCGGCGCTCACTTTCGGGAGTGTCTCCATCATACACCGCCGCGCTGATCTCCTGCGGCGCTGCGAGGGCCAGAAACGCGTCTCGTTGGTCTCGCTCCAGGGCTTTCAGAGGAAAAAGAAAGAGCGCGGTGGCTTCCGGATCTCGAACGAGCGTGTTGAGCGCCGCAGCGTGGTACGCTAGGGTCTTGCCGCTGGCCGTGCTCGTGGCCAACACCACGTTGCGGCCCTGAAGCGAGAGCTGTATTGCTTCAGCCTGGTGCGAATAGAGCTCTTGAATACCCGACGCGATGATCAGATCGCGCACCCGGTGATCCAGTTCGCTGGGGATCTCTTTCAGGACTGCATCTCGGGCCGGGATCTTTTCGTGGTGCACGAGCCGCCATTCTCCGCGACGAGGGCGGCTCAACATGTGGAGAAAGTCCTGGAGCACGACGGATTACCGTAACAAGATTAGTTACTTACAATGGCGCCGAACTTGAATGTTCCGATCATATCGGCGCTGCTTGGTGGTGTCAACATCACGTTCCAGAGGATCTCTATACAATCATGCATTGAGAACGGACCTGTCTGGGCATCTCCCTTCAAACGGATCTACGAGAAACCGTAGGGGCGCAATTCATTGCGCCCGATACAAGGGCGTGATGAATCACGCCCCTACAGTCAATCTTAATCCATTGGCCTTATGACAACTTCGGTGCGAACGAGCTGCGAAAGACCACGTTTATTGCACGTTCCTGTAATCGTTTCCGGATCGCTTCTCTGAGCAGACGAGATAATCTATAGTTGGTTTTGGAAACCTTGCGACCGGAGGGCGCTGCAATGCGCGGCATGAAGCCGACAAGAGGGATCGCCAAAGCCGGCTCGAAGATTGACGACGCGCGTCGCGACCGAGACGAGCGGATGGCGGGTTACCGGGAGCGAGCGCTCAAGATGTTTCCGCATATCTGCGGGCGGTGCGGACGCGAATTTGAAGGCAAGAGGCTCCGTGAGCTCACGGTGCATCATAAAGATCACGACCACGAGAACAATCCACCGGACGGCAGCAACTGGGAGCTGCTGTGCATCTACTGTCACGATATGGAGCACCAGCTATACCTGCATGAGGAATACGATGACGAACCGTCAGAGGGCGAAACGCGAAAGTCATCGTCAACAAACAGGCCGTTTGCGAGTATCGGGGATCTGTTGAAGGAGAAGAAATAGCCGATGCACGCAAGGACATACGTACGCAGGCAATCAAGCGTTATTCTCATGGCCTTCCTCTTGGCCTTCATGTCGCTTACGAGTGGCAAACCGATCTGTCTTGCCGCGGATCAAGGCGCCAGGGAAGCCGAAGCAATCACCACGATGGAGCTGAAGCTAGGAAACGGCACAATTAAAGCTGTCGTTGCGGATACTCCGTCGTCCCGGACGCGTGGACTGCTGGGATGGCAGAGCATTGACGATAACACCGGGATGCTTCTGGACTTCGTCTTCGAAGGCATATACGCCATCCACATGCAGGGGATGAAATTCCCCATTGATGCCGTGTGGATAGACTCAACCGGCCGTGTTCTCCTGGTCTACGAAAATATCCAACCCAATTCCGGTCTCACGTATCCCTCCCTGGTTCGCAGCCGGTACTGCCTTGAATTGAAAGCTGGTTCGGTCAAACGCCTTGGCCTGTCTATGGGCAACAAAGTACAGTTTGGCGCGCGACTAAGAAAATGAACTCCATGAGGCTCTTTGGGGGGGCCGGGGCGTTGTTGCTGACTCTAGGCAGAGGATTTGACCCCCGCCTCCCCCTCACCCTCCCCTCTCCCGCCAGGGGCGAGGGTTTTCCGACCCCCCTCCCTCGATGGGAGGGGGAAGGGGGAGGGGGATAAGCGACCGAAATCACTAACTACGAGCGTTATAAGTTAGCGCTTATAGGGGGCCGGGGGGACACTTTTCACCGGAAAAGGGTTCCCCCGGATTCATCCTTCGAAAGCGAGCGCTACCAACGGCACGCGGCGCCGCAGCGCTCGATGAAGGCTTCGGGGCTCAGGTCGTCTCGAATTCCAAGTCTGGTCAGGCAGAAATCATAGCGGACCGGATCGTCAGGTGAAATGGCCCGAAACGCGTCGGTGATTTCCCGCGCGGTTCGCAGGTTAGCCTGTTTTCGAAAAGTGAAGCCCATTTGCAGGCAGAGCCGGTGCATGTGCAAATCCACGGGCACGATCAGCTTGGACCGCGGAATATCATCCCAGCCCCCTGGATCCACATCATCCTTTCGCACCATCCACCGAAGGAAGAGATGCAGACGTTTGCAAGCACTGCCTGCTTCCGGCGGGGGGAGCAAGCTCCGAGGTTTTCCATTGAAGACGGAAGACAATTCCTTCACGAAGTGGGCAAGGGCAAGGAGCACCGTTGGATGTTCATCACGCAACCCTTGGACAAAGCACGAGCGCAATGATCCGTGACGTTCGATCACGCGTTTGACCCCATAAAGCAGGGTGGCTATTTCAAGCCCTGTGGTGAAACGGTGCTTGCAGTCTTGGAAAGTCTCAACGAGAGTCTCGCGGCTTGCATTTATAAGAAACGCATGAGGCGACGGCATGCGCTCCAAGACACGCGACACGCTGCGCAGGATCTGCTTGACTCCGCCGTACGCCAGACCTGAAGCGATCAGCGCGACGATTTCTCGATCCGCAGGGTCCGGGTAATCGTAGAGGAGCTCCAAGGGATCGGGATGGACGAATTCTCGTCGGTTCAGAGCCGTATACAGGTCCTCAAGCTGTCGAGCATACTTTCGTGCAGGCATAATTATCATTCATGGGACAGGCGTCTGAGGCCCTCTGACAATTCCTTGAGTCCTTCACGGTCCAGGAGCGAAATATTCTTACCATCCACTTTGATGAAGCCCTGTTGGGTCATCTTCTGCAAGATCCTGGATAAGGTCTCGGGTATAGTTCCAAGCATGGCGGCAAGCTGGTTCTTGGGAACGGTTAAGGCGACCTGACTCGATTCAGGTTGCCGAGCGTTCAGATCGAGCAGGTGAGCCGCGAGCCTTCCGGGAACCTCCTTCAATGAGAGATCGTCGATCATCGCGGCAAATCTTCGCAGTCTCCGCGACAGAACGCCCAACATGTTCAGGACAAGCGATGGATTGCGTTTGATCAGATCGATGAACGCGGTCCGCGGAAAGAACATCACGCTGCTCTTTTCCAGCGGCTCTGAATTTGCCGGAAAACGCCGCCCCTCGAACACAGGGACTTCACCGAACGGTTCCCCGGGGCCGAATATGTGGAGGATCTGCTCCTTGCCATCCGCGGAGAGCTTGAAGATCTTTATCCGACCGGAGAGCACAACATAAAACCCGTTGCCTGCTTCGCCGTCCGAAAAGATGGTTTCGCCACGTTCGAAGGTCTTCAGCAGCGCGATGGACGCTAGATCCTGCTGCTGCGTCTCGGAAATGCCCTCGAAAAGGGGCATCTGCGCAATATGGGCCTTCTTGTCCACGCGCTTTTCCCTTTCTGTGCTCTGTTGACTCAAGTCAAGGACAACCCGAGTATTGATTTCTAATGTATGTATACGTAAAGCGTTAGCTCTCGAAAATCACGATGGAGCAAAAGGCACGGCACGTCAAGTTTGAGCACGAGAATACGAGAGGTCAATGTGACATGCCCATGAAATGGTCCAAAGAAGCTGAAGAGGCGATATCACGAGTTCCCTTCTTCGTCAGACGGCGGGTCCGCAAGAAGGTCGAGGAAGAGACCGCCCGCTGCGGCGACCATGTCGTTACGATGCAGCACGTGAATTCATGTCGCCGGCATTACCTGGAGAATATGGACCAGGAAGTGAAAGGCTTCCAGCTTGAAACCTGCTTCGGCCCCGCAGGCTGCCCAAATCGGGCTGTTGTGGACCCGGACCTTATCCCACAACTAGAGCGCGTATTGACCGCGCACAATTTGCGAGAATTCCTCCGCGAACGCGTCGGCGGCCCCTTGAAGTTGCACCACGAATTCAGGGTTTCTATCTCAGATTGCCCCAACGCATGCTCTCGACCGCAGATCGCTGATGTGGGCATCATCGGCGCGCTTACTCCTCAGCTGACCGAAGAACCCTGCAGCCAATGCTTGGCGTGCGTGGATGCGTGTAAAGAGGAAGCAATCAGCCTCCCTGACGGCACGGAGAAACCCTTCATCGACCGAAAAAAATGTGTGCTGTGCGGACAATGCGTCCGTGTGTGTCCGACCGGGACATGGACCGCAGGCGCGCAGGGCTATCGCTTCCTAGTGGGTGGCAAGCTGGGACGGCACCCTCAACTAGCAACGGAAATCCCCGGAATCCGTTCCGCGTCGGAAGTGCTGAGCGCGCTGGAGCGTTGCCTGGAAAATTACAAGCAGCATAATCGTAACGGCGAACGGTTTGGCGAAGTCCTCAATCGTACCGGCTATGATTTCCTACTTGAGGAAAATAATTCGCTTCCCTCATCAGTGGCGTGTGGAGCGAATCGGTAGAGCGGTCTTGGGGCGGATTTAGGGCCTTACGTACCGCAAGAAAAAAATGTGGCCTCTTGACATAAATCAAGGCGCTTTGGATTGAGCAGACTTAAACTGAGATCATGAGAAGGGCGCCAAGAAACGGAAGGTGAGCCATGAAATGCCCAGGACAAGATCCCAGATTTTGGAAATTCGACGCCATATTCGAGACGGAATGTCCCCACTGCGGCGCGGCCCTGGAGTTCTTCAAGGATGAGACGCGGCGCACATGCAAGAAGTGCGGCAACAAGGTGCTCAACCCCAAGATGGACTTTGGTTGCGCAGCGCACTGCAAGTTCGCGGAGCAGTGTTTCGGTGAGCTGCCCCCCGAACTCCTGCAGCAGAAGGAAGACCTTCTCAAAGATCGAGTCGCTGTGGAGATGAAGCAGTACTTCAAGAACGATTTCAAGCGCATAGCTCATGCGGCCCGAGTGGCTCGGTACGTGGAGCAACTCGCAGAGTCCGAGAAGGTAGACCCCGCGATAGTGCTTTCCGCTGCTTATCTGCACGAAGTGGGAATCGCTCCGGGAGAGGCTCATCCAGATGGCTCGGAAACAGCAGCCGCGGCTGCGAGAGAGATACTGGAAAGACTTGAGGCGCCCGATCCGCTGATCGACCAAGTCTGTGGAATCATCGGCCCGGCAGATGGCGAGGTGGATTCACGGACCCAAAATTTCAACGTATTCCACGACGCGGACATGATTGCCCGTGTCGAAGAACAACTGAAGAAAGGCTTTCTTGAATTCACGAAAGCCGCACAGGCGCTTGAACAGCACTTGTTTACCCCAAGCGGCAAAGACCTGGCTCGAAACCTGCTTCAGGATCAGTCAGTTACGCAGCCTCAGGCCGTGAACGGCTGATCCGAGCGCACACCTCAAGGAGGAAATCATGGGAGCGACACGCAAGATAATCGAAATTAACGAAGAATTGTGCAACGGCTGTGGCAATTGCATCATCACCTGCGCTGAAGGCGCTCTGGAAATCGTAGACGGAAAAGCCAAACTCGTGGCCGACAAATACTGCGACGGCCTGGGCGCTTGTTTGGGCGAATGCCCCACAGGAGCGCTCAAGATCATAGAGCGGGGAGCTGAAGAATTTGACGAAGAGGCTGTGGAAGAGCGCTTGGCTGAATTGAAACACGAGGAAGCCGCGGCGGCTCACCCCCACGCACACGCGGAGCACTTTGGGTGCCCAGGTGCCAGGCTCCAAGCTTTTGACCGGCCGACTCCCCGCCCAGCAATTAATGAACCGGCTCATACGGCTGCCGGCCCGTCAGCATTGACCCATTGGCCTGTCCAGATCCGTCTGGTGCCTCCGTTCGCGCCGTTCTTCCGCAATGCGGACCTCCTGGTCGCCGCGGACTGCACACCGATCGCGTATGCGAACTTCCATCAAGAGTTTCTGAAAGGGAAAGTCGTGATGATCGGGTGCCCGAAATTCGACGACATGCAGCTCTATTTGGACAAGTTCACCGAGATTTTCAAGAGTCAGCCCATTCGAAGCGTGACCACGGTGGTCATGGAGGTCCCCTGCTGCCAGGGTATGCCGGTGCTGGTGAAGCGAGCTATGCAGGCCGCGGGTAAAGATATTCCCATGGAGCAGGTAATCGTCGGCGTGCAAGGCGAAATCCTCAGGAGAGAAAAACTGGTCGCTTAACGCCCTATACACACTCGCTGTCCAAAAGTGCGTGTAGCTGCCCATCTCATCGGCTGCCTCCCTCTGCCACAAACGGCACAGCCTCATGTGGCCGAGGAGGCAGTCCCTAACCCCTTCCGAAGAGTCCCGAACTCCCACAAAAAGCATGTCCCAGGGGCCCTCCGTAACCTTGAAAACAGGCTGCATCCGAAGTAGAATCCGTCTGTTTCTAGGGCGGGAAACATATTCCCACCGATTGTAATTTCATATAAGTCGTGTCCATCACCGCCGTAAGAGAGCGGGTCACCCAGGCTAGCGAGGTGCGCGCCGGGACGGTCCGGACAGGGAGGAACAAGACGTGGCCGGCCTTCAGGAGAAGCTGACCGTAGGGATCGAAGAAGAGATTCAGAAATCATACCTCGACTACGCGATGAGCGTGATCGTCGGCAGAGCCTTGCCCGACGTTCGGGACGGCCTCAAGCCCGTGCACAGGCGCATACTCTACGCCATGTATCGAGGCGGCAATTTCTGGAACAGAGCCTATCGGAAGGCTGCCAGAGTCGTCGGCGATGTGATCGGTCAATATCATCCTCATGGCGATCAGGCTGTGTACGATTCGGTCGTTCGCATGGCGCAACCTTTTTCCATGCGATACGTGCTGATCGACGGGCAAGGAAACTTTGGCAGCGTAGATGGCGACGCTCCCGCGGCCATGCGATACACGGAAGTCCGTCAGCATCGCGTCTGCCAGTCCTTGCTGGAGGATCTGGACAAGGAGACAGTTGATTTTCAGCCCAACTATGACAATACGCTTCAGGAGCCGCTGGTGCTTCCGGCGCGATTTCCCGTGCTCCTCGTGGAAGGCTCGCAGGGCATCGCGGTGGGCATGGCAACCAACATCCCTCCACACAACCTCGGAGAAACCATCGATGCAACCATTCACTTGATCCGGAATCCCGGTGCATCGATCGGGGAATTGATGCAGTTCTTGCCCGGGCCGGACTTCCCGACTGCGGGATTCATCCAAGGTCGACAGGGTATCATTGATGCGTACACCAAGGGACGTGGCTCTATCAAAATGAGAGCCAAGGCCGAAATCGAAGACGCGGGCAAAGGGTACCAGCGCATCGTGGTGACCGAGATCCCCTATGCTGTGAACAAAGCTCGGGTGGTGGAATCAGTCGCGGAGCTGGTTCGAGAGAAAACCATCACCGGCATCAGGGACCTGAGAGACGAATCAGACCGCCACGGCATGAGGGTCGTATTCGAGCTGAAACGGGACGAGAATCCCGAAGTAATACTCAACCAGCTCTTCAGGCACACCCAACTCCAAACCACGTTCGGCGTGAACCTCCTCTGCGTGGACTATGGCAGGCCGCGGCAGATGGATCTCAAGGAAATGCTCAAGAGATTCATCGATTTTCGCCGCGAAGTGGTGACGCGGCGTACGAAGTTCGAGCTCAATCGAGCGCGAGAGCGGGCTCATATCCTGGAAGGCCTCAAAATCGCGCTCGATCACCTGGATGAAGTGATCGCGACTATACGGCGATCCGACGATCCACAGAGCGCACGACAAGCCCTGGTGGCCAACTTCGGGCTCACAGAAATCCAGGCCCAGGCAATTCTTGAAATGCGCTTGCAGCGGTTGACCGCTCTGGAAAGGGACAAGATCCTCAAAGAACTGGATGAGGTCCGAGCACGCATCGCGGAACTGGAGAGCATCCTCGCGTCGGAACAGAAGGTGCTGGACATCATTGTCGCGGAACTCACCGAGGTCAAAGACCAGTTCGGAGACGCACGGCGCACAGTTATCGTGGAAGACGAAGGCGAGGTGGTGGACGAGGACCTGATCGCTCACGAAGACATGGTGGTCACGTTCTCCGGCAAAGGATACGTCAAGCGAGTGCCCGCAAACGTGTACAGCGCCCAGAGGCCGGGAGGCAAGGGCAGGATAGGGACTAGGGTCGGCAGCGAAGACGTGGTGCACCAGATTATCTACGCGTCTACCCATGATCTGCTCCTGTGCTTTTCCAGCCGGGGCCGAGTCTACTGGATGAAGGTCTACCAGATTCCGGAAGAGAGCCCGTACGGTCGCGGCAAAGCCATCATCAATCTCCTGAGAATCGAACCGGGTGAACAGATCAAGAAGATCCTCCCCACGCCGGAGTTGACAGCGGAAGGCTACGTGGTGATGGTCTCGGCCAAGGGAAAGGTAAAGAAGACGGCCATAGGGGAATTCTCTCGGCCGCGAGCTTCCGGGCTGATCGCGCTCACCATCGATCAGGATGACGAGCTGATCGATGTTGCGTTCACATCCGGGGGAAACGACATCCTTCTGGCAACCCGTAGAGGAAAAGCCATCCGCTTCCACGAGAGCGACGTTCGGCCCATGGGACGCCAGGCACGCGGCGTAACGGGGATCAGGATGAAGCCCGAGGATTCCGTGGTGGGCATGGTGCCGGTTTCTGACGAGAAGCTGACGCTGTTGACCATAACGCAAAGCGGCTTTGGTAAGCGATCTGCGCTTGCCGACTACCCGGTGCACCGCCGAGGCGGTCAGGGCGTCATCACGATCAAGAACGCGGCAAAAACCGGCGATGTGGTCGGCATTCAAGTCGTGGATGACAGCGATCATCTGCTCATCGTGACGTCAGGGGGCCGAATTATTCGCTTGAGAATGGAAGAGATCAACGTCATCGGGCGAAACACCCTCGGCAGGACGCTGGTCAGAATGAATGAGGGCGAATACGTGGTGGACGTGGCACGCGCGGAAACCACGGACTTGGGTGACGCCTCTGACAATGAGTCGGGATCTGACCAGCAAGAGGACGAATAGCCGGCATCATGACTGGACGTGGGCAAAAGAATGGCCCTGGATGGCGATTCCTGGAACATACGGCGGACATCAGGGTAGAGATGTACGGCACGGACATGAAACAAGTCTTTGTCCACGCCGCACTTGCGCTCACTCAAGTTCTCTCGCCGGAAGCCAAGCTCGCCGCGTCGGACCAACTAGAACTGGACCTGGAAGCCGGTGGGTACGAAGATCTGCTGGTGGAATGGCTGCGTGAGATCCTGTTCCAAAACCAGACCACCGGCTTCTTGGCAGCCGAACCGCGCATCACGGAGTTAACGCCAACGAGAGTAAAGGCTACGCTTGACGGTTGCTATGTGGATATGGAAGCGCTCAGAGCGGATTTTGAAATCAAGGGCGTCACGTATCACGGCCTGTCAATCAAGAAAGAAGACAATACGTACGTTGCGACAGTAGTTTTCGACATCTAGTGAGATGTCGCGCTAATGACGCCCATAATGACTGTACCTGCATATGGCAAGACCATGCAACTTAGAATGAGTCCCTGAAGACCAGGGCAACCATACTGAACTTTGGCCGTCATTCCCGCGAAAGCGGGAATCTAGACGTTCAGAGACGGAAGCTGGGGATTTGTTCGAGAGAACCGATCGGGGTGTTGGGACAAGGCTGTTCAGTATCATCCTGGATTCCCGCGTCCGCGGGAATGACGGACGAGTAGGCGGTCCTCGTTACTAGCCCTGTTTCTAGGGCACAACGCCGTAAGTTGGTAGCGTCTCGATACCCCCAGTAAACTGGTAACGGAGCTCCGTAACGCGTGATTCGGCCAACTGCTACAGCTCTGATGCTCATACTGCTGGGGGTTCTCCTCATCGCGTTTGTTTTGGTGCGTTCTTCCGATCGGCACCTATTTCTGCTCCTCAATGGGCTGAATTCACCCGTGTCGGACCGCCTGTGGTTGGCGTTTACCTCCCTGGGGGACGGGATGGTGCTTGCTTTGCTCTTGGGCGCGTTCCTGGTGGTCAATCCACGGGTGAGCGCTCTGGGAGTGCTTCTAATAATCGTGTCGGGCATCGCTGTGCAGGTTGCCAAAGAGGCCATGCCGGCACCTCGGCCCGTAGAGCTGCTCAACGGCGTCCATGTGATAGGCCCGCTGCTCAGGTCCGGATCTTTTCCGTCCGGACATGCGACCTCCAGTATGGTGGCTGCTCTGGTGGTGGTTTACTACTCCGGCTCGTGGTTCGTGTCCGTGAGTGCGATCATCTTTGCAGTGCTGGTGGGTGTTTCTCGTGTCTTCGTGGGCGCTCACTTTCCGGGAGACGTTTTGGGCGGGATGATTCTGGCTTCGTGCTTATTCTTCTTCATGGTTGCGGTAATCTGGCCTCGATGGGAACGGTACGTCCCCGCTCAACCTCGGATTGAGAAGTCAGGTTTCCGAACCCTGCTCTATCTGGAGTTTTTCGCGGCCCTGTTCGTTTTGTCCGTGTACGCGCCCTTTTTTTCGGACTTTCCCTTTGTAACCGGCAGCATGGGGCTTTTGGTGGCGGTCTTTCTTGCGTATGCATGGTTTCGCATCGGCCATGAAGGGTCCGCGGCTTGAAAGACCCTTGCCTTTCCTGCGGCCTGCTTTAGTATTTGTACAGAGTTTGTCCGGCTCAGCAGAGCGGGATCCGCAGGGTATGGCCCGGGGTTCCGCTTTGTCCTTTTATGAGGGGAGAATCAGCTATGGCCGAAAAGAAACCATACAAACTGGTCCAGATTGACGATGTTCGGTGGGAAATCCCAAGGACCGGCAAAATGAGGGTCCCCGGGTTGATCTTCACCGATGTGCGAACGCTGCCCGATATTGAGAAGGATCAGAGCGCGGACCAGGTCTACAATGTGGCACACTTGCCTGGGATCGTCGGTCGATCGCTCGCTATGCCGGATGTGCACTGGGGCTACGGGTTCCCTATCGGGGGAGTGGCTGCGTTCGACCTTGATGAAGGGGTCGTCTCACCCGGGGGCGTGGGATACGACATAAATTGCGGCGTGAGGCTGGTAACCACCGGGTTTCAGCGAGAAGTGGTTCAGCCGCGCATTCGCGAGTTGATCGATACACTCTTTGCCCGTGTCCCGTGCGGGGTAGGGTCACGAGGAGGTATTCGGCTCAGCAGGACCGACTTCGATTCCATGCTCAAACTGGGAGCCGAATGGGCGGTCCGACAGGGCATGGGCGAAGATTCAGATCTGGAAAAGATCGAAGATCACGGCCGACTTCCGGGCGCGGACCCGTCCGCTGTCAGCCAGAGGGCGTACGAACGAGGTAAAGATCAGCTCGGTACTCTCGGATCAGGCAACCATTTCCTCGAAATAGGATTCATCGAAGAAATTTTCAACGAAACGGTCGCGCAGCGATGGGGGCTGGAGCTCGGCCAGGTTACCGTGATGATCCATACGGGTTCCAGGGGATTCGGCTACCAGGTATGCGACGAGTTTCTTGCCCGAATGGTTAAGAGCGTGCAACAAGAAGGCCTGGAGCTCCCGGATAAGCAACTCGCCTGCACTCGGCTCAACACTTCGCTGGCTCAGGAGTACTTCGGTGCGATGAGCGCGGCCGCGAACTTCGCCTTCACTAATCGCCAGATCTTGATGCACCTGGCTCGTACAGCCTGGGAAGAGGGCCTGGGCGTCTCTCCCCGAGAGCTCAAGTTCCGGCTCCTCTACGACGTCTGCCACAATGTCGCCAAGATTGAATCGCACAGCGTGAACGGCGAACGCAAAAAGGTATGTGTGCATCGAAAAGGCGCGACCCGCGCGTTTCCCGCGGGCCATCCGGCTCTCCCTCCCATTTATCGCTCCACAGGACATCCGGTGCTGATTCCGGGCGACATGGGCCGAGCTTCATACGTGCTGGTCGGCAGTTCAGGCGCTATGGACGAGGCCTTCGGGTCTACTTGCCACGGAGCAGGCCGACTTCTCTCCCGACACGAGGCGATCAGGCGAACCAAAGGCAGAGCCATCGAACGAGAACTTCAAGACATCGCCGTGTACCCGAGATGGACCGGCAGAAAGACCCTCAGAGAAGAAGTGCCCGAAGCATACAAGGATGTCAGCCTCGTCGTAGACGTGGTCCAAAAGGCCGGCCTCGCAGATAAAGTGGCAAGAATCAAACCCATGGGCGTGGTCAAGGGCTAATCCCAGATGCGGCAAAAGAAATAAGACGGGGAGAACCTTTTTGTAACCCCGCGCTTCGCGGTTCCTCCCCGAACCCCTTTCCAAAAACTTCTATGTGTCTCCGGCATTTCGCCTTCCTGGAGAGGAAGGCGAAATGCCGGAGAATTATAGAGTTTCTTGAAGGGGGTCCGGGGCATAGGCGCTAACTTCTTGCTCGCGTTTTGGATTTAGAAGGAGTATAGCACGTTCCTGGGAGGGACGGCTATGCACATAGAAGACGTTTTGGATAAGGAAGACTGGGCGGTTATCGAGAGTCT